>DATJJP010000019.1:0-28744 GCA_035492075.1 Cyclobacteriaceae bacterium | reverse complement strand
GACGCTGATAAGGAAAAAATTGATGTCGGGAAAAATACCTGTGAGCGGAAATCGGAATAGCTCAACGACGGCATACATGGGCGAACAAACCAGAATGTATTTCAGTAAAGGATAATTGATCAGCGAAATAGGATAGATGATTGGGGTGAGAAAAAACAACACCTGCACTAAGAACGGGATCACATAGCGGAAATCTCTGTACTTCACATTCAGCGCCGCTAGCCAGGATCCAAGGCCGAGTGTAGCCACCACCGTCAGCAAAATCGCAGCTGGCCAAGCGAAAGCAGCGTGCCACGAAACGGGTTGACGATAATACAACAGTAGAAACACAAAAAGTACAAATGCCATAAGGAAATCAAAAAGCGCCACCAAGATGGACGACACTGGGACAATAAGGCGAGGAAAATAGATTTTCTTAATGATGCTGGCATTGTTTACCATACTGTTTGAGGCGTTGGTCAGACCAGTAGAAAACATGTTCCACACGAGAAGGCCCGAAAAGACATAAATGGGATATGGCAGATCCTGCGAAGGTATTTTTAATGCTCTCCCGAAAAAGAAAGTAAAGATCAACATCATCAACAGGGGCTGAAGAATCGCCCATAGGAACCCTAGCACGGTTTGCTTGTACTTGATTTTAATGTCGCGCCAGGTGAAGAAATAAAATAATTCTCGATAACGCCACAATTCACCCCAATCGAAAAACTTATCACGAGATTCGATTTTGTATTCTGTCGGCTCGGGCATTTACTAGGTGGATGATTTCATAGGCGAAATTACTATGAAAAATAGAGAAACCCTTGTGCTTTGAGAAACGAGGCACACGATCAAAGACAAACTTTTAAAAGAAGTCTTCGATTTTCTTACACACCGCGTGAATGGACTGCTCAGAAATTCCCACCCATAATGGTAAGCTCAAACAGGTGGAAGCGAGCTCTTCTGTAATGGGAAAACGACCTCGTGTGTAGCCGTAAAATCCGTATGCTTTTTGCAAATGGGGAGGCACCGGATAGTGAATCAACGTTTCAATGCCATGATGAAGCAAGTATTGTTGGAGATGGTCTCGCCTCTTTGTTTGCACCACGTACAAATGGTAGACGTGCGAAAGGCCTTCCGCGGGGAGCGGCAACACAAGGTCGCCAACACCTCCTAATTTTTCAGTATAAACCGCCGCCACATCTATTCTTTGCTGATTCCATGTATGCAAATAGTTTAATTTGATGGAGAGAATCGCTGCTTGCATCTCATCAAGTCGAGAGTTGATCCCCAAATGCTCGTGTACATACTTCGTTTTGCTGCCATAATTCCTGAGCATCATTACCTGTTCGCGCAATTCATTGGAGTTGGTGGTTATTGCACCTCCGTCACCGATCGCCCCGAGATTCTTGGTTGGATAGAAACTTGAGGCATTGCAGTGCCCGATGCTTCCGGTCTTTCTTCCCTTCCATTCGGCTCCAATGGCCTGCGCGTTGTCTTCCACCACTTTAAGATGGTGCTTCTCGGCAATCGACATGATTTGTGTCATATCGCAGGCTCTACCATAAAGGTGCACTGGCACGATTGCCTTCGTTGTAGACGAAATAACTTGCTCTATATTTTTCAGGTCGATGTTGTGGGTATCCCGGCTTGGCTCAACAGGAATCACTTTTGCCCCCGTTCTAGTTACTGCTAGCCAAGTCGCGATCGACGTGTTCGTTGGAACAATAACTTCATCGTTCTCACCAACACCAAGAGCGAGCAATGATAGGTAGATAGCATCCAAACCATTGCCAACTCCGCAACACCAGTTTGTGCCAATGTAGGAAGCGTAACCTTTTTCAAAAATGGCGAGGTGCTTGTCTAACACAAATCGGTCGCTGGCGATGACATCATTGATAGCTCTCGCGATTTGTTCGTGAACCTGATCGTGCTGGCCAGCGAGATTTAAGAAAGGAATATCAAGCATACGCATTCAGTTTCTCGAAGTTTGCAGTTTTGATTTCGTAGATGTCCCGCGCGTGGCAGCGTGCACCAAAGCTTTCCTTCCAGTCAATCAGCCCTTTGTTGATTTGGTTTCCAGGCTCATTGGAAGTCCCAAAACTGAAAAACTCCTTTTGCGCAAAAACTTCGGTGAGCAGGTGGTGAAGTAAATAATCAAGCGCGCCGATTTCTTTGCCTAGTGTTGTGGCAGACGAGTATTGCAGATGCGCCGTATTCTCAGTTTCAAAAAGTACCGCACCACCTATTATTTCTTTTCTATGAACCTCGTATAGATGGATGCGATTGGGGAAACGATCCATCAAGAATTTTATTTCTGACTCCGAATGCGTGGGGTTTGCATTAAATCGGTCTTGCAAATTGGGGACCAGCACCTTATTCCAAAAAGCTGTGGGGTCTTGTGCCTTAAAAATTCGACAGGCCTTCTGTGCGCTATTCACCTTCCTTCTTCTTTTAACCTGCAAAGCCTTGAGCCGAGCGTAAACACAAGTCATTTCCCTGCGAATTAGATTCGCTTCTAGACGAAACATCGCGTATTGATCTTCATAGGATGGATAGGTGCAATAGTGTTGAGGTATACATTTGTAGAGCATCGATTTGAATCCCGCTGTGTGATAGTATTTGAGGGTGTGATAAAACCAACACAAGGCTTCATCCATTTGAGTTTCCAGGGAAAGCAAGAGACCGCCATACGTTAAGCCACCGTGGGATATTATTTTTTCACCTTCTTCGTGCGCGGGCAAGACGGCTCTGAGCATTCCGCGCTCAAAGACCATTACGGAGTGATCCACAAACCGATCGGAATGATAATCCATGTAATTTCGATCAAAGAGAAACGTCGCATTCTTTGCGAGCTTCACGAAATCATTCCATTCGCTGGAATCCAGGGTGCTAAAACGTCGGATAGAGATGGCTTTCATGGGTGCAGAAAAGCGGCTTCGACAAATATTTTCATTACTGAGATCGGTGAGAATATTATTCAGATTTTAGTCAACTTAACGCCCAATTTACTATGAAAATCTTCTTCCTTGTACCTTATCCCCTTGCGCAGTCGCCCTCGCAGCGGTTTCGCTTCGAACAATATTTCGAGGTGTTAAAGGACCAAGGCATGCAATGTAAGGTGCAGTCGTTCTTGAGCCACGACAATTGGCGGGTTTTTTACAATAAGGGGAACAACCTTCTCAAGTTGAGATGCATCCTCGCGGGTTTTATTAAACGGGCTGTGTCACTATTCGCCGTTTTGCGTTACGATTTTGTGTTTATTCATCGCGAAGCTACACCCATTGGTCCGCCGATCTTCGAGTGGGTCATCGCGAAATTGCTTCGAAAAAAAATGATTTATGATTTTGACGATGCAATATGGTTGACGGACAAAAAAAGGGAGTCGCGGATGGAAAACATAATTCGATGGCGAGGCAAGGTGGCCCACATTTGCAAATGGAGCTTTAAGGTCAGTGCCGGAAATGCCTATCTGGCGGATTATGCAAAAACCTTTAATAAGAATGTAGTGGTAAACCCAACGACGATTGACACCGTGAATGTTCACAAGACAAACTCGAAATTTCAAGCGAACCAAAGAATTGTGATTGGGTGGACCGGTTCACATTCAACACTGAAATACCTGAAAGACATCGAGGGAATTCTCATGCACATTGAGCAGCGTTTTCTGTCGGTGGATTTTTGCGTGATAGCCGACAAGGCGCCTGATCTCAATCTCAAGCGTTTGGTGTTCAAACCCTGGTCGTTGGAGACTGAAGTTGGCGATTTAACTCAATTCGATATCGGAGTCATGCCCTTACCCGATGATGAGTGGGCCAAAGGCAAATGTGGGTTCAAAGCGCTACAATATATGGCAATGGAAATTCCGACAGTAGCTTCGCCGGTTGGGGTAAATACGGAGATCATTAAAAACGGGATCAATGGCCTGCTGGCGCGAAACCCTGCCGAATGGGAAAAATCATTGTCGGTATTAATTGACGATGAAAATCTAAGGAAAAGGCTTGGGAAAGAAGGGCGCCTTACTGTTGAACAACACTATTCGGTGAACTCCAACAAGAAGAATTTTCGTGGCCTTTTCGATGTTTGAGAAAAGAGTTTTTCTAAACTTTAACGTCGGAACCTTTTTATTCTTTCCTGACGTGAAAGGTCGTCGATGAGAATAAGCGCAATAGCAAAAAACGGAAGCATCGGAATTTTATACCTTACCAACGTCCCGAAATTGTAAGTGGAGACGCCGACCGCGAAAGCGAAGACCAACGAAAAGCCAAGACAGAATATAACCGTCGAGTTGGCGACGGACTGCAAAAAAAAGAAGTTGCTCCTCATAAACACAATGATAAGAAACGAAAGAAATATCAGGGCTTCGACTGCTGAAATCAACATCAATGGATTGTTGACTTCCCATAAAAAAGGCCGGAAGAGAGTGACAACGATGGCTTGTGGCGCAAGCTTTAGCATTGAACCGAATGTACCGTCCAGTTCACCCAGGCTATACCCAGACCCTGCCGCCCTGCCTGAGTAAAAGCGAATATCGTAGGCGGTGACCTGCGCAGTCTCGGCAATTTTATTTAAAGCGTATCGAGGATTGTCCTCCCCAGCTTTGATCCCGGCATATCCAGCCAAAGCAGCGGCAACAACAACAACAATAGGGGCCGCAAAAATGCGCGTGATTCGATTTCTGATTTGCGATAGGTTTTCAAAAAATGCCCACAATATCATCGCGGGAAGAAAAGTGAGCAGGATGTAGATCTTAACCTTGTACAGTGTTGCCGCAGCTACAATCATTAATACTACATTTCCGACACGTAACCTTTTCTTTACAAACAACTTGTAAGACGCATAAAGAATGCCACCCACACACGCAAAAGTTAAGGTGTCTTTGAGGATACCCGATCCCCAAAATATCACTGAAGGAATAAAGAAAATGGACCATGCAATCCATTTATGCAGTCTCGGATACAAGTCGTAGAAAGTTTGAAACATCAGCCATGAGCCAAAAAAACTTACCACGGCAAAAAGGATCGCCGTGGCGGCATATGACGAAAATGTAAAGAGATCAAAAATGGTAGCCACCTGTATTACAAGAAACGAAGGACGATCGGTGAAAAAGGGCATGCGAGAAATGTAAGCGTAAGCGCCAGGATAATTCTGGTCTCCAACAAATAATTTATATCCCAAGGAAGGAGATTCCATGAAGGCTTCCCAAATCACTCGGCTGCCATTGGTGTGATAATTGAACGTATCACCACCTGAATAATAAAACTGATAGATCAAGCCGACCGCAATGGCGCCGCCGATTCGTAAAAGCAAAGCGGGAAAGAAATATTTTCGGGTGACCGTATCCGTAACACGTGGTCGGATGACGTACGCCGCGAGCAAAACTCCCGCCAACACTAATGGCCCAACTATCAAATCTCGGAGGTCCAAAAACTCATGGGTAAGAAGTAAAAGTAATAAAAGCCAGTTTAAATCTGGCGAGATATTAAAAACGCAAGCTGAAAATCAAGAAATAATTTAACTGAAAGCCAGGCAGTTAGGCATAAAAACATAACATTGTTATTAAAATGAACACTGTTTATTATTTTTGCCCGTATAAGCACAAAAGTCATGGGCGTCAAGGAAAGAAAAGAAAGAGATCGGCAAGAAATGAGGGAAACGATTTTACAATCGGCTCACCAACTCTTTGTCGACAAAGGGTTTGATGACGTAAGTATCCGCAATATCGCGGAGGCGATTGAATACAGCCCTGCTACTATCTACTTGTACTTCAAAGACAAGAATGAAATTTTTTATGCACTCCATGGTGAGGCCTTCAAAAAGTTCAATGAATTCATGACAGATCTGGCCACCGTTAAGGATCCATTCAAACGATTGATCAAAATGGGAGAGAAGTACATGGAATTTACATTCAAGTTTCCAAAGTATTATGACATCATGTTTATCATGCAAGCGCCCATGGACTGTGATAAAAACTCGGAAGATTGGAAAGAAGGAGAGAGCGCACATTGTCAATTGGAAAATTTAGTCAAGGAATGTCAACTGCACGGCTACTTCAAAAACAAAGAGTACAAAACGCTTTCGTTTTTGATTTGGAGCACGATGCATGGCATGTGCTCGCTGGCGCTGCGCGATCGATTAAAGATTTACGAAGAATCGGAGCGCGCCAAGATGATCGACAAGTCCTTTAAAATGTTTAAGCAAATCCTCGCCGAACTGTAAAATTTTTTACCTGTTTAATAAACACTGTTTATTGAATTAACAATGAAAACCAAAATCCTGACGGCCGCCCTGCTGCTGGCCTCCCTCGCCACCACTGCCCAAAGCCCAATTCTTGACAACTACATTCAAGAGGGCTTGAAAAACAATCTCCAGCTCAAACAAGAACAACTGAACTACGAGATGAGCATCGAAAACTTGGCGCAAGCCAAAGCCCTATTCCTTCCCTACATTGGAGCAAATGCTTCCTACCAATTTGCCGACGGAGGACGGAAAATCTCCATCCCGGTCGGCGACTTAATGAACCCTGTCTACAGCACGCTCAATCAAATCACAGGCACCAATAAGTTCCCGCAGATTGCGAACTCAAACACTAATTTCCTTGCCTCCGATTTTCACGACACAAAAATCCGGGTGATTCAACCGTTGTTCAATCCGGAAATCTATTTCAATTACAAAGCGCAAAAGGAATTGATCACGGTCAAACAAGCGCAGAAAAAGGCCTACGAGAATCAGTTGAAGTATGAAATCACATCGGCCTACTTCCAGTATTTGCAAAGCGACGAAGCACTACATATTCTGAAAAACACGCAATCTCTTTTACTGGAACTGCTGAAAATAAATCAATCATTGGTGGCAAACGCCAAAGCCACAAAAGATGTAGTGCTCAATACTGAATACGAGCTCAATAAAACCGAACAACAGATCGCCGACAATGAAAAAAACCATCAAGTAGCACAAGCTTACTTCAACTTCCTGTTGAATCGTGAACTGAGTGTTTCCATAGAAAGGGACTCTGCAATTGCTGCCGCGGGAGTTGCATCGCAAGAAATCTCATCGCTTACAGACACGGCATTAAGGCAACGTCAAGAACTGCAGCAACTGCAAAATGGCCTTCGTGCAAATCAGCAACTCATCGGCCTAAGCAAAGGCAATGCATTTCTGCCCAAGATCAATGTGGTGGGTGATATGGGCTACCAAGGATTCTATTACAAATTCAATAGTGACCAAAGGTATTGGCTCGTGCAATTTGGCCTCACTTGGGACATTTTTAAAGGCGGCGAAAAGCACGCGAAAACCCAGCAAGCCCGCATCGACTATCAGGTAACGGAAAATAAAATGGAGCAGCTTAAGAAACAGATCGAGCTCCAAGTGATCCAATCACACTATGAACTGGAATCAGCCAAGCAGGCATATCGGGCTTCACAAAGCGGTGCACGCAGTGCCGAAAAATCTTTTCAGATCATTCGGGCCAAATACAACGAGGGCCAAGCCATTCTACTCGAGTACCTCGACGCCCAAAATAAATTCACTACGGCTCAGCTGACCAATTCCATTAATCAATATGAATTGCTGAGAAAGTCAGCAGCCCTTCAAAAAACCATCAACAATCTTTAATAAATCCTTATGAAAAAAATAGTTACAACGCTGGCGATGGCATTGCTGGGCATTTTTTTTGTCGCCTGCAGCGAAAAGCAGAAACAAAAAACGAACACTGCGATTGATGAATCAGCGGTGGCGATTCAACTAGCGCAAGTACAAACGGTTGACTATAGCCTTCCAGTGATAAGTTCTGGTCTGATCAGCACCGAAACAGAATCCAAACTTTCTTTTAAAGCCGGAGGCATCATTACGAAAATCCATGTGAAAGAGGGCGAGCCTGTTTCTCGTGGGCAGTTGCTAGCCTCTCTTGACTTGACTGAAATTGACGCGCTGGTAGCTCAGGCGAAAAACAACCTCGACAAAACGCAGCGCGATCTCGAAAGAGGGAAAAGGTTGTTGAAAGACTCAGCAGCAACTCTTGAGCAAATCCAAAATTTAACTACAGCATTTAATGTAGCAGAAGAGGGATACAGAATAGCTTCTTTCAATAGGCAATTTTCCACGATACGCGCCAACACTTCCGGGAAAGTGATCCGCAAATTTGTGAACGAAGGTGAATTGATTGGGCCTGGAACCCCCGTACTGATGATCAACTCCTCAGGACAAAACGACTGGATTGTAAAAATCGGGCTACCGGATGTGGACTGGGCGCGAGTGAAAAAAGGTGACGCTGCAAAAATTACAACCGATGCCTATCCCGCCGATGTCTTTAATGGTGAACTCACCGTCATTAACGAAGGAGCCGAGGCCACGAGTGGGTTGTATCAGGCCGAGGTGCAAGTAAATGCCACCACCAAAAAACTAGCCTCTGGCTTATTTGCGCGAGTACAGATCACACCCTCATCTCGGAAAAAACTTCAAACCGTGCCCATTGAATCTATAGTAGAGGGTCAAGGAAAAAATGCGTTCGTCTTTGTAGTGAACGAAGACAAAAAATCAGTAAAGAAGCTTCCAATTGTAATAGCGTATTTGGAAAATAAAACCGCATTTGTCTTAAGCGGACTTGACTCGATCAAAAAAGTAGTGGCAGGCGGCTCCGCCTTTCTTACTGAAAACAGCACTGTTAAAATCGATCAACAATAATTTTTTTGCACTATGAAGATCGCGGAATTTTCGGTAAAGAATTGGCAGTTCATGCTTATCATTTTCGTACTGATGTTGGCGCTTGGTGCCAACTCGCTGATAAACATGCCACGCGGGGAAGACCCGGAAACAACGGCGCCTTCTTTTGTCGTCATCGTGGTGTATCCGGGTACAAGCCCCATCGATATGGAGAAGCTGGTAGTGGACCCCATCGAGAAACGCTTCAATGAATTGGACAATATCAAAAGACTGGTTTCGGATGTCAACGATGGGCTGGCCACCGTCCGCATTGACTACAAACACGAAATGGATCCTGACGAAAAATATCAGGAGGTAGTGCGTGAAGTAAATGCCCTCCGACTGGAGTTGCCGCAAGATATTTTTGACATCAAGATTTTGAAATTCTCATCCACCGACGTGAGCATTTTGCAGTTGGGCTTGGTCTCAGAAACTGCGCCGTATCGCGAGTTGCAAAAACAGGTGGAAGAACTGGAAAGCCGACTGGAAAAAATAAAAGGGCTGAAGAAAATCGAGACGCACGGATATCCGGAACAGCAAGTGCGGGTGTCATTGCACATTGAAAAATTGGCGCATCAACGTATTCCCCTCAATGCCGTGCTGGGTGCGTTGCAGAGTGAGAATGCCAACATCCCAGGCGGAAGCATTCAAATGGACACGCGAAGATTCAATATTAAAACCAGTGGCGAATACAAGAGTTTGGATGAAATCAAGAATACCATTGTCTTCTCGGCCAATGGAAAAATTGTTTACCTAAAAGATGTGGCCGACGTAGAAAGCGTGTATCAGGACGAATCTCATTTGGTCCGGATTAACGGTTTCCGGAGCGTGCTGCTGACGGCGGCCCAAAAAGACGGACAGAATATCTATCAGGTAGGCGATGAAATTACCCCCGTGTTGGAGCAATTCAAAAAAGAATTGCCCGCCAACATCAAGATGGTTACCAATTTTGAGCAAGCAAAAAGTGTAGAGAAACGGCTCAGCCGATTTGCAAAGGATTTTGCGATTGCGATTTTATTGGTGTCCATCACGTTGCTGCCCCTGGGAAATCGTGCGGCCATCGTAGTAATGATCTCTATTCCACTTTCGATCTTCACGGGGTTGTTCCTGCTCGATTTTTTGGGGTACTCGATTAATCAATTGAGTATCGTAGGATTGATTGTGGCATTGGGAATTCTGGTGGACGACTCCATAGTGGTGATCGAAAACATCGAACGGTATTTGCGGGCAGGCAAGTCAAAGAAAGACGCGGCAGTTGAAGCGACCAAGCAGATTGGTTTGGCCGTCCTTGGCTGTACAGCAACGTTGATCCTCGCCTTCTTGCCTCTTGTGTTTTTGCCGGAACAAGCAGGTGATTTCATTCGCAGTCTCCCCATGGCGGTAATTATGACGGTGTTGGCGTCTCTGTTTGTGTCGCTTACTATTGTCCCGTTCTTGTCGAGCCGGCTTTTGAAGACACATACGTCGAAAGAAGGAAACATTTTCCTGCGGGCGTTGAAGAAAGTGATCAGCGGAACGTACACCAAAGTTTTGCATTGGTCATTGCGTCATCCATGGGCAACACTTGGCCTCGCTATTATTTTATTTGTGGGAAGTCTTGCGCTTTTTCCGGTGGTGGGGTTCAGCCTCTTTCCTAAATCGGAAAAACCACAGTTCTTGATCAATATTGAAATGCCCAACAGCACGAGTATTTATGAAACGGATCGCGTGGCTCGTTATGTAGAATCAGAATTGAAAAAGGAAAAAGACATTTCTTACTTTACTACCAACGTCGGGAAGGGGAACCCCCGGATTTATTACAACGTCATTGCGCGAAACGAGAGCCCCAACTTCGCACAATTCTATGTGCAGCTCGACGGCCTTACACCGGAGAAGAAAACACAATTGATTGATAAGCTGAGAGAGAAATTTTTCCACTACCCCAATGCAAAAATTGAGGTCAAAGACTTTGAACAGGGGCCCCCGTTGGAAGCGCCCATCGCCCTCCGGCTTTTTGGCGAAAACCTGGACACCCTCAGAAAAATTTCAATGGACGTTGAGCAGATTTTGAAAACGACTCAGGGCACAATCTACGTAAACAACCCGTTGGCGAATCAGCAGACCGACTTACGGGTAAAAATCAACAAGGAGAAAGCAGGTCAACTCGGCGTTGCCATCAGCGACATTGACCGCGTGGTGCGATTGGGCGTAGCGGGCGTCAATGTGGGAGAATTCACACCCGGTGAAGGGGAAGACGAGATCAAAATCAATGTGACCTTGCCGAGGGGAAAATACACCACCTATGATGTGTTTGACAGACTATACATCAATTCCATCAGCGGCCAGGCGATTCCGCTGAAACAATTGGCATCCATTGAATTTGAAACATCACCCAATCTTGTTCGTCATTATAACAAAGCCAGGTTTTCTACCGTGACGGCATTTGTAAAGAACGGATTTTTGTACGAGGCCGTAACCAACGACGTCTTGAAGAAGCTCTCCGAATTTCCGTTCCCCAAAGGATATAGCTTCATGGCAGCGGGGGAGGTAGAAAACAAGCAAGAATCGTTTGGGGGGTTAGGTACCATTATTTTGATTACTGCATTCGGATTCATTGCCGTGCTGGTACTTGAGTTTGGAAATTTCAAGAGCACATTGATTGTGCTTTCTGTGATTCCGTTGGGTGTGATTGGCGCAGTGTCGATGTTATTTATCACCGGCAATCCGCTCTCGTTCGTTGCGGTCATTGGCTTGATTGCGTTGGTGGGCATAGAGGTGAAAAACTCCATCCTTTTGGTCGATTTCACCCATCAACTTCGCGAGCGTGGAGTTCCATTGGACGAAGCTATTGAGCATGCGGGTGAAATTCGTTTTGTGCCGATTGTTCTCACTTCCCTAACTGCCATTGGTGGGCTAATTCCCTTGGCGATTGAAGGCAACCCGCTTTATTCACCTCTTGCGTTGGTGATCATCGGAGGATTGATCAGCTCAACATTGCTGTCACGACTAGTTACCCCTGTGATGTACAAATTGCTCCCGCCCAAGGTGGAGGTAGTAGGAGAGAAACCTGGCGATATTCCGCTCGAGTAATGCGATAAAACGATGATTCGGTGGTTCGTTGATGAACTACCGAATCAACTCATATTCGAATCAATAAATCAGAAAGGGAGATCGTCTGTGCTCGTAGAGTCGGGAACGAAATTTTCGTCGGGTGGAGGGGCCATTTCGCGATTGCTTCCACTGCCTGACTCTTTCTGAATTTTCCAGGCGCGTACGTCAGTGTACCAGCGGCCGTTGTACTCGCGACTTTCTATATTGATTGATGCGGTAATTTTATCGCCTGCTGAAAGTTTATTTTCATCTACTTTGTCGCCCCAT
The DNA here is from genome assembly GCA_035492075.1 of Cyclobacteriaceae bacterium. GTDB lineage: Bacteria > Bacteroidota > Bacteroidia > Cytophagales > Cyclobacteriaceae > ELB16-189. Next base: position 16,711 of record DATJJP010000019.1, on the reverse strand, counting down.
AAAGAGATGCACACCTTTTTGGGAAACTGGCCTGGTGTTTCTAAAATGAATTCCTGTTTTTTCCAAGTTCCGTTCTTCCCTTGACCCGACTGCATCGGGAGAAGAGACATTACTGTTCCACTGATTTCCATTGAATTTATTTGTCTAAAAATTTTTCCAAAGTAATAAAATATAAATCTTTTTTGGGAATGCCTCCGCTTGGGTTGTCGAAGACCATCGGTATTTTTCCGCCCACTTGTTCATAGCCATTGCGCTGATACCATGCAATCAATTCCTTACGTTCGGAAATAACCGTCATCTCGATCGACTTGCAATTTTGTTTGCTGGCTTCTACTTCAGCTCCCACCAGAATTTTTCGGCCAATGCCTTTGTTTTGCACCGTCGGATCAACTGCAAACATCCCCAGGTAAAGTTGGCTCCCATTTTTTTCCAAGCGAACACAACCCACAATTTTCCCGTCGTCGACATACTTGAGAATGGTGGCATTAGGTTCTTCAAAAAAAGACCGGATGGCATTTTCATCGGTACGAGTGCCGTCCAGAAGATCGGCTTCGGTCGTCCAGCCTTTCCGTGACGAATCGCCGCGATAAGCGGAATTGACCAGTTTGTTTAAGGCGGGGATGTCTTCTGGTGTGGCTTTTGATATCACGGCGAGAAGTTATAGTGCTCCGTTCTTTATTTCCTCCACCACACCAGGGTCGAGTAAAGTGGTAATATCTCCAAGATTTGATGTATCGCCTTCCGCCACCTTTCGCAAAATTCTTCGCATGATTTTTCCCGAACGAGTTTTTGGAAGCCCACTCACAAACTGAATTTTATCGGGCTTGGCAATGGGCCCAATGATTTTCGAAACGGTGTCGCGAATCTCGTTGCGCATCTTATCCTCTTCTCGCGGCTTTTGGTAACAGATGACAAATGCATAGATGCCCTGGCCCTTGATGTCGTGAGGGAAGCCTACCACCGCAGACTCGGCCACGCCCGAGTGTTCATCAATAGCACTCTCAATTTCGGCTGTGCCCATATTGTGACCAGAAACAATAATGATGTCATCTACTCTCCCCGTGATTCGATAGTATCCGTCTTCATCGCGCTTGCATCCGTCACCCGTAAAGTATTTTCCAGGAAAGGTGGAAAAGTAGGTGTCTTTGAATCGCTGATGATCTCCGTAAATAGTCCGTGCGATGGAGGGCCATGGGAATTTAATGGCCAACCTTCCTTCAACCCCGTTACCGGAAATTTCATTTCCCTTTTCGTCCATCACCGAAGGTTGCACCCCCGGCAAAGGCAGTGAAGCATAAGCGGGCTTCAATTTGGTGACATGAGCGATGGGGGAAATCATAAAGCCTCCATTTTCAGTTTGCCACCAAGTGTCGATGATAGGGCATTTTCCTTTGCCAATATTTTTGTCGTACCAATGCCACGCTTCTTCATTGATCGGCTCACCTACACTTCCGATGACTTCCAGTGACGACAGATCATGTCTTGTTACGAAGTCAAGGGAAGCCGTTTGAAGAGAACGTATTGCCGTGGGAGCGGTGTAGAAAATATTGACCTTATGCTTTTCTACCACCTGCCAGAACCTGCCCATATCTGGCCATGAAGGAATTCCCTCGTACATCACCGATGTAGCACCCGCACTCAGCGGACCGTAAACGATATAGGAGTGGCCGGTGATCCAACCCACATCTGCCGTACACCAGTAGACCTGATTTTCTTTGTATTGAAATGCCGTCCGGAAAGTATAGTTGGTGTACACCAGGTAGCCCCCGCACGTATGCACCATACCTTTGGGCTTGCCCGTGCTGCCGGAGGTGTACAGAATAAAGAGCATGTCTTCCGCGTCCATTTCTTCCGCTGGGCAAACAGGGTCCACTTTTTTCATTTCGGTATGCCACCAAAAGTCGCGATCGTGTTTCATCTCCGGGTGAGAATTGTTGCGCTCAAGCACAATCACTTTTTCTATGGATGGACATTTTTCAATCGCGTTGTTGACGATTGCTTTCAAGTCAATTTGCTTGTCGCCTCGTTGTGAGCCGTCGGCGGTGAGTACCAACTTGCATTTGGAGTCGTTGATGCGATCAACCAGTGAACCTGAAGAAAAACCTGCGAACACGAGGGAATGCACAGCACCGATACGCGCGCAACCGAGCATTGCGTAGGCGGTTTCAGGAACCATCGGCATATATATGCAGACACGGTCTCCCTTTTTTATTCCGTGGGCTTTCAGCATGTTGGCCACGCGGCAAACCTGATCGTGCAATTCTTGATAGCTAATCTTTCGCGATGGTTCTTTTGGATCGTTTGACTCCCAGAGAATTGCCGTTTGATTGGCTCGTTGGGGCAAATGCCGGTCGATACAATTTTCAGTGATGTTCAGTTTCCCACCGACAAACCACTTGACTTCGGGTTTATGGAAATCCCATTCCAGTGTCTTAGTCCATTTTTTTCTCCATTTAAAATCGGTGGCAATGTCGCTCCAGAATTTTTCCGGATCATCGACGCTGGCTTTGTAAGCGTCTGCATATTCAGATTGAGTGCTCGGGATTTTCATAATACGAAAAACGTCTGCTCAAAGTAAGAGCGTTATCGCGCAAAAACCAAGAAGAATGTATCGGAGAAGAATTACCTTGGGGAGATGAAAGATTTTCTGGAAGAGCTGTTGATCGTGCTGGTCATTTACAAAATGAAGTTAGCAGCGTCACCTGCCTATCATTCGTTAACAAATGCTCTTGGCGGTGAGAATTACAGACTGTCATTGTTCGTCTACGACAATTCACCGTTGCCGCAAACCCTTCCAGACGACTTGACGTGGTCGATGACCTATGTGCATGACTTGTCCAACCCCGGCGTGAGCAAGGCGTACAACGAAGGCTTTCATTTGGCCAAAGAGAGAAGCAAAAAGTGGATGTTGCTGGCAGATCAGGATACCGTTTTTCCTTCCCATTGCTTTGACGAGTACATCAAGAAAAAAGGAGCGCACTCCATTGTGGTGCCAACGCTTCACGATCATGTTGGAATCGTCTCGCCACTCCGATTTTATTTTGGCGGAGGCCAGCGGGTCAAAAACTTCGGAGGCGAAGCGATCTTCAGACTGCAAGATTTTCTGTTTCACAATTCCGGTCTCCTGATCGCAACGAACGCGTTTGCGCAGGCTGACGGATATGATGAAAACCTGCCTTTGGACTTCAGCGATTTTGCTTTCGTGCATCGCCTTCGCCTGCACCATAATGAATTTGCCCTGGCTGATTTTTCTTGCACGCATCGCCTCGCTACATCAGCAGATGCTTCCTCTAATGAAAGATTAGAGAGATTTAAGAGTTATGTAAAGGCAGGGAGGTATTACAAAAGAATGTACTTGTCAGCCAGTTGGTTGCTGCCGTTGAGAATATTTTTTAGGGGTGTAAAGCTGTGTCTGAAGTATCGAACATATAAATTTATGATCCCTGTTTTTGACCCTCAATGATCAATCCCTACGTTACCTACATCCTCGGTTTTGCGGTCTCCCTGCTCGTTTATCAGTTCGGGTGGTCCGAAATTTATCCCCCGATACGTGCCTCCCTTTTACTTTTCTTGGTCGTTACTTTCATCGCGCATTTTTCACTTTCGCGAATTTGGAATAAGAAAAAATGGGGAGTAGACCAAAAAATACCGAGCGCAAAATTCAATCCCACCCTTGTTACGTGTTTCATCTATGCTTTGTGGGCAGCGGATTTCGTCTACGAGGGAGGCATTCCGTTGGTAAAAATACTTTTCGATCTCCCCTATGATTATAGGCAATTTGGCGTGCCCTCGTTACATGTTTTCACGGTCACATTTGCTTCGTTTTATACCGTTTACCTTTTTTACTTGTTTTTGAAAACGAAGGAGCGCATAATGATGGTTCTTTATTTCGTCAATTTTTTTGCTGCGGTGCTGATCTACAGCAGATCAATGCTTTTTTTTAATTTGGTGAGCTGCGTTTTTCTTTATCTACTCACATTGGAAAAGATACCGTACCGGCAGATATTGTTGGTTAGCCCTGCGGTGATTTTGTTATTTTATTTTTTTGGAGTGGTTGGCACAAAACGAGTTTCATTCGAATCGCGGGTTTCGTATAACACCACCTTATTCCTTGATAACGGAAAGGCAACTGCGCAATTTCGTTCGTCTTTCATCCCCAAAGAATTTTTTTGGCCCTATTTCTATATGTCCTCGCCGATGGCCAATTTGCAAGTGAATATCAACACTTATCAAGTAAAACCGATTACCGTTTCGAGGATTTTGGAATACATCAACAACGAACTTTTGTTCGAATCTTTTTCCAAACGAGTGAATAGCTTTTTTGGGATAGCGCGCGAAAAAGAAAATGTCATTAAGGAGCCTTTTAATGTTTCGACCGTGTACAGCAGAGGGTACAGCTATTTGGGGTGGCTTGGTATGACAATTACTGCATTGGTCGTTCTTTTCTTACCGCTATTGTACCTTAAATTAGTTCGCCATAATCCATACCAATTGATTGCCGTCGCCATATTATGCACGACGTACCTTTTTTTGTCGTACGACAACACGATTCGCTTGATGGCTCTCGGGTTTCAACTGGTTTATCCCATTTTGTTTCCGATGGCTGAAAAGGTGTTCGTCAAAACCGTGCACTCATGAGCGTGTCGATCTGCATGGCAACCCACAATGGAGCCGGCTTCGTAGGCGAACAGATCAAGTCTATTATAAATCAACTGAAAGAAAACGACGAGTTGGTCATCACCGATGATGCATCGACAGATGGTACCGTAGACGTCATTCGCGATTTTAATGACCCGCGAATAAGGTTGCTGACATCAAAAACCTTCAATGATCCTGTCAAGAATTTTGAATACGGGCTGAAGAACTGCAGGCATGACGTTATTTTCCTTGCCGACCAAGACGATGTTTGGCACCAAGAGAAGATTAGCGTGATGACCAAAGCATTATTAGAATGTGATCTCGCCGTTTGTGATTGTTGCTTGGTAAATGAGGACCTTCAAACCCTCATGCCTTCTTTTTTTGATCAGCACAGATCGAAGCGCGGGTTGGTTAGTAACTTTTACCGAAGTTCGTTTATGGGATGCTGCATGGCATTCCATAGGAGGGTTTTGGAAAAAGCGATTCCTTTTCCCGAACAGATTCCGATGCACGATCAGTGGATCGGCTTGATTGCCCAAAAGTACTTTAAAGTGAAATTTATCCCCCAAGTTCTGGTAGACCACCGAAGACACTCAAAGAATTATTCAACCACTGGTGGAAGGAGCAAATTCTCGCTGGGAAAAAAAGTAATTTCAAGATTTAAATTGGCCAAAATGTTGTTGCAACGTTGATGGAAAAAATAAGTGCTTCTATTGTTGCCTATAAGACCGACCGCGATCAACTGCGACAAGTCATAGATTGCTACCTGGGCAGTATAGACGCGGGCCATCTTTTGGTCATAGACAATTCTCCTACCGATCAACTTCGTGACCTGTGCCGATCTCGGAAGGTCGATTACATTTTCAATGGACAGAATTTGGGGTACGGCAAAGGCCACAACATTGCTTTACGTAGAAGTATGGACGTGTCAAAGTACCATCTGGTCATGAACGCCGATGTCTATTTCAAGCCAGATACTTTAAGTAAGATTGCTCACTTCATGGAGGGTCACCCACAGGCGGCCCTTGTGATGCCCAAAGTATTTAGCGCTGAAGGGGAATTGCAAATGCTTTGCAAGCTGTTGCCGACTCCCTTTAATCTAGCATTACGTAGGTTTTTCCCGTTTGAAAACTGGTTTAAGGAATTGAACGATCGGTATGAAATGAAAAGCATGAGCTACGACCATGTGATGAACGTGCCGTTCTTATCGGGCTGTTTTATGTTCATGCGGACTTCGGCGCTCAAACAAGTGGGGCTTTTTGACGAGCGATTTTTTCTATATGCCGAGGATACTGACCTTTCTCGCAGGCTACATGAGCAATTTCAAACCCTTTATTTTCCTGGCGCCGAAATTCAACACGTACATGCGAGGGGATCATACAAAGACTTTTGGCTGACGCTGCAAAACCTCAAAAGTGCCATTCAATACTTTAACAAGTGGGGTTGGTTTTTTGATTCTGATCGTCAAGCAATTAATCAACGTGCGCAAATGCAGGTTGACCTAGTGAACATACCGAAACTGAAAATAAGCGAGGTAAAAACGGCATGAATTTTCTTTCAAAGGAAAACGCCGATCGTTGGCATCATTTGGCCTGGTGGCTTTGCGTCATTTCTATGCCCTGGCTGGATGCCGTTAACAGTGTTTGTGTTTTTTTTCTTGTCATCATCACGGTTTTCGATCACGGGTTTCTCGGCCGCTTGTCTTATCTGAAAGACAGGAGATGGACGTGGCCTTTTTTCGCCTATTATCTTTTGTTAGTTGTTGGATTGGTTTATACACCGGATTTCAGCAGTGGGCTTTCCACCGTCGGTCAGAAATTGGCGTTCGTAGTTTTTCCGCTTGTGGCAGTTACTGGCAGGCCACTGGGAGATGCCGCGGTGCGCTTTCTGAAATTCAATTTTGTTTACTCCTGTTTTTCCGTCGTGATTATTTCGCTGGTTGTGGCTACGGTCAATTTTTTCTCAGGAAGCAGCGCGGCGAATTTTGATCCGGGAACGGAAGCGAATTTTACAGCACTGCACTCGGGCGCGTCTGGGTTCTGGATGTACTATTCGTATATACAATTGTCTCGGTGGGCAGATTTACATCCTGCTTATTTTTCCATGTACTTGGTTTTTTGCCTCGCAGTCCTTCTCACGGAAAAGAGCCACACAAAGATGGCACAGGTGGCACACTTTGTTTGCGGCGTAATCATCGCGGGATTTGTGGCGATGCTCGCGTCGCGGGCAGCTATTATTGCTCTTTTTCTTTCCATGATTTTCTTGATACTGAGAAAACGACAGTTGCCTCTCGTCCAAACGGTGACGGCCGCATCCGTTTTTGCTTTGCTGTTGTGGCTTAATCCGGTGGCCCGATTTAGAGTGGTGGAGGAGCCGTTAGCGACTACCTACAAGGCGGATACTTCGGTGGCGAATTGGAATTCTGTCAGCTATCGACTGCTGGAGTGGCGCGGAAGTATATCTATCATTGGTGGCCATTTGCTTTTTGGTGTGGGAACCAATGGATGGAAGTCGGCCATGAATAACTTCTACGCCAATTTTAATTCAAGCACGGTTGGGCTGACATACAACTCACATAACCAATTTTTGCAAACGTGGATGGAGAATGGGGTCTTCGCATTCGTCGCGCTTGGTCTGTGCATTTTTGGCCCATTATTCCAGATTAAGGGTGACTCCCTGTACATTGCGTTTATCGTTATATTTAGTGTGATGTGCATGACGGAGTCTATATTGGATAGACAAAAGGGAATTATTTTTTTCACCTTGTTTCAGTCCTTGTTTTTGACTGCTAAAAACAAAATACAATGATTGCGGCAAAATCAGTTGCGTACTTCACCGCCGTTGATAAAGCATTGGTTCGCGCCATTCTTTACTTTGACATTTTTAACTACCCAATCACCGCGGATGAGGCCCGGGCATTTGCTCCTTCATCCATAAAGGGTAGAAGTGATCACCTTCTGGACAACCTTGTGTCGCAGGGAATTCTGTTTAAACTGGATGAGTTTTATTCGGTTCGAAATGATCCCTCAATGGTGACAAAGCGACTGGAAGGGAATCGTTTGGCTGAACGGCGAATGCAAACGGCAAGAAAATACTCTCGGTTGATCGCCTCGTTTCCTTTTGTCAGGGCAGTCATGCTTTCAGGATCCATCTCAAAGAACTTCATGGTGAAGGACAGCGATATTGACTATTTCATCGTGACAGAAAAAAAACGCTTGTGGATCGCACGTACCATGTTGACCGTTTTTCGGCGAGTTTTCCTCTTGAATTCCCTCCGAAATTTTTGCGTCAATTATTTTATAGATACAGACCATTTGGAGATTCCGGATCACAATATTTTTACTGCCACAGAATTGGCGACACTCAGGTCAATGTATGGAGCATCCGTGATCAGAGAGTTTCGTAACCAAAATCAGTGGGTATCTCGTTCCCTGCCACAGGTTGCCTTTGATGCGAATAGCATCAATGAAAGAAATTTTTATTTGAAACGTTTCGTCGAAGGCCTGGCACTTTTTGTTCCGATGGATGGCTTGAACACGTGGCTCATGAACATATCCCGTGCCAGGTGGAAACGTAAATATCAAACACAATACGAAGAGACTGATTTTGAGATCGCTTTCCGCTGCCAAGAAGGTGTGTCCAAATGCCACCCACGGTTTTTCCAAAAGAGGGCCCTTGATTTGCTTGAAAACAAAATCAGAGCATTTGAATTTCAGCATGGCATTGATCTTATGCTATGAAAAGCGTTTTAATTACCCATTCGTATTTCTACAAATTAGATCCGAAACAGTGGCGGTTCAAGCAGCCCTACCCGCCGTTGGGTACACTACAGGCTGCCGCTGTTGTTCGTGAGGCGGGGTTTGAAACTAACTTCTTCGACGTTGCCCTTTGCGACAGGCCACTTGAAATAGAGCCGTGGCTGGATAAAATCAAGCCCGACGTATTCGTCATTTATGACGATGGGTTTAATTACTTAACCAAAATGTGCCTGACAGCGATGCGCGAAGCTGCGTTTACCCTAGTAAAGTTGGCAAAGCAGCGGGGCGCGGTCGTGGTGGTGTGCAATTCCGATTCGACTGATCACTATGACAAGTATTTAGATGCCGGAGTGGATTACGTCGCACTCGGTGAAGGAGAGGAGACGCTGAGGGAACTTTTGAAAACCATTCGAGAAGGGGGAGATGGTCGGGGAATTTTCGGGGTTGCTTATCGGGAAAACGGAAAACCCATTGCTAACCCGCCACGGTCCATTCTAAAAAATTTGGACGACCTTCCCATGCCTGCCTGGGATTTGATCAACCTTAGGCCTTATCAAAACATTTGGCGAAAGCATCACGGGTATTTCTCATTGAATTTGGCAACTACTCGAGGATGCCCTTACAAATGCAACTGGTGCGCAAAACCGATTTATGGAAATCGCTACAACTCTCGTTCGCCGGAACATGTGGTGAATGAAATTGAATATCTCCTCAAAGAATTTCAACCCGATCATTTTTGGATGAGCGATGATATTTTTGGATTGAAACCGAACTGGGTTAACCGGTTCAGAGACCTGATTGTAGAGAAGAAGCTGACATTCAAATACAAAATCCAATCGCGAGTGGATTTGTTACTCGAAGAATCCACCATCGAGGCGCTCGCCGATTCTGGCGTTGAAACAGTCTGGGTGGGCGCGGAGTCAGGCTCCCAGAAAATACTCGATGCGATGGACAAAGGAACGACCGTCGAACAAATTGAGAAAGCTACCGATCGGCTAAAAGCACGCCAGGTAAGGGTTGGTTACTTCCTCCAGTTCGGTTACCTGGGCGAAACCAAATCGGACATTGACAGCACCATTAAGATGGTTTTGAAAAACATGCCCGATGAAATTGGCGTCTCTATTTCTTATCCACTGCCGCGAACGAAATTTTATGAAACGGTAAAAGGACAACTAAAAGAGAAGCAAAACTGGACAGACTCTGATGATTTGGCCATGATGTACCGAGGCACTTATTCGCCTGCCTTTTACCGACTGCTGCACAGGTACGTGCATAGCCGTTATCGGATTCGGCGCGGAATAAATCAGTTGAAAAAACTGAATTTCAGATGGCGACCGTTGGCGTCGATGATCTATCACGCACCTCTTTCGCTGATTCAATCCTGGAGATTACAACGCCTTCAATATGCCGACTGAAAAAGTCGACCAACAGAAATCCGTCGCAGCCGCATTTGGTAAACAATCGCATCATTTTGAAACTGACGATTCTTCAAATCTCGTCTTGCAAGAATGGCGGAAGAGAATTTATTCTCACGTCAATCAATTTATAAAACCGAAATCAAGAATCCTTGAACTCAACGCTGGGACCGGCATCGACGCCACGTATTTTGCCCGCCTTGGGCACACCATTCATGCCACAGATATTTCGAACGGAATGATTGCAAAATTAAAGGAGAAAGCATCCGTATTTTCTGGTAACATCTCAGTTCAACAAGTTTCGTTTGACCAACTCGACAATGTAGGCGGGAAATTCGACTATGTGTTTTCCAATTTCGGGGGACTTAACTGCATTGAGGATTTACGAGAGGTGACAAGGCATTTGCCAGGGCTTCTAAACGAAGGTGCTTTTGTTACCTGGGTAATTATGCCACGTATTTCGCCCTGGGAATGGACGTGGGCACTGAAAGGAAAATTTGCAGAGGCGTTTCGAAGGCTGCGAAAGCAAGGAGCCGACGCTCATTTGGAAGGTGAATATTTTTACACCTACTACCATTCCGTCGATAAGATTGAGCGGTCTTTTGGCCTGGATTTTCAATTGCTAAAATCAGAGGGACTTGGGATTTTTTCACCACCACCGGCCGCACAAAATTTTGTGCGAAGATTCCTAGGCCTTACAAATTTCCTTACGCGATTCGATCGTGTGCTGTCAAAAATCTCTCCGTTCAGTCGGTGGGGAGATCATGTGATTGTTACCGTTTTGTTTCGGAAAAAGCCGTATTGAAATAATCTAGTGTGCAATGATCACCCACGGAAATGGAGAATCATTTTTTATTTTTTGACCTAGGCGGTTCCAAAGCAAAACGGGATCGTAAATGATTCGATAGTTAAAGCCCTCTAGGCCCGTCCAAGAATGGTGGTGATAGAACTCTTTCATTTCGGGACAACCGCAGCTATCAAAATATGTTTCCGACCTTCGTTTAGCATCATTTACTTCAGATAACCTGTAAATAGGGCTGTCCACCAAATGGATTTCTCCGCGAGGAGTGAGTAGATCAAGCAATGTGTTGATCAACTTCGTTAAGTCCGCAAAATATTGAAGCGTGCCAGCGATTATGATGCAGTCAAATTTTTCGGCCTCCAATGGATTTTCGAAGATATCAGCTAGCCTGAACGTAAGGTGGTGATGCAGATTGCCAAAAACACGACGCGCCTGCGTTAATTCAAATTCATTAATGTCGGTGGCCAATACGTCAGCAGAACGGAACGTCGTTGCTAGGTGATGGGAGAGCCAACCATTCCCGCACCCGATCTCCAACACCGAATCAGGCGGCCGCTTAGTTAAATAGCGAATAAGTTTTTGCGTGGAACGAGAACGGACCTTCCACTCCTTACTTATCGAAGGAATTTTTTTCAGTTTACCGTCATGCAAGAAAGGCAAATCTTTGACTACCTCGTCTTCATAGACGCGGCGCTCGATCGTTCTGAGCCGGAGGTAAAGATCTTCGAAAGAGGGCACTTTGTCAGTAATAAAGTTTTCCAAATTCTGACACGGTCCAATGCACATCATGGGTAACGGCCCAGTTTTTAGCGTTCGTCCGAAGAGAATTCATTTGTGCTTGGTCGTTAATCAGGGCAAGTATTTTTGTCGCGAGACCTACGTGATCCTTAACCTCTACAGAAATACAAGCATCGGGCAAATCATACAAGAGGCCCACGTTTGTTCCGCACACCAGTAGGCCGCAACTCATTGCTTCGGCGATCACGACGCCCTGTCCCTCAGACAAAGAAGTATGTAGCAGAATATCTGAAGCTTGGTATTGCTTGGGCAATTTTGAATAAGACATATGGTGGAGTACCGTGACGTCCTCGTGAACATCTAACTCTTTGACCAATTTTAAAATATTGAGTTCATTGTTACCTTCGCCAATCATCGTCAGTCTGCACTGGATGGATTTTTTAATCATGGCAAACGCCCTCAAGAGAGTACCTTGGTCTTTCACCGAATTGAAATTCCCAACATGTATGAACTGAATGCACGGAGCCAATGATTTTTCCCGGTAAGAAAATAATTCGTTATCTACTCCAAACGGAACAATTCTCGGGTCACGTTTTAATCCGGCTTTCTTCAGGTTGTCGGAGAGAAAGCGCGTAAGCACCGTGGCTTCGGCAGCTTCATGCAAACTCCACAGGATCACTTGCCGATAAAAAAAAAGATCGAGATAGCCATAATTAATGCTTCGAACGGATGAACCGTCTCCGCCTTGCACACTAACCACACTTTTTATCTTAAAGATTTTTCCGAAAAGCACGGCGCAAAACCCACACGGCCAAGCCCAGAAGCCATGAACCACATCGAATTTTTCTTTATAATGCTCCCTGCGAAAACACCTAAACAATCTTAGGTACTGTACGACCTTGTTCGTTTTCCTGAACCCAAACAACTTAAAATTTTCTGGCTGATAATCTTCATTGACTCGGTACAGCTGGAATACGGAAATTCCAAATTCTTTCGAAAGCCGTTTTACAACCTGCTCCAAGGCCGGAATCCCCAGATTATCTTTTCCTGTGCCAAATCCGCCGGGCACTATGATAGCTACCCGTTTCATTTGGAAAATGCGTTTGCCATAGCTGAAGCGATGGCCAGAAATGACAACCGCCGCTGAAAGTTTTCGATTACCGCCTTTCGTTCCATACTCATATCCAGCTGCAAGCTTTTTTCCAGCGCCTGACACAACTGATCTACGTCACCGGCGTTGAAATGCAAACCCACTTTTTCGTTGGTCATCCACCGAAACGACGCAATGGAACTGAGAACCGGGATACATCCGCATGACATGGCCTCACATACTGCGATTCCGCTCCCTTCATAATGCGATGTCGATACGATAAAATCGGCGCTGTTATACCAATAACGAAGTTGCTCCTTGTCCTGACGACCGACAAATATGATTCGATCGTGCCCTTGCGCCAAGGCTTTAGATTCCTCCAGCAAATCGTCTTGTTGATAAATCAAATAAAGGCTCGCCTCGTTTTCGCTCATCAAAAATTTCACAAACGCTTTTATCAAGGTGAGCGGATCTTTGTTCGATTCCAATCGACCTACCCACAAATAGATTTTGCCGTTGACCTTGGTCTTTTCACGGGCACCACCCCGATCAATCGGTCGATATATGGATGAGCACTCCATCACTTCGTGCACCTTTCTTTCGTCGCCGATCTGTTTTGTATGTATCCATTCCTCGGCTTGTTGGCGCGATACAAAGAAATACCCCGCAACAAAATGATCAATGCGCCTTTGAAAAAAATTCCTAGGAAATCGTAACGGTCGATCGGCGTGATGATGGATAAAAAATTGGACACCTTTACGCAACTGCTTTTTAAGGAGCCAAAGTTGAAACGGGTGATGGAACCCCTGTGCCAAAATGATGTCGGGATTCAACTTGGCAATTTGCCTATGAAACCCGAACGGAAATTTTAAAGACCAGCCGTCGATTCCGGTAAAATGGTATTTTACATGGTTCGATTCGGAGTGCCCACCGTATCGGGTATGATAAAATACGTGAACGTCAAACTGCTTGGCCAGCTCGTCGAATATACCTGTATAAAAATCGATTCGGTTCAACCACGCCTGCGGGTCACCAAAATTGCTTTGGACATATTGAACTGAAACAATGCGCACTTATATCTTGTTAGCTGTTCTTCACAAAGAAACACCTTTGGTACAAAAACCGGAAATGCCGAACACCTTGATGATGATTAATCGTAAATTGGTTCCTCAATGAAAAAAGTTCTATTGTTTAATCCCCGCGCTGGCGACCCAATCCACATCATCCCTAACGCAATATTAGCGATAGCGGCATCTATCGAAGGTGTCGCGGAATATGCCATTGTTGATGGGAACCGCGAGCGCGACCCGCTCACAAAAATTCTGAATTATTTGTCATCTGGGGATTTTGGTTTTTTTGCGTCGACCGTGATGCCTGGACCGCAACTTCGACAGGCCATCCCTTTCACGAAATTGATCAAACAGGAATTCCCTACTATAAAGATAATTTGGGGCGGCTATTTCGCATCAAATCATCACAACACCGTGATCAAGTCGGGCTATGTGGATGTAGTAGTCAACGGTCCTGGCGATAGATCTTTTCCTGAAACATTGCGTGCGTTGACCAACGATGAGCCGTTGGACAAGATTGAGAATCTCGTGTTCCTGCGAGAAGGCAAAATAGTGAAGACCAAAAAGGCGGGACTTTACGAGCAAGATGAGTTGCCTTCGCTGCCTTACGACAAGCTGAATTCATTTTATCCAATGGACCAGTTTCTTGGAAAGACTTTTCTGGGAACGAGAACCATTGCCTATCACTCAAGCATTGGATGTCCATTTACATGTTCGTTTTGTGGTGTAGTGCCTATTTTCGAGGCACGGTGGAAGGGCAAGTCGGCAGAGCGGATTTACAGCGACATTAAGTATTTGAAGAATGAATTTGGCGGCAACGCATTTCAATTTCACGACAACAATTTTTTTGTCTCAGAAAAAAGAGCGGTCGAGTTTGCTCACCTGATCGCGCCCGAAAAAATGAAGTGGTGGGCCGAAGGCAGAATAGACACCATGGATCAATTTTCCGATGAGTCGTTGCAGTCGGTTGCCGATTCAGGCTGCGCGATGATTTTTTTTGGAGCAGAGAGCGGAAATAACCAACTGCTCACACAAATGGATAAAGGAGGAAAACAAACCGGCGAAAAAATAAAATCTTTTGCCGCACGGATAAAAAAATTTGGAATCATTCCGGAGTACTCGTTTGTTCTCGGACTACCAGCGCCCACGGAAGAACGGGTGTGGCAACAGATTTATGATGAAGTCTCGTTCATCAAGGAAATAAAAGCAATAAACCCAAAGACGGAGATTGTCATTTACATTTACACACCCGTGCCAACCGATGGATCGGATCTTTTGACGGAATCTGCACAACATGGATTTTCGTTTCCGAAAACACTGGAAGAATGGAGCGAAGAAAAGTGGTTGAACTTTGATTTGCATCGCGAGTTTCTTACCCCTTGGCTTAAGCCCGAAATGATTCGTTACATCCACGATTTTGAAACAGTAATTCACGCACAGTATCCAACGGTAAGCGACTACAAACTCTCTTCCCTGCAACGCAGTGCAATGAAATGGATTTCGTCTGCACGATACAAATCAAATTTTTTCAGCTATCCATATGAGTTGAAAGCATTGATGAAGTACTGGCTGCGTTATCGTCAACCTGAAATCCAAGGCATGTAACCATGTTCTCCCGAAAAATAAAGCAGCTGAACCCATTGGAAGGGTACGACCTTTGGGCCCAAACCTATGCTACGGAAGACAATCCGATAAAGAGATATTCCGACGAATTGATCACGAACTGGCTCGGAGATGTGAGGGGAAAATCTGTGCTTGATGTGGGATGCGGCACGGGTAGATTCTGCTCATTCGCTCAGGAGAATGGAGCCGCGAAAATCGTCGGAACAGATTTGTCGCCTCAAATGATAAAAAAAGCAAAGGAAAATTGTGGAGACGCGGAATTAAGGGTGGCGGATCTCTCGAAAGAAAGAATAGAAGGTCAATTCGAGGTAGTGATATGCGCCCTGGTGCTCGGTCATATTTGGGAATTGGATTTTGTCTTGGGCAATTTGGTAAACAATCTCGCCCCCGATGGCCTTCTGCTCATTACCGATTTTCACATGGCTCAAACATTGAAGGGCGCTAAACGAACTTTTGAGGATAAAAAGTCGAAGCAGGTGGTGGAGATTAAACATCACCTTCATTCGTTCGAAACATATTATCGAATCCTTTCCCAAGCCAACGCCGTTGTCGATGAGGTCGTCGAGCGAAAGTGGCAGGGCGAACCGGTTGTGTTTGGAATGAAAATTCGAAAACGCAGCGAGTGAATTTCCTTCTCAAAAATATCTCCTGGAAGAACGAACAAGGCCAAATAACAGCCGACGTTCGCGTCAAGAATGGAATCGTCGCAGAAATCGGAAATGATCTGACCCTGCAGAAAAAAGAGATCTACTACGCTTGCGAAAGTCATTTTCTTTATCCTGGATTGATCAATTCGCACGATCATTTGGAAATGAACCTCTATCCCCTCGTAGGTAATCCGCCCTATCAAAACTATACGGAATGGGCGAAAGATATTTATAAACCGAGGGAATCCCCGGTAAAGGAAATTGAACGGGTTGACATCGAGGATCGATTGCTCTGGGGCGGAATCAAGAACCTGATTTCGGGAGTTACCACAGTGATCCACCACAATCCATGGCATAGAGCGCTATCTAAAAAGAAATTTCCCGTTCGAGTGGTGGAAACAGCGTGGGCGCATTCGCTGGCTTATGAAAAAAACGTAGAGAAAAAATTTCCGAAAACAAAATCACCGTTCGCGATTCATGCCGCCGAAGGAGTGGATACCCTTGCGCAAGAAGAGATTTCCAAACTACATGACCTTGGACTACTGAAACAAAACACAGTTTTGATCCACGCGGTCGGCCTGAACGAGGGAAATGTGAAACTGATAAGAGAATCAAAAGCAGCAATCGTTTGGTGTCCGTCTTCAAACTTGTTCATGTTTGGAAAAACGCTGCCACTCAATGAAATCATTGGCAAAATAAAGGTGGCATTGGGCAGCGACGCAACGATGACCGGCCCCGCTACTTTCCTTGACGAAATCCGCGTGGCATGGCGTTCTGGATATGTAACGGCAAAGGAAATTTGCGCAATGGTGACTTCTATTCCGGCAGAAATTTTTCAACTGGAAATCCCATCGATACAAGTTGGCAAGCCGGCGGACTTTTGGATTACTCCTGCGAAAGACGAAGCTTATTTAGACAACCTTATTAAAA
>DATJJP010000018.1:0-51934 GCA_035492075.1 Cyclobacteriaceae bacterium | reverse complement strand
CGGTGGGGACCACCTCTTCCCATTCCGAACAGAGAAGTTAAGACCACCAGCGCTGATGGTACTAGGGTAAGACCCGGGAGAGTAAGTCGTTGCCTGACTTCACAAAGTGGCCCCTGCAGCATTGCAGGGGCTTTCTTTTTTCATGGCCACCCACAACGACAGGGCGACCGTTCTTTTTGTTGCCCAATGTCGGCAAGGGATAGGAGCGGCACCCCGCAGCGGCGATGGTTTGTGTGAGGGGCGAGGAGTATAGCGGATAGCCCGGTCATGCCGCTTCGGCAGGATGACGCCAAAAAAAATTACTTTTTCTCCTGGCAGAGTTCAGTCAATACACCATTGGTGGATTTTGGGTGCATGAATGCAATGCGCTTGTTGTCGGCACCTGCCTTGGGTTGTTGATTTAGAAGTGTAAAGCCATTGTTGCCATAGTCACGAATGCTTTCTTCGATGTTTGCTACTTCAAACGCAAGGTGGTGGATGCCCTCGCCTCGTTTTTCGATGAACTTGGCTATTGGTGACTCTGGTGTGGTCGCTTCGAGCAGCTCAATCTTTACCCCGCCAACGTCAAAAAAAGAGGTGCGTACGCCTTCACTTGCGACTTCTTCAATTTTGTAATGTGTTTTTCCCAAGAGTTTGGCAAAAAGTTTGTTGGACTCTTCGAGATTCTTTACCGCGATGCCGATGTGCTCCAATTTTTCCATTCGACCGATTCGTTTGATTTCTTTAATTTTGAAAGAAAATTCGTGAAACTTTTCGGGGTTTCCGAAAGTTTACAAGACACTATGCCAAAGATCAGTTTAGAGACAGCGAGCGATGTGCATGTAGAGGCTGCGCGCATTCAGCAGCAGATTAAAGATTACTTGGGCTTACGCACAAGCGACTTGATGTTTGAATTCAGTATTCATGACGGTAAGGTGAAATTGGATTTGATCACGATCAACCCGCGCCACAACCAGTCTTTTTTGTTTCACTCTGAAACAGGTGCCGACAAAGTGGATGCATTGAAGAAAATGTGGGGCTATGTGCAGAACTACAAGGAGAAAGAAAATTCGTACACCATTCAGTGGACGACCAAAAGCGATAGCGAGCTGCACACGTCTTATTTCAGGGCAGGAAATATCCTCGAAGCATTGGAAAAATTGTATTACGGCAGGGACAGGAACACAATTACTGTTTTTAGTGTTGTATTGAATCCGATCTCATAGCGTTTTAGGGTTTAAATAAATTATTTGAATATGATCAGCGTAACGGATAAAGCGAAAGAGAGAATCATCTCATTGAGAGGTGAAGAGGGAAGAACGCAAGAGCACAACATTCGTGTATCGGTGAAAGGTGGCGGTTGCTCCGGGCTGATGTATGATCTTGGGTTTGACGACAAGATCAATCCGGCGGATCAGGTGTTTGAAGACAAGGGCATAAAAATATTGGTCGACAAAAAGAGCCTGCTGTACCTTTTGGGTACCACGCTAGATTTCTCCGATGGTTTGAACGGTAAGGGCTTTCAGTTCATTAACCCGAATGCTTCGCGCACCTGTGGGTGCGGTGAAAGTTTCTCCGTTTAAAAAACTCCGAAATTAAATAGTGGCGATACACTTCAGCTCAATGGCGATGGGTGTGGGCAGCGCATTGACTTCAACTGTTGTTCTGCACGGCTGGGTTGCTTTGTCGGGAAAGTATTCGGCGTAGATTTTATTGAACGTAGGGAAGTCCTTCTTCATGTCGGTTAGGTACACGGTGACGTCTATCAAATTTTCCCACTTCGATCCCGACGCCTCCAGTACAAACTTCACGTTTTGAAACACCGAGTGACACTGAACCTCAATGTCATAGCTGACGACGTTTTTGTTTTCGTCGATTGTAACTCCCGGAATTTCTTTCGATCCTTTTTTTCTAGGTCCGACGCCGGAGAGAAATAGTAAGTTGCCCACTCGCCTGGCGTGTGGATATGCGCCGACGGGATCGGGAGCTCTTTCTGAACTAATGGAAGTCATGGTGATAATTTGAAACTGATGGGGAGAACGTAATTTTGTCGAACGGGTATGCCTCGTTCTGTGCCTGGATTCCAGGGCTTGAACAATTTCACTACCCTAACTGCTTCATCGTCGCATTCGCGATCAAACCCCTTGATAATTTTTACATTACTGATCGAACCGTCTGGTTCGATAATGAATTGAACCATTGTTTTGCCCTGAATGCCATGCCTTCTCGCATTTTTGGGGTATCTTATATTTGCGGCTATCTCGCTATAGACCGACTCCAGACCTCCTTTTGGCGAAGCGGAAACTTCACGTTCAAAACGTATTTTTTGCTCGCCTTCGAATCTGTATCCTTCAACGAACTCGCCCTGTTTGAATCTTTCTTGATAAGACTTTTGTCCTTTGCTATTGTAGCTAACCCAAACAGAATCGGGCAAACCATGTCTAACAAATCCCTCCTCCCTTTCGCCTTTGTAATAACCGTCCGAATTTTTCACCTGCGGGTTGCCCAGCGAGTCCCACGAGGAGACAATCAGATATGAGTGAAATGTTCGCGTCTTGATGGATGCATACAGTTTTATCACTTTTGTTTTTCCATTCGAAAAGTACTCATTGGCTAACCCGACAAGTCGCCCGTCACGGTAAGAGACTTTTTTTTGTAGATGCCCGTTCGGGTAATAAAAGTAGCCCAGGCCTTGCTGAGTACCGAGTTCGAAAAATTCTTTCGATCGCAGTCTCTTGTTTTTGGAATAGTATGACTTGACCGTGTCTGTCCACCCGTTCACCTCGGAGTAGTCTCCTTTTTTAAAATAAAAGCTGTGAAGGGAATCGGTTTCGACATCAGTCTCGGTGTAATACTTTACTTCTTGTGCCAAAGAATTGAAGTAGCTTGAGAAAAACAGCACCCAGAAAATGTAATTACGCATGGGGTCAAAAATATCTATTCAACTCCGAATACTAAGCTTCCCCAGAAACTTTGCCAATCGGCGCCTGGCTTTTCTGAGGCTTTCATTTTCACTGTACTCAACATCCAGGGGCCTTTGCTGCTGATGGGAAATTTTACTGTGCCATCGTTCTCGGTGAATGCATTTTGGAGCACGGAATTGTTTCCGATTTTGTTCCAAATTTTCACCATTTGGTGAGGCATGGGTTTGCCATCAAACAGAAGGATGCAAGTCAGATAATCACCCGACTTCAACTGGCAAGGATTTTGCTGCGGGATTATTTCCAAGCGAAGATTGGTTTTCTTTTTAAAGGTGTCGTCAGCTTTATCGCCGACCTGTACAAACACCTTGACGTACCTCGAATAAAATTCTTTCGATGGTTTATCCATGGTTTTTGTTTTGGTACGGATGTCAAGGATCTCATCGAGTCCGTCTTCCTGGAGATAATCGTTGAATTTCTGTGCGTCGAGTTCGATGAATGCATTGTCGCTTTGCATGGATAGTAGATAGGTGCCTGCTTCCAAGAACTTTACTTTCAATTTGTCTTTTTCCTCGCGTTTTACTTGCGTCCTCAAATCGGTCACTTTGGCCAGGTGGTGCAACTCCAATTTTTCTATCTTATTCTTTTTCAAATCCCACGGCTCTCCTTCGAAATTTTCACCGACGAGAAAGTCGATTTTCATTTCTTCTCCCACCTTGTATTTGAATTTCTTGGGCTGCAGCCAGAATTCATGCGATTGGGCGACTACCCACGCCAGCAACCCAGTAAAAACGATCAGTAGTTTTTTCATAAGAGTGAAAATTTGAAGATGCGTCAATTTGAAATGCAGGCGTAATTTCGTCCTGACGGATCGGGACAAATTTGTTACATTTTCAAATCTAGGCGTTCATTAATGTTTCAATTTCTTCCACTTCGATCGGGATGTTTCTCATCAAGTCGAAGTTTTCCTTTTCGCCAATCACGACGTTGTTTTCCAGGCGCACACCGAAGGCTTCCTCTTTAATGTAAATTCCGGGTTCGATGGTCCATACGCTGCCGACTTGGACGTTATCGTGCATGTTGCCCACATCATGAACATCGAGACCGAGCATGTGTGATGTGCCGTGGTAGAAATATTTTCTGAAAGCAGGATTTTCTGGATCTTGATTTTTGATGTCCGTGTCTGAAATCAACTTCAATTTGAGCAATTCTGATTCCATCAGTTTTTCAATTTCTTTCTGATAGTCAAAATAGACAACGGATGGACGAAGCATTTTCATAGCCTCTCGCTGTACGCGAAGCACGGCGTTGTAGACTTCTTTTTGCCTTGATGTGAATTTTCCATTGACGGGAATAGTACGAGTGAGGTCGGAATTGTAATTGGCATATTCCGCGGCCACGTCCAGCAGAATCAATTCGCCAGTTTTGCACTCTTGGTTATTTTCAATGTAATGCAACACGATATTATTTTTTCCGGCGGCGATGATGGGCGTATAGGCAAAACCCTTCGAGCCATGACGTATGAATTCGTGTACATATTCGGCTTCAATTTCATATTCTTTAACGCCAGGCTTCGTAAATTTTAACACTCTACGAAATCCTTTCTCAGTGATGTCGCAGGCTTTTTGCATAAGATCAATTTCTTGCTTCTCCTTCACACGTCGAAGTTTTGACATGATCGGCGCCACTCGCTGGTACGTGTGCAACGGAAAACGCGCTTTGCACCAGTCGATGAAGCGCGCATCGCGGGTTTGCACCGTTACCTCGGCACGATAGTGTTCGTTGGTGTTCAGGTAAACTGATTCGACGCCGCCCATGGACATCAAGTGGTGAAACATACTGTCAAACTCTTGAAGCCACATAATCGTCTCTACCCCAGAGACGGCTTTAGCTTCTTCCTTTGTCAACTTATGGCCGTACCATTTTTCGAGATGCTCGTTGGGCTGGCGCAAGAAAAGTATTTCACGCTTTTTTTCTTCGCGAAAGCCAGGGCAGATCACCAGAATGCTCTCTTCCTGTTCGATGCCGGTAAGATAAAACAGATCATTGTTTTGCCGGAAGTTCATGGTGCCATCGGCGTTGGTCGGCATGGTGTCATTGGAATTAAATACCGCGATTGAACCGGGCTTCAATTCCCTTATCAATTTTTTTCGATTGTTAATAAACAGGTGACGATCAATAGAAGCGTAACGCATAGGATTAATTTATAATTTAGACGCTCGCAAGTTAAAAAAAACAAGATGATGAAAAGAGAAACAGGAACCTTACCTATCGGACTAACTATTGCATGGCTGTTTGTTTCTTTGGCCATTCAAGCTCAATACAAACCGTCGGACGAAAATTTAAAGAACCGAGAGTGGTTTCAGCAGGCGCGGTTTGGCCTTTTCATTCACTGGGGAGTCTACAGTGTGCTTGGCGATGGGGAATGGGCGATGAACAATCAGCAAATCCCCATTTCGACCTACGAAAAGTTGCCATCGTTCTTCAACCCTACCGCCTTTGACCCCGCCGAATGGGTGCAAATGGTGAAAGATGCAGGCATGAAATACATTACAATTACGAGCAAGCACCATGACGGCTTTGCGATGTGGGACAGCAAAGTTTCCGAATACAACATCGCGAAGAAAACACCTTATGGAAAGGACGTCTTGAAATTGCTCGCTGACGAATGCCGAAAGCAAGGGATCAAATTATTTTTTTATCACTCGCAATTAGACTGGCATCACCCCGACTATTTTCCACGGGGATCCACCGGAGGAAGCTATACCGGGCGCAACGAAGAAGGAGATTGGAACAAGTACCTGGATTACATGGATACACAGCTGACAGAATTGCTGACCAACTATGGAAGTGTGGCAGGGATTTGGTTTGACGGGATGTGGGATAAAGAGAAGGCCGATTGGCGACTACAAAAAACATATTCGCTGATTCATCAACTTCAGCCCGGCGCTTTGGTTGGGAGCAATCACCATCGAACTCCGTTTGAAGGTGAAGATTTTCAAATGTTTGAAAAGGACTTGCCGGGACACAATACCACGGGTTTTGCGCCGCAACAAAAAGTGGGCGATTTGCCAAAAGAAACTTGTGAGACCATAAACAACTCGTGGGGATTTAGTTTGAAAGACAATCACCATAAAAGCAAAAAAGAGCTGGTGCAGTATTTGGCCAGGGCTGCCGGTTATGGTGCCAACTTTTTGCTGAACGTAGGCCCTATGCCCAATGGGAAAATTCAACCTGAGCATAAAGCAGCGTTGAAGGAAGTGGGCGAGTGGTTGAACACCTATGGTGACACAGTTTATGGCACGCAGGGTGGGCCTCTGACGGAGAGGATTTGGGGAGTGACGACTCAGAAGGGAAATAAAATTTATGTGCACGTATTGAACTGGCAAGATGAAATCCTGACACTACCGCAGTTGAGCAGAAAAGTTTTGTCAGCGAAACTTTTTAAAGACAAGACGAATCTAGAATTCAGTGAGAGTGATTTTGGTATAAGCGTACGAATTCCAAAACCACTGCACGACGAGATTGATACGGTGATTGAATTGGAATTGAAGTGAGTTATTCGAGTGGCGGTTCCGTTTCGTGTTGACGCTCACGCAGGGTGTGTTTTTGAATGATCCTCACGCAGGTGTTGTAGCGCAATATGGCATCGTCGTTCCCGGCGGGTCTGATTCTTTCAGCTTCCTCAAATGCCTCCATCGCGTCGGTGAGCCATTCATAGGCATCAAAGCTCGCCCCTAAGGCCCCACGATCCAAGGTGGCCTTGGCGAGGCGTTCGGAAATGATTCCCTTGTAGTATACCTTTTGATAATTGTCTTCAACCTTCTTGATCAGATTTCTGGCTTCCGCATCCGATGTGCCGGTTTCAAATTGATCGGACAACGTCAAAATCAACA
Organism: Cyclobacteriaceae bacterium; assembly: GCA_035492075.1. Taxonomy (GTDB): domain Bacteria; phylum Bacteroidota; class Bacteroidia; order Cytophagales; family Cyclobacteriaceae; genus ELB16-189. The sequence continues at coordinate 45,138 of DATJJP010000018.1, read as the reverse complement.
ATACAATTGCCTTTTGATTGTCGTGCTCCAGTTCCAAAATATCGCGGCAAATGCTTTCGGCTTCGGAAGGCTCGTTAAGAAGACGGTATCGTTCGGCTTTTTCCAGCGCATGTTGAATTCCTTCGCGGGTGATGGATTTGAGCTTTTTCATGGTGCAGCAGGATGTGTTGTCGAATATAACCATCCTAATAATGAAGTGCAAAAATCACATCGTAACCGCATGACAGCCCCTTTTGACAAGGAAACGGGAGACTATTTTTAACACCATGAGGAAAGAAAAAGTATTGTTATGGTTGGCCGGTTTGTTCTTTACTACCGCCTCATTTTCGCAACAGCATAAATCATTTTATTATGTGGGGCTAGGAGTTTTTAAACCTGCCTATTTTCACGCTAGGGAAAACATGTCTACAACCGGTATCAGTATTGAATTGCAGCGGGAGCAGTCTTTAATGAAGAAATTTTCATGGACAGTAAATGCTGCCTACGCTACTTTTTGGGGCAAGTATACTTTCTATCGTTACGTCTTCGTAAGCCCCCCCGCAGAAATTACCATCAATCAATACTCCTCGATCCCCATCTCGACGGGCTTGAGGTTCCATTGGAAGCAACTCAACATGGGCCTGAAAGGAGGGACGATGATTGGAGTTGACAAATATTCCGGCACCTGTCCGTTTATCGCCCCATCGATTGGTTACAAAATCAATAAAGAAGGAGAGCACAGTGTTGATTTGAATTTGAGATTGCTCAACACATTGGACTTTGGCGGTTCTGATGAGAACAGCCTAGTAAGGGGCGGATACGGAATGTGGGAACTTCGATTGGCTTATCGCTTTTTGAGAGCCGGTTCGAAAGAATAGAAAACGGTGAGCTAACTCAAGCCGTGAAGAAAATCTTTTTCTTCATAGATCTCCGACTCTATCGTGAAGTCGTCTGAATCCAAGAACGCAGGGAACCGATCGCGATAAGCTTGAAGTGCATGCGCATTAAGCTCTATGGTCTTAATTGCCTCAACACCTTCAACACTGAAAATGGCGTCGCCTTTTGGGCCGATGATAGCGCTGTGGCCGTTGTATTCTATGCCGTTTCCATCTGCGCCTACACGGTTCACTCCAACACAGTAACTCAAGTTTTCAATGGCACGAGCGCGGAGCAATGTTTCCCATGCACCTGCCCTTACTTGAGGCCAATTGGCGACATACACCAAAAGGTCATACGCCGGTTTTTTCAGAGTTGCATTCCAGCGATTGCGACTCCACACGGGGAATCGGAGGTCATAACAAATCAAGGGGCAAATTCTCCAGCCTTTCCAGTGGCCTATGAGCAAACTTTCACCTTGCGAGTAAACGGTGTGTTCCTCAGCCATGCGGAAGAGGTGGCGTTTGTCGTACGTTTTGAAATTTCCGCCCGGCTCCATCCACAACAGTCGATTGTAATAGCGTTCGTGAACGTGAGCGATGAAACTTCCCAGGATCAGGGCACCCGTTTGGTCGGCCATCTGCTTCATCCACTTGAAAGTGCGCAGGTTCATCATTTCACCCAACTTGTTGGCTTTCATGGTGAAGCCTGTGGTGAACATTTCTGGCAGCACAATCACATCAGTTTGGCCAATTTGCCAGATTTTTTCTTCAAACATGGCCAAATTCGCCCCAATGTCCTCCCAATGGATGTCTGACTGAATAATGGTGATTTTTAGGTCCTGCATGGCTTGTAAAACGGACTGCAAAGAAAACAAGTTTGGACCACTGATTCAAGGATGATTTTTCCTGATTACTGAGAAACCTCTTAAACTCCTCGGGGAGCATTCTAAACTCGTCTGAGACCATTATTGGCCCGCCAAAAAGGTTCGTTTTGCCTTTTCGGGAGGCGAAACCCTCAAAAATCAATGTTTCTTATTTACAAGCAAGAGTTACCTACATCCAATGGTCAGATTTTACGCAATATCTCACCCGCTCTTTTGAGGGTTTCCTCGGTTTTCGCAAAGCAAAAACGGAGAAGTTTATGATCGGAGCCGTCTTTATAAAATGCGGATACGGGGATGGGCGCCAGTTTCATTTCTTTCGTCATCCATTCGGCCATTTCAGTATCCGATTTTTTGTTTAGGTCAGCATAAGATAGGAGCTGGAAATAGCTGCCAAAGCAAGGCAACGGTTTAAGCGTTGTGCCTTTGATTTGATCGAGAAACAAATCTCTTTTTTGCTGATAGAATTTTCCGAGGTGGATATAATTTTCTGGATCGGATAAAAATTCGGCAACAGCGAGTTGCACGGGTGTGTTTACACTGAACGTGATGAACTGATGCGCCTTGCGGATTTCGCGCGTGATGTTTTCAGCGGCCACGGTGTAGCCCACTTTCCAACCGGTGGCGTGAAAAGTTTTTCCGAATGAGAAAACGGCAACACTTCGTTTTGCAAGACTGTGGTATTTCAGAACACTTTCATGAACTTTATTTTCGAAAATTATCCTTTCGTAGACTTCATCACTGAGCACAATCAAATCATGTTCTTCCGCGATTTGTGCCAATGTTTTTAAATCGGATGAACTCAGCACAGACCCTGCGGGATTATGTGGCGTATTCACCATGATCATTTTTGTTCGTGCTGTAATTTTCTTTTTCACTTCGTTCCAGTCGATCGAGAAATCAGGTGGAAGCAAGTTGAGGTGAATGGGGACTCCACCATTCAAGCGGATTGCAGGATCGTAAGAGTCATAGGATGGGTCGAACAAAATCACTTCGTCATTTTGTTTCACAAGACCAGCGATTGCGGCGAAGATCGCTTCTGTACCACCGGCAGTGATGGTCACCTCGGTTTCCGGATTGATTTCTCGGTGATATGTTTTGAGAATGACCTCACTGATTGCTTTTCTCAGGGGAGGCACGCCGGGCATTGGTGCGTACTGGTTGTGACCTGCCTTCATCTGCGCATGAATCAAGTCGATCAATTTTTCCGACACAGGAAAATCGGGGAATCCTTGTGAAAGGTTGAGGGCACCGTTTTCGAGGGCCATTTTTGACATGACGCTGAAAATAGACGTGCCAACTTCGGGGAGACGGGATGGTAAGTTCAATGTTTTAAGAATTTAAGGTGCAAAGGTAGTTTCTTCACTTTGAAAATTACCTAGAGATCAATTCATCAATTCGCAGGAAGCGATAGCCCTTGCCTTCGAGAAAGGTCATCAAAGAATCGAGGCGGGAATAAAACTTGTCTTGACGGCGAGGGTCAGTGCCGATGTGAATCAAGAGAATGAATCCGTTCAATCCATTTCGCGACTTCGATTCATAGTTTGCGATCGACTGGTAGATTTTATCGGACGACAAATATGACTTACCCATTTCTGGGTACGTGTAATCTGCCGTGGACCGTAGGCCAGGGGTGAAATTGATTAAACTGAGATTGACCAATTGAGACCATTCAACAATCTCAGCATTGTACCATTCGAAAGGTGGAATAAAAAACGGGGCTTCGGATTTTGTAACGCCGAATTCACTCATGCGTGAGAAATTGTTTTCTATGTCTTGTACGAATTCAGATTGTTTCACCAACAAGCTGTCGCGCCTCGTCCAATCTGCGTAAAGCAAGTGTTTGTCTGAGTGAGCTCCTACGTAGTGTCCTTCTTTTTTTAGGTTGAGAATTATTTCTTTAAAAGAGGGGTTCCCGTAGAAATTTCCGGTAAGGAAAAACGATCCTTTGGTTTTGTGTTTGGTGAGGGTCGATCGAATTATTTTTTCGCCATCAGCAAATTCATCTCCAGTGAACACAAGCGCTATTTCTTTTTTCAAGGTGTCACCGCGCACAACCGCTCCGTATTTGTCTTTGACGACCGGTTTTGTTTGGGCGAACGAGAATTGAAAACCGAAAGCGGTCAATGCGATGAAAAAAAATCTATACACGATTTAGTGGTTTGCCAAATAAGCCATTATCATAATCGCGCAAGCTGTTCCGTCCATCGTGGGTTCATTGGTTGAATAGTCGCCAATGTCATCGTGATAGACAACATAATCGTTTTGAAAATCTTTGTAAGGATCGTCATGCGTCAGTGTTAAGCCTTTCAATCGGCTGAATATTTTTGTGTAGATGGGTCCGTCCACCAATCCACCCGCCACTTCCTTTTTCGTCAGAGCCCACGTGCTGGTATGCACATCTTTGGCATACGGTCCTTGTGCTGGAATACCTGTGAACATGCTCGAGCCCCAAGGATTTCTTCCAAGCAACCAATCGCGCATGGCTAGGAGATAACCGTGGTACTGCAGACCTCCCGTCATTTTTTCGTACAAGATAATTTGCAACATCAGGTCAACGGTGAGATTGGCCGAGCACCAAATGAAGGGCACTCCGTTTCGATAAACGTTCTTGCCGGCCCGACGCAAGGTCTGCTCAATTCCGTTTTTATAGTAACCCGCCAATTTTGATTTGAATCCATCGTCAACTAAATCGTATAGTGAATAGTGCGCGATGTTTAGAAAGGGGTAATGTTGATAATGAGACGTAGTATCTTTTTGAATCCACGAGAGCTCTCCAGTTAATTCAGCGTAACGTTTAGCATCTGAAAGATATTCCCCTTTTCCGGTAGCGCGATACAATTCGGCTGCAGCCCACTCCATGTCGTCTGTCCACGTGTCTTCGTTGTAGCGGTAGGGTGCCCCATAGGAATTTCCTTGCTGGTACCCTGGATGTTGTTTCGCCATTTCATACAATTCGATTGCCGCGTTAAGGCACTTAATCGAGTACGCGTCGTCAAAACCATTTTTCTTCCACGTCTGATACCCGAGGGCGAGTGCCGCGGCGGATCGACCGGCAACGTTGGCGATACCTGTGGATTCACTCTTGTACTTGCCCAGTCCCTGCGGCTTGCCTGTAGCAAAGTAGGCCACCCTGTATGAATCTTTTCCCCATCCATAATTGCTTGGATCGTATTTCGGAAGTTTCCATCCAATGTGATCGCGGTCGTCGCCGACTTGGTGGATGAGATGATTCTTGGCTGGATGTAATTTGAGAATCCAATCCAAACCCCATTTGGCTTCGTCGAGTATGTCAGGGATTAGGTTGGAAGTGCGTTGGCCAAGGTCATTCACTTTATCCTCGAATGTTTTTGGAAAAAGTTGATACGCCATGATCATCCGTGCAGTTGCGTTGCTTCCCGTAATCAGGTATTTCAATTGATCGCCGGCGTCATGCCAACCACCTGTTACGTCGACGTATGTTGAATCTTTCATCGGTCCATCCATCACGCGTCCATCTTTTTGGTGACAGACAGCGTCAAAGAATGGATTGTAGCCACAACGTTGTTGCCTCATGAACTCAAGAAGGAGGTCAGGAGTATGATGGTAAGCAGAGGAATTTATTTTGAATATGGGTGATCTATTCGATTGAGGGAGTTCAACGAAATACGATCCTTCCTGAGTGACGGCCGAGAAATCCAGAGAATAAAAATTCTTGAAGAGAGCAAACCCTCCCGATTGAAACTTCACAAGTTTACCTGAGAAGATTTTGCGCCCACTAGTTTCCTCTATGATCGAAAAATTGCCTTTGATGAGTTGGTCGGAAAACACGATAGCTTCCTTGGTGTCGCTGGGTAAATACCCCGCAAGGTTTGTACGTATGTGAATTTGATTTGCCGATTGAGAATGAACGGCAAATGCAAAACAGAAAAGGCAAGCCGATAGAGAAAAGACCTTGAACCTAAAACGTGCGCTTAGCATTCAAGAAATTTAAACCTAAAATTCAGATTTCGGGAAGACTTATTTTTTGAGCGGGGCAAGAATCCTATACTCTGTCTCTACATCGCCTTTGCTGATGTCGTTCAATTTTCCTTTCAACATCCGCTTCTTCAACGGCGTGAGATAGTCAATGAAAAGCTTGCCTTCGATGTGGTCGTATTCATGCTGGATGATCCTGGCCTTCATGCCATCAAACTCTTCTTCGAAGGCGTTCCAGTTTTCGTCAAAATATTTAATGCGTAGTTTTTCAGGTCGCTCTACTTCTTCACGGATGTTCGGGATACTCAGGCATCCCTCTTCAAAAGCCCAAGGTTCACCTTCTTCGTCTAAGATCACTGGGTTGACAAATGCTTTCTTGAAATCAGCCAGTTTGGGTTCGTCTTCAAGCGTAGTGCCATCCACCACAAATAAACGAACGCTCTTTCCGATTTGTGGCGCTGCCAGTCCGATGCCATGGGCAGCGTGCATCGTTTCGTACATGTCGTTGACGAGTTCTAAAATGTCGGTGCCTTTTTCGATGTCTTTAGCCTTTTTTCTCAGCACCGGGTCGCCGTACATGACAATCGGATAGATCATAGTTGGGATTAAGGTGCAAATGTAAATAAGAAGTGCGATTTTTATGATGTACGAGGTACGAATAATCGTACTTCGTCATTCGTACTCCCTCATTATCTCCTGCCCAACATATAATTCTGAAGAATCAGGACGGCACTGATCTTATCGACATTCCCTTTGACCTGACGATCTTTTTTTTTCATTCCGCCTTTGATCATGGCGTCCAGGGCGAGTGAAGATGTGAAACGCTCATCCACTTCTACCACGGGAAGGCCTGGAAAATTTTGTTGGAACGAACTGATGAATTTTTTTACGGCAGCCGCATTCGATGAATCAGTGTTGTTCAGTTTTTTCGGCATGCCGATCACGATTTGACTCACTTGCTCTTTTTCAAAATATTTTTTTAGAAAAGGAATGAGTTGCGCCGAATCGACAGTATCGAGGGCCGTGGCGATGATCTGGAGGGGATCTGTAACGGCAATACCCGTCCGCTTGGTGCCGTAGTCAATAGCTAAAATACGTGGCATTTGTAAATGGAATCAATTCCATTTTGATTTTCCAAAGAAAGCAACCTTCACTTGGTTCTCCAATTCCATTGCTTTTGGAAAAAGGATTTCGTTCTCTATGCGAGCGTGGGCCTGAAGGTTTTTTTCAAAATCAATAAGTTCGGCGTAGAGGACTTTCACATGCAGGGGTGCATTCGCGGTGAGATAATAATCTTTGGTGATCTTGCGGATCCCTTCCATCTCGTCATCGTGAACTTCGTGTTCCAATGCACACTCTTGTAACGAATGTTTCTCCATGGCGTAAAACAGTCGAGAGGGACTATACCGATCTTGAACCGCCCGCTCAAGCAAGCAAATGTATTTGAAGAGGGTATCTTCTTCCTCGTAAATATGGTGGATGAAATCTTCCATGAACAAAGGGAAAAGAATTTTCAAATCCTTCTCCACCAATTCGTATTCCTGGTGATCCGCTTTGAAATTCAGTACGAGCTTGTGGATAAATGGCAGTTTGTGCTTGATGAACAAATGATGCGCGTGTTTCAAATACTCGATGATAAGGTCAATGCGATAGGAGAATAACGGAATCTCATCCTCTTTGAAATTTTCTCGAGACAACTCCAGTCCTTTGACAACAGGTTCCATCGCCAGCCCTTTTTCCTGGCAAACTTGGCCTAGCGTCTGGGTGGGGTATTCATAAAAGGGAATGCCAAAAGAATATAGTACATGCGCCAGCAAGTGATCTTGACTCACCAACTCTGTGATTTTTTTGCTGATCAGTTCCCCTGGTTTCATGAGAAAAAGTAAATATACGAACTGGATACTGGATTTTGGATACTCGGTACCGGATTCTTGATCCTTGATTTATCTCCCTATTTCTGGATTTCGTAGTCTCGAATGAAAAATTTGCCTGCACAAGTATCTAGCTTCTAGAATCAAGTATCCAGCATCATTTCCCGTATCTTTGGAACGAATTAGTGAATCATGCGTGAAGATTATCTGAAAGGCGAAAGTGACAATCAAAGTTCTACTGACAAGGAGTTTGAGAAGGCATTGCGCCCGTTATCGTTTGGGGACTTCACGGGCCAGCAAAAGGTAACAGACAACATCAAAATCTTTGTGATGGCTGCCAAGCAGCGCGGCGAGCCCCTCGATCATGTTTTGTTGCACGGCCCTCCTGGATTAGGCAAGACCACTCTTTCCTTCATTATCGCAAATGAGTTGGGATCGAATATAAAAATTACCTCTGGCCCGGTACTCGACAAGCCCAGCGACCTCGCCGGATTGTTGACCAACCTCGAGACACACGACGTTTTGTTCATAGATGAAATTCATCGGCTAAACCCGATTGTCGAGGAATATTTGTATTCAGCGATGGAAGATTTTCGTATTGATATCCTGCTCGACAGTGGACCGAACGCAAGATCTGTTCAAATCGGGTTAAATCCGTTCACCTTGATTGGGGCAACTACGCGAGCGGGACTGCTCACTTCCCCCTTGCGCGCCAGGTTTGGAATCAACGCCCGACTCGAATATTACGATTCGCAATTGCTCACCAAAATCGTAAAAAGATCTTCGGTGATCTTGGCCACTCCGATCGATGATGATGCCGCGTTTGAAATAGCAAGAAGAAGCAGAGGTACTCCCCGCATTGCGAACAATCTTTTGAAGCGCACTCGTGACTTTGCGCAGATCAAAGGAAATGGCACCATTACAAAACCAATCGCACAACTCGCTCTCAGGGCATTGGATGTGGATGAAAATGGACTTGACGAAATGGACAATCGCATCCTCAGCGCGATCATCGAAAAATTCAAAGGCGGCCCCGTGGGTCTGACCACCATAGCCACCGCGGTGAGCGAAGAAGCAGAGACCATCGAAGAAGTATATGAGCCATTCTTGATTCAAGAAGGATACATCAAGCGAACATCGCGTGGGCGCGAGGCAACTGAGCTTGCCTATAAGCATTTGAAAATTCCCAGACCGAGGACACAAGGTTTGTTCGACTGATCCATAAAATTTGGACAGACGGCATCGCTTCGCGGCATAATCTGCCTACTTTAGGTTTCTCAAATCCCTAACATGCCATGAGAAATCTAATCACTATTACATTGTTATTCGGCGCCTTTTTTTCCTTCGCCCAAAAACTGGACATGGAGAAATTCAAAGGAATGAAACCACGCAGCATTGGCCCGGCCGGTATGAGCGGACGCATCACCTCTATCGACGTGGTAAATAGCAACACAGACGTGATGTATGTAGGTGCCGCTTCTGGTGGATTGTGGAAAACAGTAAGTGGCGGTATCACTTGGGAGCCGGTGTTCGACAAAGAATCCGTATTGTCTATAGGAGCGGTTGCCATTCAGCAAGACAATCCTTCGGTGGTTTGGGTAGGCACAGGAGAAGGCAATCCTCGCAACAGCTTAAACGGAGGCTATGGAATTTATAAATCACTCGATGGTGGTAAGAATTGGAAATCGATGGGATTAGAGAAAACGCGCAACATCTACCGTATCATAATCGATCCTAAAAACCCAAATACGGTTTACGTGGGAGCCATCGGCTCTCCGTGGGGCGAACATTCCGAGCGTGGTGTCTTCAAGACAACCGATGGAGGCGCGACGTGGACTAAAATCCTTTTCGTGGATGACAAAACAGGCTGCGGGGATTTAGTGATGGATCCTACTAACCCAAACAAACTTATTGCTTCAATGTGGCAGCATCGTCGGTGGCCTTGGACGTTTAAATCCGGTGGCCCAGGCTCCGGCTTGCACATCACTTTTGATGGCGGCGCCACATGGAAGAAAATAACCGACAAAGATGGCTTGCCCGAAGGCGAACTTGGCCGTATCGGACTCTCCATTGCCGCGAGCAAACCTGAAATTATTTATGCTTTGGTGGAGAGTAAAAAAAATGCTCTTTATAAATCTTCTGACGGCGGTTTCAAATGGCAAATGGTGAATGATAAGATGAACGAAATCGGTGACCGGCCTTTCTACTATTCCGACATCCATGCGGATCCACAGAATGAAAATCGCTTGTATACGATTTATTCGGAAGTGAATGTGAGTATCGATGGTGGCAAATCTTTTCAAAAGTTGCTGCCTTACTCGGGTGTGCACCCCGATCATCACGCGTGGTACATCAACCCAATCGATCCATCATTTATGGTCGATGGAAATGACGGGGGTATGAACATCACCTATGATTATGGCAAAACGTGGAGGTTCGTTGAAAACATTCCTGTCGGCCAATTCTATCACATCAATGTGGATATGGATTATCCATACAACGTTTATGGAGGCCTGCAAGACGATGGCTCATGGGTTGGGCCGGCTTACGTGTGGAAAGACGATGGCATCCGAAATAGTTACTGGCAAGTGGTGATGTTTGGTGATGGTTTTGATGTAATGCCTGACCCCGACGACAATCGATTTGGCTATGCCATGTCGCAAGGCGGGTTTTTGGGTCGTTATGATCGAAAAACGGGCTACAGTAAAATTATTCGCCCTACTCATCCAGACCCCAAAATGAAGTTGCGCTTCAACTGGAATTCTGCGTTGGCGCAAGATCCGTTTGACAACAGTACGATTTATTATGGAAGTCAGTTCGTTCATAGGTCGATCGACAAAGGGGCTACTTGGGAAATCATCTCGGGAGACCTGACAACGAATGATCCTGAGAAACAAAAACAGCACGAAAGCGGTGGACTTACGATGGATGCCACCGGTGCCGAAAATCATTGTACCATCCTTACGATAGCTCCGAGCAAAAAAGAAAAAGGAGTGATATGGCTTGGTACCGACGATGGAAAAGTGCAGCTCACGCGCGATGGCGGAAAGTCGTGGGCAGACCTTACTTCAAAAATTGCGGGCTTCCCAAAGGGAGCTTGGATCCCACAAATTACGCCGTCGACGTTCAGCGGCAGTGAAGTTTTTGTGGTCGCGAATAATTACCGTCAATTTGATTTCAAGCCCTACGTATTCCGCTCAAAAGATTATGGACAAACTTGGGAGAACATGGTGAACGCGTCTCAAGTAGGTGAAAACAATTATACTCTGGCCATTACACAAGATATTGTCGAACCCAAATTATTTTTTCTGGGAACTGAAAACGGATTGTTTGTCAGTCTCGATGAAGGGAAGAATTACACGAAATGGACCAGCGGATATCCGGCGGGACTTTCCACCATGGACCTTGTGATCCATCCACGAGAAAGCGATCTGGCCATTGGTACGTTTGGGCGTGCTATCTATGTGCTTGATGACATTCGGCCACTGCGCGAAATGGTGAAAGAAGGAACCCAAGTCTTGAATCAAACGGTTCACCTATTCAATCCACCCGACGGTTATCAAGTAGTAAATCAAGATCCGGCAGGAATCCTGTTTCCCGGAAATGCGATGTTCATAGGAGAAAATCGTACCAGCGATGCGCTGTTGACCTATGTCATCAATAAACCCGAGGAAAAGAAGGAAGCTGAAAAAACGGAGCAAAAGAAATCGGAGGACAAGAAGCCAGCAAAGGGAGAATCCAAGAAGGAAGAAAAGACGGCAGATTCTACAGATAAAAAAGATGAAAAGCCGAAGACGAAGTATGATTCCATTACACTGGAGGTTTTCAATAACAAAGGTGAAAAGATACGAACGATAAGAAGTAAAGCGCCCGAGGAAAATGGACTGAACCGGATGACTTGGGCCATGACAGAGAAAGGAGTGAGAAATCCTTCCCGTGAAAAACCGAAAGCCGATGCCGCAGAACCCGGAGGCCTTCAAGTATTGCCAGGCACCTACAAACTGCGCTTGACTTTCGGGGGACAGAAAGACTCGGCGATGATCAATGTAAAATTAGATCCACGATTTGCAGACCTTAGCGCGCCAAACGAAGCGAGGTACAGAATGCTGAAAGAGGTTGAAAAATTGAGAAATCTGTCAATGACGGCAATGGACCGGCTGCGCGAATCAAAAGAGATCGCCGAAGAGTTTGAAAACAAAATGAAAGACCTAAAGCGCGATGATCTCAAGGACGCCAAAGACAAAACAAAAGCAATTAAAGATTCGATAGGGGCAGTGATGGATTACATTGTGGGTAAGGAAGACAAGAGACAAGGGATTGTTCGCCATCCGGATCCCACGCCGATTTCATTTTTGAGTAATGCAGAGATGTACATTCGATCCTCCAAAGAACCGATTACATCAACAGATCAGCGTGTGCTCAAGCAGGCCGAAGACGAAGTTCAAAAAATTATCGACCGCGCCAATAAATTTTTTGCAAAGCCTTGGCCCGACTACAAGACGATAATGGAGAAAGTGAGCATTTCGCCGTTCAAGAATTACGATGTGCTGAAGCGGAATTAAAACGGTATTACGAACAAGGAAAGTTTGCCTCTCTTTCCAACACCTTATTGAGAGGATGTAAGATCATTTGATAGATTTCGGGAGTTAGGTACCTTTCGTGAATGCGCCGCACCACCGTAAAGCCATACGAGGAACGGATTGAACTCTTTTCAAAAGTGAATGAGGTAGCTGTGCTGTTCAACAATGCAAATCCATCAAACAAAAGCATGACACCGATTGATTTTCGTGATGAAGATATTTTGAAATTCTTTCGCGATCTGGAAAGTGAAAAAGTGAAATATCTCCTGGTAGGCGGTTTCGCTATGGCTTTTCACGGTTATGTTCGGGCGACGCACGACCTTGATTTATGGATCAAGGACGAGCCCGAGAATATGGAAAGATTAAAGAGTGTTTTGTTTAAAAACGGTGTAAAAGGAATCGAAAAAACCCGCGAGTTGCAGTTAGTTGCAGGCTTCACCCAATTTAATGTGGGCGCTTCGGGTTTTGTTGTTGATCTGATGACCAACCTCAAGGCATTCAGCTCTTTTGATTTTGACAAATGCTATGAACGCGCAAAGTCTGGCGCATTTAGAGATATCCATTTCAAGGTGGTGCACATGAATGATCTATTGAAGGAAAAGGAAGCGCTGAACCGCCCCAAAGATCAGGCCGATATCGCCCATCTAAAAGAGTGGAAGCAGAAAAACGAGGAGACGGATTAAATTTTCTTTCTCGAAATAATTGCGCTGCTCACGACAAAACTGATCACGCCAAGCACAATCATCAGCAATGTTTGCCATGCGTGAAACACAAATACGAACGCCACGGCGTCTGGTTTTGAGATACTGTATAGTGTTGTTAATGCCAGAGGAACCAGCACATGGTAAGACCCCGTGCCGCCGGGAAGAGGAGCTGCCATGGCAATGGAGCCAACGGCAAAGAGCGTGACTACTGCACCAAAACCCAGATGACTCGTTTCGGGAAACGCCATCAACACGAAATAGCTCATGAAGAAATATAACATCCAAATGGCGAGCGAATAGAAAACGAACAGCCACTTTCTCCTTAAATGAATCACCGAAAGCAACCCGTCTTTAAATCCGTGAATCAATTTTAGAAATTTTTCATTCTTGCGCAGGAAATAAATCGCCGTTAAAAAAACAACACCTGCTGCAACAACTGCCCAGACCCAACTCGGGATATGAATTTCGCTGGAAGAACTGAAGGAGAGTGAGTCCAGAAAACGTTTCAGCCTTTCCCATTCCATATAAAATGAAAAAGCAATCAGCACCAATAGACATACTACATCAGCGATCCGTTCCGTTACGACGGTTCCAAAAGAAATCTCCACCGGCGTTTTCTCCAACTCGTATAACGTGTAGCATCTTGACACTTCGCCCCCTCGGGGCACGGCCAGATTTACCAGATAGCCCGTCATCAGCGACCAAAAACTATTTGAGAGTTTTACGATTTGCCCTGTCGGCTCCAAAAGCATTTTCCAGCGGAGCGCTCTAAGCATGTGGCTCAAGACACCGGCGCCAGCCATCAACCATAAGTAGAATTTGTCACATTTTTGCCAGGCTCTCCACAGATAATCCACTTTGTCTTCACCTTCTACCTCAAGGCCCCGAAGGGAGAGCCACAGCAACAGAAACATGATCGCTATCATTAACACATAGCGCGTTCCTTTTTTGATGTGCTTCATTATGCTAAGAAAGTTTGTTTTCGGGTGTCGGGAAGATCAGTGTAGGCTTGAATTTTTTAGCTTCTTCAAACTCCATCGAGGCATAAGAGATGACGATCACAATGTCCCCCACATGAGCCCGCCGGGCCGCCGGGCCGTTGAGGCAAACCATGCCACTATTACGTTCGCCTTTGATGACATATGTTTCTAGACGCTCGCCGTTGTTCACATTGACCACCTGTACTTTCTCGCCTTCAATGATGTTAGCAGCTTCCATCAATGTCTCATCGATGGTGATGCTCCCTACATAATGCAATTCGGCCTGAGTGATTTTTACTCGGTGTATCTTCGATTTTAAAACGTCAATTCTCATTCAACAATAAATTATCGATCAATCTAACTTCACCTACATATGCGGCAATCAATAAAATCGCCTTATCGGTAACACCTTCCAGTGCTTTTAAGTTTTCTACACCGGCCAGCTCAAAGTATTCTAGCCTTACGCCTTCGATTGACTCACATTTTTGCCGCACCGTCTCCTTCACTTTGTAAAGGGGAATGCCAGCTCGCAGTAGCTTATGAGCTTCTGCCAATGATTGAAATAACACGGTGGCTTTTTTCCTTTCGATGTCATTCAATCGCATATTTCTCGACGACATGGCGAGGCCGTCGGATTCTCGGAGGATCGGCATCGGCTTCAATTGAAGATCAAATTTCAACTCCTTGACCAATCGTTCTATTATTTTGAACTGCTGGAAGTCCTTCTGTCCAAAATAGGCGACGGTAGGCTGCACGAGGTTAAAGAACTTTGCCACCACCAAAGCCACCCCACTGAAATGGCCTGGCCTGAATTTTCCTTCCAAAACTTTATCCAGATCGCCAAAATCGAATTTGATAGTGGGCTCGGTTTCATACATTTCTTTTGCCTCCGGAGCAAAAACCACGTCGCAGCCTGCCCTTTTTAGCATTTCCACGTCCTGTTCTAGTGTTCGGGGGTATTTTTCCAGGTCTTTGGCGTTATTGAACTGGGCGGGATTAACAAAAATGCTGCAGACAGTAAGGCCATTTTCCTTTTTTGAAGCTTCTATTAAGGACATATGGCCTGCGTGAAGGGCCCCCATGGTAGGAACAAGGCCGATGGGAACGGAACCTCTTTTTTGGCTCAAAAAAGCCTTCAGGGATGCGATTTCCTTGAAAATTTCCATTTTTTGGCCCTTTTTAAAGGCCGCAAATATAGGCCTAATGTTCTAATCAAAGTTGATAAAGGGGTAGATTTTCCGTACTTTTGTGCTCCCGTTTTCTTGTCTCAACAAAAATCAATAGATATGTCAAAAATCCGCATTCTCTATGTTGCCAGTGAGATCAATCCCTTCTTGCAAACCACTGAAGTGGCCGACTTTGTTCGCAAATTGCCACAAGCCATGCAAGAACGTGGAATGGAGATCCGAATACTGGTACCGCGGTTTGGCTTAATCAATGAGCGTAAAAACAGGCTGCACGAAGTCGTGCGCCTTTCAGGTATCAACATTGCCGTGGGCGATGAAGAAAAACCGTTGATTATTAAGGTTGCATCGATACCTAATGCCAAACTGCAAGTTTATTTTATCGATAACGAAGATTATTTCCACCGCAAGTCTGTCTTCCATGATAAAGAAAATCGATTCTTTGAAGACAACGACGAGCGCGCCATCTTCTTTTGCAAAGGTGTAATTGAAACCGTACGCAAATTGGGCTGGGGCCCGGACATCGTTCACTGCAACGACTGGATCACCAGTTTCATTCCTTTGTATTTGAAAACAACCTACAAGAACGATCCGTTGTTCAAAAACTCGAAAACTGTTTTCACTATTTACAACAACAGCTTCTCGCACAAATTCAAGGGCGATTTGATGGGCAAAGTTCGCATGCTGGACATTGAAGATAACATGCTTGGCCACTTGAAGACTGCCGACTATGAAGGCTTTATCAAATTAGGAGCACAATGGGCAGACGTAGTGAACGTAGCCGGTGATGGAAAAAAACTCGAAGGCTTGGTGAAAAAGATCAAAGAGAAGAAAGTTTCTTCGATTGAAAAGGATGAAGATTATACCGAGGAGTTTTATAACTTGTATACGGAGTTGGCAGGCTAATTACTTTTGGCAATAAACAGTAGTAAGAGTCGGGTGGGAAGTTTCCCCCGACTTTTTATTTTTGTGGCAGGCAATGAAGTGTGTAATCACACATCCATTAGGCGAATTATATTAAAATAACAAAACTATGTGTGGAATTGTAGCTTATGTAGGTCATCGCAACGCGAGCGACATAATTATCAAAGGCCTGAAGAGATTGGAATACCGCGGCTATGACAGCGCGGGTGTAGCGTTGCTGAACGGTGGACTGAACGTCTACAAAAAGAAGGGAAAGGTTTCCGAACTGGAGACTTTCATCGCCGGCCAGAATTTGGACAGCCACATTGGGATGGGCCACACCCGATGGGCCACGCACGGAGAACCGAACGACGAAAATGCGCACCCCCATTATTCGGCCACGAAAAAGCTCGCGATCATCCACAATGGGATCATCGAAAACTATAACTCGCTGAAGCAGGATCTGCTTCGCAAAGGCCACCAATTTTCAAGTGAAACCGACACTGAGGTTTTCATCCATTTCATAGAAGATATCAAACAAAACGAAAAATGCAGTCTGGACGAGGCAGTTCGACTGGCGTTAACAAAAGTGGTTGGCGCTTATGCCATCGTAGTGATGTCGCTTGAAGATCCCAATTTGCTGATCGCAGCCCGTAAAGGAAGCCCTTTAGTGGTAGGCGTTGGCAAGGGAGAATTTTTCATGGCATCAGACGCAACACCCATTATCGAATACACTAACGAGGTGGTTTATCTCAATGACCAGGAAATCGCCGTTGTCAACAACGGGCAGCTGAACATTAAGAACACCGCCAATCTTCCGCTCACGCCGTACGTGCAGACAGTGGACCTGGAACTGGAAGCCATAGAAAAAGGGGGTTACGAGCATTTCATGATCAAAGAAATCTTCGAACAGTCACGTTCGATAAAAGATTGCATGCGGGGAAGGCTCGATTCAAATTCCGGTCGTTTGATTTTAGGAGGGTTGCGAGAATATGTAAACAAGCTCGTGAACGCAGATCGTATCTTGATTGTAGCCTGTGGTACGTCGTGGCATGCCGGACTGGTAGCAGAATATTTCTTTGAAGAGTTTTGTCGTATTCCCGTGGAGGTTGAATATGCTTCAGAATTTCGATATAGAAATCCGGTAATTCGTGAAGGAGATGTTGTCATCGCTATTTCCCAATCGGGAGAGACCGCAGACACACTAGCCGCTATCGAGATGGCGAAGTCAAAGGGAGCGATCATTTTTGGAGTATGCAATGTCGTAGGCTCATCGATTCCGCGCGCTACCCATGCGGGAGCATACACCCACGCTGGCCCGGAAATCGGGGTAGCAAGTACCAAAGCTTTCACAGCGCAGTTGACCGTGCTCAACATGATCGCGCTGATTGTTGCTCAGAAAAAAGGAACGATCACCGAACAGAAATTGCATGAGCTTTTGGTGGAAATGGAAAATATTCCAGCAAAGGTGGAGCAAGCGTTGAAACTGAATGCCCAGATTCAAACGATCGCCGACGAGTTTAAGAACGCTCGCAATTTTATTTATCTCGGCCGTGGATATAATTTTCCCGTGGCGTTGGAGGGTGCGTTGAAGTTGAAGGAGATTTCATATATCCATGCCGAAGGATATCCAGCGGCCGAAATGAAGCACGGGCCAATTGCTTTGATCGATGAGGAAATGCCGGTGGTGTTTATAGCCACGAAAGATGCTTCCTATGAAAAGGTGGTTTCGAACATCCAAGAAGTGAAGGCACGTAAGGGCAGAGTGATAGCCATCGTCACGGAAGGTGACACCCATATTCCCAAGATGTCGGAATTTGTTATCGAAGTGCCGCATACATTGGATGCACTCATGCCAATGGTTTCCGTCATTCCGCTTCAATTACTTTCCTATCATATCGCTGTGATGCGTGGGTGTAATGTCGACCAGCCAAGGAATTTGGCAAAGTCAGTTACCGTTGAATGATTTTTTAGAATAGAGGCGGTGGTGGTGTGTAGATTTACTCGGCACTGATTGTTTGCAACTCTGATTTCCCTTCCGGAAGCAGATATAGCATCCAACTTACTAAGGCTATGCAAACAAGGATTGCTGTTAATCCCGCGGCATAGGCAACCTGCCAACCTCGTGACGAAAAATAAAAGAAAATACCACCGATGATACTTACTCCTAAAGCTGACGCCGTTTGCTGAAAAGTGGAATAAACGCCTGCAGCCGCACCTGCATATTCAGTGGGCACGCTTTTGAGGGCGATGTTCAATAGCGAAGGCAGCACCAATCCATTTCCCAAGCCCCAAGCGCCCATCAGCAAGATAATTAACCACGAACCTACTCCCGGTTGTAGGAATTGTATTTGCATAAGAAAAGTGACGCCCATGAAAAGCACTCCTGCTTGCAGCACTCGCTTGCCGAAACGCAGAATTAATTTTGAAGCCATTATGGATGATAGGGTAAACAGGATGCCAGGCAGAATAAAATACAGCCCACAATTCATGGCAGACACTCCTAGTCCATTTTGAAGATAGACCGCGCTCAGGAGCAGGTAGGAGGTGTGCAACATGAAATGGAATAACGCAGCCATTAGCCCAATATTGAAATCTTTCACCTTGAATAAACGCAAGTCGATCAATGGATTTCTGTGGCTAGCCAATTTTTGCCGTTGGTTGTGAATGAAATAGGCAAATATGCCCATGGACGCGAATAGCAACATCAGACTCCATAATGGCCAACCTTTTTCGCGGCCTTCAATTAATGGATAGATTAAACAGAATAATGCCGTAGTGAGTATGACGATCCCTGAGTAATCAAACTTACTTCCGTCATTTGTTTTTGTTTCGCCCACAAATTTATGTGTGGCCCACAGTGTAACAATACCGATTGGTAAATTGATAAAGAAGATGAGCCGCCAGCCTTCGATCGCCCAATTTGTATCCGATAAGTACCCACCTAAAACTTGGCCAATCACCGCAGCAATTCCGAGGGTAATGCCAAACATGCCAATTGCCTTGGCCCGTTCTCTCTGATCTGTGAATAATACTTGTATAAATGCGATCGTTTGAGGCACCATAAACGAAGCGCTCAGCCCCTGGATGAACCTGGTGGCATTCAATTGAAATGAATTCATAGAAAGTCCGCATAGGCAAGAAGCGACTGTAAAAAGTAACATCCCCCAGAAAAATACTTTCTTTCGCCCAAATTGATCGCCTGCACGACCGCCCGTGATGAGGAACGCGGCGTAGCCAAGTAGGTACCCCGCGATTACCAGCTGCACTTCGGCATCCGTGGCATGAACACCTTTTTTTATGGCCGGTATAGCTACGTTAATGATAAACACGTCGATGACAGAGAGTAGTGGAGCGGATAAAACAATGGTGAGTTCTAGCCACTTATTCCTTACTTGATGCATTTTATATAAGCTTTTGAATTATTTTTTTTGCTGTTTCCAAGTCCTTACCCTGTTTGAACACTGATCCCAGAGCAATTCCCCCTTCCGTCAATAGGCAAATTGTTTCTGTGAGCTCTTTGTCTGTCAAGATTTTTTTATGCCCTGATTTTGCGACCAATTGTCCGACGAACTTTTTAAATCGCTTTTTGGCCGACTGTATTTCAGGTAGAATTCTTGAATCACTCATTCCCGCTTCCGCATTGGCTTTAATGAACGGACATCCACCGAATGCTCTCACTTGCTGGCGCTCAAGGTGATGATCAAATACGGCCAGTAGCTTTTCTTTTGGGTCGATCACTTTCTCAATCTTTCCTTTAAAGCGTTCAAACCAAAGTTGATGCGTGCGTTCAAGGTAAGCGACCATTAAGTCAGCCTTGGACTCGAAATGTTTATATAAAGAGCCTTTGGCAATATCGGCTTCATCGATTACTTGATTGATCCCCGTATTGCTGTACCCTTGAAAATAGAACAGATGATCTGCGGTTTCCAGTATCTTATCTGTTACGAACTGCCCACGCGGTTTTATCATAGCGCAAATATACATAAATAGACAGACTTGTCTATTTATTATTTGTAACTAATAAAACGGCACTATTCGGATGAGCAGTGGCATAAATTCTATGCTGAAGGTGGGTCGAGCTAAAAAGGGATCACCTACTGTTTTTCAATGAATTGATCTTCTCAAGAAATTGCTTCTTGTAGGTACCTCCGATGGGAAGACGATCGGAGCCCATGATTACCTCGTCTTTGGTTATCATCGTAATCGCGTCCAATCGTACGATGTACGAATTATGGATTCGTGCAAAATCTGAATTTAGTTGCTCTTCAAGTTTTTTCATGGAAAGCAAACTCAGCCATTTTTCTGAGGGAGTAACAATGGTAACATATTCTCTCGCTCCCTTGATATACAAAATGGATTTCATGCCTACTCGAACGAGGTTTGTTCCGTCTTTTATAAATATAAAATCAGACGGGTTATCTGAATTTGGGCCCTGTGTTTTCTGGAGAGACAAGCGTTCACAAATTTTATTGACGGCTTTTAAGTAGCGATTGAAGTCAAATGGTTTGAGAAGGTAGTCGATGACATCCAACTCAAAACCTTCCAGCGCATATTCGGCAAATGCGGTTGTCAAAACCACCAGAGGTCGACCTGGCATTGTCTTGAGAAAATCAATTCCTGACAAATCCGGCATTTGGATATCCAGGAAAATCACATCCACTTTTTGTTTGGCTAGGATCACACGAGCTGCCAATGCATTTTGTGCGGAGCCAATCCATGTTAGTTCAGGAGTTTTTGAGATGAATTCCTCCAGAAGTTTTCGAGCCAGTGGCTCATCGTCAACAATGAGGCAACGAATCATAACCGAATGACAAGTTTAGCGCAGTAAATACTATTTTCATCCTCGATATCGAGGGAATATTTTCCCGGATAGCTTAATTCTAATCGTTGCACAAGGTTGTTTAGCCCAAACCCTGATTTTAGTTTCGTCGGGTCGCTCGCCACAATTCTATTTGAAATCCGGTATGATATTTTATCGCGATCCACACGTAAGTCGATCTTGACCCAACAATCTTTTTCGCCATCTCGCACGCCGTGCTTGAACGCGTTTTCAAGAAGGGTGAGTAGCATCAGCGGAGCAATTTCAGCGGACGCAACATCGCCCTGTTTTTCGAATTGCAGATCAAACTTTTCGTTCAGTCGAATGGACTCAAGATGGATGTAATCATTCAATAAATCAATTTCGCGTAGCAAAGGCACACTGTTTTTACTCGCGTCGTAAATCATGTAACGCATAATATTTGATAGCTTCACGACCACGTCGGTGGCTGCCGTAGATTTTGAATAGATCAAATAATTTAAATTGTGTAGCGTGTTGAAAAGAAAATGCGGATTGATTTGAGCTTTGAGGTAATTGAGCTCAGCAGTGAGTTTCTCGTTTCGGAGTTGTTTTTGTTTTGCCTCCAAATCAAAACGATCGAAGGCCACTCGAATCAAGCTAATGAAAACCATGAATGCGAGTAAGTCCCATGTGCTTGACACCACCCGTGCCAAACTAATACTTTTAAAGTAAGATTCGTTGGGAATCAGTTCGGCCATTACCCTGTTTTCAACAGCAATCCGAAAAGTGACCACTGCGGCAAGCAAAACCAACAACACGCGGAAATAACGACCAATACTTTTCTGATCGAGCCAAATCGGGAGTACCAAAAAGAAATGCACATAACTTGCCAGGATTTTTATGAACACAGATACTGCCGTGTACAAAAAAGCTTTCTCCAAGCCGAGGAAGCCGGTCGAGTCAAAAACGCGATAGGAAGCATACAGCACCCAAAAAGAAACATGGAGAAGTAAAATTCGATTGCGGACGATGGGAGTCTTGGTCATGACAGTCAATTTAACGAGGATTTGCTCGTTGTGGTAGCATGGATCAATCAATCAACGGGTTTCTTCAACCGATGAGTCCATTTCTTCAACCAATGCTATCGATGCAGCCCTGGCACAAATCTGTTGAATTGTTTTCCTGGAAGGTTGAAAAAACAAAACTCTTTCGCCCCATTTCTGTTTGAATGGGCAAACAAATTAATTATGAAAACGCTCTTACTGATTTTCCAATTGATCGCGGTTGCCGCCTATGCTCAAAAAGGGGATACTGTTGCTATTGGGCCTGGAGATTTGCAGTTAAAAAATTTGAATTATGGAAGCCATATGTATCTCGTTTATTCCAAAAAGTCGAAAACAAGTCCGGCCGAAAGATCGACGCTTGTTAAAATAAATGTGGAACGTAAAAACTCCGTCATTGTGGTAGCACAACAGTGGGACATGGATACCATTGTGCATAAGGCCGAGACGCAGTTTGATTCAAGAAATTTCACCACTCTTACTCACGACACCTATTGGAAGAGATTGGGCTATACGGCGAAGTTTGATTTTGTGAACAAACGTGTCTATTTCGAAGGAAGGCTGGCAGACTCGTTGAAGGCGAAAGCGACAAAAGAAATGAACGACTCGTTTTCAAAATATAATCTCAACTGGCATTCGGATTTGATGATTTTTCCTTTGCTGCCCTTCAAGGAAAACAGAGTATTTAAGATTAATTTTTATGACCCTGGTTTTGGAAAACCAACGGAGGTTTTTTACCGGGTTGAGGGAAGCGAGCAACTTTCATCAGCAAAAGGAAAAATGGATTGTTGGGTGCTAGTCATTAGACACACGAAACCTCAGGCAGCGATCCAAAAATTTTGGATCTCGAAGGCATCGAACGAGGTCTTGAAAGAAGAAGACGAATTTGGAGGCCGTTACCGCTATAAACTGAAACTTGCTGTGGCCGAAAACTGATCAAATTTTCGCAGCGGAAACAATTCTATCTTTCCCGTCCAGGTCTTTGACGATCTGGACGGAATTGAAACCCACTTTTTCAAATAGTTCTTTAATTTCCTTTCCAAATCGTTCGTTGATTTCAACAACAATTTTTCCATTGACTTGAAGAATAGCTGGGCTTTTAGAAGCGATGGTTTTGTAAAAAACCAGTGGATCATCATCGGGAACGAAAAGCGCC
This sequence comes from Cyclobacteriaceae bacterium, assembly GCA_035492075.1. Classification (GTDB taxonomy): domain Bacteria; phylum Bacteroidota; class Bacteroidia; order Cytophagales; family Cyclobacteriaceae; genus ELB16-189. Next base: position 22,221 of record DATJJP010000018.1, on the reverse strand, counting down.
TCGTGCGGCTCGAAGGACAATACATTTTTTTCAATTCCCTTTCTCTCAGATTCACAAACATAGGGTGGATTGCTCACAATAAGGTCGAACTTGCTCATCGCTAAATCATGAAGAAAATTGGCCTGAATAAATGCTACGTCCGCATTTAACGCTTTTGCGTTTTTCTTCGCGACAGTAAGTGCCTGTTCACTGACATCGAGCGCCGTTACTTTTGCATTTGGGATTTCCAGTTGTAGGGTGATGGCGATGCATCCGCCGCCGGTGCCGACATCTAAAATTCTTGGAGCAGGAAAATGATGGCTTAAGGCTTCGCGAATTAATAATTCCGTTTCAGGCCGCGGGATAAGTACACTGGGGTCGACCTTAAACTTCCTTCCATAGAAATCGGCCTCGCCAAAAATATATTGGAGAGGCTCATGACCGTTGACTCGTCGGATGGTTTCAGAAAAATCGAGGTTCTCGATTTGTTTTTCCGACAGGATCTGCGTCAGCGAAAGCCCAAAATGCTTCTCCATGATCGCCAACGCAACAGCCTGGACTTCGTCTTGATCGGGCAACGTCAATCGTGACTTGATCGACTGAAAAACCACTTTGGAATTGCTCAACTTCCGATTCATCTTTGCAATGATAACAAAAGCCGATGACACCCGATGAACTTTTCATGCAACGAGCCATGGAGCTGGCCAAGCTGGGAGTGGGCCAGGTGAGCCCCAACCCGCGTGTGGGTTGTGTCATCGTCCACGACGGCAAAATTATAGGCGAAGGCTGGCATAAAAAATTTGGCGAATCACATGCGGAGGTGAATGCGATTGCATCTGTTGAGGATAAATCTCTTTTGAAGGAGAGCACAGTCTATGTAAACCTGGAGCCTTGCTCGCATTTTGGCAAAACACCGCCATGTGCTGATTTGCTTGTTGAGCATCGCGTAAAAAAAGTAGTGATCGCTAATTTGGACACCAACCCATTGGTTGCAGGCAATGGTGTAAAAAAATTGACCATGGCGGGTGTGGAGGTGGTCGTCGGCGTTTTGGAGCAAGGAGGACGTCAATTGAATAAACGCTTTTTCACCTTTGTGGAAAAACGGCGCCCGTACATTATTTTGAAGTGGGCTCAGACAGCAGATGGTTTTGTGGCGCAGAAGAACTTTGAATCCAAATGGATCAGCGGGGATCTTTCAAGGCAGCTCGTCCATCGGTGGAGAACGGAGGAGGATGCTGTTTTGGTCGGCACGAAAACGGCCTCGCATGACAATCCGTTTCTAACCGTTCGTGATTGGAGCGGAAGAAACCCCGTGCGAATTGTTATAGATCGCTTCCTTCGGCTGAATGACCACCTGCACGTGTTCGACAAGTCAGTAAAAACGATTTGTTATAATGTGTTGAAGCATGAGGAACATAAAAATTTATTTTTCATTCGTCTGAGTGAAGACAATTTTCTGGGAGAGATGGTGGACGATTTGTATAAGCAGAAAATTCAATCTGTGACCGTTGAGGGGGGCGCTCAGACATTGTTGCATTTTATCGAATCAAAACTGTGGGACGAGGCCCGCGTGTTTATCTCCTCACGTACTTTTGGTGATGGAATTTCGGCCCCGAATTTTCATGGATCCCTCATCGACGAGCGTTCTGTAGGTGGCGACAGCTTGCAAGTTTTTTTGCCCTTTTGATCTCGTTCACGGACAATTTTGTCCGCGAGCGAACGTGAGGATTGCGCAAGGCTCATTTATTCTCGAAATTTTGATAAATCTCAGGCACAGTTCTTGTAAATTGTTAGTTGTAATTTCTATTCTATGGACACGCAAAAAGTTAGAACCTGCTTTACCATCACGTTCACCAACGAACAATACGTCCACGCCAAAGCTTATGTAGAGGACATGAGAAGGCATCCTCAGCGCGTTTTTTGGCAAGGGAAGCAAAATAAATCGGACGATGAATTGGTGATTGAGCAGATCGCCCACCGCATTCTCTCCGGTTTTTATAATGACGATCCATTCAACGCGGGTAAACACATCCTGCGAATGGACAGCATGACAACGGCTTAAACCCGCTCGAGTACTTTTTCGATGAGGGACTCAACGACGGCGTTGGGATTCTTTGCAAATTTGTTTTTCATTCGATTGGCCAGAATGGCGTTTACGCTTAGCGCCTCGTGCCCTAGCAGTCGGGCCATGGCATAATAGCCCGCCGTTTCCATCTCGAAATTGGTAAGCCAGAAGTCTCCTTTGTGATAATAGTTGAGGTCTTCAAGTAAATGGGGCAAGCGAACGGGAGCGCGTAGGGTCCTTCCCTGCGGCGCATAAAACCCAGGGCTGGTCACGGTGTTTCCTTTGCGCATGTCGAACCCTATCAGTTCAGCTAAGTCTTCGGATCCCCGCACCACGTAAGGCATGAAAGGAAGGCCAATTTTTTTTTGGATATCGTGCGCAAGACCAGCCTCTTCGTCGTTCATCGGGAGGTCGTAAAAGTTCATCAGATTGTCAAAACCCACCGCGTAATCAGAGACCAGATGCGAACCCACGGGGATATCTTCTTGTAACGCCCCGGAAGTTCCAATACGGATGACTTTCAATTTTTTTTTACGCGTCTTTGGTTCCCTCGTCTTTAGATCTATGTTAACTAGGGCATCTATCTCAGAAAAAAAAATTTCAACGTTGTCAGTTCCAATGCCAGTGCTAATGACCGTTATTTTTTTTCCGTTGAATTTTCCCACGTGTGTAATAAACTCACGTTTGTTCATTTCAAACTCCACGTCGTCAAAAAATTGGCTGACCATGTATACGCGACTAGGATCACCCACTGCAATAATGGTGTCGCCGATGTGCTTAGGGAGGAGGTTGAGGTGATAAACACTTCCATCGGGATTGAGAAGCAAGTCTGTCTCAGATATTTTGGGCATGTTACAATTTATTCACGATCGAGTCAAAATCCAATTGCTCCCAAGTCAATTCAATGTTATTTCGTTGCATCACTTCATCCATGATTTGTTTTTGGCGGGTGCCCATTTTTAATGCTTCTGAGTAACGGATATCATCGCGGAACGTGACCATGGTGTAAAGCGGAATCCATCGATCTGGAAACAGCAAGTTTAATTTTGCTTCAATTTTTTTTCGGAGTAAAAATTTTGGATCCCCTACCAAATCGCGCATCTCGATAAAATTGTCGAGAGCGAGGTCGGCGATGGCATCGGCATCCGGCTTTCTGATTCCATGAAATTGGTTAAATAAATCTGTCCAGTCGGAAGCCTTGTCAATTAGTTGATTTAAAATTCTACAATCTTCAAAGCCGGCATTCATCCCTTGGCCAAAAAAAGGAACGATCGCGTGGGCGGCGTCACCAATAAGCAACGTTTTGTTTTTTATCCAAGGAAAACATTTAACGGTGACGAGCGACGAGGCGGGAACGGAAATGAAATCGTTGATAGCACTGGGCATTAATGCGAATGCGTCGGGGAAAGTAGTTCTCAGGAAATTTGCAATGTCATTTTCGGTTTTTAATGAGTTGAACGACAATGGTCCGTCAAATGGAAAAAACAAAGTGCACGTAAAACTTCCGTCTGGATTGGGCAGCGCGATCAGCATAAAACTCTCGCGAGGCCAGATATGCAGTGAATTTTTCGTTAGCTGAAAACTCCCTTGAGCATTTGCAGGTATATGTAATTCTTTATAACCGTGCGCGATATAATCTTGGTGGTAGTTGAATCGATCTGTGATTTGCATCGAGCCACGCACCGCTGAAAATGCACCATCGGCCCCGATGATGGCATCAAAATCTGAATGATCAAGATCGGTGGGTCGTGAGCTCCACGTCGCCAATCGGTTCTTATCAAAGTCGATGGATGAAATTCGGTGGTTGAAAAAAAACTCGACCCCGAGCACCTCCGCTTTGTCCATGAGCACGATGTTCAAGTTGCTTCGTGAAATGGAATTGATGAACTGACCCTCTTTTCCATACGGTTGAAATGTCAATTGACCTTGCCGATCGTGCATGGTGCGGCCGTGCATGGGGATGGCTACTTTTTTTAATTCTTCGGCGAGACCAACTTCTTCCAATGCCCGGAGCCCTCGGTTGCTTAAGGCGAGGTTGATCGATCTGCCGCGGTCCACTAGATTTTTGCGCATGTCGGATCTACGTTCGAAGACGGAAACCTTGAATCCTCGTTTCGCGAGATAGACGGAAAGCAATGAGCCTACAAGCCCAGCTCCCGCAATAGCGATGTGTTGGTTTTTAAGAAAGGGCATTTTTAAAAATCTCGGCAAATAGATAAACCTCTTGAAAAGTATTGTACAATGGAACGGGCGCAACCCTAATCACATCCGGTTCGCGCCAGTCGGCAATGACCCCTGCTTTTGTAATGCGATCAAAGATTTTCTTGCCATTCCGTTTTGTGAGCAAAGAAAGCTGACAACCTCGTTCAGTTGGATTTGAGGGCGTGATGATGGTAAACTTGTTTTGATGGTCAGTAATCGATTGGAGCAAAAACGCCAGGTAACTTGTTAAGAGCAAACTCTTTTTTCTGAGTGTGGTCATTCCTACACGGTCGAAAATTTCCAACGATGCCAATTGCGCGGCTCCTGAAAGGACTGGAAAATTGGAAAGCTGCCAACCGTCGGCACCCGGCATCGGTTTAAATCCCTTCCGCATTTGAAAGCGCTCTTTCTCACGATGCCCCCACCAGCCGGCAAAACGCGGAAGATCGAAATGTTGGGCGTGTCTTTCATGCACATAAACCCCTGCCATGCCACCCGCGCCGGAGTTCAGGTATTTATACCCACACCAAACCGCGAAATCAACGTCGTCTTTATGCAATTGCAGCGGAACGTTGCCAATCGCATGTGCCAAGTCAAACCCAACGATGGCTCCTGCCTGATGACTCGTTTCCGTAATTTTTCTAATGTCGAAAAATTGGCCGGTATAGTATTGAACTGCCCCTAAGATGACCAAGGCGACCTCCTTTTTATTCTCCTCGATTTTTCGAAGGATATCCTCGGTACGCAATGTGAATTCCCCTGCTCGTGGAGTTAATTCAATAATCGCATCATCGGGATTCAATCCATGCAATTTCACTTGCGATTCAAAGGCATATTGATCAGATGGGAACGCACTGGCTTCCGTCAGAATTTTGAATCGCGTTTTATTGGGGCGATAAAATGAGGTCATCATCAGGTGAAGGTTCACCGTAAGCTGATTCATTGCAACGACTTCACTTGGTTTACCTCCAACTAGTTTAGCCAACGATTTTTTACTGAATTTATGGTAATGAAGCCAAGGCCTCCGTGAGTGGAAATGGCCCTCTACCCCTAGCGTTGCCCAGTCCTCGAGCTCTTCGTTCACAAATTTCTTTGTTGATTTTGGCTGCAACCCTAAGGAGTTGCCCGTGAAATAGATCGCCCTTTTTCCATTGATTTCAGGGAAAAGAAACCTCGAACGATAGGCGCTGAGTGGATCTTGCCGATCTAATTTTTTCGCGAACGATAGAGCGTTTTCAAAGTTCATGGCGTAGTAAAATGCACAAAATCAAAGGTATTAAAATATTGAAAGCTGTTTCAGCAGCGCGCCCTCGTGTTGGAGCAACCAGATTTTGCGGTCAAGGCCACCGCCGTACCCCACAAGGTCTCCGCTTTTGCCGATCACGCGATGACACGGCACAACGATCGCAATTGGGTTTTGCCCATTGGCGAGACCTACCGCGCGAATGGATTTGATATTGCCCACGCGGATTGCCAGCTCTTCATATGAAATCGTTTTTCCGAAAGGAATATTTAGCAGCTCATTCCAAACCTTGATTTGAAAATCCGTGCCACGCAAATCCATGTCGAAAGAGAAAAATTTTCTACGCCCCGAGAAATATTCACCAAGTTCTGAAACACATTGATCAATGACTGGCGTTGGCACTTCTTCGAATTTGTCGTTTCTAAGAAATCCCAGAGTTATGATTTTGTTGTGCTCAGACTCAATGATGAGATCTCCAACGGGTGAAGAGATATATGCGCGACCGAGCATGGACGATCAAACAAATCTTGCATCGGCTTCCATTACGGTGCCACACTTTTTGCACGTACGCAATTCTTTGGAACCATAAAACTCTCGGAACCGTGGAAGGAAGTCTTTTTCAATATTATCGAGGTGAAAACGATATTCATGGAGCTTGGTGTTGCAATTGTCACAAAACCAAATGAGGCCGTCTTGATACGTCTGTGATGCCCGCTTGCACTCAATCACAATACCCACAGAATTGGCTGGTCGCTCAGGGCGATGAGGCGTATTTGCCGGAAGCAAAAACATTTCACCTTCTTTTACCGGGATGTCAACTGCATTGCCGTCTTCTTGAATCCGAACATTGATATTGCCTTGCAGCTGATAAAACAATTCCTCTGTTTGATTGAAATGAAAATCTTTTCTGGCATTTGGGCCACCCACCACCATCACAATGTAGTCACCGGCATCGGCGTATAAATTTTTGTTGCCTACGGGGGGCTTTAACAGATCACGGTTATCGTTGATCCATTGGGTAAGGTTGAAAGGTCTGCGGATAGGCATAACTTAAAATTGAAAAATCAAAGTTACCAGTTAAGAGCATCAATCTCAAGCCAAAAGCAGCCTTACGTCTTGCTACTTATGTCTCCGGTGTCTATTAAATGTTTTCGTATATCACGGCGGCTCCCTGGCCTACGCCAATACACATTGTGGCCAACCCATATTTCACTTTTCTTTTTTTCATCTCATGAATTAGCGTTGCGCTGATACGCACACCACTACAGCCAAGCGGGTGGCCGATGGCAATCGATCCGCCATTGACGTTCACCATTGATGAATCAAGTCCGAGTTCACGCATGCACGCGATCGATTGTGAGGCAAAGGCTTCGTTCAGTTCGACCAAGCCCAAATCAGAGATTTTCAACCCCGCGCGTTGCAATGCTTTTTGAGTCGCGGGCACAGGGCCGATGCCCATATAAGCAGGGTCAACACCGGCAATGGCCACCGAAACTACACGGGCTAACGGTTTTAGGTTATTTTTTTTGACGAACTCTTCACTGGCAATCAGACTTGCGGCAGCCCCGTCATTGATTCCCGACGAATTTCCCGCGGTCACACTTCCACCTTCTTTGAATGCGGGTTTTAGAGCGGCTAATTTTTCCAACGATGTCTCTCGGGGATATTCATCCTTATCAAAACTGAAAGACTCTTTCCCCTTGGTAACCGGAACACTGGCCAACTCCTCTTTGAATTTATTTGCACTTTGTGCTTGGAAATATTTCTGCTGTGAGGCAAGCGCAAATTTGTCCTGCTCTTCACGAGTCACTTTCCATTTGTCGGCGACGTTCTCGGCAGTTTCGCCCATACTGAACGGGTGATACAGCTTTGCCAATTTAGCGTTGGTAAACCGCCAGCCGATGGTGGTGTCAAAAATTTCAGCTTTGCGACCAAAACCTTCATCACTTTTTGCCATCACAAAAGGAGCACGTGTCATACTTTCTACGCCGCCCGCGATATATATCTGACCATCGCCGTGCAACACACCTCGCGTGGCATCCATGATCGCCTGCAAACCCGATGCGCACAAACGGTTCACAGTTACACCTCCAACGGAGGTAGGAAGGCCGGCCAGTAGCGCTGCCATGCGAGCAACATTGCGATTGTCTTCGCCCGCCTGATTGGCCGCACCGAAGACGACATCTTCAATTTGATTGTAGTCGATGGATGGGTTGCGCTCGAGCAATTTTTTGATCACCAGTGCCGCCAGATCGTCCGGTCTTACGGTGGCAAGCGAACCGGCATATTTTCCGATGGGTGTGCGAAGAATGTCAATAATGTACGCGGATGCCATAAGGCGTTTGTATTAAGTGGCGATTGGTTATTTTTGCGAGCTCGCAAGTTAAACCAACCCCTTTATGTGGCAAAGAGTTCAAACGATATTTCTGGCGGTAGCCGTGGCATGTTTAGTGGCAATGATTTTTTTCCCCGTGTGGGAAGTCAAAACGGAAACCATGCGATTGACTTTGTATCCAATGTACTATCGTGCGCAACAGGGAACAGACATACAAGAGATTTATTTTCCTTATTGTTTGATCGCCATTCTCGGATTGGCAGCGGCAACCGTCGCCTTCATAGAAATCCAAAAATTTGAAAACCGTTTGTTGCAGATCAAGCTGGGCGCCCTCAACGCACTATTTATGACGGGCTGTGGTTTTGTGGCCGTATATCTTTCATTAAAACTTCAGCGAACGATTCAGGCGCCGGGTAGTTTTGGTCTTGCTCTTTACCTGCCTTTTGCTGCGACACTGCTCAACATGATTGCCAACCGCTTTATTAGGAAAGATGAAAAACTGGTGAAGGATTCTGAGCGGTTGAGGTGATTTGATTCCGATAGTTTTCGGAAGGGATTCGAGAATTTGCAGATTGGGAGTCGATTTTCTTTGCATCGACCTGAAAATCCCCACATATTTGCTGAAATAATCTGCTCATGAAGTACAAGCGTATCGTTCTAAAGCTCAGCGGCGAAGCACTTACGGGCTCGAAAGCCAGTAACATCGACCCCGATGTGTTAGAGCAATATTGCGCGGAAATCAAACAGGTAAAAGACCAAGGCATAGAATTGGCGATTGTGATTGGGGGAGGAAATATTTTTCGCGGTGGTCAAGCAGAAAAACTGGGTATCGACCGCGTGCAAGGCGATTATATGGGCATGCTTGCCACGGTGATCAATGCAATGGCTCTTCAAAGCGCACTCGAACGACATGGTATGTATACTCGACTGATGTCTGGCATTAAGATGGAGCAGGTGTGTGAGCCGTTCATCAAACGCAGAGCGATCCGTCACTTAGAAAAAGGGCGGATCGTTATTTTTGGAGCAGGTATCGGCAACCCTTATTTTACTACCGACTCAACGGCGAGTCTGCGTGCGATCGAAGTGCAAGCAGATGTTGTCCTGAAGGGTACTCGTGTAGATGGGGTCTATACCAAAGATCCCTTGAAGTTTCCCGACGCCGTACGCTACCAAAAATTGTCGTTTCAGGAAGCGTATGAAAAAAACCTGAACATCATGGACATGACGGCCTTTACACTGTGCATGGAAAACAAATTGCCGATCATTGTTTTTGATATGAACAAAAAAGGGAACCTATTGCACATAGCAAGGGGTGAGGAAGCAGGAACGCTGATCAGTTAATCCGGATAGTTATCGGAAGAAAATTCAGTAATTTGAAAATTGGTTCTGAGCTAACTACTCAATACTAAATATTCACTACTACTTTTATGGAAGAAATTGAACTATACCTCGAAGACGCAAAAGATCGCATGAACAAAGCCATCAATCACGTGGCTAGTGAGCTTACGAAAATTCGTGCTGGTAAAGCCAATCCTTCAATGCTCGATGGCATTATGGTTTCCTACTATGGAGCGTTGAGCCCCCTCAATCAGGTATCTTCCATGACTACTCCCGATGCCCGCAGCATCTTTATCAAACCCTGGGAGAAGAGTTTGATCCAGGAAATTGAAAAAGCAATTATGGCTGCGAACATTGGCCTTACTCCCCAAAATGACGGCCAGCAAGTGATCATCAACATCCCCATGCTTACCGAAGAGCGAAGAAAGCAATTGGTAAAACAAGTGGCGGGTGAGTGTGAGCATGGCAAAGTAAGCGTACGCAGCATTCGAAAAGAAACCAACGAGGCACTGAAGAAAATCAAGGGCGCGTCGGAGGATGACGTCAAGAATGCGGAGGAAAGCGTTCAAAAACTCACCGACGATTTCATTCTCCGGATCGATGGTTTGATGAAAAAGAAAGAGGCCGAGATCATGACCGTTTAATGGTCAATGCGCGGATTGTCAATTTCGGGAGCATTGATAATTGAAAAATCGACACATTGACAATTAATTAATGCATCCTATCCTTTTCCAGTTCGGTTCATTCACTGTTTACACGTACGGATTTTTTATTGCGGTCGGGGCCGTACTGGGTGCCCTTTTCATGTGGAGGCAGGGTAAGAAACGCTATGGCATGTCATTGGATCAAGCCAACACTCTTTTCTTGTTGTTGATATCTGCCGGTGTCATCGGAGGAAAATTGTTCGTGGTTTTTGAGAGCCCTTCTTACTATCTAACCCACTGGTCGGAGCTGTTTTCTAAAAACGGGTTTGTGTTTTACGGATCACTGCTCACCACAATTCCGGTTATGCTTTGGTATTTTAAAAAGAACAGCTTGCCCGTTGCTGGAATGCTCGATGTAATGGCCGCGGTGACATGCATTGTTCATGGCTTCGGAAGAATAGGTTGTTTCAATGCGGGTTGTTGCTACGGTAAGCCTGCCCAAGGTTTTTCCACAGTGACATTTACTAACCCCAATTGTCAAGCCCCATTGAACGTGGCTTTGCATCCTACCCAGCTTTATGAAGCAGCAGCGATTTTTCTGATCCTGATCACACTCTTGATCATTGACATAAGAAAAAAATTCGACGGCCAGATTTTCCTTATCTATTTGATTCTCTATGCGGTGGTCAGGAGTATTATCGAATTGTTTCGTGGAGATTTGGAGCGTGGTTTTATTATTGATGGCGTCCTTTCTATTTCACAATTTATTTCAGCACTGGTGGTCGTTGCCGCAATTTATTTCTATGTAAAATTGAATCGAAAGGGTAACTTTCAAATACCAAACAATAATCTCCATGGAAAATGAAAGCTTAGTCAGTCGCGTGGCAAAAACGACAAAGAAAATCCTCTGGAGAATCCTTCTAATTGCGATTGTGATTGGTTTGGTTGTTTTTGCGTTTTTGTATTGGGGCGTGTATGAGCGTGGTGTAATGGCGGGGAAAGTATTACGCATTACGCAAAAAGGGATTGCTTTCAAAACGTACGAAGGCAAACTCAACCTAGAGACTTTCGGTGCCCTAAAAGGCGTCAGCCCTGTTGCGGAGTCGTTTGATTTTTCCGTGGAAGGAGATCAAACTGCCGTGATCAAAGAGCTCGAGCAGGTGGCACTTAGCGGAGAACGTGTGAATTTGAAGTTCGTTCGCAGGTTTGCGGCTTTCCCGTGGCGAGGAGATACAAAATATTTTGTGGAGGGCGTGGAGCGATTGAAATGACTCTATTTCAAAGCCATTGCGTAGGCGTCTTCATAAAACTTAATCAGCTTACTCCAATCGAACGACGACGAATAGCTTTCCACATTGTTTCGCTGTGTAATACGTTCTCTCCGTGATTGCATCAAAAATTTCAACAAGAATGCACTCAATTGCCGGGCACTCCAATCGAAGGTGCGTTTAGCTCTTTCCACTACAAACATTCCCGCTTTTTCATGGTCGGGCATATTCTTCATTAGGTAGTCTCCAAAACCGCTGAGATCACTGGTCACGGCCGGTATCCCACTGGCCATACATTCCAAGGGTGTGTAGCCCCAAGGCTCATAGTAACTAGGAAAAATCCCGAGGTGGCATCCACGAACAAACTGGCCATAGTCCAAACCGAAAAGCGGATTTGTTGAATTGATAAAGTCAGGGTGATAAATAATTTTTACTTTATCATCCGGACGGTTAAGTAAATTTCTTCGCGTAACAAATTTCACGATCTCATCTTGATCTTCCTGCATAAGACGATGTGTTACTACCGGAGGGAGTTTTGAGCTCTTCCATGATTGAATTGTCCTTCGATAGCGCAGCGCCCAATACTCGTCCACGAAATCGTTCAGTTGGGGAATATGATGGTCTTGCCTTGCGATACTTTCGATAAAAAGTTTTTTACCTACCTGCTTTTGTATCGCTTCGCACACTTGCCTGATTTCCTCCATTACAGCCCGGGATTGAAGAACGTCCGGTTTGATTGAGCGATAATCCTGCTTCGTCACAAAAAACATTACCACGGTAATATCCGATCCTTGTTGCTTGAGTTGTTCATTCAGGTGAACCAAGGCTTCCAGCGTAAGATCGAAGCCTTTGTTCTTGTACTCGTAACGACCTGATGTAAAAAAATACATCGTGTTTTCGAGATCGAACGAGTAGGACTGAAAAAAGTGCCCCATCACAAACTCCTGAATACGGTCTTTGTACAGCACGTGAAGGTTTTGGAATTCGTGCAATGCCTCAAAACGCTCAATGTTGAGCCCATTGGGCGTGATGGCGTCGGGCTTCCGTCGTAAGAGATGTGTGCATTCGTTTCCCGTCACGTCGCTGACGGTCGTGAGCACATCGCAGTTCTGAGCACAGCCGTATTCGATGGATGCTTCGGCGTCTACACCGAATTTTTTTGCTTCGTCTTCCCATTTGAAAAAAGGAAGGTGAGCATAGAATAAAGGCGAATTGATAGCTAAATGTCGGCCCAGCTGGGTAGCATGGGTAGTGAAGACGGTTTTCACCGGCATCTTCTCCTTTTTGATATCGAGGATCGGCAAGCCCGACATCCATTCGTGGAATTGGGCTACGATGTGCCGACCATCGGCGAGTTTTGCCAACTCGTCAATGAAGAGTTTATTGAGGTAAGAAAACGCAACGACCTGGTCTACCAGTTTATTTCCATCGGGTATCTTGATGCTGTGGTTCTTCCATAAAAGATATTTCACCACGTTCAATGCTTTCTCTTCGATGAGGGGGTTGAGTAAGACCACTTTTGGTTTTCCCGTGATCAGCCATTCTGCATAAATGACATCGTAGCCCTTCTTCCGCAGGTTCATGGCCGCTTTACCGAAGCAATCGTCGGCATTTTCGATCACCTCAATTTCGGCCTGTATGCCTTTACTTACCAATGGCCCTACCATGCAGAAATTTTCACCGTGATTTTTCATCATCTCGGGGGCCTTGGAGCGGATCACGGTGTAGATGCCGCCTACTTGATTGCAAACCTCCCAAGCGCTTTCGATCAGGAGAGTACCATTAGATGCTTTAGTTCTTTTTGACATCGGAGAAATTAGAGGTGGGAGAAAAGTTCCACAAAAGAAATCTTTTTAGCAAAAATCATTTTCAAGAGGGCCTCAAAAGCAAATTCGACGTAATAACATCTATTGAGTCAAACTGTCCTGAATGTCTTAAATTTATAGGGAGAATCAAGACATTTTTTCTTGGAATTGCGCCCTTGTAAAGACCGGAAGACATTTTGATTGCGTAGGCAAATATGAACTTCGAGAAATTTACAATTAAGTCACAGGAAGCACTGCAAAAGGCAGCGAGTATTGCGTCTGGCAACCAGCAACAGGCGATTGAACCGGGACACTTGCTTCAAGCGATTTTGGAGACCGACGAGAATGTGTCGAATTATGTCATCAAGAAGATGAATGTCAATGAAACTATTCTCAAGACCAAATTGGATGAGTTGGTGAGCGGTTACCCCAAAGTTTCCGGCCAGCAAGCCTACCTTTCTCCAACCGCAAACTCGGTGCTGCAAAACGCTGAAAAGGAGTTGCGCGAGTTCAAGGATGAGTTTGTTTCCATCGAACATCTGTTGCTCGCTCTTCTGACAACGAAAGATAAGGTCTCGTCGCTGATGAAGGACGTGGGTTTTGATCGTGCGGGCCTTTTAAAAGTGATCAAAGAACTGCGTGGAGGGTCGAAGGTCATTGATCAGAATGCGGAGGCAAAATATAAGTCACTTGAACGCTATTCCAAAAACTTAAATGACCTCGCCAAAAAAGGGAAGATCGACCCCGTTATCGGTCGCGATGAGGAAATTAGACGCGTGTTGCAAATTCTCTCGCGACGAACAAAAAACAACCCTATCCTTTTAGGGGAGCCGGGCGTTGGTAAGACGGCCATCGTAGAGGGTATGGCGCAACGTATTGTTGATGGTGATGTTCCGGAAAATCTGAAAACGAAAACCCTGGTGTCGCTGGATATGGGCTTACTCGTAGCGGGCGCGAAATACAAAGGTGAGTTTGAAGAACGACTGAAAGCAGTCATCAAGGAAGTGACTGATTCGAACGGCGAAATCGTTTTGTTCATCGATGAGATCCACACGCTCATCGGTGCAGGCGGTGGTGAAGGGGCCATGGATGCTGCCAACTTACTGAAACCTGCGCTGGCACGTGGTGAACTTCACGCGATCGGAGCAACCACATTGAAAGAATACCAGAAACACATTGAGAAAGACAAGGCACTTGAAAGAAGGTTTCAAGCCGTCATGGTGGATGAACCCAATGTGGAAGATTCGATATCCATTTTGCGTGGCATCAAAGACAAATATGAGCTTCATCACGGCGTGCGCATAAAAGATGATGCCGTGATTTCGGCAGTCGAGCTTTCGAGTCGGTACATCAGCGATCGTTTTCTTCCCGACAAGGCGATTGACTTAATGGATGAAGCTGCCGCCAAATTGCGTTTGGAAATGGATTCACTTCCGGAAGAGCTGGATGAGCTCAATCGAAAGATCATGCAGCTTGAAATAGAACGCGAAGCAATCCGCAGAGAAAAAGACAAAGACAAAGAAACCGTGTTGAGCAAGGAGATTGCCGACTATTCAAGTCAGCGAAATTCACTTAAGGCGAAATGGGACAGCGAAAAATCGGTGGTGCACGAAATCCAAAAAGAAAAGGAAAACATAGATCGCCTGAAATTTGAAGCCGAACAAGCGGAGAAAGCCGGTGACTACGGGCGAGTGGCAGAGATACGCTACGGAAAAATCACTGAGGCCGAGAAAAGATTGAAAGACCTGCAAGCGCAGATGAAAGAAATGCAGGGCGATCATTCGTTGTTGAAGGAAGAAGTAGACAGCGAAGATATTGCCGAAGTTGTGGCTAAGTGGACGGGAATTCCAGTATCAAAAATGTTGCAGAGTGAACGTGACAAACTGCTCAACCTGGAAGAAGAATTGAGCAAGCGTGTGGCAGGGCAGGAGGAGGCCATCAAAGCACTTAGCGACGCTGTAAGAAGAAGTCGTGCTGGGTTACAGGATCCAAAGCGACCGATTGGTTCGTTCATCTTCATGGGGACCACTGGCGTTGGCAAAACCGAACTGAGCAAAGCGTTGGCCGAATATTTGTTCAATGATGAAAACGCAATGGTGCGCATCGATATGAGCGAGTATCAGGAAAGTCACAGTGTGAGTAGATTGATTGGTGCACCCCCTGGATACGTGGGATATGACGAAGGGGGCCAACTGACGGAAGCCGTTCGTAGAAAACCTTACTCGGTAATTTTGCTGGATGAGATAGAAAAAGCGCATCCCGAT
The DNA here is from genome assembly GCA_035492075.1 of Cyclobacteriaceae bacterium. Taxonomy (GTDB): domain Bacteria; phylum Bacteroidota; class Bacteroidia; order Cytophagales; family Cyclobacteriaceae; genus ELB16-189. Next base: position 7,078 of record DATJJP010000018.1, on the reverse strand, counting down.
GTTTTCAACACTTTGCTTCAAGTCTTGGATGATGGTCGACTCACCGACAATAAAGGTCGCGTGGCGAATTTTAAAAACACGATCATCATAATGACCACGAACATTGGTTCACAGATTATCCAAGAAAACTTTGAAAAGATCACAGATGCGAATTATTTTGAAGTGATAGAGGGCACTAAAGAGGAAGTGATTGCGTTATTGAAGAGGTCAGTAAGGCCTGAATTTATTAATCGAATAGACGAGATTATCATGTTCAGACCGCTCACGAAAAAAGATATTAGAAAAATTGTGGCAATACAATTTGAGTTAATAAAGAAACGTTTATCAGAAAGCGGAGTATCTATAGAAATTTCGGAGGCGGCGCTTGACAGACTGGCGAAATTAGGCTTTGATCCACAGTTTGGGGCTCGTCCCCTGAAACGGGTGATGCAACGGGAGATTTTGAATGAATTATCGAAACAAATTTTATCTGGGAAAGTGAACAAGGACTCGCAGATTTTCGTTGATATGAGAAATGACGTTGAATTTGAGTTCCTTAACAACGACTCAGTAGCGATATCTAGTTAATTAAAGATTGTTGGTTTGTGGGGTTTGGTTATCCCGCGTTCTATGCGGGGTAGGTTTTTGGGGTTAGGGCGAGCAGAGGTGCTCGCCCTTGTTTTTTGCCCACTCCTTTAAATGTTTGGTGATTGACCTGGATTGGCGCTTGTGTGATGCGTTAACTCAACTCGATTTGAAACGCTGATTTCAAGGCAAATTCCTAACGACAAAATTGCCTGCTATCCTAAAATGCCTTCTTCGATGTGAAAGAGTTTACTCAATTTGTTACGGCCCTTTCCGTCCATCATCATAACCAAGTAATCACCTTCCTCGATTCGCACATCACCTTCGGGGTTCTTCAATAATTTCCGCTGACCATTCTCACGCTTCACGAGGCCGATCAAAACCACGTTGCAATCTTTTTTCAGATCAAAGAATGCTTTGTTGTAAGGGGTGTTGACAAAAACGTTGTCGTTTTTTACCAAAAACTGTTTCATGTCGTATTCGTCTTCTTCGTGAGCATAAGCGATCAGCTCTTCGCTAAAGAACGCAACGTCGGGTTCATAGATATAGCTCGCTAAAAGCTTGGACGAAATTTCGTTTTTTGAGATGGTATAGGTTACCCCCGCGTGGATAAATGTGCTCTTTAGATTTCCGTTGTCTAGCGTGACCACGTAGTTCAAACTTTCGAAATGCTTTTTGATGTTGATGATGTACACCAGTTTTTCGGTGTCGTCATTTAGGTTTACAAACACGATGGATGCCTGACGGATATTCGCTTTCTCGAGCAGGTCAAAATTGTTGTAATCGGAAAACAACGTGAACACCAGATCAGAGGTATAGTACTCACGAATGATGTCTACGTGACCACGGTCTTTGGTGATGATGGCCACTTGGCGCCCGGCCCCGATCAGGTGACTGATCACGGACTGACCGAAGTCATTCCAACCGATGATTACCACATGGTTTTTGAAGCTGGTGCCATTGAGGCCCAACTCCCGTTGTTCTTGTAGTGTGCTCATAAAATTTGCGATCTGTCCGATGATGAAACCATAAACGCCCAAACTTGAAAGGAGAAATACAAAACCAATCATGCGGCCCCAGTAAGTAACGGGCAATGCATCGCCATATCCCACCGTGGTAAGGGTCTCGACCATATACCACATGGCATCTTGCAGGGTGTTGATTTTACTATGCGGTTGGCCCGACTCTAATTTGAGCAGCCAAGCGAGCAACCCACCATAGATACAGGAAAAAACAAAAACGCTAGCAAGAACTCGTTGGTAGTTGGGGCGTTTCATGAATTGAAAACTAGTTCAAATAAATTAAAAGCAGCAACAAATAAAAATCACTGAGGGCAGCGCCCTACGATTTTGGTCGATCTGGCCACATCAATCAACCCCTCCTCGTGGCCCCATGAATTGCCAATGTAGGTAGCAATTTCGGCAATCTCTAATTCGGTTAGCGAAGGGATAGCTGGCATCGTCTTATTGTAACTTATCCCATTCACGGTGATTTCACCCTGGATGCCATACTTCATCAGGCACAGCGATTTTTCGAAATTACTTCGCAAAAAGTCGCTTGAAGCAAGCGGCGGATAAAGCCGGCCAAGCCCCTGACCATTTTTTTGATGGCAATTACTGCAGTGCTTTTCGTAAAGCACCTGCCCTTGCACAAAGTATTGTTGGAACTTGGGATTGCGTGATGAACATGAACATAAATGAACAACTATCCATAATCCATAGACGATAGCCAATGGTTTAAGAACCTTCCATCGACCATTGACCATCGAACATTGACTAATTAGTGCCATGTTCCGACCTCAATTTCTTGATGTCCCCAATCAGCCGATTTACATCTTCTTCTTTGGTGCCGTCATATTTTCCACGAATGCGTCCTTGCTTATCCACCAGCAGAAATGCGCCGCTGTGGATGTAGCCGTCGGGCTCGGTTTTGTCGACCAGGGCGGTGGTGAAGTAACTGGTTTGGGCGATTTTGAAAATGGAATCTCTCACTCCCGTCACAAAATGCCAGCGCTTACTTTCTACTCCCAGTCGATCTGCGAAATCGTGGAGCAATGCCACCGTGTCATATTCAGGATCGATCGAATGGGAAAGAATCAACACATCCGGCATCTCTTGCGTAGCCTGATAAACACGAAGCATCTGTGATTTCATGATTGGGCAAATCGTGCGGCATGAAGTGAAAAAGAAATCAGCGACATAGATTTTTTCTTTGAAAGTAGCGTTGGTGACCGTGGCACTGTCCTGATCAACAAATTGAAATGGGGCAATGGTGTGAAATACGGTATCCTTCCCATTCCACTCACGGCTGCCCATGATCGGAAGTCGCTCGCTTTTTGGAGTGCAGGAAATCAGGAGCAGGCAATAGGCAATGGCCGTTACGCACTTTTTCATGGGTCCATAGCCAAGCGCCCATGGTGTTTTTGCCAACGACCATCGACGAGTGACGATCGACCATTTACTCCAAAACGATTTCATCTCCTTCATAAATTTCAGAATGATTTATTGCAATTAGATTTTGTCCGAATAATACTTTGTTGTCTTTTTTCCGATACTGCGAGAGCGTGAGCAACGGCTCGACGCCCTTTTCACCCGTGTCTTGATTGACCGTTGTCAATACACACCTGGCGCAAGGTTTTACAACGGCAAATTTGTTCTTTCCGATGGAGAATTTCTTCCAATGGTCTTCATCGAAAGGTGATCCACCGCTAAATACAAAGTTGGGGCGGAAGCGATTCATCGGCACGGATTCTTTCAGCCGTGAATTTAGGTCGGCCAAAGATTGTTCACCGATCAACAAAAAAGGATAGGCATCGGCCAGACTCACATGTTCATGATTGAGCTGATATCTTTCGTCCACCGGTCGCGAATTTTTTTCAGGAAACGAAACCAGGCGGCAATTCATTTGCAGCCTTTCTGAAAACCACTCGCTGTAAGTTCCGCTGACTTCAAAAACTTCGACAACGTCATCCCAGATTTTGGCTTTAATGGACGTGCCAATAACTGACGGATGGAATGGGAGATGGACGGAATGGCCTTGGTGTGAAATTGAAAATTGATCATTTATTACCGACAATTTGAATAACGCCATTTTTGGATGAATCCGTTGCGTCATGAACTCATTGTCTTCATCGATCAGCATCCAACGCCTGTCGTGTTCCAACCCTTTTTCAAAAACCCTTGCCGACTTTAGCCGAATTCCGCCCAGCGATTTAATGGGATAAATATTGATTTCGCTTAAAACGAGGCGCGGCATTGAACTTTTCGACAGAATTTTGCGCTAACTTAGACAGGAATTACGCCTTAAAAAAATGTCGAACGCCTCCGCCTTGTGGTATTTTGAAAGTGTTGATCTGTATGATATCCTGTGCCCGCACAAATACAAGTCGCTGGCCGAACGGCACAAGTTCAATTATTTTAAGCGGGACGAATTTATCTACTTCCCCGACGAACCAGCACAAACCATTTACATGATTGCCGAAGGGAGGGTACGGATTGGTCATTACCTTGACGATGGCAAAGAGGTAGTGTCGGCTATTCTGGGCATGGGAGAGATTTTCGGAGAGCTTGCTTTAGCCGGAGAGGAGAAACGCCGCGATTTCGCGCAGTCGATGGACGACAATACAAAAGTATGTCCACTCAGTATTGAAGAACTGAAGGCGCTGATGTACGACAATCATGAGCTGGCCTTCAAAATGTTGAAGCTCGTGGGGTTGAGGCTGATGAAGCTGGAACGCAAACTCGAGCTTTTGGTTTTCAAGGACGCTCGAACCCGAGTAATCGAATTCATTAAAGACTCGGCTTCGTGGAAGGGGAAAAAGGTAGGCTATGAAACGTTGGTCCCCACAAAACTTACCCACAAGGACATTGCCGCACTTACGGGAACAAGCCGACAAACGGTCACTACGATTTTAAATGAATTAAAAGAAAAGAATCTCATCAATTTTGATCGGAAGAAAATACTGGTGAGAGATTTGGAGAACTTGAAGTGAACGCAGAAAAAAAGCCCACCGAACGGCGGGCCATTTTCATTTTGTTTAGAGGCTTGATTTATTTCTTCTCCTTCATCCGCTGCGTTGTTAAATCGAGGAACGCGCGATTCAAAGCGTCAACGATTTGTTTGATGTATTCACGACTAGCACTGACCACCACGTCTTTTTCGCCTTCCGCCGTAGCAATCCGAACGGCATATTTCTCCCTCAGCTTCAACATGATAAGCAACCCCGTTAGAAAAACGAGAATGCCTGCAATCATAAATAAGGAGTTGGCAAGCAACGAAAAACCAAATAGGTTGACATAGGTTTTCCAGCCCGCCGGAATGAAGTTCAACGCGCCGCAAACGAACACTACCGCACCCACTAAAATGAGGACAGCAAAGGGCATGCGCGCGGGATATATTACGGAGAGTCCGTGACGAGTAATTCCAGTGAGATTGTACAAGTGTTTTCTTACCTTAAATCCTGCATCCGTCACTGAAACTTCATGGCCGTCGGTGTAGTAAAGGGTTTTTTCTGTGTTCATGATTTTTTGTTATTCCACAAATTTCATGACGGGAGCAATCCTCAGTAAACGACATTCGACCAAATGCAGTTAGGAAAGACAAATCGGTGTGCGTGGATGTAATTCGTCGGCGATTTTTAAACCTGCCGTTGGTCACAATTTCAGTTGAACCGTTAAAGTTTAGGGCTTCACCGCGAGATCCGGAATGGTGAGGGTAAAATCCGTGCCTTTGGCGAATTCGGAGGTGACGGTAATGGTGCCTTGTATCTTTTGAAGGGCTTCCTTCACAATATATAAACCTAGCCCTGATCCTGACCCACTTCCAGAGCCGCGATAAAACATATCGAAAATTTTGGGCAACGCGTCTTGTGGTATGCCTTCCCCATTATCACTGATCTTGATTTCAGCTTTGTGATCTGTGCAATCTACGGTGACTTGCAAGACGGATTCCTCTTTGTGAAGGTCAGCGTATTTCATCGCGTTTGAGAACAGGTTGTTTAGGATAATGTCCATTCGCGTGGCCGATGTATAGAACACCCGATCTTGCTGTACATGAACCACTTTTTTGACCCGGCTGAATTTTTCCATGAATTGGAGTTGTTCCAAGGCATTTGCAATTAGGAGTTCGAAATCAACCGGCTCTGGAGTCACTTGCAGACGAGTGTTTCTGGAATGATCGACAATATCCTTAATAAAACGATCCATGCGCACGAGACTTTTTTTCTGCAACTCCAACAACTGGGTTACACTGTCCATGTCCTTCTCCATTTTGGCTACTTCGATCAATCCGAGCAATGACGAAATCGGTGCGCGTAAGTCGTGCGACGCAGAGTAAACAAATCGATCGAGTTCGGTATTGATCTTAACGAGGTCCTCGTTTTTTTCCTGAAGAGTTTGTTGAAGGCGCTTGTTTTCCTCCTCTGCTTTTTTTCGCTCACTAATATCACGCACGATCGCTTGAATAGTAATTTCACCCTCCACGTCCACACGGTTCAGCGACACTTCGGCTTCAAACGGGGTTCCGTCATATCGGGTGTGTCTCCATTCAAAAAATTGTGGCTTCCCCGCAAGGGCGGCGTTGATTTTTTCCATCGCCTTTTCCTCCGACGTGCGGCCGTCGGGCTGAAACTGCGGCGAAAAGCGATAAGGCGTTTGTCCAACAATCTGCTCACGTGTGCACTGAAAAATGCGGAGAGTTGCGGGATTGCAATCTACGAACGTGCGCTCATTCATTGTGAAGATCGCATCATGGGCAGAATCGAAGAGCGTCTTAAAACGAAACTCACTTTTCCTGATTTCCTCGTGTTCCTCGAAGGTTTTGGATGACGACATGATTTGGCAACAAAAAAGGCACCAAATATGTGCATAGAAAATGGAACAAGAAAATAACCTTTAATCCTGGGTATTTCCATCGAGAATACACCCGAATCTGAGCGTATTTCCGCTAGGGTCGTCAATATAAAATTCACGCATTCCCCACGTCTGATCGGTTGGCCCTTGATGGACCGGCGATTCTTTCTTGTGGGAGTTGTCCAGTCCTCGCTTCACAAATTCACGAAACAAGAGGTCCACTTCATCGACCTCGACATAGACAATTGTACCCCATCCACCTTCATGTCGGGAGAGATGAATTTCGCAACCGTCTTTTTCGATACCTGCGTATCCAATCTGGCCGTCTGGAGCATGTGTGAATTTTATTCCGAAGCCAAGGACCTTCGTGTAAAATTCCAACGAAAGGTTGATGTCTTTGCAGCGTAGGGTAGGTATGAGTTTCATGAACTGATAGGCTATTTTTCCATAATCATAGTTACGCCTTGCCCTCCCGCAGCACAAATGGAAATGAACCCCCTGCCTGATCCTCTTTGATTAAGGAGCTTTGCCATCGTTGCGATGATGCGGCCTCCCGTGGCAGCAAATGGATGTGCGGCCGCCAAGCTGCTTCCTTTCACATTCAGTTTAGATCGGTCAATGGCGCCGAGTGCTTCGTCAAACCCAAATTGATTTGTCAAAAAATC
>DATJJP010000017.1:0-32990 GCA_035492075.1 Cyclobacteriaceae bacterium | reverse complement strand
ATGTCTTGCTCTACTTTCTTGATTGTCGTGTGAAGTACTTTCATTTCTTCACGAGTGGGTTCGGCATCAGAAACGTTCCAGTTGCCGTTGTTGTCGTGGAAGAGATTCCAAAAGCGTTTCAAGAATTTGTAGCAGCCATCGATGCCACTCGTGATCCAAGGCTTCGAAGCTTCCAGCGGGCCGAGGAACATCTCGTATAGGCGCAATGTGTCGGCTCCATAATTAGTTACGATGTCGTCTGGATTGATAACATTGTAGTACGACTTGCTCATCTTTTCAATGGCGGAGCCAGTAATGTATTTGCCTTTGCTTGAATCCAGTGTTGGATTGCCGTTTTCGTCTTCTAGGATAAAAATTGCATCGGAAAAATCAGCTCTCCATTTCCTCAGAGCTTCTATGTTGAGCTCAACACCACTTACCAGTTCGACGTGAACACGCAGTTCACTCATCTTATTAAGACCCAAATTGTTATGACCGAAATCTTTTATGATAGGTCTGTCTTCTTCTGGGATTCTATCATCAACTAACGTGATTCGAGTAAGCGAACCACCTGCGCCAAAATAAGGTTTAGGGAGCAATGCATTGAAATATTCTGCATACTTCGTGAGCTGATCTTGATCATTATAAAAATCTACGTCCTTAAGTTTTTCGTAGAAGCCTCTGGAAACAAAAATTGAAGAGCCGTCGATTCTGTAAACAAACCTCGAATCACCCGTAATCTTCCCCTGATTGATCAATTTTTTAAACGGCTCATCAAAATTCAGATACCCCAAGTCGTGCAGAATCTTTACCCACAAGCGCGAATACAACAAGTGGGCAACTGCATGTTCAGATCCTCCAATGTACACGTCCACCTGATTCCAATAATCGAGCGCCGCTTTGCCGGCAAACTCGTTTTCATTATGCGGATCCATGTAACGCAAGAAATACCAGGCGGCACCGGCGTGTGTAGGCATGGTGTTGCTGTCGCGTTTCGCACCTTCAGAAAAATTGATCCAGTTTTTCAAGTTGGCGAGCGGCCCTTCTCCGTTTCCGGATGGCTTAAAATTGTCTGTGTTGGGCAACGCCAACGGCAATTCGACATCATTCATCGGGTAAGGCATGTCGTTGCGGAACACCACCGGGAATGGCTCGCCCCAATAGCGTTGACGGCTCCAACCTGCATCGCGCATTTTATAATTGATTTGGCGCTTGCCGAGTTTCTTATCCTCAATTGCACTGATCGCAACATCGATGGCCTTGTGCATAACCAGTCCATTCAAGAAACCCGAGTTTTCAAGGATGGCATCTTTGGTGGGGTTGGCATCTTCTCCGGTATAATGCTTACCAATGATATTCGTGATCGGAATGTTGAAGTGTTTTGCAAATTTATGGTCACGCTCATCACCGCAAGGCACGCCCATGATTGCACCCGTTCCGTAGCCCGCCAATACGTATTCACTGATCCAAATAGGAACTTGCCTTCCGCTGAGCGGATTGGTGGCATAGGCACCGGTGAAACAACCCGTGACCTTCTTTACCTCAGCCATGCGCTCTACTTCCGAGCGACTTTCGACGTACTTCAAATATTTTTCGACTTCTCCTTTGTGCGATGAAGGCGTGATCTGTCTTACCAAATCATGTTCCGGCGCCAGCACCATAAAATCGACACCGAAGATGGTGTCGGGACGTGTGGTGAAGACACGGATTTTATTTTTCGATTTAACGACGTCAAAATCCAATTCGCAGCCAACCGATTTACCTATCCAGTTGCGCTGAATTTCTTTCATAGAGTCACTGAAGTCGATCTCATCCAATCCCTTCAGCAATCGCTCGGCATATTCAGTGATGCGCAAACTCCATTGACGCATCTGCCTTTTCACCACAGGAAAGCCACCACGATAACTTACACCATTCACCACTTCGTCATTGGCCAATACCGTTCCCAGTGCCTCGCACCAGTTCACGTCGGTGTAGGCGAGATAGGCCAACCTATATTGCATCAAAATTTCCTGCCGCTGTTTTTGATTGAATGCTTTCCACTCTACTGGAAGGAAAGTCGATTCACCATTGGGCAACCTAAATTTAGGATTCGGGAAAGGATATTCTGCGTTGCCTTCATTCTCAAATATCCAAGTCAGCGTAGTGATTCGTTCGGCTTTGTTGGTCTTGCGATTGAACCAGCAATCAAAAATTTGCAAGAAGATCCACTGTGTCCATTTATAGTATTTCGGATCGCAAGTTTGTACTTCACGGCTCCAGTCGTAGCAAAAACCGATGCTGCCCAACTGCCTCTTGAAGTTGAGGATATTATCTTGTGTCGACTTGGCGGGATGTACGCCATGCTCAAGTGCATATTGTTCTGCCGGCAAACCAAAGGCATCAAAGCCCATCGGGTGCAGCACGTTGAACCCCTTCAGCCTTTTAAAGCGGGCATAGATATCGGATGCGATGTAACCGAGCGGATGCCCCACATGCAATCCCGCACCGGAGGGGTAGGGGAACATATCCAACACGTAACACTTCGGCTTCGAGGTATCGTTCTCTACTTTATAGACGTTTTTCTCTTGCCACGTATTCCGCCACTTTTCTTCAATACGCTTGATCTCTTCTTTGCTGTATTCGGCCATTTTTACCTAGATCTGAATTAAATAGAACGACAAAAGTAATGCTTACAGTCGAAAAGCCCATCGTAAGAAACTTAGAAGCGCTCGTGGTTTAGCGCTGTGGTTGCCCACAGTCGAATTGATTCTGATCAGCGGCTCTCGTATACGCTCGGAGGTGAATTGATTCCCTTCGGACGCCCTTCATATCCACTCTGGGGTGAATTGATTCTGGCCAGAGCGCTTATTCGTTCAGAATTGAATTGATCTCATTGGAGCGGGATTACCTTACCGTCGACTTGTCGATGCGTTTTGGAGTGTCGCTTCCCTCCACGATGGTCTTTGAACTCAAGGCAATGGCCTTGATCGTAGAAGTAATATTTTTCATATCCAGCGATTCTACTTCATCGTTGACGGTATGGTAGAGTTTATCGATATCAATTTGATCTGTGGAGATCGTATGGGCAGGTACGCCAAGGCGCGCAAGGGTCGCATTGTCTGATCGATAGAAAAGATTCTGATCGGGATATGGATCGGGCTTGAATTGGAAAGGCGTGCCCGCTAGATTTTTTTGGAGTATCTCCCCGAAATTTGACCTTTCAAAGCCAGTGATAAAGGCGCTGTTTTGCCCCCATTTAGAAGCCTTTCCGATCATCTCTATATTGAACATGGCCACCACGTTGTCTGCATTAAGCTGCTGCGAAAAATACCTTGAACCAAAGCCTCCAATTTCTTCCGCCGTGAATGCGACAAACACTAAAGTTCGATTGTGCATTTTCGCTTTCTTGAAATAACGTGCCAAGGCGATTACAGCGGTGGTACCTGAAGCATCATCGTCGGCACCGTTGGCGATTGAATCATTGTCGACTTTGGGCCGAATTCCTAGGTGGTCATAGTGGCCTCCAAAAACCACCATCTCGTCTTTTTTGGTTTTCCCTTCAATCATGCCCACCACGTTGGCCATTCTTACCTTTTCTACTTTTTGTTTTGCCTCAACAGAATAACTGGTGGCGGTAGTCTTTCCCAGCACAAAAGCTTTTAGGCCTTTTCGACCACTGGAAAATCGTTGCTTGAAATATCCCTTGAATTCCTTGAAGCTCTTCTCGAATTCGGGAGCCACCAAGACAAGACATGACACCGTATCCCGAGCAATGGCAAACGCTTTTTCCATGAAAAACTGTTCTCTGTTCTGCACGGAATTGTCAACCGAAATATTTTTTATACTTAATCCGTCTGTGATCTTGACTTGTATTTTTTCGGTGGTGACAATCACATGATCGTCGGCAATTCTTTCTTGGTCGATCACCACTTCACCAGCGGTGGTCATCTTTTCTTTCGTGAACTCTTGCAAGAAACCTGTTGTGCCAGGTAGGGGTTTTAGCCCAATCGACTTAAATTCTTTCTCTATGAACGCAGCTGCTTTGAAAATGCTCTTTTCGTCTGTGGCAGAGCGGCCGTTCATGTCATCGGCAGCAAGCCGTTGAATAATGCGTGTAACATCTTTCTCTTTAATGTACTTGTCTGTTTTTTGGGCATACGTGAAGGAAACGGCCAAAATCAAAGGGATGACAATGCTATTTTTCATAGAAAGGGCTAAAGGTGTAGGAAGCTTTTTGGTTTAAAGGGTGTGGTCTTTGTATAAGTCATCGTAGGTGAGCGTGGTAGTGGTGGCTTGCCCTGATTTGATCAAATTGATGTGTGTCGCCAACGCCAAACCCATCATTAAGAAAATCAGCACATATCCCGTACTGAAGATGACGGGATCGTAAGAGGAAAAACCTTCATACACGAAGATATCTGCACCAAAAATATTCAGGCCAAGAACCACTGATAACGTAAGAAGGCCTGATCCGGTACGTTCGTTGATCCAAGCCCGAATCACAATGTAGGCCCCGTACAATAATAGAATGCCAGAGGCAATCAAATAAACGCTAAGGCCCTGCGTAAAAACCCGTGGTGCACTGTATAAGCTGAAGCCCGTAAAGATGATGTTGCAAAACACCAGCCCATACTTGATGACGATGTTCGCTTCGTTGTGGAAAAGGCTGGTGAGAAAAAGGACAGCCCAAATCATGGCAAGATAAAGAGCGACATATTCGATGCGCACCATCATTGTCCAATCAAAATCGGGATAGAGCGAAATGAAAAGATAAAGATTCGAGAAGAGTGATCGAGTGGCCCAGGTAATTCCCAGCAACGCAAAATAGACGCACGCTTTGTTTCGGCCGCGGATAAAGTAGATGATCAAAAAGAAAAGCCCGAGCGCGAACAATGATGCTGATTCGGCAAACTTGCTGACTTCCGAGACCGTCCTTTTGAAAGTCATCGACGAAACCTTGCCCAAAAAAATATTTTCTTTTATGCCCCCCTTGGCATGATGGAAATTCGCGACCTGTAACACCAACGAAAGCGTATCAGAGGTACACTCAAAAGATACTGTTTGTGGTCTCCATTGCGGCGTGCATGCTTCTTTCGTCTTCGCAACCACACCGTTCGCGCCGATCACCTTTCCATTGACCCAAAGTTTGTAACTCGAATAGATTTGCGGAATCGCCAAAGCAAACTCCTTTTCTCCGTGTGGAATTACAACAGTCAAGAGATAGGTCGCGTACCCAATGCCCTCTTCCGTTCCATTTGACTTGAATAGACTCGGGAATTCGGAAATAACGCCCGACCCCGTTTTGCATTCGGCAGGCGAGAGAAGTTGATTTTCAAAATACCTACAAAAGCCGTTCAACGCCAACGATTTCTTGTTCATATCCCACTGACGGCCATCAATGACGCCCGTTGCGCGCGCGATGTCATTTTGTTGAGCAAATAATCGGAACGAAAGGCAAAATAATATGACGAAAGAGGATGCTTTCAACGCAATAAAGAAATGTGATTTAGACCAAATTAGAATTACAGACGATGGGGGTTACTTGCAAAGATGACAAATCCCAAGACATTTTCCAGTACGATTTATATGGAAAAGGTACGCGCCACCAACTCACCGAGCGCAGGCCCATGCTTAAAACCATGCCCAGATCCACCTCCAAGAATCCAAACATTTTCCGCGTCGTGATGACGTTCAAAAATAAAATTACCATCTGACGAACTTTCATACGGGCACACCCGACTTTCAACGACGGGCGCATTTTTCAACCCCGGAAACCGATGAGCGATGAACTTTCTTGCCTGCGCTATCGTCTCCCGACTGAATGTTCGGTCCCCCGTCGTAGGGTCAAAGATCTCGCCGCGCAAGTCAACCCCTATTTTGAAGCCTCGGTTGGCGTTGCTCGGAATTCCATAATAAAAGTCATGACCATCAAGATCAACCCACACAGGCATTTGGTTGTACGCTCCGGCATTGTCTTTCGGCGTTCCGAAATAGTACACTTCTTGTTTTGTGCACGTGAGTCTAGGGCCCAGCAGCTCCGGAAAAAGCTGCCCAAGCCAAGCGCCGCAGGCGAAGACATAAACATCAGCTGAAGCGTGTTCTCCACTGGAGAGCGAAATGGGTTCCATTCTTTTCGAAGAAATATTGCCAGGCTTTGCACTAGCAAGGATAAATTTTCCCCCCTCTCGAACAAACGCTTCGTTGACCGTCAAACAACTTTCGCGGGCCTTTAAATATCCACCGTGAGGATCAAACCACGCGTGATGTACATCTTCAGTATTAATCGTCGGGTATCTTTTCTTCAGGTCAGCCGCGCTCAAATAGTGGTATTCCATTTTATGCTTTTGCGAAAATGGAATGGAGTCGTCAATGATCGAATTTTTTTCTTGATAGCAAAACCAGAGCACGCCCGAATTGAAAAAAAGTTGTTTGTTCCAGCTGACTTCGTGTTCTCTCCAGAGCTCAAGGGCACGTACGTTCAAGTCGAAATAAAATTCGTTCGCACCGTAGGTTGATCGGATCACCCGCGTCTCATCACCAGAGCTACTTCGTGAATTCCCGGCGCCCCAGGCATCAATCAACGTGACGTCAAACCCGCTCCGTAATAGATAAAGTGATGTCCAACCTCCAAATGCCCCCGCACCAACGACTGCAATCGACGATTTTTTCGGTAAGCCTATTTTTTCAAAAGACAAACTCGAAGGAACAGGCGCGAAGGTGTTGGTATTGCTCATGAATAATTGAATCGGGATATTGGTTTGTCAAACGCCATGTCTCGCGTCTTGCACCTTAGTTCACGATCAGCCAAGTATCCCACTGTATTATTATAGTAATGGTGAGCACCGCAAGCATAAACAACGCCACCGTTTTGTGCACCATTGGGTTTGAAATCTTGAACATGGCCAACGGTGAAAGCAGAAGGAGCACTAGTGACGGACCAATCAGGTCTTCCGGCAAATAAGCGCGCATAATAAAATTGTCGAGGAGGGAGATAAGGGCGAGCATGGCACCGAATAGAAATATCTTCCGATAGTTTTTGTAGTAAAACTCTTTTAGGTCGATGATCTCGTCACTTAAGCCAAAGGGGAAAAGAAGCCTCGCCGTAATAAAAAGTACAACCGGATAGAGCAGCACGAACAAAAAGACAGGTAACCGCCAGGCGGTGAACGAGCGGAGCTCAAATGTGATATACCATTCTTGAACGTGCAGAACCAGCACCAACAGAACCCACACGAGGTGAGGCCAATAGACCTTGACTCGGTCACTCTGATGAACCAAGTCTGCAATACCCGTAAGAATTTGAGTGACGCCTAGTCCGAGGATAATGGAAATAAAGACGGTGATATACTCGAAGGCATTGATCATGAATTTTTTCTGGTCAAGTTTAGCGAAATTTAGAAAAAGAAATACAAGGAGTGAATCAGCCGGGCGTGAGGCAAAACATATAAGTATATTTAAGGTGTCTTTTACTATTTAATTAGTTAGTTTAATCCGTTTACTTTGACTTTTTTTTCTTTCACAGGGAATTCATATTCATTCAAAATAAGGCAGAAGATTTTTGTGGGAAAACATTTAGCTCGCGCAAACGCGACATCCATCAGTGGTTCTAAGGATTACATCAAGTAGCTGTGTTACAGTAACAACATCAACGACCGTTAAGCCATTATTTATTCTGTGGCTAGGTTTGATATCTCCGAGACTTTGTCTACATTTTGCTACCACCCCGAATACCTCTCAAAGAAAAAGCCCAGTGTTGATAAAATAAATTTGAAAAAATGCGTTCGCGGTGTAGATTTGCCACAATTCCGCAAAAAAGCGGTACCTAAACGCACCATGATGAACGAAAAAATATCTGGTCTCCTCAAGTTTCCCGCCCTCGCACTGCTCATTCTTATTAGTACAATCTCTTTCGCGCAAGACATCTCCAAAGATGCTGCCGTAATCAAAGCAGGTGAGGATCTGTTCAATGGCAATTGTAAGTCTTGCCATCGGGTGAAACAAAAGTTGGTCGGCCCAGCGCTTGCTGGCGTTTACGACCGCGCCCCATCCCTTGCCTGGATTAAGAATTGGGTGCGGAATCCGGCCAAAGTAATTGCTAGCGGCGACAAGTATGCCGTTCAGCTCTACGCTGATAACAACAAGAGTCAGATGACGGCTTTCACCAGCTACACTGACGAGCAGATCATGAGCATCATGGCTTATGTGAAAGCGGAAGCAGACAAACCAGATGCGCCAGCGCCAACGCCCGGTGGCCAAGTTGCGCAGGGCGATCCCAATGCTGCTCCCTCAGGTTACATAGACGCCATCTTCGTGGGCATGATCATCATTTTGATTCTGATGTTGGTCATCCTGGGTTTGATTACCAACGCGCTCAAGAAATATTTGAATGATAAGCAGTTAAGCGAAGAAGATAAGGAAGTTGTAAACAACCCTTACACACTCACCACCTTCATGCGCAGTCCTGGATTCATCTTCTTGGTGATGTTCGTGGTTGCGGCCATCACCTTCAAAACTGTTATTGACGGTCTCTATTCCATAGGTGTGCAGCAAGGCTATCAACCAAAACAGCCGATCGCATTCTCTCACAAACTTCATGCTGGCGCCTATGAGATCAACTGCGTGTATTGCCACACGGGAGCAACGAAAGGAAAGCAAGCCAATATTCCTTCGCCTAATATCTGTATGAACTGCCACTCGCAGGTGAAACAAGAATCACCTGAGATACAGAAGATTTATGCAGCGATTGGTTATGATGTGAAGACCGCCTCCTATACCGGCAAACAAAAGCCAATCGAGTGGGTGCGTATTCACAACTTGCCTGATCTGGCTTACTTCAACCACTCACAACACTATAATGTAGGCGGTATCAAATGTCAAACTTGCCACGGACCTATTGAAGAAATGGATGTCGTGAAACAATATTCATTGCTTACGATGGGCTGGTGCATCGACTGTCACAGAAAGACAGACGTGAACACCGAGGGTAACGCCTACTACGACAAACTTGTGGAACTCCACAACCAACAAAAAGGCAAGGGAACAAAAATGAAAGTGGAAGACATCGGAGGGCTTGAGTGCTCCAAGTGTCACTATTAATATAGTATCTATCCATTCGATCTAAGATATGAGCGAAACAAAAAAGACATACTGGAAAGGGCTGCCCCAGCTGAAAAACGACCCGAACTACGTCAAGCACGCCGACAAGGAATTTGTTGACTTAGGCACGACTGATCTTGGTCACTCACGCAGAGACTTCTTGAGAATGATGGGATTCAGCGTAGCGGCTGCTTCTTTGGCAGCTTGTGAAGCCCCGGTGCGTAAAGCAATTCCATATGTGATGAAACCGATGGATGCCGATGCCGGGATCCCCAATTATTATGCGTCAACCTATGTGAACGGCGGTGACTATTGCAGCATTGTTGTAAAAGTTCGTGATGGACGTCCTATCAAAGTTGAAGGAAATACGCTTTCATCCGTAACACTCGGAGGCACAAGCGCGCAGGTAGAAGCATCTGTTCTTTCCCTGTATGATAATTATCGTCTTCGCGGCCCTCAAAAAGGCGAAACAAAGAGCGATTGGGAAACTATCGACAAAGAAATCATTGCCAAACTTGAAGAAGTAAATGGCAAAGGCGGAGCGATCAGAATTGTTAGTAACACGATTCTCAGCCCAAGCACATTGAATGCAATCGATAAGTTCAAGGCGGTTTATCCAACGACTGAACACATCGAATATGATCCAATTTCTTCTTACGGAATTGTAAAAGCAAATCAGGAATCTTTCGGAGTCGCGATCATTCCATCGTATGACTTCAGCAAAGCAAAAACCATCGTCAGCATCGACGCCGACTTTTTAGGCACTTGGCTTTCACCAATTGAGTTCACCAAACAATATGCGGTGAACCGCGAGGTGAATGAAGAAAAACGCGAGATGTCTCGTCACTATCAGTTTGAAACAAACTTGTCTCTGACAGGGGCGAATGCGGATTATCGCGGCATGATTAAGCCTTCGCAGGTCGGACCGTTAGTGGCAGAACTCTATAATATCATTGCTGGCAAAGGGAGCAAGCCAACTTTCTCCGACGACACCAATAAAAAATTGGAGAAAGCAGCCGCTGATCTTTCTGCCAACAAGGGAAGTGCCCTGGTGGTTTGTGGATCAAACGACAGCGCCGTTCAAGTACTCGTGAATGCGATCAACGACTTGTTGGGGAGCTATAGCAGCACAATCAACCTGTCTCTGCCGGTTAATTTCCGAAAAGGAAATGATGAGAAGATGGCCTCGTTCGTCAACGATGCTAAAGACGGCAAATTGGGTGCAGTGATATTTTATAATTGCAATCCGGTTTACGATCATCCGATGGGTGAGGTGTTGGGAGCGGCGTTGAAGAACATTGCTTTGACTGTGTCAACATCGTATACTCCTCACGAAACATCATCGGCTTCCGGATATATGGCACCCGACCATCACTACCTCGAGTCATGGAACGATTTCGAGCCGAAAAACAACTCATTTAGTTTATCACAACCGGCTATAACGCCGATTTTCAAAACTCGCCAGGCACAATTGAGCTTGCTCAACTGGGCGGGTGACAAGGCGGAGGATTACTTCACCGTATTGCAGAACAATTGGAAAAATTGGTTTGGCGCAAAAGACATGGACTTCCAGAATTTCTGGGATAAATGTTTATACGATGGGGTTTATCAAAGTGCAGCGAAAGAGGCGAAAGCGTTGTCTTTCGCGGGCAATATAGACGGAGCGATTTCAGCGATCGCCACCAATTACAAGGCAAACGATGGTGTTGAAGTTTGCATCTATGAGAGCTACGGCGTAGGAAATGGATCCATGGCCAACAACCCGTTGTTGCAGGAACTTCCTGATCCGATCACTAAAGCAGTTTGGGATCATTATGTTACCATCTCACAATCGGATGCTACGAAATGGGGCATCAAGAATGATGCGGAAGGCAACACACAAAAAGTGAAACTCACTGCAAACGGAAAAACAATCAATATAGCTGCGCTTGTTCAACCTGGTCAAATGCCAGGAACGGTGGGTTTGGCGCTGGGCTATGGCCGCACAAAAGTTGGTGCGGTAGCAGAAAACCTTGGATTCAATGTTTATCCAATGGTCACCATGTTAAATGGCTCTTGGAATTACAGCTCATCCAATGGCGTGGCCATTGAGAAAACAAGTGAAGATTTCCAATTGGCACAAACACAGATTCACCAGACCTACATGGGTCGTGAAAATGTGATTCAGGAAGCAACGCTGGCTGAGTTCAGAGAAAATCCCGCCGCTGGAAGAGATTATCCTAAGGTTACAAAGTGGGACGAAAAAGTAGATGCATCAGCATTGAGCATGTGGAAAGGCCACTCGTACACCAACCACCATTGGGGTATGGCCATAGACATGAATACCTGTACAGGTTGCGGCGCTTGTGTAGTAGCATGTAATGTGGAAAACAATGTCTCTCTCGTTGGCAAGCAAGAAGTAATCAACAGAAGAGAAATGCATTGGCTACGCATCGACCGTTACTATAGCAGCGATGCCAAGCCCGGCGATTATAAAAACTTGGAAAAGGCAGCAGAAAATCCTGAGGTCACTTTCCAGCCGATGCTCTGCCAGCATTGCAACAACGCTTCTTGCGAAACCGTGTGCCCTGTTGCAGCAACAACGCATAGCACGGAAGGTCTCAACCAAATGGCATACAACCGTTGCATCGGTACTCGCTACTGTGCAAACAACTGTCCATATAAAGTAAGACGATTCAACTGGTTTAAATACCATGACAATCAACAATTCTATCAGTCCAACCCGGCGATGAATACCGACCTGGGCCGCATGGTGTTGAACCCTGATGTGACTGTTCGCTCTCGTGGGGTGATGGAGAAATGTTCATTCTGTGTGCAACGCATCCAAGCCGGAAAATTGAGTGCAAAACGTGAACGCAGAGAATTGAAGGATGGCGAAGTAGTAACAGCTTGCCAGGCTTCGTGCTCAACAGGCGCAATCTTGTTTGGCGACATGAACAACCCTGAAAGCAAAATCAGCAAGTTGTTGAAGATTGACCATTATATCGAGGTGGAGAAAGATGGTAAGAAGGAAAAAGTATTTAACCACAGCTTCGATAAAAAGATCGGCAACCCTCGTGCTTACCGTGTGTTGGAAGATATTGGAGTAAAACCAAACATCTTTTATCTCACAAAGATTAGGAACAAAGACAAAGCGGAGGCTGCAGAACACGCAGAGCATGCATAGCCAAATACGAATTACGAATAACGAATAACGATTTATAAAAATGCAAGTAACCTCATCGATTCGTGAACCTCTGGTAACTGGTGGTAAGACCGTCAGAGATGTTTCAGAAGACATCAGTAGACAGGTAGAAGGTAAGCCAACCAACCTTTGGTGGATGGCCATCGGGATTTCGTTGGTTCTCCTGCTCTACGGTTTGTATTGTGTGTGCATGATGCTGTGGCACGGCATAGGGATGTGGGGACTTAATAAAACGGTAGGTTGGGCCTGGGATATTACCAACTTCGTTTGGTGGGTTGGTATCGGTCACGCTGGAACCTTGATCTCTGCCATCCTTTTGTTGTTCCGCCAACGTTGGAGAATGTCAATCAACCGTGCCGCTGAAGCGATGACGATCTTTGCCGTGATCTGTGCTGCCAGCTTCCCGGCGTTCCACATGGGCCGCCTGTGGTTAGGTTTTTACTGGGCACTTCCTTTCCCGAATGCCTTCGGATCACTATGGGTAAACTTTAACTCGCCGCTCCTCTGGGACGTGTTCGCGATCTCAACCTATTTCTCTGTGTCATTAGTGTTCTGGTACATGGGCTTGATCCCTGACTTCGCGGTAATCCGCGACCGCGCCGTACGCATGGGACACAACACCAGAGCACTCATCTACAATGCCTTGAGCTTCGGCTGGCAGGGGGGAGCAAAAACTTGGATGCGTTACGAATCCGTAGCCCTGATCTTGGCAGGCCTTTCAACACCTCTCGTGTTGTCGGTTCACACGATCGTATCTATGGACTTCGCTACATCGGTGATTCCAGGATGGCACACTACCATTTTCCCGCCGTACTTCGTTGCGGGTGCGATCTTCTCTGGATTCGCGATGGTATTGACACTCCTTTTGGTTACTCGCAAAGTATTTAAACTCGAAGATTATATCACGATCTACCACGTGGAGTTGATGAACATCATCATCATCATTACCGGATCAATTGTAGGTATCGCTTATATCACTGAGTTCTTCATTGCTTGGTACGGACAAGTTCCTGCTGAACAATATGCATTCATCAACCGTGCCACCGGTCCTTACTGGTGGGCTTACTGGTCGATGATGACTTGCAATGTGATCTCGCCTCAACTGTTCTGGTTCAAAAAAATCAGAACCAACTTGGTGTCGACTTTTATCCTTTCCATCATCGTAAATATCGGCATGTGGTTCGAGCGCTTTGTGATTATTGTGACCTCATTGCACCGCGATTATATTCCTTCCAGCTGGTCGATGTTCCACCCAACCATGTATGACATTGGTCAGTACATCTTTACGTTTGGATTATTCTTCACCGCATTCTTCCTCTTCGCTAAGTTCTTCCCCGTGATCAACATGGCCGAGGTAAAGAGTATTGTTAAAGCAACTTCTGAAAAGAAACATTGATATGGAGAGCAACAAGAATTTTGTAGTCGGAATTTTTGATGACGAGGACGTTCTGATTCATGCCGTTGAAAACGTGCGTGAAAAAGGGCTTCGCATCCACGAAGTGTATTCTCCATTCCCAGTGCACGGATTGGACGAGGCCTTGGGATACAAAAGAACTCGATTGCCAATAGCATCATTCCTCTTTGGTTTGACAGGAACGACACTCGCGTTGTTCACCCAAACCTGGATGTTGGGCTACGATTGGCCGATGGATATCGGTGGAAAAAACCATGCTTCCTTACCTCCATTCATCCCAGTGACATTTGAGTTTACCGTGTTGCTTTCAGCATTCGGAATGGTGATCACCTTTTTGATCGTCAGTAACATGAAGCCGTACAGTTGGCCACGTCAATTTGATCTACGTAGCACGGACGACAAGCACGTGATGGCAGTAGATTTGGCGGAAAATGGGATGAGCAAAGATGAAATTGGCCGACTCTTGAAACAGAACGGAGCATCAGAAGTAAATGAAAAGAATTTTTAATTCGTGTATATGCGTTTGATAACGAATTTGGTGGTTGGAGTATCAGCTGCGGTAGCACTTGCCGGTTGTGGAGCCAGTGGTGACAACCAAGGGCTAGAATACGCTCCCAACATGTATCACTCAGTGGCTTACGAGCCGCTTACTCAAATCACTGACCCCAAAGCGGGTTGGTATTTTGAAGCGCTCGATGACCGCCCGGGAGAGTTTTATAACTCAAACCCATACAATCCTTATAAAATGAATTTGCGCTTACCGCCAAAGAACACGGTAAGACGAACCGCAAATGGATGGTTGCCTTATCGCGGCGTAAACGACGCCGACGGATTGGCAAATGCAAATAAACTCATGAATCCGATCAAGGACACCACGGCGGTAGTATTGGAACAAGGTAAAGTGTTGTTCGAAACGTATTGCAAACACTGCCATGGAGCCAAAGGTACCGGTGATGGAAAAGTGGCCAGCGGGGCGAAGATCGATGGCGTAGACCACACCTTCATGCCCGGTGTAGCGAACTTAAAGAGCGATGCTATAAAGAACGTCACCGAAGGGCATATCTTCCACGTCATTACTTACGGAAAAGGCCTGATGGGCTCGCATGGATCGCAAGTGAGTGAAGAGGACCGCTGGAAGATTGCCAAGTATGTAAAAGAACTTCAGAAGAATTGATTTTAAACGCACTACTCAATGATAGCCGAAGAGAAATACGAATTTAAGCCAGCAACCAAGCAAAAGATTTTCATTTTAGGAGCCGTTGGCGTCCTGTTGTTTGCCCTTGGTGTTTTCATGGCGATGCGCGGTGGTAATGGTCACGAGGGCCATGAACAGAAAGCATCGACCGAGATTTCAAAGTCATTGACTGCGAGTGTGACACCACAGGAAGGTCATGAAGAACATGCTGATGGTGTAAAGGCCGAACATCACGGTAGCCCCACTTGGCTGAAACGAATTTATGCCTCACTTTGGCAGAACAACGTGTTCTTTACTGGCATTGGCATTATTGGTTTGTTCTTTGTTGCAATTCAATACGCGGCACAGGCGGGATGGTCGGCAGGGATAAAACGTATTCCTTTGGCCATGGGCAGCTGGATTCCGGTAGCGGGAGTACTCATGGTAGTTCTCTGGTTCGTAGTAAAGGGCGACTTATTTCACTGGACACATCACGACTTGTTCGATCCAAAGAGCCACGATTACGATAAAGTAATTGCAGGCAAAGCAGGATTTTTTTACTGGCCTTTGGGGGGAGGAAGTTTCCCGATCTTTTTCTTCTTGAGAATGGTAGTCTTCTTCGGCCTTTGGTGGTTGTTCTTAGTGTGGATCAGAAAAGAAATGCTTGCAGAAGATATTGACGGCTCTACAGACCATTGGTTTACCGCGCGCAAATTCTCGGCCATCTTCTTGATAATATTTGCAGTATCGTCATCGGTTTCTGCATGGGACTGGGTGATGAGCATTGACACACACTGGTTCAGCACGATGTTTGGCTGGTATGTGTTTGCTAGCTGGTGGGTGACAGGCTTGTCTGTGATCACACTTATTGTGGTGATGTTGAAGGAGGCGGGATATTTGAAGATGGTCAATGAAAATCATTTGCACGATCTTGGTAAATTCATTTTCGCCTTCAGTATTTTCTGGACGTACATCTGGTTTGGTCAGTTCTTACTGATCTATTACGCGAATATTCCTGAGGAGACGGTATATTTTATTGCGCGCATGAAGACAGCTCCTTACAGCTGGATTTTCTATGCCATTTTGTTCTTGAATTTCGTCCTTCCGTTCTTGCTGCTGATGACAAGGGATGCGAAACGATTCAACTCCACTTTGAAATTGGTTTGCTTCATCGTCATCATCGGACATTGGTTTGATTTCTACAACATGGTGACCCCTGGTGTTATGAAAAACGAAGGGGGCGTTGGTTTTTTGGAAATTGGATTGGCGCTAATTTTTGCGTCTGCATTCTTGTTCGTCGCTTTGAGTGCGCTTTCAAAAGTTCAGTTGGTGGCGAAGCACCACCCGTTCATGGAAGAAAGTTTGAACCATCACATTTGATTGTAACGATTTAAAGAACTGTTTATGAATATGATCATTGGTTTGGGTGTTGTTTTAGTACTTGCGATCCTCTTTATGATCTTCCGTATAGGTGGACTCATGGAGGTGGCGAAGGACAAGAGGGAGGAAGACCCCTGGAATAACATCAACGGTATTTTGTTTTTGGCGTTCATGGTGCTGGGATTGGCCGGATTCTTTTGGTATTCAATCAAGCACATGGGCACCTACGAACCTCCGGTGGCCTCTGAACATGGTGAAGTGACCGATAGTCTCTTTTGGATAACAATGTGGGTGACCGTTGTTGCTTTCGTGATCATCTTCATCGCGATGTTCTGGTTCACTTATATTTATCGATATGACAAAAACCGTAAGGCGGCATTCTTTGCAGACAATCATTTTCTTGAAATCACATGGACCGTTATTCCTGCAATCGTTTTGGCTTTGTTGATCTTCAAAGGCCTTCGCGTGTGGAATGATATCACCGGACCGGCCTCCAAAGATGCCGTTGTGATCGAGGCAGTAGGTCAGCAATTTTTCTGGACCGTTCGCTATCCGGGTGCAAAAGATGGCGTGTTGGGTCATCACAATTACAAGTTGATCGACGCGTCAAATGAATTTGGATTGGATCTCACCGACAAGAATTCATTTGATGATTTTAAATCGGCAACACTTTATTTACCGAAAGGGAGAGAGGTTCTTTTGAAAATTCGCGCGAAGGATGTCATCCATAGTGTTTTCCTTCCTCACTTCCGAGTAAAAATGGATGCCGTTCCTGGAATGGAAACCCAATTCAAATTTACACCGACAAAAACCACCGAAGAAATTCGGGAAGAAATGAATAACCCTAACTACAACTACGAGATGGCATGTACTGAAGTGTGTGGGCAGGGTCACTTCTCTATGAAGTTCCCGGTAGTCGTGGTTGAAGCGGAAGAATATGACAAATGGCTGGCTTCGCAAGAGTCTTGGCTTAAGCAAAATCCGGAATATATGAAATACGTTCCGGACAATCTTAAGGAAGCCGCAATGATCAAGGCAGGTTTGCCAATGAATGCACCGGTTCAAACAGCAACTTCAGTAACTCTGAAATAAGAAAACAAACATGGCAGCAACAATGGATACGCACGCGCACGATGAACATGGTCACGAGCACGCTCATCACGGAAATTTCTGGACGAACTATGTTTTTAGTGAAGACCATAAAGTAATAGCGAAGCAGTTTTTAATCACAGGTATGGCGTGGGCGCTGATCGGAGGTATCCTTTCGGTGTTGTTCCGCCTGCAACTTGGTTTTCCTGATGCAAACCTTTCATGGTTGAGGCCTCTTCTGGGGGGGTGGATCACAGCGGCAGGAAAAATTGATCCTGAATTTTATCTCGCGCTTGTAACTATGCACGGTACCATCATGGTGTTCTTCGTGTTGACCGCAGGGTTGAGCGGAACATTCAGTAATTTCTTGATCCCGTTGCAAGTAGGAGCGAGAGACATGGCCTCTGGGTTCATGAACATGCTTTCGTACTGGTTCTTCTTTGCATCTAGCTGTGTGATGTTTACGTCGCTTTTCCTCTCCACGGGACCGGCAGCGGGTGGATGGGTAATTTATCCTCCGTTGAGCGCGCTTCCTCAAGCCATTTCCGGCTCCGGACTTGGCATGACTTTGTGGTTGGTTTCAATGGCACTGTTTATTGTCAGCTCTTTGCTGGGAAGTATCAACTACATCACCACTGTAATCAACATGAGAACAGTGGGGATGTCATTTTCAAAGTTGCCCCTTACCATCTGGGCGTTTTTGCTAACTGCGATCATTGGTATACTTTCGTTCCCCGTGCTCTTTGCCGCGGCATTACTTTTGATTTTCGACAGAAGCTTCGGAACAAGCTTCTACCTTTCTGATATTTATATTGGCGGTGAAGCGCTTCCAAACCAAGGCGGCAGCCCGATATTATTCCAGCACTTGTTCTGGTTCTTGGGTCACCCAGAGGTGTATATTGTGCTATTGC
This sequence comes from Cyclobacteriaceae bacterium, assembly GCA_035492075.1. Lineage (GTDB taxonomy): Bacteria > Bacteroidota > Bacteroidia > Cytophagales > Cyclobacteriaceae > ELB16-189. Next base: position 14,781 of record DATJJP010000017.1, on the reverse strand, counting down.
CTGCGTTAGGGCTTTCATCAGAAATTATTGCAACGAACTCGCGCAAGCCAATCTTCGGATACAAGGCCATGGTGGGCTCAATGTTGTTCATCGCTATCCTTTCATTCGTTGTGTGGGCGCACCACATGTTTGTAACGGGAATGAACCCGTTCTTGGGATCGATCTTTACTTTACTCACCTTGATTATCGCGGTGCCTTCTGCAGTGAAAATATTTAACTATGTCACAACGATGTGGCGCGGTAACCTCGTGTTCACACCAGCCATGTTGTTTGCGATCGGTCTGGTTTCGTTCTTCCTCACGGGGGGTATCACTGGAATTTTCCTTGGTAACTCTGCGGTAGATATCCAGTTGCACGACACTTACTTTGTGGTTGCGCACTTCCATTTGGTAATGGGCAGCGCATCGTTCTTCGGAATGGTGGCGGGTGTTTACCACTGGTTCCCTAAAATGTTTGGGAGGATGATGAACGAGAAGTTAGGATACATCCACTTCTGGGTCACGTTTGTTGGCGTATACATGGTGTTCTTCCCCATGCACTACATCGGCATTGCAGGTTTCCCTCGCCGATACTACACATGGACGAACTTTGAAACATTCAGCGGTTTTGCTGACTTGAATTTCCTTGTTTCCGTAGCCGCTATCGTAACGTTCTGTGCTCAGCTGATCTTCTTGTTCAACTTTATCTATAGTATTTTCAGGGGAAGGTTGGCTCCTGCCAACCCTTGGAATTCCAATACGATCGAGTGGACTACACCGAGATTTCCTCAGCACGGCAACTGGATTGGCGAAATACCAACAGTTTATCGCTGGCCTTATGATTACAGCAAGCCGGGTGCAAAGGAAGATTTCATTCCACAGCATATTCCATTCTCGGAAACTCCAGAGTCGAACTTTCCTCACGAAAATGAGTTGATCAAGCTCGAAGGGATGGATGCTCCAATTGTGGTCGAAGAAAAGAAACACTAAGAGCTCAACTACCAATTGACCTCGACAGCGATCAGGGGATTTCGTAGGCTTTGCCTCAGCACCCTGATCGCTGTTTATTTTTTGATCATGGTAGGAGGGATTGTGCGTAGCACAGGGTCTGGAATGGGATGTCCTGACTGGCCTCGGTGTTTTGGCTCTTGGACGCCGCCTACCTCGATCGAACAGCTCCCCGCCGATTACAAAAAAAATTACGCGGTCTACCGCGACAGGAAGAATCAGAAATTTGCCCGTTATCTGAGAATGGTTGGCATGAACGAGACGGCAGACAAGATCGTCGCCGACAAGTCAATCCTGGCCGAGACAGAATTTAATGCGACAAAAACTTGGATTGAGTATATCAATAGACTCGTTGGCGTGGTGATTGGTTTTTTCATTATTGCCCTTTTTTACAAATCATTCCCGTTGCGATCCAGCAAGCCAATTTTGTTTTGGATTTCGTTGGCTACATTAATCACAGTGATTTTTCAAGGATGGTTTGGATCAATCGTGGTATCGACCAACCTGACCACTTGGACGATAACCGTTCATTTTTTCATCGCCCTTTTGATGGTGGCCTTCCTTGCTTACCTATTGCACGAGTCCAGCGAATCGCAAAGTAGTAAGGTGGTAGGTGCTCTTCGTGGCCTTCTCCTGGCGTGCATTTCAGCCTTGCTGATTCAGGTATTCCTCGGCACCGAGGTTCGGGAAGCCATTGATATTTTGGCGAATTCCGTGTCGCGGGAGGCATGGATTGATGGGCTAGGAAAGGAGTTTATTGTGCATCGCTCATTCTCTTGGGCCGTGCTGATTTTGAACGGTTTTTTCTGTTGGCAAACGCGAAAAACTATTGGCCTTAAAGCTTTATCGCTAGCCCTGTTCGTGTTAATTTTGGCGTCCTTTGTAACGGGCGTCGGATTGTCATGGCTCAATGTACCAGCGGCCATCCAGCCTGTTCACTTGGTACTCGCAACAATAGCTTTTGGGATACAAATGAGTTTGTTTTTTAGAATGAACAAACCAAAACTGGAAAATGAGTGATTTAGGTAGAGCGCAAGCAATTTCTGGAACAACGTTCGCTTCAGCGAAGGCAAAAGCGTATCTCGAACTTTTGAAGCCACGCCTTTCTTTTCTGGTGGCGTTTTCATGCGCTTTTGGTTATGGTCTAGCAACGAAGGGCCGCGCCGATTGGACCGTTCTTGTAATGCTGACGTTCAGTGGCTTTTTGCTTTCTGGCGCGTCCGTTTGTATCAATCAGATCATTGAACGCAACTTGGACAAGATCATGACACGCACGATGAATCGCCCAATTCCGACCGGACGAGTTTCCGTGAGCGAGGCGAAATTCTTTGCTTTGGTTTGCTTGGTTGTCTCTTTAATTATCCTCTCGATTTTCACCAATCCATTGACCGTTGTCCTTTCTTTTGTGTCGATGGTGCTGTACAGTTTTGTTTACACGCCGTTGAAACGAGTAGGACCGGTGGCCGTATTTGTTGGAGCTATCCCAGGCGCATTGCCACCACTCCTAGGTTGGGTCGCGGCCACAGGATCGATCAGCCACGAGGCGATGATTATTTTCGGCATTCAGTTCGTTTGGCAGTTTCCGCACTTCTGGGCAATTGCTTGGGTTGCCGACGATGATTATAAGAAAGCAGGATTTAAACTTTTACCCTCAGGAGGGGGTAAAGATTTAAATACAGCCATTCAAATCATGGTGTACACGATGTTTCTAATTCCGCTCGGTTTACTTCCGGCTAGATTTGGAATCACCGGATTGAACTCGGCCATTGTAGCGACCGTATGTGGTGTGGCCTTTTTTGCACAAACATTTTCATTGATGAAAACGGGCAATCGTCAGTCGGCCTTGAGAATAATGTTTGGATCATTCTTGTATTTGCCGATTGTACAGATCGCCTACTTGTTGGATAAAATATGAGCATAGAGAAAATGGTAGACCTCAGATTAGTCGAGGAACCGAAGAAGCCTATGGCGATGAACGCCAAGAAATTCGGGATGTGGCTGTTTTTGGCCAGTGTAATGATGCTGTTCATGTCGATTACGTCGGCATACATTGTAAGGCAGGCGGAAGGCAATTGGGTATATTTTGATTTGCCGTCGTTGTTTTATGTTACTTCAGGGATCATCGTTGTCAGCAGTATAACGATGCAGTTGGCTTACTTCGCCACAAAGAAGGACAACTTCTCTACTGCAAAAACAATGATGGCGCTGACATCACTACTGGGCGTGGCATTTTTGGTAGGCCAATTCCTAGGCTGGGGTCAACTGGTGTCCAATAGCGTCTACTTAGTTGGAAATCCGTCGGGTTCTTTTTTGTATATTTTAACGGGCTTGCACGGTCTGCACGTGATTAGCGCCGTCGTCTTTTTGTTGATAATGTTGGGCGCCATTTTTACTGGAAAAGCGCACGCAGGTAACATGACCAAAATGGAAATGTGCACAACTTATTGGCATTTTTTAGGAGGTCTTTGGCTATATTTGTTCGTCTTCTTATTATTGTACAGGTAAAATCAGCAACATGTCACATTCAACAGCTACAACAGTTTCAAGCAGAAGCGTTTGGGATGGCGGAGTGTCACCAATGGGCGTAAGCTACGGCAAGCTCATGATGTGGTTCTTCTTACTTTCCGATGCGTTTACATTCTCGGGATTATTGATCACTTATGGATTGATCCGCTCACAGCACCCTGCATTTACAGGAGATCACCATGCCTTTGTTTTTTCTCACGACTATTGGCCTGTACCCGAAAAAGTTTTTGAAGCTGTGCCTTTCCTGCATGGCGTGGAATTGCCACTCGTGTTTGTGGGTATCATGACATTTGTGTTGATTATGTCGAGTGTAACGATGGTGTTGGCCGTAGAAGCCGGTCATCGTATGGACCGCCCTGCCGTTGAGAAATGGATGCTCTGGACAATACTTGGTGGTATCACTTTCTTAAGCTGCCAAGCTTGGGAGTGGACGCACTTCATTGTGGGAACAGAAGGAGGGACAACGATAAAAGAATTTGTAAATGGAGCATGGACTAACCGCACTATTTACGGTGCAAACCTTCATGAAAATCAGTATGGACCGCATGCATTTGCCGACTTCTTTTTCTTTATCACGGGCTTTCATGGATTCCACGTATTCAGTGGTGTGATGCTGAACTTCCTTATCTATTACAGAACGGTAACCGGCATGTACGACCGCAGAGGTAGCTATGAAATGGTGGAGAAGGTCGGTTTGTACTGGCACTTTGTAGATCTCGTTTGGGTATTCGTATTTACATTCTATTATCTAGTATAAAACTTTAAGAATCATGGCGCATCATTCTCATGAACCTCAGGTGGTTGTACTTCCACCCAACAAGGAAAAGATAGCTCAACTTTGGAAGGTTGCTGGCATTCTTTTGGTGATTACGATTTTTGAATTTATTGTCGCATTTGCAATGCATCCAGGTGCCTTAAAGACTTCGATTTTTGTTGTGATGACTATCGTGAAAGCATTTTTTATTGTCGGTGAGTTCATGCACTTGAAGCATGAAGCCAAAGTATTGATTTGGTCAATACTGATTCCGACTGTTTTCATCATTTGGATGCTGGTAGCGTTTGTTTACGAGGGAATGAAGATGTCGGACATCAATTTCCTGCGCCCGCTTTTTAATTATTAAAGGAAACCAAAGAATCATTTTTGGGAGGCTAAGGTTGATGAAACTTTAGCCTTCTTTATTTGTTAGCTGATGAGCAAAAAAATTGTTTACCTGTTCTTGGCGCTGCTGCTCCCTGCACTCATTTTTGTTTTCTTAAAATATTTCGGAAAGAACGAATTTGATATCCCAATTCTCTATCCAGACGGAGTGCCTGAAATCGCGAGTGAGTGCCGACCGGCTTCAGCGGGTCAGTATTTCGTTCCGGATTCTGTTCTGGCGAAGCGAAACTGGAATGGCGCATCAGTGCTATTTATCTGTGCTGGTGAAAAGGAAGGAATCGACTTAAGGCAACGACTCGCAGAAGCTAAGTTCGAAGTTCAAATCATTGAGTTTGATAGGAGCGAAACCAAACTCAAGAACTGCGCCCTCGTTATGAACGATCCTTGGGATGCCGTATTGATTGACGATCAAAGAAGAATTCGAGACTATTACAAACTAGGCCACCGAGACGAAATGGATCGCCTCGAAGTGGAATTGAAAATTTTATTAAAGAAATATTGAAATGAAAGAGAATCAAGACCCTTATAAAAAACTGATCATAGTTCTTTCGATTGTCATACCTATTGCGGTAGCTGCACTTTTTGGAATAAAAATTCCGGGCTACGACCTGTCTTTCTTGCCACCCATCTATGCATCGATCAATGGACTCACTGCTGTCCTTTTAGTAGTTTCATACATGTCTATTAGGAATGGAAAAAGAGCAAGACATGAATTGATTAACAAAATTTGCTTGGGTCTCTCCGCGTCTTTTTTGATAATGTATGTGCTTTACCATATGACCAGCGAGGAAACAAAGTTTGGAGGCGAGGGCTTCGTCCGGTATGTTTACTTCTTCATTCTGATCACGCATATCACGCTTTCGGTGATAGTGATTCCATTTGTGTTGTTTGCCTTTTCGAGAGCTTTGGCAGGCAACTTTGAAAGGCACAAGCGATTGGCTAAATTTGCTTTCCCGCTGTGGCTGTATGTTGCAGTAACCGGAGTGATCGTTTATTTGATGATAAACCCATATTACAGGTGAAGCGAGTAATCTTTTTAATAACAGCCTTCCTTTTTGTGAGCGTGTTGAACGCTTCGGCCCAGTGTGCTATGTGCCGTGCTACATTAGAAAATAACATCAGTAACGGAAACATTGGGATAGCGGCGGGTATCAATTTTGGCATCATGTACCTGTTCTTTTCTCCTTACGTCTTCATTCTATTATTGGCCTATTTTTGGTATAGAACCAGCAAACGCAATGCGAATAAGTCTATTGAAAGCAATTGGGCAGGGTAGGTGCCCGCGTTGTCGAGAAGGATACATTTTCAAGTATCCACTTAGCGAATTCAGAAAGTTCAGCGTCATGAATCAAACTTGCAGCAAGTGCTCGGCCACCTTTGAACCCGAGCCGGGGTTTTATTTTGGGGCTCTGTACGTAAGCTATGCGTTTACCTGCGCCATTTTTGCTGCCGTGTCTGTGTCTCTTTATTATACTGTTAACCCTTCTGAATGGGTGTATATCACTGCCGTGATTGTTTCGGCGATCCTCTTTATACCCATCAGTTTCCGATATTCTAGAATTTTGTTTCTTTACTGGTTCGGCGGTCTTCAAGCGAAGGGGGAGTAAGGATTTGGCGTCCCTTTTTTCCGATGTTATTGAGTATTTTTAGTAGCCGTTGAAATCGCGGTTGGAATTGCACCGTTAAATAGATGTGACGATTTCACTTTGGTTAATTGGCCACCATGCGAATATACCTCACACTAATTTCTGCTGCGGCCATCTTCTTCCTTATTGCCATTTTCAGCAGTAGCAGCCAACGCAGCAATTTTTCGGCGTCGAGCACGGCGGCAATTATTGGCGATAACTTGGCAAAGGAGGTCGCTGAGCTAAACGCTGAATGGGACAAGCTGCCCACCGCCAAGTGGTCTTCTTTACAACATCCATTTTATAAAATAGATCAAGGTCGTATCGTTGCGTGGAGCAAGACCTATCCCGTCCTCGATGTCCAGGACTGTAGTGGCGACTTCGAGTGGAAATTAGTTCGTTCATCGCGACACGACCTGCTACTAAACAAGCGAAAAATAAATGGCTTTGATTTTATTGCAATCGTACCGCTTCGCAGTGGATATGAATTAGTGAATCAATACTTGACCACGAGCTGGAATAGAGATGTCTTTCCTTTTGATGGAATAAAAATCATGGACACTCAGGCTCAAGCAGGGGTGTTGGTCAGTTTAGGAGGAAGGGGATTTTTTAAGATTCAACTTCAAAAAGAGGTCTTCTTCGAAAGCAGATCGGCGGTCTTTTTCATGGCAGTGGCAATAGCGATCCTGTGCTTGCTCATAGGAGTATTGGTTTGGAACCTCCATAAAACGCGGAGATATACGATTGGGTTTATTGTTTTGTTTGGCGCGTTGGCGATTGTCCGCATTGCCATGGTACGATTTTCTTTTCCAGGTGTGTGGATTTATTCCAAGTATTTTGATTCCAAGTATTTTGCTTCGTCTTCCTTTAATGCATCGGTTGGGGATTTTGTCTTGAACGCACTCATCGTTGCAATAGCCTGTGCTTATTTTTTCCTTGTTTATGCACACACTGAAATGATTCAAGCTTGCGTTCGACAGCGCAAAGAAACCCGTTTGTTTGTTGGTGTCCTCTTCGCTACCGCTGCTTTTTTCTCGTTCCTTTTTCCGCACCTATTTGTTGAATCCATTTTTCATGACTCAGCCATCCCATTTGACATTGCGTCGTCAGCGAAATTTGATGGCATCCGAGTTGCTGCGCTTCTCGCTTTTATTTTGGGGTGTTTGAGCTCTTTTTTCTTTGTTCATAGCTTCTTGCGGATCGTAAAGTCATTGCTTGGTCCGCGCGACTTGCTGATATGCGTGTTGGTTTCAGGGCTTTCTTTTATTGGCTACTTTCTGTTGTCAGATCTTAATTATTGGCCAACCGTTGTGATCGGGTCTGCCTTTTTCCTTTTGTTGATTTTTTCTCGCTATTACAAAGCGGCGGCAAGAATGGGCTACCGTGCATTTCCGTACTTACTAGTTGTTATAATGGCGTATGCTCTTCAGGGTGCGTGGGGAGTACGGAGATTTTCAGAGGAGAAGAAGTTGCGCGCTATGTTCCGATCGGCCACCAATCTTGTTAGCAATGATGTGTTGGGTGAATACCTTCTCAATCAGTCAAGCCAAAAAATATCTAATGATCTGTTCCTTTTGGCCAGTGTGGAAAGCCCATTACTTTCAAAACATTTAGCTAGACAGAAAATCAGACAAGTCTATTTGAATGAGTACTTAGATCGATATGCGGTTTCCATTAAGTTATACCATGCCGATGGTAGCCCTGCTGACGCGGAGTCTCCGTTGGATTTCGCCTCGGCCATTGAGACTTACCAAAGCGAAGAGGCGAGTAAAACTGCTTATGAATGGATTTATCAAATTCGAAGTGCGGGATCCGAATCACTGAAAAGATATCTTGCGATCGTGCCATTGAAGAAAGGTAATGCTGTCAGGGGTTATGTAGTGCTCGATCTCTCGCTGAAGCGAATCGTGCCGCAACAGGTTTACCCTGAATTGCTTTACGACAATCGCTTTACTCATTCCATTAGAGACAAGGATTTTAGCTATGCTTTTTTTGCAGGCACTAAAATTGTTGACCGCAATGGAAATTTTAATTTTGAGCGAGACCTTGACCAAAAAACGATTTATGACGCCAGGCTGCAGACGTCGGGATTGAAAGTGCACGACCACTGGATCGCAGCAGCAGAAGGGGATGGAGGGCAGAAAGTCCTTTTGGTGGCCGACGAATATCCCTGGATCAATGTCTTGGCAAACTTCTCGTTCTTTTTTGTTTCCGGGGTCCTACTCGTGTTTATTGCACTGACCTTTTATTTAACGCGACACGTATTCTCTCGGCGCGAACTGAATTATTCTGCACGCATTCAATTATTCGTTTACTTGTCATTTATACTTCCGCTCTTGGCGGTTAGCGGAATAGCTATTCGAATGATTTCACAGTCGAACGAAGCGCAGACTGAAAAGGAGATTGAGTCAAAAGGCATTTCGTTGGGTGAGAATTTGTCTTCCGCACTTGACAGGTCGAGCCTTGATTCTGCGGGATGGATTTCAGATATCCGCGCGCGAACCAACGAAATCGCTCAAACTACAGGCTTTGATGTGAATTTATATGACGCGCACGGGGAGTTGATATCTTCTAGTCAACAAAGTATTTTCAGTAACCGGTTACTGGCCACGTTAGCCAATAGAGACGCTTGGGAAAAGATTGCACAGGAGAACTACAGTGTATTGAAAGCCCGAGCCAACATCGGAACTCTAGAATATAACAGTTCCTTTTTTTCCATCAGGTCACCGAGGACGGGCAAGCTGCTGGGGATTCTTGAGCTCCCTTTCTTCAATTCAACCACCGACAATTTAAAGTCAAGTGTATTGTCTAACATTCTTATCACTTTCACCGCTGTGTTTATCTTGTTTTCTTTGTTTGCGTCGAACGCCATAGGAAAATTGACTACGCCTTTGCGATTCATCGCGAAAAAACTGAACACCACCTCGCTGGATGAAAACCAACCGATCGACTGGCGATCTAATGATGAAATTGGCCGGATGGTAAAGGAGTACAACCGAATGCTCGGCAATCTGGCGCAAAGTAAAATTGACTTGGCGCGAAGCGAAAAAGAAAACGCGTGGCGTGAGATAGCCAAGCAAGTAGCACACGAAATCAAAAACCCATTGACACCGATGAAGCTGACACTTCAGCAAATGGAGCGAATATTGTTGCAAGGTGACCTTTCCAAAGAGAAAACAGAAAGTGCCGTTAAAACGCTGCTGTCGCAAGTAGACACGCTTAACGGTATTGCGGGTTCGTTCAGCGCGTTTGCCACTATGCCGTCGCCTGAGATATCCGCGGTGGATTTAGGTTCCGTTCTGAAACAGGCTGCTTCGTTGTATGAAAATCATGAGCAAGGTAAAGTTCGCTTGGTTGAAAGCCCAGACACAATTGTCGTTCAGGGAGACGAAAAATTACTTGGCAGAATCTTTTCCAATATCATTCTTAACGGGCTGCAATCTGACAAAAGAAAAAAAACTCATGTGGAGATCAGCTACGAATCCGCCGACCACTGGTGCGTTGTTGGTATTAAGGACAATGGGGCCGGTGTTCCTTCTGAATTGATTGACAAAATATTCCTTCCTCACTTTAGCACTAAAGAGACGGGTTCGGGTCTTGGTTTGGCAATTGCAAAGCAAGGCGTTGAGCAGATGGGTGGCCAGATTTGGTTTGAAACCTCTTCGAACGGATCGTCTTTCTTCATCAAGCTAAAAAAAGCATAACGTTGATGGTGATAACGACCAACCAATAACCAACAACGAACCACGGCTAACTAACTCCCTCTCATCTTGCTCATGACTTTGTTGGCGAAGACAAAATCATCTAGCTCGCCGACACCGGAGTTAGTGATATCGGCCGAGTTGCCTTCCCATAACTTGTGTCCTTTGTAAAGGAAGATGATGTTTTCTCCGATGCCCATGACCGAGTTCATGTCGTGGGTAACGACTATTGTAGTGATATTGAGTTCATGAGTGATTTCGTGGATGAGTTCATCTATCAAGATTGATGTTTGAGGGTCAAGGCCGGAATTTGGTTCATCGCAGAAAAGATAGTTTGGGTTGTTGACGATGGCCCTCGCGATACCGACGCGCTTTTTCATGCCACCGCTGATTTCAGATACTGCTTTCTTGTTGGCGTTTTCCAGCCCCACTCTTTTCAGGCAATCGTTGGCGCGATCGCGTTTCTCGTCAAGTGGCATTTTCGTAAGCACCTCGAGCGGGAACATCACATTTTCTTCAACGTTCTTGGAGTCGAACAGGGCCCCGCCTTGAAAAAGCATTCCGATTTCCCTGCGGATTTCGGATTTCATTTCCTTGTCGGCTTCGGTAAAATTCCTTAGATCATAAAACACGAGGCCTTGGTCGGGTTGGATTAAGCCAACGATACATTTCAGCAAAACACTTTTGCCTGTTCCGCTCGATCCGATGATGAGGTTGGTTTTCCCTTGCTCGAATTCGGCATCAATGCCTTCCAGCACCATCTTATCACCAAATGTTTTTGATATGTCCTTGATCTTGATCATTATAGAATCAGGTCAACAATGAAATAATCGGCGATCAGAATCGCAATGACGCTAGTGGTTACAGCTTCGGTAGTAGCGATGCCTACTTCCAGTGCACCTCCCTTTGTGTAATACCCTTTAAAAGATGAAATGGATGATATAAGAAAGGCGAACACAAGGGCCTTCACGACGGCCACAAAAATCTCTTGTTGATTGAAAGCAAACCGAAGGCCGGCCACATATTCGGTTGGCGTGATGATATGAATTGCCTGTCCGATGAGGTAGCCGCCGACGAGTGAACAGACTCCTGAGATGATCACCAATACCGGATACATCATCATCGAAGCAATAATTTTTGGAAGAACCAAATAGGACGAAGAATTTATACCCATGACCTCAAGTGCATCGATCTGTTCAGTAATGCGCATGGTGCCAATTCCGCCGGCCATGCTTGATCCGATCTTTCCCGCGTAGATGAGGGCCATTACGGTGGGGGCAAGCTCCAGTACGGTCATTTCGCGAACCACTTGTGAGATAACAAACCGCGGAATCAAAGGGCTGACCATGTTAAAAGCGGTCTGCACTGTTGTTACAGCGCCGATGAACGATGAAACCAAAATGAACAAGAAGGCTGAGTTGACCCCAATCTGTACGCACTCTTCCAACACGAGTTTGTAATATGTGCCGAATGACTCCCGGCGAACAAACAACGAGCCAATAAACATGACATAGCGACCAAACTCACGCATTCGAGAACATGGTTTTGAGTTTGCACAGTGGAACTAATTTCATGTCGTAAAACGGATATATTATATTGCTCAAAGATAAAATAAATTCGCATGAACCAACTTGTGGTCGTGACCGGCGCAACGAAAGGAATAGGTAGGGCAGTGGCCGAGCGTTTTGCGCAGGCGGGCTTCGATGTTGCCGCTTGTGCCAGAAAGGAAAAAGACCTCGAGCAAATGAAGGCGGAAATCGAAAAGAAGTTTCAGGTAAAAGTATTTGTCAAGGCGGCGGATGCGTCGCATAAAGAACAAGTAGCGGACTTTTGTAAGTTCGTTTTGCAGCTAAATAGACCGGTCACGGTGATTGTAAACAATGCCGGTCATTTTATTCCGGGCGAGACAATGAAAGAAGGAGATGGCGCGTTGGAGAGCATGGTAGAATCAAATGTGTACAGCGCCTACTACACGACCCGCGGCCTGATTGCCAATATGCAGCAAAATAAGTCGGGGCATGTTTTTAACATGTGTTCCATCGCAAGCATCGAAGCTTATCCCAATGGCGGGTCTTATGCGATCTCTAAGTTTGCATTATTGGGTTTCACCAAAGTTCTTAGGGAAGAGATGAAGCCGTTTGGCATTCGTGTGACAGCGGTGATGCCGGGCGCAACAAAAACAGCGAGCTGGGAAGGCACTGACTTGCCCGACGCGAGGTTCATGAAAACCGAGGATGTAGCTGAAGTTATCTTCAATGCCTATTCTATTTCCGATAGGAGCGTGGTTGAGGAAGTCATCATCCGTCCACAGTTAGGAGACATTTAGGTTACCAGGCTACGGGTTTCGGGGTAACGCGTAAAACCTGAAACTCGTAACCCGCAACTCGAAACTTACTCCAACGCCTTCACCCCCGGCAGCACTTTCCCTTCAAAGTACTCTAGCAAAGCACCACCACCGGTAGAGACATAGCTTACATTCTCTTCAAAACCGAACTTGGCAACTGCTGCCGCCGAATCACCGCCGCCGATCAGCGAAAAAGCTCCCTTGCCAGTGGCGCGAACCACCGCTTCGGCCACCGCTTTGGTGCCTTTCTCAAATTTCTCCATTTCGAAAACACCCATTGGGCCGTTCCACAAAATGGTTTTAGAGCCTTCTATTACTTTGGCAAAGACTTCCCTCGCTTGCGGCCCGATGTCGAGCCCCATCCAGTCGGCTTTGATGGAATTGTTGTTGGCCACATCCGTATTGGCTTGCGCATCAAATTTGTCTGCGATGATTGAATCCATGGGCAAGTGCAATTCAACGCCTTTGCTCTTGGCTTTTTGAATGAGCTCCTTTGCCAAATCCAATTTGTCATCCTCTACCAAGGATTTGCCAATGTTTCCACCCAATGCTTTAAAGAACGTGTACGACATTCCGCCACCGATAATGAGGTGGTCTACTTTATCAAGCAGTTTTTCGATGATCAAAATCTTGTCGGATATTTTTGCTCCGCCCATGATCGCCGTGAAGGGCTTGGCTGCTTTCTCCATCACTTTCTTTGCATTGTCCAACTCGGCTGCCATCACGTAGCCCGCGCATTTCTCTTTGAAGAACTGAGCCACGATGGTAGTACTTGCATGGGCCCGGTGCGCCGTGCCAAAAGCATCGTTCACGTAAAGGTCTCCGTGCTTCGACAGTTTTTCGGCAAAGGCCAGATCACCTTTCTCTTCTTGCTTATAGAATCGCAAATTTTCCAACAAAAGCACTTCTCCCGGCTTTAAGTTGGCCGATAGTTGGTAAGCTTCTTCTCCGATGCAGTCACCCGCAAATTTCACTTTCACACCAAGCAATTGTTCGGTGGTCTTGATTGTATGCTTCAATGAATACTTTTCTTCGGGACCTTCTTTGGGGCGTCCCAAATGCGACATCAGTATGCAGCTGCCTCCGTCATTCAAGATTTTTTTGAGCGTAGGTATCGTCGCCCGGATCCTATTGTCGTCGGTGACATTGTAACTTTTGTCGAGGGGAACATTAAAGTCTACTCGGATGAGTGCGCGTTTGCCCTTGAAGTTGATATCGTTCACGGTCTTCATTTCACAAAATATTTGGGTCGCTAAGATAATAAATCAACCTCAGTTGGAGAGATTTAATTCGTTCATAAAATTGAGCGTGGGGCAAGACGATTATTTTCTATCTTACTTCCTACATCCTTTATCCCCATGAAAAAAATATTCTGTGCTTCCCTTTTGATTTGTACGATAGCTGTCAGTGCGCAGGTTGATCCCGCGTTATTCAACGACATGAAATGGCGCATGATCGGGCCACATCGCGCGGGTAGAACGATTGGTGCCGTAGGTGTGCCACAGCAGCCCAACGTTTTTTACATGGCCGCCAACAATGGAGGCGTGTGGAAGACGACCGACTACGGTAGAACTTGGGAGCCGATTTTTGATGACCAGCCCACGGGGTCAATCGGCGATATTGCAGTAGCACCATCGAACCCCAATGTGATTTATGTGGGTAGTGGTGAAGGCGTGCAGCGTCCCGACTTATCGGTGGGTGACGGGATTTACAAATCGACGGATGCGGGAAAAACATGGAAGAACATGGGCTTGCGCGAAGGCCAGCAAATAGGAGGCCTCGCAGTTGATCCCGTTGATGATAAGAAAGTGTTTGTAGCAGTGCTTGGGCATCCGTACGGGGCAAACTCCGAGCGCGGCGTTTACAGGAGCAAGGATGGGGGAACCACCTGGGAGAAAGTCCTTTATATAGATGAGAATACAGGTGCAGTTCAGGTGACGGTTGACCCAAGTAATAACAACGTTGTGTATGCGGATTTATGGGCGGCGCGGCAAGGCCCATGGGAGAACGGGCAATGGCAGGGCCCTGCCTCAGGGCTTTATAAATCGACGGATGGAGGTTCAAGCTGGAAAAAGCTCACCAAAGGATTACCTACTGCTGATCAGGGACTTGGGCGAATTGGATTTTGTATTGCTCCAAGTAATTCCAGCCGCCTGTATGCCACGGTTGATGCGGGCGAACATGGCGGAATCTATCGTTCGGATGATGCGGGCGAGAGTTGGACCCGAGTGTCGGCTGATGGAAGGCATTGGAGCAGAGGCTCCGATTTTGCGGAAGTAAAGGTACATCCCAAAAATCCGGACATTGTTTTCAGTGCGAACGTCGTAACATGGAAATCGGAGGACGGCGGCAAAACGTGGACGGGCTTTCGTGGGGCTCCCGGTGGTGATGACTATCATCGCATCTGGATCAACCCAAATAATCCCGACATCATGTTGTT
>DATJJP010000016.1:0-24645 GCA_035492075.1 Cyclobacteriaceae bacterium | reverse complement strand
GACGTCAACCGCGAGAACCTTCCGGTGCCAGCGGTCTTTGTGATAAACAAGCAGGGCGTTATCGTCTATCGATTCTTCGATCCCGACTACACCAACCGAGCTCCGATTTCTGTGCTCATGAAACATATTTAGTACAAGGCTTGTCCGTCAATCCATGGGTTGCGAGGCGGGTTTCGGCTTCATAGGAATTTCTCCTATATCATTTTAGAGTTTTTTGCCGGTAATTGATGGCATGTTGGCATCTGAATTTTCAGAAGAAAAGATCCTATCGATTCTGAAGCAGCTAGATTTCGGGACAAACCCTGAAGATTTGTGCCGAGAGCACAACATCAGCTTGAATACGCTTTTTGGCTGGAAGGCGAGACATGGTGAAAGGGAAGACCTCATTCGTCGACTTACCGACTTTGAGGAAGAAAACTACCGCTTGAAATCCCGACTATCGGACATTATTATTCAAAGGGAGGCAAAGGATGCTGGAGATGCAGATCGCATTTATCGGATTATGGCCTCCAATATTCCAGGTACCGCCATCACTATTTTAGATCGGGATGAACGTTACCTTTTGGCCGAAGGGGATTTCCTTGAAAAAATGGGATACGTAAAAGAAACTATGCCCGGCAAGAAGATCAGCGAAATTATCACTCCAGAGAACTACATCTATTATCAAGAGGTAATTCGTCGCGCTTTTGAGGGTGAAACAATTCTAGTGGAGCGACAGACCCTTTCGGGTTTTTATTCTCTGATGAAGGTGGTGCCTTTGAGAGATGGCAGTGACGATATATTTGCGATCATGTTTGTTCTTATTGACGTCACTCCACTCAAGGAAGTACAGGTGGCGTTGACCAAAGCAAATGAAGAACTGGAAAAGAAAGTGCAAACACGCACCGAACAACTCGAAGAGGTAAACAAACAACTTGAATCATTCACGTATTCCGTATCCCACGACTTACGCGCGCCCCTAAGATCTGTTTCCGGATATGCAGCAATTCTAAAGGAAGATTTTGCTTCAAAAATAAATGATCCGGAGTTTGACAGACTTTCTGATTTGGTCATCGAAAGTGCGAAGAGAATGAACCAACTCGTCAGCGACCTTCTCGATTTTGCGAGAATTGGGCGCAAAGAGTTGTCCATTGCAAAAGTCGAAATCCACGTGCTTGTCAAGGCCTTGCTTGCCGATTTCATGTTACAAGAACCGTCCAGAAAAATTGACATTGAACTGGACCTACTTGAGCCAGCTGCCGGAGACTACAGCCTTCTTCGTCAAGTCTGGACAAACCTTTTGTCTAACGCGCTGAAGTATTCAAGAAAAAAGGAAGTCGCAAAGATTCACATCACCTGTACGAGAGATAACGAAATGATCTGTTATTCGGTAAAAGACAATGGCGCCGGATTTGATATGAAATATGTCGGTAAGCTTTTCAGTGTATTTCAGCGTTTGCATAAAACAACGGACTTCGAAGGAACAGGCGTGGGCCTCGCGCTGGTAAAAAATATTGTTCAGCGCCACGGAGGAAAGATTTGGGTTGAAGCGGAAGTGGGGAAAGGAGCAGAATTTTATTTTACCCTACCTGTAGCGTGATCCCCGTTTGCCGATTTGTTTCCTGTAGTCACCCACAAAAAAACACAATGCAAATAAAGGGCACAGGAACACAGGTACTCACCTGGTAGTAAACAGCGCCGAAACCTGTTCCGAAGTAATCAAATTCCACAGTCATATCCCGTTCAAGCTGCCTGGGAATTTGCACATACCACATCTCAACCTATTTTCTTTTTTTTTGGATAGCTCCGGCAAGAAACAAGATGATGATTGCGCCAATCGCGCTTGTGAAGATCGTGCCTATTAAGTTATGGCCGAGAGAAATGCCAAGGCGGCCCAGCAACCAATACCCCAACCATCCGCCAAGAATACCAACAACAATGTTGCCGAACAGTCCGAGTCCTGTGCCACGATAGATCATACCACCAAGCCAGCCGGCGGCACCGCCAACTAATACAGATGCAACTAATTCCATATGTCAGACTTTTGATGAAACGAGAACTTAACATCTTCTACGAATTTGCCTGAACGCCGATTGTAATCGTTGCTAAAATCCGATTTGAAAGCGCAGATTTTCCGGTAAAGCGTTGAGGGGGGAGGTTGGTGCGTTCCTGGATTTCCGACTAATTTTTCGTCCCTACTTTTCCAAAGCCTTGACAAAATATCGCATGCTCATGCTATCCGCTTGGCGTGACGTCTTGATTACTTTTGGCGCACTGGGGCGTCGTGAAGTCGCTCCTGCCTGGAAAACATCTTTTCAAAAAAAATTACTTGTTATGAATACCACGAATTGGATTCGAGCTTTCCTCTTGTGTTGGGGGGTGCTGGGTTGTATGACATCGACTTGTCTTGGGCAAAACGACAGCTGGGCAGATGTGCAAAAAAGAGGTTCTGGCACACTGACAGTAATATATTATCCTCAAAACAGAATAATATATGAGGAGAATGGAAAAGTCAAAGGCTTTTTCGCGTCGATTTTGGTTGACTTTGCTGACTTCGTGGAAAAGAATTATCAGAAAAAGATCAAAATAAATTATGAGAAGCCCGAATCCCAGTTCAAGAATTTCATGAATAAGGTAGAAGTGACCCCTAATGTGCTCGGCGTGGGGTCGGTGACGATTACAAGAGAGCGAGAGCGTAGATTCAAATTTACACCTTTGGTCATGCAGACTCCGCTGGTTTTGGTCACCCACAAATCGGTGCCGGCCATCAGCGATGTCGGACAGTTGAAATTTTTGAACAATCACAAAGCGCTCCTGCTGAAGGGCACAAATTACCTGCCGACGTTTAGCGAACTAAAGTCTAAGCACCTTCCAAACCTCGAAATAATTACCGTGAATGAGGTCATGGCCGAACTCAAAAAGAACGAGCAGTACTTTACGATTGTTGATTTCACTGGATTTTTTGACATGACACGTGAATTCACAAGTATTAAATACCATGCCTTCGACTTAGGACAGATAGATGATATCGGCTTTATCATGCCGCTTTCCAGTGATTGGAAGGAGCCGTGGGATAAATTCTTGACAAAGGCTTATAAGCAAAGCAGTTCTTACAAAAAGTACATTCTCGAAAATCTTGGGAGCCCTTATTTGAAATTCATACAACAACACGCCGCATTGTGAATTCATTTTTCTTGGCATCGTTGCCTGGCGAAAATTACTTTGCTGGTGGGCTAAAAATAGCCGGCGAACCTCGCCCCATCTAGGCGACGCCTGTTCTTCCATCGCATCGGTTTCCCGAAATCTTGGCAGGCTTCTGTAGTCGCACATGAATTGGAAACTCCATATATTTATTGCCTTGCTAATGGTAGCCAAGCCAATGACTGAACGGATTAAACACCTATGAAAAAAATTGTTCTGCTGCTAATCGTGCTCTCCGCCTGTGCAACGGTCAAGACCTTTCGAAAACTGACTCCCGATGAAAACAGTGCGATCAAGAAATATTCGAAGCAAATCGACACCAAAGACGGTCGCTATCATGTGCTGATCGTTACTTCCCTCGGCGACATGGTGGTAAAACTCTACAATGAGACACCGCTTCACCGTGATAATTTTGTGAGCAAGGTAAAAGCGGGGTTTTATGACAGTTTAATTTTTCACCGGGTCATCAATAATTTCATGATTCAGGGAGGCGATCCATTAAGTAAACACGCCAAGCCAGGGGAGAGCCTCGGAAACGGATCCGCCCCCGGTGAAAGAATCGCCGCTGAGTTTAGGACGGAACAAAATATCTATCACAAGCGAGGGGTGTTGGCCGCCGCCAGAGACGGTAACCCTGAAAAAGCGAGCAGTAATTGTCAGTTTTATATTGTTCAACGCAAAGTGTGGCGCTCTTCCCAACTCGATAGCACGATCGCGAAACGCAATTTGATTCTGAACGACTCGCAGAAGAAAATCTATACCACGATGGGGGGCACGCCGCATCTCGATGGGGGATACACCGTTTATGGCGAACTTGAATTGGGATTGGATGTGCTGGATAAAATCGCAGCCACCAAAACAAACAAATCGGATCGCCCCGAAACGGATGTGAGAATGAAAATGTTTTTGTTGAATGAAGTGAAGAAGTAGTTGCCCTCGGCGGTGAATGCACGCAATTCTGATTAACTTATGATTAACTTGTGTTTGGAAAATAAAGATCATTTTATGAAAACTCTATTCTTGACGCTCCTGTTTATGCCTGCCTTGATTTTTGCTCAACAGGAAAAAAAGGTGTTGACGCCCCAAGAATTTAAGATGAAATCCGGTGAAAAATCTGCCGTCATCCTAGACGTGCGAACGCCCGAAGAGTTTGCAGAGGACCATATCGACAAGGCCGTGAACAAGAACGTGTTTGATAAAGATTTCAGCACTTACACCGCCTCATTGGACAAAAGCAAATCCTATTTCGTCTACTGCTTGGGAGGCAAGCGGAGCCGCATAGCAGCCGTCGACATGCGCAAAAAAGGATTGACGGTGTACGAACTCCAAGATGGCATTGAGGGCTGGAAGGACGCGCGACTGCCAGTTGTAAAATAAACTTAATCGCAAAGGTTCACGCGAAATCCATTCTTCTCGCGGCAGTTTTCGCTATGCGCTCAAATACCACTCTAAAGGTTATTTCACGTTCGTATGCTTCTCTTAAATTCATACCCATTGTAAAAAGTCAAATCAATGAAAGCACTCACCTTCAATGGAATTGAAAAGATTAGCTACGAATCCATCGCGGACCCTCAAATTACCCAGCCTACGGATGTTGTGGTAAAAGTAAAATGCTGCGCCATCTGCGGCTCAGACCTGCATATATATCACGGCCGCGAAACGGGCCTGGACGTTCATACTTGCATGGGCCATGAGTTTGCCGGAGAGATTGTAGAAGTAGGGAAGGAAGTAAAAACGTTGCGCCCAGGTGACGTTGTTATTTCTCCGTTCTCTGTCAGTTGTGGAACATGTTTTTACTGCGGCATTGGATTGACGAGCCGCTGCGTGCTCAGCCAACTCTTTGGTTGGGTAGAAAAAGGAACCGGGTTGCAGGGGGGCCAGGCTGAGTTTGTTCGCGTGCCGCAAGCGGATTCTTCTTTGATAAAATTACCCGATGGCATTTCAATCGAGGAGGGTGTGCTGGCGGGAGATATTATTTCAACGGGATTTTACAGTGCAAAGCAAGCACAGATAAAACCTAACGGCGTCTATGTAGTGATGGGTTGTGGCCCCGTCGGACTTATGGCAGTGCTTGGCGCCCGCGCGTATGGAGCAGAAAAAATTTATGCGATAGATCGAGAGCCTGTCCGCTTGAAAATGGCCGAAAAATTTGGCGCGATTTCAATTGATACTTCTAAAATGGATGCCGTACAAGTAGTGCAAGAAGCATCCGAAGGAAGAGGTGCGGATGCCGTTCTCGAAGCCATCGGCAGCGAATTTAGCTTGCAGCTTTCGTATCAGTTGGTGAGACCCGGTGGTACCATTTCAAGTGTTGGAGTTTGCAATGACCAGTTTTTGCCGTTCTCTCCAGTGCAAGCGTACAACAAAAACCTTACGTTCATTACAGGACGTTGTCCGGCCAGGGCTATGATGCCCGAAGTTTTGAAGTTGATTCAACAAAAGAGGTTTTCATTCACTGATATTATTACGCATCGAATGGCACTCAAGGATGGGGTGGATGGATACAGAATCTTCGCTGCAAAAAAAGATGACTGTTTGAAGGTAGTGCTGGTGCCATGATCTGACGTTAAGCACGGTGTTGTGAAGGTCAAAATCTAAAACATAGTGTCGCTCCGTTCCAATGTGGGGTCAGTGACAGGGATACTGCTTGCGAACTCATCAATTTGTTTTTTTGGTGTATGCCTACGCACCACAGAGGTATCCCAATCCCCAACGCAGCCACACCGCTCACGACAGCCGCCGCTGAGGTGATCGATGGGTTTGCTGAAAGGCCAATAGCCGTAAGACCTCCGCCCACCGCAGTAAGTGCAATACCTATTGTTCTCCTTGTATTCGCGTTTTTGAGTCGGCGAGCGTGCGGATTTTCATCTTTTGCTTTCTGTTGAGCAAATACGTGGCACGACAGGCCACCAACTAAACAAAGCAACGCAAGTTTTTTCATACTTAAAGTTGTTAGAGTTACTCCGTAAGAAGGCAAATGCCTCGGAGTCGTGATATAGCATCTTCATGTTATTTGATACTTACGTCCTTTTTCAAGACACGTGAGCACGGAAGCACTCATATCCCTACCATGGGCTACAAAATGAATGAAAGGGAAAGCAAATATTTTTGTTAAGTTGACAGCGGCGTCATACCGCTTTCCGCGCCGATTGCAACTCGGCCACTTTGTTCCGTTCGGTTTGCAGCTCTCGATTGAGCTTGGTTTGCTTCTCAAAAGATTTTCGCTTGTATTCTTCAAACTCGTTGGTCACGCTCCCCACGATCACTTTACTTTCTTTCACGAACGCTTGCATCGATTTAATTCGGGCCAAGAGAAATAAAATGGTTGCGGTCAGTCCGGCGAGACCAAGGGCGGCGAGCGTGATAAAAAACACCTTCGAAAGACCTATACCAAGCACATTGATATGTGTACTGGCAAACACAATATCGGTCATTGAATCTTCTTTCGCCTTCAGGGCAGTGCGGGCTACGCTCACCTCATTTTGAAGTGACTTGATTTTTCCATTCGCATCGGCGAGTTGTTGCTCGCGCTTGACCAGTGAGTCGTTTCCAATTTTCCAGACGCCATCCATAATGCTTTCTTTGATGACTTTGTAGTCTTGGTAACTCTCTGATTTGGTTTTCATTAACAAGTACCGTTCTTGTAGCGTTTTTGTTTGGCCCTCGAGTGCTGCGGAGGCGGGCACAATTTGGGAATACGATACCAAACAGGTAAAAGAGGCCAACACAACAATCATGGTTCTCTTCATGGCGTACGTGATTTGGCGCCAACCTACGAATACTGTCAATTGAACCCCACACAGGTTACACGTTCTGTAGTGTGCGTCGACAGACGGCTAGCGGGTGCGATGAATCACGCGCCACTCATCCTGTAAAACGGGGTTTTATACGTACGGATTTCAATTTTCGGTCGAATTGATGAACTTCATCGCACCAAATGCAAAACCCAAAAATGAAGCCACTTACTTTTTTTATCCCCATTTGTTTTTTGTCAAGCCTTGTCAATGCGCAGTTGAATATTTTTGAAAAGCAACTGGATATAGGAAAACCTAAACTTTCGGGTGCAACGGCCTATCGCCAGCAAGACCAGAGCTATCAATTAAAAGGCGGAGGATACAATATTTGGTTTCAGCGCGATGAGTTTCAATATTCCTTTTCCAGAATCAAAGGTGATTTTATTCTCACGGCCAATTTTTCCTTTGACGGAAATGGAACTGACGCCCATCGAAAGATCGGTTGGATGGTTCGCGAATCGACGGAGGACGATGCCGCTCACATCAGCGCAGTACTTCACGGCGATGGGCTGACCGTGTTGCAGTGGCGTGCCTTGCGCGGAGCATATATGCGAGATCCAGAAGATGAGATTTTTGCGTCTAAAAAAGGGTACTCCATATTACAGTTGGAGCGATCAGGAAAAAAATTCACCATGCGCGCGGCCCATGTGGGCGAGCCACTGCAAGTCATCGGATCGCATGAAATGGAGACACTCAAAGAGGAGGTATTGGCCGGATTATTTATCTGCTCCCATAACCCTGAGGTCACCGAAGAAGGTAGCGCATGGAACGTGCGCATCGATCGACCCGTGGCAGAAAAATACGACGCCTACAAACAAGGTTTTCTTGGGAGTAGACTTGAACTGATCAACGTGAATGATGGAAAAAGGAAAGTAATTTATGAAAGCCAAGACCGATTTGAAGCACCCAATTGGATGCCCGATGGTAAACAACTCTTGTTCAACAAAGATGGATCTCTTTACAAAATCCCGGTGGGGGGAGGCACGCCCGAAAAGTTGAATACTGGATTCGCCAATCGAAATAACAATGATCACGGCATTTCTTTCAACGGAAAACTGTTGGCGATCAGTCATCATCGCGACGGATTGGCCGGCGGAGGTTCTACGGTCTATGTGCTGCCCTTGGAAGGCGGCGAGCCTAAACTGATCACGGAGGGCACGCCGTCGTACTGGCATGGATGGGCACCCAACAACAAGGAAGTGGTTTACGTGGCACAACGCAATGGAAGTAAAATTTATCAGATTTATAAAAATTCAGTTGACGGAGGCAAAGAGACACCGCTCACTTCGCATACAAACGGGCATGTGGATGGCCCCGAATATTCACCCGATGGAAAATACATTTACTATAACGGAAGCCAGAGCGGTACAATGCAACTCTGGCGCATGAAACCCGACGGCACCGAGAAAGAGCAAATCACGTTCGATGAATCAAACAACTGGTTCCCTCATGTTTCGCCCGACGGAAAATGGATCGTATATCTATCGTTTGCCGAAACGACCAATCCTGACGACCATCCTTTTTATCAAAGAGTGACGTTAAAGTTGATGCGAGTGGACGGCGGCCCAACCAAAGTCATAGGCTACTTATATGGAGGCCAAGGAACAATTAATGTTCCATCTTGGTCGCCCGATGGCAACTTTGTGGCTTTTGTGAGTAATAGCGGCAAGTAGATTCAGATTTTCTTAGCCACCGCCACCAACTCTGCGATGATTTTTTGCAGCGCTTTTTTGTTTGCCTTTGTTTCTTCAATGGTGCCGAACAACGCAAGCTTCCGATCATCTGGGAATTTACCCGAAAGCAATCCCGTTGGATCCTTTGCCAGTGCTCCCCGGCAGAAAATTAACCGTAAACAATCCTTTTTAAAAAAATTGAACCCAACGAGGAAGCGCTTGTATTCCTTGGGGTTGAAAGGCTTCAGTTGCCCATTGAAATAAAACGTCGGCGCATTCCACGCAATTTCCTCGCCAATATTTTTGTCGGCGCTCAAAATTATTTCTCGCAACTGCTCCGCCACTTTTTTCATCGGGTGTTTTAATTTCTTCATGTATGCCTCGACGGCCTCGCGGTCGGTGGCGATGCATTCGGAAGAAGCGCTGTTGGATATTTTCGGCATGTGTTTTTACACTTGGTGAGCTTACACTAAAATAAATCTACCGGTGGTAACACAAAATACCACAATTGGTATTAAAATTTTCACGTCGACTCCGTCCATCGACATCACAAAGAAAGCATTGTGCGTTCGTAGTAAAAAAGGCGGGAGGGGTGTATTCAAGTAAATATTTTTGCTTCAGTAAAATAATAAACCATGCAAAAACTCTGTGTTAGTATCTTGTTGTTGGCCATTACTTTTGCCGCTCGTGCGCAAACATCGCAGGGCTCGATGACAGTGGGCGGTGATGTTTCTGTTCAGAATACCTCAGTTTCAGGGGGCGGAAGTTCAAACAGCACTTCGTTTTCCCCAAGTTTTGGATATTTCCTTAAGGACAGATTGCTCTTGGGTGCCGCCTTAGGTGTGACAAATACCACCGTCACTGGTAGTCCATCGACGAACACATTTTCGATTGCGCCCTTTGTTAGATTTTACAAGTTCACTGCCGACGAAAAATTTGCATTCTTCGGTCATGGCGCCGTTGGCTATTCTACTCAAACGGGGCAAAATGGAGTTGTATCAATTACGGTGAGGCCAGGTTTTGCATACTTTTTCACACCGCATTGGGGCTTGGATTTCCTGTTGCCTGGACTGACTTACTCCAATGGCAACAATACAACGTCCTTCGGACTAGCCGCGTCGCTGACGCCTACCCTCGGATTCAGATATTATTTTGGGAAATAAAAAGAGCTGCAAAAATCTTGAGAAGCAGGACTTTGGTTCTGCTTTTTATTTTGCCGTGACCTGAAACGCTCGTTCCCCATTTTTTTCCATTTCTCGCAGCGTGCGGAGTTGCTTCATCTCCTCCAACATGTTCGCTAACGCCTGGTCGTCACTTACCTTTAGGTGAGAACGAATTTCTGCTAAGGTTTTGACGTCGTTCGGTGATTTACGGAAATCAGTGATATAATTGAGGATGTCTATCTTTTTCATGGACCCAAATTTCAATTTCCCTTATTACGTCATTTTTCATTAAAGGTTACTTCATCAAATTGTCTATTTGTCGATCGCCAGGAACTTCACAAAATGCATCGAAGTTTGCTGATACCCCTTGCGCAAATAATAGGTGTGCGACTCTTTTCTGCGCAAATTACTGGTGAGTTCCACTTTCACACAGCTCAAATCTTGAAAGAAATCTTCGGCATATTTCAAAAGCTGAGAGCCACAACCTTTGCCCCTGACCGATTCGTCAATGCAAAACGCCACCACACGACCTATCAAGTGAGGATGGTGCACAGCGTGGTACCAGTGCAATGCGATAAAACCGATGGGTTGATTGCTAAGTTCAGCCATGAATAGTTTATAACCCTCTTGGTGATAGAGCTGAATGCGTCGCTTACTTTCATGTATTGGCGTGGGATAACCTAACTGCATCAGGAGCTGAGATAAAATATCAGCGTCCTTTTCGTCTGCTTCACGAATGATCATGCCTACTAAGATAAGCGTAAAAAATTTTCCGCTATAACGCACTTTCGGTTATAGCTGTTATTTTTGGTCTACATGAAAACACATCTTACGCGAGATCAAAGACCTTTTGCGATCAGACGGGCTTCCGAGACTGATGCCGAGCGCATTATCAATTATTCAAAGATCTTATTTGCTTCAACAGACCAGGTGCTTACAACTTTGCAAGAATACACGATCTCCGTGGCGGACGAGAAAAAATGGATCAACAACTTTAACGCAAGCCCAAATGCGCTACTTCTGGTGGCCGAATTGGAAAACCAGATGGTGGGCCTGCTATTTTTTGCCGCAAGCGCAAAATTAAAAAGTGCCCACACGGGCGAATTTGGCGTGAGCGTTCACCCCAAGTATCAGCGTACTGGCATTGGCCGTGCCCTGATCGAATCTCTTTTAGACTGGGCAAAGGATCATCCACAAATTGAAAAAATATTTTTGCAAGTGTTTGCCACGAATAGCAACGCCATAAAGCTATATCAGCGAATGGGTTTTGTGGAAGAGGGTAGACATGTGAAGGCAATTAAACAACCGAGCAGTGAATACGTCGACATCATTCAGATGTACATCGAAATGAATTGATCGAGCTTAACTCAGATGGCACTTTGCGGCCTAAAAATGCACCGACCCTCGCCTCCTTGGGTGACTGTGGAGGCCAGCTAAACTCCAACGACCAATTTTTGATGCTGGAGGACATGGAATTTTTTTGCAACTTAATGGCCCTCAAACGAAACATTGGGAAGCCTGAGAAAAAATACCGTCGATGGAAAGGAGATTATGATCGTGGATTTCTCCGATCTCAACGAGAATGAAATGATGCAACTAGTTTCGCAATCGCGCGCGCTTTTACTGGAGGAAAAACGGCCTCAACGATTGTTGGTCATTCTCAACGAGAAAAATTTTGTGACGACCCGAGTGATGCGGCACATCGAGACGGAAAAAAAGGAAGCTCTTGCATACAGCGTCAAACAAGCCATTGTGGGGCTAAGCAAACCGCAACGGATGATTCTAAAGGGCTACAACGTAATTTTTAAAAGAGACGTGAAAGTCTTCGAGACACAGGAACAAGCGATTAAGTACCTGGCCGAATGACTTACGCTTTCACAGGCACCGTGAAGTAGAATTTTGAGCCCACTCCCTCGGTGCTTTCGACGCCGATAGTTCCGCCATTTTTTTCAACGAAGTCTTTACAGAGAATTAGTCCGAGGCCGGTGCCCTTTTCGTTGGCCGTTCCGAGGGTTGAGTGCTTCGTTCCAATCTTGAAAAGCTTTTGCATGGCCGCAGCACTCATACCCACTCCTGTGTCCGTAATAGAGATGGTGTAATAATTGTCGTTGAAGTCGGTGGTCAACATCACCTTGCCTCCGCCAGGGGTAAACTTGATCGCGTTCGATAATAAGTTGCGCACTACCGTGTTGATGGAGTGGCGGTGAACTTTCACCGGCAAGTTGATTTTGTTTTCGTTGACGATGGTAATCTTCTTGTTCTGCGCTTGAACTTTAAGTAACGTCTCGTTTTCGTTCAAGACATCGGCCAAGTCAAAATCTTCCGACTTGAAATCGATTGCCCCCGTTTGCGACCGAGACCATTCCAATAAGTTTTCGAGCAGCGTAAAAAGGTTTTTCAATGATTTGTCGATGTCTTGCGAAAGCATCTTGATTTCCTCTTTCGAGATTTTGTCTATGTGATTAAGCAAAAGTGAAGAAAATGAAGTGAGCGAGTTGAGTGGCCCTTTCAAATCATGACCGATGATCGAGAAAAGTTTGTCTTTCGTGGCGTTTAGTTCTTGAAGTTTGCGCGCTGATCGGCGTTTTGAAAAATACAGATATAACACCAGCACCCCGATCACCATGCCTAAAACAATCAAAAGGATCAATCGATTCCTTAGTTCATTCTGCGCTTGAATTACTTTTTCGCGTTGCTCTCGGTCGCCTTCCAGCTTGTTGATTTGGGTCTCTTGTTTTTTTAGGCCGTAAAGATTGTGCGCTTCCAGTAGCTTCCTTTCATTTTTCTCTTTTGCAATAAGATCCTGGATGCCCAGCGATTCTTCGCGGTGCTCCAGCGCCTTTTGGTATTCTTTTAATTCGCGATAACACCTGCTGAGGTAGTCGTTGGTCTTTACTAGCTCATCTTGTGCCCCTGCTTTTCGTCCGGCCTGCAAGGCAAGTTGCAAGTTGGAAATAGCGCGCTTGTAGTTTTTTTGATCGAAATAAAGAACACTCACATTATTGTACGATTGAGCCAACCCATTGTCGTCTTTCAATCGTTCGCGGATTTCCAGGGCCGCTACGTGGTTGGCCAGCGCACGCTCATGATTTTTCATCAAACGGTACATTTCCCCAACTTCATTTAGCGCGATTGCTTCGTTCAATTTGTCTTTCACTGATCGGTATATGGAAAGGGCGTCTTTAAAGCTGTTGAGTGCCTCGGTGTTTTTCTTTTTTCGCGTGAGCAGTTTACCTAGATGGATCAGCGCATCTGCCTCCAATCCACGCTGATTCAATTCACGGGCATACTCTAGTGCAAGGGTGTAATTTTCAGAAGCCTCTTCGTCCAGCCCTTGAGCGGCGTCCACGCGCCCTGATTCGTTGAGAATAAGCGTTTGGATGTATCTATTTTTTTCCTGGTCACTCAGCTTCTGCGCCTGATCCAAGAACTCCAGACTCTTGAAATTATCGCCCACGCCCTCAAACACCCGTGCGATGGCAAGGCACGTGAAAATTTTTTCCTTACGCATGTTGAGGGAATCTTCAATAGTCAATGAACGGATAAGCCAGCCCATCGCTTGCTCGTAGTCGACGACCCGAGCCAAATGAATGACGCCCAATTCGATCAGGGCTGTTACTTCAGCTGATTTATCCTTAGCTTCTTGCGCTTGAAGTCTCTTGCGATTGGTTTCTGAGATTTCCTTTTCGATGCTTATTTTTTTTGGACGGAAAAGATTTTCGTACCATACGACATCGGCGTCAGTTTGGGCAGCACACGACAGGCAAAAGCCCACCAGGGTCACCACACATGCAAAAAATGATTTCATTGGAGAAACACAATGTTGGTAACACAAATGTAGAAAAGCCCTAGCACAGAAAAAGGAGGAATCAAAAAGAAATATTACTTGCTCGCGGAGAGTAGGTCCGAAGTACCCTTCAAATGAAAACTTTTCCAGCAGAAATTCGGTTATTGTGATGATGTCGAAATTATATATCAAAAACATGGTCTGCGACAGATGTAAGGTCGCCGTGAGAAAAATCCTAACAGAAGTTAATTTAGATTATTCGTTGGTGGAGCTTGGTGAGGTTGAATTAAAAGTGGAACCATCCCAAAAACAGTTAGCACAATTTAAAAGTGCGATCGAGGCTGAAGGATTTGAATTGATTGAAACGCGGAGTGCCAGAACGGTAAGCCAATTGAAAAAGTCAGTTCTTGAATGGGTACGAGACGAAAAATCAAATAGAATCAAGCTTTCCGTTTACCTCGCCGATCACCTACACAAGGACTATGCTGCACTGAGCAAATTATTCTCCGAAGTAGAAGGCACAACCATAGAGCAATATTGCATCCTCCAAAAAATAGAACGGGCCAAAGAATTACTGGTGTATGATGAACTTTCTTTAACTGAGATTTCAGAACGCCTGGGGTACAGTAGCTTGGCGCATTTATCAAATCAATTCAAAAAAATCACCGGGCTTACGCTTAAGCACTTTAAGCAAGTGGGTGCTAAGAAGCGGGTACCTTTGGATAAAGTGTAATTCTTTGCCGGAATGTTGCAACAACGCACGGTAGCTGTGACCGTATATTTGGGAAAGCAACAGAAGATATGACACACACCTATTCGATTTCAGGAATGACCTGCAACGGTTGCGCAAGTACAGTGAAGAAGACTTTGCAGACCGTGCCAAATGTAGAAGACGTTCAAATCGACTTGACAAAAGGGGTAGCGAACATCACAATGTCGCACCATGTGCCCTTTACTCAGCTCGCAAAAGCCCTCAGTAGTTACCCGTCCTATGAAATCTCGGAAGGTATTACGCATGGATCGGGTGCCAAGGCGCCTTCAAAACCAAGCGAATTTTGGCTGGACCAAAGTGTTTGGAGGAGAGCATCACTCAATACGGTGAACTGCCTCATCGGTTGCTCGATTGGCGATTTCGCGATGGTGATTTTTCTTCAGGGTTACTTTCCAAACGTATCCATGACCGTGCAGATGGTGTTGGCTACTCTTGCTGGATTGGTGACTTCCATTATTTTGGAAACAATATTGCTCCACGGACGTGAAAAATTCTCCTGGGGCTTTGCGTTCCGTACGGCGCTGTCGATGTCGCTACTCTCAATGATTGCCATGGAGATAGCAATGAACACCACCGACTTCATGATCACGGGGGGAAAGGCGGCATTTGGAAACCCGATGTACTGGACTGCCTTGTTGGTCGCGTTGATGGCGGGTTTTGTGGTTCCGCTCCCTTACAACTACTATAGGCTCAAAAAATTTGACAAGGCTTGTCACTAAGACGGGATGTTTACTCTGAGTAAAATAATTAACTTGGAGATGGTATAGCTGTGCTTTGATCGCCCCCATGAGAACCTTGTTCATTGTTTTTGCCTCCGTGCTTGTTACGTGCCTCGGCTATGGTCAGAAATTCACAACGAACTCTGGAACCATCAAATTCATATCAAAAGCACAGCTTGAATTAATTCAGGCATCTTCCAATAAACTCCAGGGTATTCTCGATCCTGCGACTCACCAATTTGCCTTCCTGATTGACATGAAGTCGTTTCAGGGATTCAATACCGGTTTGCAACGTCAACATTTCAATGAAAACTACATTGAAAGTGAAAAATTCCCTTTGGCAAAATTTTCGGGAAAGGTCATCGAGCAGGTCGATTATACCCAAAATGGTGTGAGTGAGGTGCGCGCCAAAGGCGAGTTGGATATCCACGGACAAAAGCAAGTGCGCATTATTAAGTCTAAAATTACCGTTAACGGAAATCAGATATTTATTGAAGCACAGTTTCTGATACCTTTATCAGATCACAACATCACCATTCCTAAAATCGTGAATCAGAAGATAGCAACGGAAATAGAAGTGGGTGTCAGTGCTACCCTACTACGCGAATAAGAAATGATGCGCTTCTTTTTTGTCTTCGCTTTTAGCCTGTTCAGTCTCGGTTTATCTGCCCAATCTCTTTTCTTCCAGCCCTACTACTTACTGAAGAAAAATGAAGCGATAAAAATCAACAGAACGCTCCAAGATAAAACTGGATTTCTCTGGTTTGCCACTAACAAAGGCCTTTTCAAATTTGACGGCACAACGTACCGACGCTTTTTGGCCATCGACAGTTTGCCCGACGAAAATGTGACGGCCCTCGGAGAGGATTCGATCGGCAGGGTCTGGGCAGGTTTCAAAAACGGCAAAATCTCGATCGTGGACCATAACCTAATCACCCCCTTTGATCCACCCGAAGGAATGCCCAAAGTCACCATCTCCGACATTCTTTTCGACAAAGAAGGCGTCTTGTGGTTTTCTACGCTTAACGATGGCACCTATTATTACCTCAACAATCGACTTTATCGTTTGGACGATGTCAATGGGATGCCGGACTTGTTTTGTTACGACTTAGAAGAAGATGCAAAAGGAAATATTTGGGTAGGCACCGATGGCGGTGCAGCGATATGCACGCGGAAAGAAAATGAAGTGGAGATAAAAGTGCTGAACAACGCCTCAGGCCTTCCCGACAACATCGTTAAGAAAATCCTAAAGGGGGAGAACGATGATATGTACCTCGCCACCGAGGATGCCGGGCTGGTTATTTATCATGGAGAAAAGTTCAACTCGGTTCTTAACGACAAATGGAGTTATGGAAGCATTTCCGATTTGTTGGTGATCGATGACTGGATGTGGGTGGCTTCGGCGAAAGGACTTCTAACGATTGATTTGCGGAGTAAAGAGCGCGCCCCAACGAATCAACTGCCGGGAGAAGTACTTTCAATTTATAATGATCGCGAAGGCAACGTGTGGATCGGTTCAAAAACGTCGTTGTCTCGCTCACTGGGCAAACAACTGCGGTTGATGGATATCAACGCCAGTATTGTCGCGGTGACGTCGGGGAAAGACGGTGATTTATGGTATGCCGATGATGTTTCATTGTATCGAAATCGAGGAAACGGAACTCTAAAGCCATTGGCAGGTACTGCATTCGCGAACAAAAGTGTGATCAGTCTATTCACCGATCCGGACGGATTCATATGGGCCGGGCTATACGGGGAAGGCGTCTTGCGAATTGATCCTAAAAACGGAACTATCAAACAGTTGAATAAAGAACTTCGCAACGGCAGCGTTTTAAACATCTCAGGCAAAGACAAAACCATTTGGCTTGCCACTCTGGGCGGTGTCAGCGAAATAAAATTGAACGACAATTTTTTGGTAAAAAACTACAGTACCAGCGACGGCTTATCCACCGACTATATCTATCAGGTTTTCGTTGACAGCAAGAGCAGGGTTTGGTTTGCCACCGATCGCAACGGAGTTGACATGCGTGACGAAAATGGATTTCACCATTTTGAGGAAAATTTTGATGCTAAGGTGGTGTATGGATTTGCTGAAGATGCAGCCCACCGCGTGTGGGCCAACGTACAAGATCTCGGCCTTTTCGTGTTTGATGAGAAAAAATTTCAGCCTTTCGAAAACCAAATTTGGTTGCACAGCACAACTATGAATGCGCTTTGTTCTGACGGCGCTGGACGTCTTATTGCCGCCAACGATCTAGGTTTGGATATTTTCAATCCCACAAAAAAGAATTTTCATTTCTTTGATGAGCAGTCGGGGGCGGGAAATAGAATTGCGAACTTAAATGCCATCTCTAAAAATGATAAAGGCGAAATCTTTATTGGAACAAATCATGGTCTCTTGATATATAGTCCGCAGCAAAATCTACAAGAATCGCCACAGGTGTTGATCGACCAGATTAGAATAAACGATCAGATCGTCGACTTGACAAAAACCGAATCACTGAGCTATGATCAAAATAACATCAAGATTGACTTCTTGGGATTCTGGTATCAGAATCCCACGGGGCTGAACTTCGTATACCAACTGGACCACTACGACCCCGAATGGATAGACACCAGGGGCAACTCAGCGACCTATTCAAAACTTCCTCCAGGCGATTACACATTCAGACTCAAAGTGTCAGACTCAAACGATTTTTCAAACTCGGCAGAAGCAAAGATGCATTTTGTGATTCGACCTCCATTTTATAAAACAAACTTCTTTTATGCTTTGGTGGCCTTGGTGCTGGTTGTTATTGTATACTTTTTTATAAAACTGCGAGAGAAGCAACTGATCGCCGAAAAGCGTGAACTGGAAATAAAAGTGCGCGAGCGAACCTCTGAGATTGAGCAAAAGACGCATGAGATACAGGCTCAAGCGGAAGAGATCAGAGGCATCAACGAAAACCTAGAACAACTGGTACGATCACGCACCGCCGAACTTGAGCACAAAAACAAAGCTATTGAGGAGTATGCATTCATCAACGCCCATCAATTGAGAGCGCCCGTTGCTAGTATTCTTGGATTGATTCATCTGATGCAAAAGCTAGACCTCGGCGAAAACGAAAAAGAGTTTCTCACACACTTAAATGACTCGGCGAAAAAACTGGACGTTGTTGTCAGTTCTATCACGGAGGCAATTGAGCGCGGAGATTTTATGAACCCGCCTTTGACAGATGATTAATCAGCCGAGAGTCTCCCCTTCATCAAAGCTGCCAATACTCCTTCTTTTAGCGAAAAGGAAGACACTCTGAATCGATCAAAACGAAAACTATCCAATAAAAACTTGACGAGGCAGCACGCCACCACAATCATATCCACACGCATGTCTATCATGCCTGGAATTTTCATGCGGTCAGATCGATTTTTAGAGATAATGTCGGGATAGATTTTGTAAAACGCCTTCGTCGTCAGCGGCGTTTCCGGAGCATCTTTGGGTTCAATGCCCGATTGATAGCAATAAATTTCACTGAGCGTGTCGAATGTACCGGAAGATCCAGCTAGCGTTCTTGGCTGATGCAATTGCATGGCTTTAAATAGTGGCCCCAAAGTCTCCTTGTAAGACCTCATCACCATGTCCATCTCGCTGGATAAGATTGGGTCGTGCTTGTGAAAACGCTCCAGCAGTCGTTGAGCTCCGACTTCAAAACTTTGCTTCCAATAAACTTTCTTTCCGTCGCCAATAATAAACTCCACACTACCACCCCCAATGTCGACCACCAATGTTTTTTCCAGCCCAAGCGTCAGTGCCAGATCCACGCCTTCGTAAATAAACAGGGCCTCCTCATCTCCGGAGATTAATTGAGCCGTTATGCCGGTTGCAGTTTCAATTCTCGAAATCACCTCGTGCGAATTACTGGCGTTGCGCAGCGCACTCGTTCCGAAAGCGAAAATACGGGCTACACCCAGCTCGTCCATTTTTCTTTTGAAATGCTTCAAGGCGTCAACCGCGCGTTCGACCCCTTCTATCGTGATAATATTTTGATTGATGCCACCCACCCCGACTCGAACGGGTATCCGATCTCGATGAAGTATTTGGTAACCATCACTGTTCCACTCCGCCACCAGAAGATGGAAGGTGTTCGTACCCATGTCGATAATCCCCGTCTTCATGATGGAAGTTTCGAATTTAGAGGTTGGAAGATAAAGACTACAACAGTGCCTTTCCAAAAAAAGACCATGTCTAAATTATACGTGGTCACCTGCGCAACCTGTGTAATCTGTGGCTATCTTTCGGCCTTCTAAATTCATCACATGGAGCCCAAAGACACGGTGTTGCAAACCAAATTCAATGAACTCAAACGCAAAAACGCAGAGGCACTGACCGGCGGAGGCGAAAAACGAATTGAACAGCAGCATGCCAAAGGTAAGCTCACGGCACGTGAACGTGTAGAGTTATTACTTGACGACGGTTCTTTTGAAGAGCTCGGCAAATTTGTGATGCATCGTAGCAAAGACTTCGGCCTAGATAAAGAATACTATTTGGGAGACGGCGTGGTTACTGGATATGGCACCATCGGTGGGCGGTTGGTTTATGTTTTCTCCCAAGACTTTACCGTATTCGGTGGCTCCCTGTCTGAAACCCATGCCGAGAAAATCGTGAAGGTGATGGACCTGGCGATGAAAAACGGGGCTCCCGTAATCGGACTCAATGATAGTGGAGGCGCCCGCATTCAGGAAGGCGTGGTATCGCTGGGAGGCTATGCCGACATTTTTTACAGAAACGTCATGGCGTCAGGAGTAGTGCCGCAGATTTCTGCGGTCATGGGGCCATGTGCGGGTGGAGCAGTTTATTCTCCCGCTATGACCGATTTTATTTTCATGGTGGAGAATACCTCCTTCATGTTTGTCACCGGCCCCAACGTGGTGAAGACGGTCACCCACGAAAACGTCACGGCGGAGGAATTGGGCGGAGCGTCAACGCACAGCATGAAAAGCGGTGTGACGCATTTTGCTTGCGCTAACGAAGCTGAATGTATCAATCAAATCAAAACACTGTTCAGTTACGTTCCACAAAATTGTGAAGATGACGCGCCGCGCCTTCCTTATACAGTGGGAAACGAAAGCAGGCCTGCGTTGAACGAAATCGTTCCGCCTAACCCCAATCAACCTTACGATATGAGAGAGGTCATATCAGGTATTGTTGATGGCAATTCTTTTTTTGAAGTACACAAAAATTTTGCTGAGAATATCGTCGTGGGTTTTGCGCGACTGGCGGGAAGGAGCATCGGTATTGTGGGCAACCAACCTGCGTCTCTGGCCGGTGTATTGGATATTCATTCCAGCGTCAAGGGGGCTCGCTTCGTTCGTTTCTGCGACTCATTCAATATTCCTTTGTTAGTGCTCGAGGATGTTCCTGGATTTTTGCCAGGGACTGACCAAGAGTGGAACGCCATCATCACCAACGGCGCAAAATTATTGTACGCATTTAGCGAAGCAACCGTGCCCCGTGTAACGGTGATCACGCGTAAGGCGTATGGTGGTGCCTACGA
This sequence comes from Cyclobacteriaceae bacterium, assembly GCA_035492075.1. Lineage (GTDB taxonomy): Bacteria > Bacteroidota > Bacteroidia > Cytophagales > Cyclobacteriaceae > ELB16-189. The sequence goes on along the minus strand of DATJJP010000016.1, from coordinate 4,026 downwards.
TGTGATGAATAGCAAACACATCGGCGCTGATCTAAATTATGCTTGGCCGACCGCAGAGATTGCCGTGATGGGCGCAAAAGGTGCGGCGGAAATTATTTTCAAGAAAGAAATCTCAGAAGCAGAGAACCCTCAGTCCAAGCTGGATGAAAAGGTGGAAGAATACACCAAGAAATTTGCGAACCCCTACCGCGCGGCTCATCGTGGATATATTGATGAGGTCATTTTTCCCGAGCAAACGCGCGAGAAATTGATACGCGCTTTCCAGATGCTTGAAAACAAAGTGGCCACATTGCCAAAAAAGAAGCACGGAAATATCCCGCTGTAAGCAACGTCAGTACCCGATTCTGTTAAGATCGGTCGTGTTATTGCAAAAACACGCTGTACCGATATTTCCGTAAAACCTGGAGGCCCCCGAGGTAAAAGAGAATATCAAGCTATTATTCTTATAGAAGCGTGTATTGACAAATAAAATTTTGTTTGATGCAGATGATTAACCTAAATACCAAATTTTATTACACTGGTTATTGCGCTGTCTTACTCTGCCATTTTTAGGGTTTGGTGACCCGATACTTTTGCAGAAATAAATAACACACCACCTTTTATGAAAACAAAATTGTCTCTTCTTTTGGCCTTGGTCATTTGTTCATCGGTTGCATTTGCGGCCGCAATGCCTTCGGTAGCCGTTGTTCCAGGGGCTTCAAAGCACATCTTCAAGCTGATCTATAAATCAGAGGAATCAACACGCGTACAAATCACCATTTTCAACAACCTGAAGCAAATCGTGTTTAATGAAACTGTTGCCGACATGGCGAGCTTCACTAGACCTTACAACTTCTCTCAATTACCTGAAGGCGAATACACGATCGAAGTGAAGGACAACTTTGGAAAGAAAATCGAAAAAGTAAACTATAGCGAAGGTGCCATTAAAAGCATTATCTCTGTCTTCAAATTGGCCAACACCCCTTCGAAGTACATGCTTACTGCAGTAAACGACGGATCAAACGAAATCACGGTCAACATTCTTAATGCAAACGGCGAAAGCTTGTACCACGAAACACTAAGCGTGACGGGCAATTTTGGACTTATCTACAACCTGGTAGAAGAAGGAAAATATACGTTCATTATTTCTGACAAGTCGGGTGTAAACAAGACCATCAGCTACTAATTCTTTAAACAAGAAAAGAAGGCTGCCCCTTAGGAGCAGCCTTTTTGCTTTTTTCGAGCGTTAATTATTTGTTTTTAAAATCTACAGAAGTTGAATTTACGCAGTACCTCATCCCGGTCAGCGTTGGCCCATCGTCAAACAAATGGCCCAAATGAGATCCGCATTTTGCGCAGAGGATTTCAGTGCGTACCATCCCAAAAGTGTAGTCTTTTTTCTTGATGATCTTTCCTCCCTCTACTTCCTTGTCAAAACTTGGCCATCCGCAGTCGGAATCAAATTTCATGTCTGAGGTGAACAACTCATTTCCACAGGCAGCGCAATTATAAACACCTTTCTCCTTGTTCAGATAATATTTGCCAGTGTATGGTCGATCGGTTCCTTTTTCGCGGAGCACATGATATTGCTCGGGCGTAAGTATTTTTTTCCACTCCTCTTCGGTGTGGTGGACTTTTGTCGTGTCGTTCATAGCGGTTTTCTTGGATTTATTTTGACTGTTGCCAGTACATGAGATGAAAAGTAGCATCAAAGAAAGTAAAGCGAGCTTTTGCATTTTATTTTTTTAGTTCAATATACGGATAACCCATAGGAAGGGGATTTAGTTTCGGGCTGATTCAACCCCTTTTGTCTTGGACGGGACAAATCGAAAACCGAGGCTGGTAGGCACCTGGATGATCGGCGAATCAAGAAAGAAAAAACGGGTGGCGGTTCAATCTTTGGGTTCAAATACATCGGTAATAGGTCGCTCGCCAAAAGGCAAGGCCTCCCCTAAATTTTTTTTGAATAAGCGATCTGTGGTTTACATTTGACAATTAACCAAAGCGCACATGGACAAGAAAAGCAAGAAATTCCTCTTCGACTACTTAAACAACGCGTCCCCCACCGGCTTCGAGTCATCCGGACAGCAAATCTGGTTGGATTACATCAGGCCTTACATAGACCAGCATATCGTTGATGTCTATGGCACGGTGGTGGGTGTGGTAAACCCCAAAGCCAAATACAAAGTGGTGATTGAAGCACATGCAGACGAAATCAGCTGGTTTGTGAATTATATCACCGAAGAAGGATACATCTATGTAAGGCGAAATGGCGGTTCAGACCATCAGATCGCGCCCTCTATGCGTGTTAACATCCAAACAGACAAGGGGATTGTGAAGGGGGTCTTTGGTTGGCCTGCCATTCACGTGCGCGATGCGGCAAGAGAAGAAGCCCCTTCACTCAAAAATATCTTTATCGATATAGGCGCGGAAAGCAAAAAAGAAGTGGAGGCCATGGGCGTGCATGTAGGTTGTGTCATCACTTTTGTAGATGAACTCATGGAAATGAACAAAAACTACTTGACCGGGCGCGCCCTGGATAACCGTATGGGTGGCTTCATGATCGCAGAAGTTGCCAGGAGGTTGTCCGAAAAGAAGAAGAAACTTCCATTTGGCCTCTACATCGTCAATGCGGTTCAAGAAGAGATTGGCCTTAGGGGAGCTGAAATGATTTCGCGTCGAATTAGGCCCGATTTGGCTATTTGTACCGATGTGACACACGATACGGGCTCGCCGATGTACAACAAGAAAGAGAGTGGAAATTTGCGATGCGGATTAGGTCCAGTGGTATGCTATGGACCTGCCGTACAGAACAACGTCCTTAAGATGATTATTCAGACGGCACAAAAGCAGAAAATACCCTTTCAAAGACAGGCCGTGTCGCGCTCTACCGGCACGGATACGGATTCATTTGCCTACTCGGCCGAAGGGGTGGCTTCTGCCTTGATTTCATTGCCTTTGAAGTACATGCACACCACGGTGGAGACAGTTCACAAGGAGGATGTGGAAAATGTCATAAACCTCATTTACGAGGTCCTTTTGCAGGTTAAGCCCGACCACGACTACCGCTATATTAGGTAAAAGTTAAGAAATCTTACATCCGACAGGATAACCCAAAGGTAGGCCGTTGCGCGTATGCGTGGCGGTCTATTTTTGTTTCATCAAACACAAACTGTTGGCCATGAAAACGATAAAAATCGCAATGATCGCGGTGGTGATGGCGGTTGCTACCATTGCAAAAGCGCAAGATGCCCGCCCCATGCATGAGGTCTACTCAATGATGGTTTTCAACTTCGTAAAATATGTGCAATGGCCTGCAAATGATGAAAACAAAGAATTCGTCATCGGCGTGATGGGCAACAGCGAAATATTCAATACCCTTAATTCTTGGTACGGCGGCAAAGCAAAGGGCAACAAGGTGTATGTGATTAAAAAATTCAGTAATGCTTCAGAATTGACTGATTGCCAGGTGGTTTTTATCGACCGAAGCAAGAGTGGCGAATTTGAAGCAGTTAATAACAAAGTAAAAGGAAAGGGTACATTGATCGTAACCGACCGGAACGGCCTCGGCTCAAAAGGCAGTTGTATCAATTTCAAAACGGTTGATGAGAAACTGAAATTTGAGCTAAATCAACATGCTATTGAGTCATCTAACTTGAAGGTGGCTAGCGCTCTAACTAGCATGGCGATCTTAATTTGATTGGGTTTGTTTGTGTGAAAGAAGGCCTCGGGTAAAACTGGGGCTTTCTCTTTCGCAATGTTTTCACGTATTTGGGGGTACATAAACCTAACCTTATTTATGAAAAAACCTGCGCTAATAATCTTCCTAGGACTCTTTTCAATCGTTTGCGCATCAGCGCAGACAGAAAAACCGATTCACGAAATCCACGCCGCCATGATTTACAATTTCATGAAGTACGTGCAGTGGCCAGATGATGGAAATCCTGGCGAATTTGTTGTAGGAGTTTACGGAGAAGACAACGTCTTCAACACCCTCAAAAGCTACTATGACGGCAAACCGAAAGGAGCGAAGAAATACTCGATCCG
>DATJJP010000015.1:0-26447 GCA_035492075.1 Cyclobacteriaceae bacterium | reverse complement strand
TTGACGGTAACGGCCAACGATAAGTCGAGGGTGTACGGATCGGCCAACCCCACATTCGATTTCAACTACAGCGGGTTCATGAACGGGGAGACTGCCTCCGTACTTTCCACCCTACCGACTGCATCGACATCGGCGACCACTTCGAGCGGTGTGAACACGTACTCCATCGTTCCCTCGGGTGCTGCGGCTGCCAATTATTCCTTCAGCTATGTGAACGGAACGTTGTCGGTCACACAAGCTCCCCTGACTGTGATTGCAAATGACGCAGTTCGTACTTATGGAAGTCAGAACCCCGTTTTTACTTTCAGTTATTCAGGCTTTGTGAATGGAGATGATGCCACAGTGCTGAATGTTCAGCCAACGGCTACCACCACGGCCAGCGCCCAAAGCAACACAGGCACTTATCCTATCACTCCCGTTGGCGGAGCAGCGAATAATTACTCCATGACTACATTTCAAACCGGCACCTTGACAATAACTAAAGCGAATCAAACGATCACGTTTGCCGCTTTGACTCCACTGGCTTCGGGTTCGGGGGCAACTACTTTAACGGCAACCTCCAGTTCCGGTTTGCCTGTATCATACAACAGTTCTGATGTGAGTGTGGCAACCGTCAGCGGAAGTACAATGACAATCGTTGGCACTGGTTCCGCTGACATTACTGCGAGCCAGCCAGGTGACGGCAATTTCAATGCTGCAACTCCGGTTGTTCAAACACAGGTGGTTAAAACTGGGCAGACGATTAGCTTTTCGTCACTCCCTTCCAAATTGATATCAGACGCGCCATTCGATCTGAGCGCCACCTCAAGTAGTGGGTTGGCTGTTTCGTTCACCAGTTCAGACCCGACGATTGCCACCATCACAGGCAACACGGTGACGATTGTAGCCCCAGGCAGTGTCATAATCACGGCTCATCAATCGGGCGACGCCACCTATGTTGCTGCCAACGACGTCAATCAGACACTGGTCATCAATAAGTTGAGTCAAACGATCACGTTCGCAATTCTGGATACTCATTTATTGCACGATCAGCCTTTCACATTATCTGCTACTTCCAGTTCAGGCCTGACGGTAGCATTTAGCAGTTCAAATACTTCAGTAGCCACTATATCAGGAAATACAGTAACCATTTTAGGTGTGGGTAGCACAAATATCACCGCAGCTCAAGCCGGCAACAGTACTTATAGTAAGGCCGCAGATGTGGTACAAGAACTGACCATCAAATTGATTACCGGCATCGAGCCTTCTGCCACTGCATTCCAGGAAGTGTACCCCAATCCAACCACCGGCTTGATCAATTTTACGCTACAAAAGGAGACGGATGCTGCCAATGTAAAATTATTCGACGCAAAGGGCAGAGAAATCGCAGTTGAGAAGCCGGTAGCGACCGACGGACAACTTCATTTCGTTATTGACATTTCAAATTTGAACCCTGGAATGTATCTGCTCCACAACGGAGCGAGCCAGGCTGTAAAAGTCATCAAAAATTAAATTTCAAAAATAAGTCATCATGCAAACGAATACATGTAAATCCATATTGGTTGCCTTGTTAATGTTCGGATCAATGGTCTCTTGTAGCAAGAAGGAAGAACCGACTTCGCCATTGGATACTTTTAAAAAACAATTGGCAGTCGCTTGGAAAATCAATTTTGCATCGCTTGATGGAAGTGATGTCACGTCTTATTATCCCAACCTTACAATTAGTTTTGCACCTACGTCATTTACCACAACCAATGGAGTGTCGCCTTTATGGAAACCAACCATGAATATGAGTATCATCGGGGCGTCAGCCCCATTTCATCTGCTGCGCGAAGACGGACTTGATATGACCGTGATAAGCATTGACGCCTCGAAACTGGTGCTTGAATTTCAATACGATGCTATAAAACTTGGTGGCCGCATCGGAAGTGTAAGCGGTAACTACCACATCGAATTTGTGCCTCAATAAGAGCAAATCGGGAATGCTGTAATCTGGCAAAGCAATCTTTGTTTCATTTGGCAACGAGTCCACAATTCTATTTTAGTTAAACCTAGGCCAAGCCTCCCGTCTTTGACCGGAGGTTTTTTTATACAGGAACTAAAACCTCTCGTGCGCCGGCTTGCTTCGCAAATCGCGCCCCGCACCGTAAATCCGAATGTTGACTACCCAATCCAAGGGGTGAAGACCAAAAAAAGAAAACGGCAAAAGTGACACAGGATGGCCCGGCTATAGTTACGCTTCTGAATAGGGTATATACAGCCATCCTTAATTTCTGGCTTCTTTTAAAATAAGTGTTTACTTTACTTACCTAAAGTTAGCCTGCTTCATGAGAGTTGTTATTCTGCTTTCTCTCCTATTTTTTTTATCTGAAGCAAACAGTCAACATGTATACGAGTTAAAGGATCCGACAGCGAGCCATCCTCTTTATTCTTATCTGACCTATTTGCCAGATTCTCCCGGGCTTACTTTTGAAAAAGTCATCGATCAACACTTTACAACGTTTGACTCTATTGCTTCCAAATACAAAGACAATCGTGCTTACTGGATAAGAGCTGAGATCAAAAATGAAACCAGTTTTAGCCAGTTTGTGGTTACGACAGACCTGTGGAGTGAAGCTTTGGTTTTTTTTAAAGAAAAAGATACATGGAAAAACCTCGTGTCTGGCACACATGTGGCCGTCAATCAGAGGCCACTTTCCCTTCATCGACTTTTAAGTTTTCCGTTGCCCCTCAAGCAAAACGAAAGCTCCGTAATTTATTTCCATGTAAAATACTCGCAGCCGCTGCTGGGGTATTTCGTCAATCTCTATTCTTTTACTTCGAAGGTGGAGATCGACGAGGCATCCCATGCCTATAAAAAGTATATTGGCGTCCAACTTCTCGTGATGTTCATCGTTGGCGTACTGACGATTTTATTTTTCTATCATTTGATCTTGTTTTTTTTCAATAAGGAGACAGCGTCGCTGATACTCTCCTGCTACCTTTTTGTCAGTGCGCTCGCGATCGCCAACAGCAATGGAATCGCCACCAATTACTTTTTTACTCAGGTCAATTCGTTTGAATTAGTCTTGGGAATGCTATTGGGCCACGCTATTCCGATTATCATGGCCTTGTTTCTCGTGGTTTTTTTGAAACTGACGTCCGAGGATTGGGAGTTCAGTCTTCTCTTTGCCTTCACTGCCGTAGTGATGATTTCAATGGTAGTTTCCTTTTTCGTTCACATTCAGTTATTGTATGTCATTCGAAGGTATGTGGTTTACCTCTCCTTCATTGTGGTGGTTGGCACCTCGATTGTCAAGAAGAGGCCTGGTGCAGCAACACTGATGGTCGCTCTGCTTTTTACGGTTACGACGAGTTATTTCGCCGAGCTTAAATCAGTATTCTTTAAGAACATTTCCTTCACCGGTCCGGACAAGCCATATCTGATCGGAGTACTGGTACAAATGCTAATTCTTTCAGGTGCTGCAACGTATCGTGTTCGCGTCCTTCAGCAGGGTGTTCAAGCCATGCGAGAAGAGCAGCGACAGTTTATCCAAAAACAAAACGACCAATTGCGAATCCAAGTGGATAAGAAGACGTTGCAACTTCGGTCTGCTCTACTTCGCCTGGAACAGAAAAAAAATCAATTAGAGTCAGCCAATCAGGATCTATCAGAGAAGTCGGCATCCATTCAAGAGCTAAACGAAAAGCTTGAGCATTTGATCTCAGAAAGAACAGAAGCTTTGCAATCGACAATGCGCGATCTTGATACTTTTCTCTACCGTACTTCTCACGACCTACGAAGGCCCCTAATGACGATTTTAGGTTTAATTAACGTGGCGAAGAAGGAAGGAAATCTAAAGAAGACTCACGAAATACTTGGGCATGTAACTAAAACGGTTGACGATCTGGATCGCATGCTAAGCAAATTGATTGCTATCAGTTTTTGCTATAGCGATAAATTACCAAAGGCACCGGTCGATTTGTTTTTTATGGCGGCGGAATCGATCGCATCTGTAACCCGGGCTTACGCACTGCAGTCCAACCAAATCCAATTGACCACCATTGGCGACTCTGGAACATTTTCCAGTAATGTGTACCTCCTGAAGGTAATGTTGTTTTCAATTTTAGAAAACGCGGTTCAATATGGTGGTGAGACAGTAAAAATCAAAGTGATAGCAGAGGTCAACCAAAACACCGCCGTCCTTTCAGTTATTGACAATGGGCCGGGAATTGATTCACTGTATCAAGAACTCGTGTTCGACATGTTCTTTAGAGGTCACGAGAAATCCGCCGGCAACGGGCTGGGATTGTATCTTGTCAAAATCGGTGTAGAAAAATTGGGCGGCTCCGTCAAACTGCAAAGTAGCCCAGGCAATGGCACTGAAGTGCGATTGTCCTTCAGCTAGTGGCTATTTTGTTATCGTTCAAATTTTGCCAAAACATTCGGATAGTCGACGGCGATTTTTAAGTACTTGAAGGCGGAGCCACCTATTGCGCCAACAATTGGTCTGTCCATCATTCGGCTCATATACTCATCAAAATTTTTATCAGGTCGGGATGTAAAACCAAACCGGTCCCACCTGATGTCCGGCAGTCTCAACAACTGGCACTTCGATCATATCAAAATTCTTTGCGCCTTTTCTTAACACTTTCCAGTTGGGGTGACCTTTTTTCCATTTCTCAATAACTGAGTTTTTCATGAAAGAGCCTCCCTGAATTTCGGGGCTGTTCCCGATGACAGTTCGAGCCGAATCTGAGTGCACAACTGTAGCGCCAGTGTCGAAGAGCAATTTGATCATCCTATTTAACTTTGGGGCAGGAAAGATTCTAACGAGTTTGACTTCATGTGGTTTTCGATCTGCTTGCGGTACTATGAACTTCGTCTGTAAAATTTCCTACAGCTCGAATTTATCTACCGCAATTGTCGCGATCATCATCGAAGTGATTTCATGACTGAGCAGTTTGAGCACCTTTCTTACCTTCACTTCCTTGTCGATAAAGATTATTATCATTGGCGATTCGTCGTGGGAAAAAATCCCACCAATCCTCTTTAGTCTCCGCGATGCGCCAAACCCGCCGTGTGCTTTTACAACGGTCGCGCCAATAATTCCGTTACGGAGCAAGAAGTCCATTACAAATTCGTGAACCGGTACTAAATCTCCGCGTTTCTGTTGCCCAAGAAAAATTTGAGCTTCTAACATTTTCGTCTGAGGAAAACCAAGCGACATGATACTCCATGTTTAATCCAACACACAACAGCCCCCTGAACGACAAGGAAGACCAAAGGTCAAACTTAGGGCCACTAAAACCGTCGGTAAGTGACTTCTGCCTGTAGGTCCAAAGTTAAAACCGCTCCAGTCCGTAGGCTCTTAGAGATGTATTATGAAAAAATTAGAAAAAAATTAGAGGACCGACCTTTAGCGTTTCATAAGGGTAACAGTGAACACGGAGCCGAGATTCCTTTCGGAAGTCACATATATCTTTCCAAAATGAAGCTTTGTTATCCGCGATGCCAAAAACAGCCCTATGCCGTGCCCGTGTATACTACGCGCGTTGGCGCCCCGATAGAACAACGTAAACACGTCGGACAACTCCGTTTCTGATATGCCTGGTCCATGATCAATAAAGCGGAGCGTTATTTCACGTTCGTCACTTGCCATAGAAACCAGGCAATGATGATCCGATGAATACTTACATGCGTTCTCAATCAAATTAGTGAAGGCGATTTTCAATAGATATTCGTTTCCCGTAGTTGACATTTGTCCTGCATTTTCTATCTCATCTTCGTACTGAATATCAATAGTGTAGCGTTTATCCAATTTTTGGGCATCGCTCCACGCGTCCAGCAGGATTTCATCCACGCGAACTATCTTGAAATTGATTTCCGACTCGCTGTAACTGGCTTTGGCCAAGTCCAACAAGTCGGTGGAAAGCTTGGACAATTTCCGAGCATCATTTAGCGTCCTCCTGATTATCAGTTCATATTCATTCAAATTTCGAGCGCGGGATATCGCCAACTCCAACTCGACAATAATCGCCGACAAGGGTGTTCTTATCTCGTGGGCCACGTTGGAGACGAATTGTTTTTGTGCATCGAACGAATCTTCCAATCTATCCAGCATGCGATTGAAGGTGCTAGCAAGCTCACCGATTTCATCACGATCATTTGCCACTGGTATCCGCTGGTCCAAATTGGTGGCAGTGATCTTTTCCGCCTCGTTTACCATCTGGGCGACCGGCCGAAGAGCCTTGGTCGAAAAAATTCTCCCAAAGACAATCGTGAAAAAGATACCGGCCGCTAACCCAATGGCTATTGTATATTTCAGGGTTTGAAGTTTTCTCAAACCACTTTCGTCTATTGCTGCAACTGTTACGATATAATCTTCTCCGTCTTTCTTAAAAGTAAAACCGACCATCTGAACATCACCGTTGCTGAATGTCACTACGTTGTTGCCTACTATTTTATTGAACAACTCAGGGGTTTCCTTGATTTTATCGTTCCCGACTGCATCATGATAAAGAAGGGACCGCTGTTTATCAAAGATGGCCACTTCCTCCTTGTACATAGGGTTGGGGCTATGAGCATAGATCAATTGCAGCACCTCGGGTTTCACCTTTGCGTCCAACAGTAAATTAATCCTCGTGATCGCATCCTGTCGTAGTCTGTCATAGTATTCCCTTTCTCGTGCCACGGAAGCCGAGAAATAAATGGCGAACGCGAAACACAAAAGAAGTGCAGTAAAAAGACTTGCAAATGTGAGAGTAAGCTTGTTACCTACTTTCATATCAGGCTATCCCGCAAGATGAACCCCATCCCTGATTTTGTGTGAATGAGCTTGTTAGTAAAATCCTTGTCTATCTTTTTTCGGAGATAATTGATATACACGTCTATAAAATTAGTTCCCGTGTCAAATGTGGTGTTCCAAACCTTGTCCGCAATTTCAGTTCGCGGAATGACCCTGTCAGAGTTGAGCATCATATATTCCAGCAGCGCAAATTCCTTAGGGGTAAGGTCGACAATGACGTTGGCACGCCGCACGATTTTGGTTCTGAGGTTCATCTCCAAGTCGGCGACTTTTAAGACTACCCGACCAATGTCAACGGAATCCTTGCGTTTGATAAGGACCCGAACGCGAGCATATAGCTCTCTAAAGTCAAAAGGTTTCACCATGTAGTCATCCGCACCAGCATCAAATCCTTCCAGTTTGTCATCAGTAGCACCCAAGGCAGTCAGCATAATGATCGGGATATCGGGCTTAACCGCTTTTACAGATCTACAAACCTCTATCCCATTCAGCTTGGGAAGGATCAGGTCTGCGATGATCAAATCAATTTGATTGTTGACGGCAATCTTGCTGCCCGTCTCACCATCGTAAGCAGTAACTGAGTCCAGCCCCTGCTCCTTTAGGCTTCGGCTTATCAGTTCTGAGACACGCAAGTCGTCTTCAATGATTAGGACAGTCATGGTTCGAGTAAGGGGTTGTTTTTCCGTTCATCTGATCTTCGATGTAATAAAGTCGCATTAGATGACAAATGGCCTCGTCCGTTTATTTCAAGCAGAAAAATATTTGTGGTTGCACGGAAGAGATGACCTTAAGGTTATTCTAATGTTTTTCTTAAAATATTTTAATTTTTTTCTATTTGGTTTCTAACACCGCCTTTACAAATGCACGAATACTTTCGTGCGGGCAAAGTTGAATTCAGGAACAGTTCAACCATTGTCCTTCCACCCAAAGAATAAAAATCCTTTTTATGAAGAATTTGTTTACAACTCTAATGATCCTGTTGTGTGCTTACCAGCTAAAGGCTCAATCAGTTATGGAGAACACCCAGGTCCGTTTTTTTGCGAACACTGGCTATTTCTACGAGAAAGATTCGTCAAACAAAGTGTCGCACACGTTTGATGTCGGTAATGTGGAGATGCTCTTGACCGCGCAGTTAAGCGACAAGGTTTCCGTTCTTGCTGAGCCCGTTTTTACGCCCAGCGGCTTGAACATGGAACGGGTTATGATTTCCTACGCCGCTTTGGACTACGTGAAGGTAAGCGCTGGGAAATTGTATTCTCCTGTTGGGCTTTGGAATACGACCTTCTACCATCATGTTAAAGTCCTTGCACCAACCATCAACCAACCGGCGATAATTGCAGAACCCGAAGAGTTTGGTGTGCTGGACAACAATGACCTTGGAGTACAACTAAGTGGTGAGAATATAACCAAAGTGAGGCTAGGATATAAATTGATGGTTGGTAATGGATATGCGACCACAAAGACCGCCGACAAGACAGTTACTTATAACGTTTATGTCGAACCGGTCGACAATCTGAAGCTAGGTGTCTCCGGTCGTGTGGACAATCTTGGTATCGGGACTATCAACCCGCAAGGACTCGCCTTGACAGAATCTACATCCCTCAATCTGTTCAACGCCAGTGTGATGTATTATGGAGGTAGCAATAAATTCGAGTTTGCCTCTGAGTTTTATAAAGTGGATACAAAAAAAGCGTCCACTGGCACAGGAACAATGACCGCTGGATTTGTATACGCTGGATACAAAATAAAAGGATTCACACCCTATGTCATGTACAACCGATTGAATTATGATTCTAATACTTCGTGGTTTACAGTCAACAATTTCACGGGTAGCACGATAGGTATCCGGTACAGCTTTGGCGCTCTTAACGTTCTGAAAATTGAAGGTCAGTTTTTAGACACGGATCAATTTAAAAAGTTGAACCGTGTTGGCATTCAATGGGCGATCGGTTTCTGAGTTTCCTTTCTTTCACAATTATAATCCGCTACGACATGAGACCTATTTTTAAATCACTATATCTAATCCTTTGGATTCTAATAGTATTTACCCAAACTGCATTTGTCCCCGCGCCAAATGACATCGTTGTCATCATAAACAAAGACAACCCCGCGTCCACTCTTTCTTTGTCAGAGATTAAACTCTTTTACCTACGTAAACTAAAAAAGAGATGGCCTGAGATTAACAAAAACATCCGACCCGTCGACCGCAAATCAAAATGCCCCGAGCAAGACACTTTCTATTCAAAAGTTTTGGGTATGTCTGCAGTTGATGTGGAACAGTATTTCACAAACAAACAATTGCAAAGTGCGGAACGTCCGCCCGACAAATTTGCAACAGATGCTGAGGTGATCAATTTCGTCGCTGAGGAAGCGGGGGCGATCGGATACGTCAATTCCAAATCACTCACATCCGAAGCCAAAGAAAAAGTTAAAGTGGTAGCATCACTTTAAAACTCAATCTCAAACTTCTAGCCCATGAAATTGAACTTCAAACTGAATATTTCAAATCGGATTTCCATTGGTTACATCATCATCATCATTGTTGCCGTGTTGGCCACCGTTTATTGTATCGTAACCCTACAAGACAACAAAGAATTGGATAGGCGAATTCAATCCGTATATCTACCCTCCTATCTCAACTTCAAAGAACTGAATGCACTTTGCGATGAAGCGCTGAAGCTGACCAACAATTGGATCTATCAGCCAAACGTAAATGAAAAGAAAAACCTCGTAACGCTGCAAGACGAAACTTATATAAGCCTGAAGAGAAATACACTTTCAGTAATAGCCCTTTCAACAGACATAAATACCAATGATTCAGTCAAGGCCGTTTTACAACTATTTGACGTGACTATCGAAAGTGAGAAAGAGGTGATGAGCACTTTGAATGCCGATAGCTTATATTCAAACGACAAAGCAGTTGATAAAGCCATCACTCTGTTAGACAAAAAAATTGCTCCTTCATCACTTTCCTTCAAGAAGACGATGTCCTATTTGATTGCTTCCCAGGAAAGTAAAATACGATCGCTCCAAGAAAAGAAGGAAAGTTCCTACACATTTCTGATGGCGCTGCTTATTATCATGATCGTCATCTTCTTTGTTGCAGCGGCGGCGGCCTATTTTTATGCCAGAAAAAGTATTGTTGAACCCATCGTCAAGATCAAAAATATAATCATCGCCCTTGGCCAAGGGAAACTGGTCAATGTCAAGGCCGAAGACAGGCACGATGAGATTGGTGAAATGACTTTGGCCATGAGCAACTTCACCACTGGAATAAATAGCAAGACAAAGTTTGCCGAACAAATTGGTAAAGGCAACTACAACGAAGATTTTCAGCTTCTCAGTGACGAAGATGTCATGGGACGTGCGCTCTTGGAAATGAGAGACAACCTGAAGCAGAATGCTAAAGAAGAGCATAGACGCAGATGGACGACCCAGGGCCTAGCTGAGATAGGCTCGATACTGAGAGCACAGACCAAAAATACCGGGGAACTCTATGACAATATTATCCGCTTCGTGGTAAAATATCTGGAAGCAAACCAGGGTGGGCTCTTTTTTCTTGAGAACAACGGATCATCGTATCTCGAGTTAATGGCATGCTATGCATTTGAACGAAAAAAATACCTGGAAAGGAAAGTGGAAATTGGAGAAGGGCTGTTGGGGCAATGCGTGCTCGAACAGCAAAGCATTTATATGATCGACATCCCAAAAAACTATATTCGCATTACTTCCGGGTTGGGTGACTCTCCTCCAAGCTGCCTATTTATTGTACCGCTAAAGGTAAATGAAGAGGTTCAGGGAGTTATGGAAATCGCTTCTCTTAAAGAGTTTGAGCCTTATCAGCGTGAGTTTATTGAGAAGCTAGGAGAGAATATTGCTTCAACAATATTGAGTGCAAAAATTTCGGAAAGGACCACAACCCTGCTTCAGCAAAGCCAGCAGCAAGCTGAAGAAATGAAAGCTCAGGAAGAAGAGATGCGTCAAAACATGGAGGAGCTTTCTGCAACTCAAGAAGAGATGAGCAGAAAAGAAAAAGGATACCTCAGCAAGATTGCAGAATTGGAGGCCGCAAGCTTCGCCAAATCCAGTATGAAAACTGTGATGTAGCAGATATATTTTTCTCCGCTTTTCAATACATTTCGACTTTGGCAACTATGCAGAAGACGACATCTGGGTGGCATTTTTTCTCTAACGTTACATATCGGTTGATGGAGTTTCACTTTCGATTGGACGCTGCTGAGCTATCAAATCCACGGTCAGTGGTTCGCACGAATAGCGAAGGCATTGTCGAAGGATGCCATTCTGCTTCAGTGCTCAGGAAACGTTTAGCAAGCTTACCCGACAGTCCATTGCACTAGCTGCGCAGGTCTCCCCCTATTCTCTATCTCGAATTCCAAAACCTGTCTGACCCACAGGTAGTTCGAACTCCCGATATCACGTTTCTTCACGGACAGAAACTCAAATTATTTTCACCCAACTCGAGGGTGAATTTCCTACTGGTCTGCCTTTTTAAAAAAAGCTCCACAGTCGTGGGTAGCGTTCCTGACACGCTGCACAAAACTATAAACGCAAAAACAGGAACTATTCATTCTTCAAATTCTTTGCCGGGTTGTCAAGGGCCACTTTGACTCCTTGCAAAGAAATGACGATCACTGAAAATACAATCACCAAAACACAGGAGAGTCCGATGATCCATATCGGGATGTTGGTGCGATAGAAAAAATTGTTGACCCAGTTGTTCATGAACGTCCAAGCCACTGGTGACCCAACAACGAAACTGATCATCAGAAGCAGGACCAAATCCAGAGAAAGCAAGGAAACAATTTGAGAGGACGTTGCCCCCAGGATTTTTCTGATGCTTATTTCTTTCGTTCTTTGCTCGGTGGTAAAAGTGATGAGTCCAAAAAGACCTAGGCAAGCAATACCCAATGCGACGGCAGTGAAAACGCCGAAGAGCCGACTTAAGCGCTTTTCGCCTTTTTGCAAATCATCGAACGCATCGTCGAGAAAATAATAGGAGAACGGCGTAGTCCCTAGGTATTTGGTATAGGTGCTTCTTATCCCAGGCACTACTGCATCAAATTTGGAATCAGGATTTATCCGAACATATAATGTACTGTTGCCGCCAATGGCTGCGGAAGTATCCGAAACGACACTCATTATTAACGGCTCTATTCTGCTTCGCAAGGTTTTGTAGTTGAAGTCTTTTACTATCCCAGAGATCTTTCCCTTGATCCGAGGCGCTGCGTCTCCTCCCATTGCAATCTCTTGGTCCGTCAACCTGTTTCCCAGATTGAATTCCTCTGCCGCCGTTTCATTGATGATGTGAGAACCATCCAGCAGATGAACATCAGGTTGCATTTTCCATTCGATGCGAAGGGCCTGCAGAAAACCTTCATCAACAATGATCCATTGCGTACCTATTTTCTCTCCGCTCACTGGCGACGTAACCAACGCCAAACCCGACATCGACGCCTTGAACATTGGTATCGAAGCATCTCCCACCCCAACCACATTGGGCAGTCGCCGAAGTTCATCCTTCAATGCCCTGTGATCCTTTGCAGGAAGTTGATCAATCGGAATAGCCATGACTTGATCCCTGTTCATTCCAATATTTTTCTGCTGAATGTATTCCATCTGCCGGTTCATGACCAATGTGCAAATGACCAGCCCTACCGACACCGAAAATTGAAAAACAATTAAAATTTTTCTCACCAAAACGCCGCGAACCCCTGCAGCCACCTTCCCCTTCAGAACTTCAGCCGGCTTGAATCGCGGCAATACCAATGCGGGGTAGCTTCCGGAAAGAAATACGCACAACAGCAAGAGCCCGAGCGCCGTCATTATGAAGGGAGTACTTGCCAAAAACGAAGTATCCACCTGCTGCTGAAGTGTGTCCAGCCAAAATGGCCGGAGCACTCCCATTATGATCAATGCCAGTCCGAACGAAATGATGGCGGTGAATGCAGACTCCACATAAAATTGGATCGACAATGTGCGCATGCTCGCGCCGATCACTTTGCGAATGCCCACTTCTTTGGCCCTGGTAGTGGAGCGTGCCGTGGCCAGGTTCATATAATTGATGAGGGCGAGCGCCAAAATGAGAAACGCAACACAAATGAAAATGAAAACATATCTTGTGTTAGACACGTCGCCGAAATTCAAATTGAAGTGATTATCGAATAGCGGTGCCAACGAATATTGCACGGCAGGATTATTGTACTCTGTCTTTAGTATCGACTGCGATACCCCGGGCTGGTCATTGATATCCTTCAACTGCAAATACGTGGGGAAGCCCGAAGCATTGCCGAGAATTACCTTGCGCTCGAAAGGCATTGTCAGAAGCGTACTGAACGACGCAATAAAATCAAACTGAACAGATGAATTGGTCGGCGGGTTCTTGGCGACTCCTGACACTTCAAAGATATAGTCGTGATCATAGACCATGGTTTTTCCGATAGGGTTTTCCCTTCCGAAATATTTCAACGCTGTTCGTTCGGTAAGAATGACTTTGTTGGGTTGTGCCAACGAATTTCGATTACCCTCAAGCAGGCCAAAAGAAAAAATGCTGAAGAACGAGGTATCGGAAAACAGGAATCGGTCCTCAAAAAACTGGTGCTGTGGGTTGGACTTCACTACTTTCCGGCCCCGGTCGAACAGGCGCACATAATTGATCACGCGAGCGTCGATGGCTTTCATCGTTGGACCAAACTCCGGATTAGCGAAGATGCTGTGCCTCCCGTCCCGCGAAAATATTTTTTCCGCTCGAAAGATGCTTTTTCCATTCGCGTGAAATCGGTCGTAACTGTATTCGTGCGTAATGAAAATAAATATGAGCAAGCACACCGTGAGCCCCGCGGAGAGCCCTGCAATGTTGATGACGGAGTAGGTCTTGTTGTTGACCAATGACCGCCATCCAACGAGAAGGTAGTTTTTGAGCATGGCAAAATCTTGTGTTCGTCTAGATTTGAATTTATTGCTTTTCTTACGGAACGGCCGAAGGAGCGTCAGCACCGCCCACAAGTATCTTCTTCGAGCTCGATTTTCACCGTGCGCTTTAACCCAGTGCGCATACATTTCTTCAAGATCCCCTTCCACCTCTTCGATGGTGTTTTGATCAGCTAACCTTTGCAGCAGCTTTCTTGGCCAAGAGGGGCTTTGCGTTTCGTGTGCCATCTGATCTTTTAGTTACCGGCAAGTTTCAAAATCTTCTTGGGAACGGTCGCCCAAAGTGCATCCCTTGTCTCTTTGACGTCGCGAAGCACTCGGCACCCCAACGGCGTGATACTGAAGTACCTCTTTCTTCTGCCACCACGCTCAGCAGTGGCACCGTCCATCTGAGAGGTGACCAACCCTTTCTCTTCCAGGCGCTGAAGCGTCGTGTGAACTGTATTAAAACCTGGCTCTCTGCCTGTTTGCTTTTCGATCTCCATGGTGATCGTCACGCCATAGGCATCGCCATCCAAGTTTGCCGTTACGAGCAGTACAATTTCTTCAAAGGCACCAACACTGTTCTTCTTCATGGGTATTATATCTCATTTTGTCGATCAAATACAATGCCAAAAGTAATCGGCTCGCAAGCAGGGTCAAAAATTCGTGGTTTCTGGCCATCGCGCTCGTTCGATAACGAACGTAGGGATACCACTCTTGAACATATAGCCTAATTCCAAGTTGCACCGTACTTGGATTTACTCAACTAAAAATTAACTTGGCATCGCAGAAAACCCAAACCCAACGCTATGAAAAAAATTACTGTTGCTCTCGTCTCTTTACTGATGGTCTCATGTGCTTCAATCCCACCTGTAGTAGGTAACTGGGACTATAAAATTACCGGAACCCCTCAGGGGGATTATGCGGGTGTACTTGTGGTCAGCCAGGGCGATAAAAAAACATTGAACGCGGTGATGAAATCAAATGGCACCGACCTTCCTTTCAATCAATTTCAATTCGACAAAAAGACGAACAAATCTTTCGGCAATTTCTATTATCAGGGAATGAGTATTTCATTTAATGCGACAGTCGCTCCTACGACGATGGACGGAAGCATATCCGTTGAAAATACAAACTTTCCCTTCAACGCTACTCGCAAAAAATGATTGAGACGATCAAAAGAGCTGTAGGTGCGTGTCTCATCATGATTGCTCCCTGTCTCTGTCAGGCGCAGAATTATTTTGAAGGCAAAATCATCTATCAGTACGAAATCAAAACAAAAGCGTCGAATATAGATATTAAAAAACTGAAGGATGTATTGGGCAGTGGATCTACTCTATTCTTCAAAGAAGGAAATTATTATTTTCTTCATGTTCACGGCGCCTATGAGTATGAATTTTATAACCAAAGGGAAAACAAATTTTACTCAAAAAAGCGCAATAACGATACAATTTATTGGCGCGACTGCTCAAAGCCCGGTAAAGCAATTACTGATCTTGAGTTTACTCCAAAGAAAGAAAAAGTCTCAGAGATACTCTGCGATCAACTAAAAATTCGCTACAAAGGATACGTGGACATTCATTATTTCAATGCTGATACAATCCTTTTGAACCCATTTTGGTTTACCGATTTTAAACTCAACGGGGAAAATGTGATCAACGAAAAAGAAAAAGCCATTTACCTAAAGAAGGAAAGTGAGTATGCCAGGTTTACCCTGATTTCAACAGCAGTCAAGATTAATCGAGAAGTTGTTGCTGATAAAATGTTTGTCCTTCCTACTGGTGCTATTCTAGTTGAGAAGAAATAATCTTCTTTTGTCGCCAGTGCACGCCCCAAAACAAGGTGAGCGCTCCACTTGGGAGTAACTCCCACTTACTATCCCCTAGCAACTTTACGGAAACTAATTTCATAATCAAACCCCAATCACCTAGCGATACGTGTGAGCGGCTTGATCGCCTTTAATCACACCCAAAAAAAACTGCATGCCAAAAAATATCATTGTCTGTTGTGACGGAACAGGAAATCAATTCGATGAGTCCTACTCTAACGTGGTGAAAATCTTCACGATCATAAAAAAAGATCAAACACAGCTCGCTTACTATGACCCCGGTGTAGGCACCCTAAACGACGAAAGTGCTGCTGGCCTTCCTGGAAAATGGAGGAAGGTAAAGTCACTGGCATTTGGATCCGGTCTTGAAAAAAATGTGAAAGAGGCGTACAGTTACTTGATGGAAAACTACCATAACGGCGATCAGCTTTTCCTTTTTGGTTTCAGCAGAGGCGCCTTTACCGTGCGTGTGCTGGCGGGGTTCATCCATCAAGTGGGCATCTTAGAAAAGGGTTGTCAAAATCTTATCCCCTATGCCTGGGACACCTATCGAAAAACGACCAACAAAACTGGCCAAGAACTGGCTGCGGAATTTAGAACAACATTTTCAAGGACGGCCACCATACATTTTCTCGGGCTGTGGGATACCGTAACGTCAATGGGGCTTTTCAATTGGCGTCGATATCCCAATACCACCAACAATGGATCCGTGGTGCACATTCGCCATGCCATCTCCATCGATGAAAGGCGAACGTTCTTCCGTCAAAATCTCTTCGGCGCTTATCACGCAGACGGTACCGTTAAGCAAGTTTGGTTTGTCGGTGTTCATGCGGATGTCGGTGGTTCTTATCCATTTAATGAATCCGGTCTTGCGCAGGTGGCGTTGCAATGGATGGCCAAAGAAGCAAAAGGGCTTGCATTGGCTATCGACGAAGAACAGGAGACAATGGTACTGTACGACCAAACAGGACACAACAGCCCACCCGACTATAGAGGTGAAATACATCCCTCGTTGTCGGGCGCCTGGAAACTGTTGGAATATATCCCTCGCGTAAAGCTCCAACCCTTTCGCTTGATGTCGCCCGGCCGCGGGAGACCGCGCGAATTGTTTCATGATGCGAAGGGCGAACCTTGCAAGCCGACAATACATCAAAGTGTGAAGGACAGAATCAACGATCAGGCACTGGGCTACAAACCACTGAACTTAACTGACGAGCAACTGAAGGTATGCGAAACCGAGCCCTGGTAACAGAGCTTCTCCTGCTTAATTAATGGTCAATCACCGTTCGCAAAATAAGTGCGCCAAACTCAAGATTGTCCGGGGTTCACACCCGAACAGAACCGCGGAATCCTCTTGCAGCATAATACGATTCAGCACCATTGTGATAGACAAAAACGGTATCGAAACGGAAATCGCAGAAAAGCGCTCCTCCAAGTTTCCGAATATGGCCAGGGGTTTTCACCCAACTCGACGTCTTGGCATCAAAAGCGCCGAGTTTTTGAAGCTCGCGATACTCTGCCTCTGACAGCATCTCTATCCCCATGGCTGCGGCCACATCCACGGCGTTGTCCCCTGGCTTATGTTCTTTCCTTGATTCCCACGCCTCCCGATCATAGCAATAACTCCGGCGGCCTTTCGGACTTTCGGCCGCACAATCATAAAAAATATACTCGTCGTTTTTCCTTTCGTAACCAACCACGTCGGGTTCGCCACCCGTTTCCTCCATGACGCGAATAGACCACAGTTTATCTGTACTGGCATTGAGTTTCGATTGCACGTTAGACCATTCGATGTCTTTGTGACGATTCATGTTTTTTTCAAAACGCACCTTCAACGTCACCAGCAACTGTTGGTGCGCCTCGGCCGACAACTTCTTCCTACTCGCGTTGATTTTAGCCATGCTGTTAATTATTCCTATTTAATCATCTAGCCCTTTTCCCTCAATTATTCGTGGGATGCATTTCTCTATCCGCAACTCCCGTGTTTTGCTTTGCTTCGCTTGAGAAAAATAAAACAGATATCCTCTCTGCCGTCCAGGCGTCAATCCTTCAAATGCTTTTCTCAGCGCAGGCATTTTGTTCAATTTATTTTTGAACTCCTCGGGGACACTAAAATCAGAGGTTTTCTTAAGCTTCACTTTTAAACCGGATTCTTCCACTTCAGCAGCTTGATAAATATAAGATCGTAACGTAGCCTTTATTTTGACGATCTCCTTTACGTTGGTAAATCGAATTTGTCGCGCTGATTGTACATTCTTCGTTTGTTGAATGAGAATCTTTTTAGTGTCCTTCAGTAATGCTCCTTTGAAAAAAAGAAAAGCGCAGTAGTCCTTAAAGCCATGAATCAATACAACGTTTTTATTTTGAAAAGTATAGCAAGGGCAGCCCCACTTCAATTCTTCTTGGAGGCCACAATCCAAAGCGATAGCGCGCATCGCTTTATATTCCTCTATCCATTTTTTTGCTTTGACAAAAAAGAAATCGACTTTAGGGTTCATGGAATTTGTTTGCTACTCTGTAAAAATAATGATCACACTACGGTTGCACAATTTTGATTTGATGGCCATCCGGATCCTGAAAATCAAACCATTTTACTCCCGAACCTGGACCAAATAAGTCATCCTTGATTTTGTTGACGTGAATTCCTTTTTTGCTTAGCTCATTGTACGCCGCGTTCACATCGGAAGTGGCGAAATAAAGGTTCATAGTGCCCGGTTTGGCGTTGCCGTGATAGGTGCTGAGTGTCAGCGTCACGCCGCCCTCAGGAAACGCAACCGATACCCACCGGTTATTCTCGTCTTTACGATAATCCCGCACGACCTTCAGACCGAGGTCGTCGGCATAAAATTTCTTCGATTTAGGCATGTCGCTGACTGCCACATACAGCATCATGAACTTGTTTACCGGTTCCATAATTTCATTTGGTGGTGTGACTGTTTGTTTGAGATGTTGAATTATTCAAAAACGATTTTCCTATCGATCGGCCTGAAATACCAAGACACTCCGGTCAGCACCAACAGCAGCAACGATGGAAAAATGGCACCCAAAGAATCTCCCGACGCAATATGGGAAAACATCGCGCCAGTCATTACGAAGAAAAACCCCGCATAGGCCCATTCTTTCACGAGAGGAAATTTAGGAACAAGGACGGCTACCACTCCCAACACTTTCCAAACACCAAGGAGGGTCAGAATATAAGCCGGGTATCCCAAGTGGGTAACACTGTCAAGGCCCCCCTGCCCTTCTTTTGTTTTTAACAACTGCACGATGGCTGTGGATACCATACCAAGTCCAAGCCAACCGGTAGCCACCCAATAGATGATTTTGTGTGTCTTTGTCATAGTAAAAATTATTTTAGTTTGCTTACGATTTCTTGCAATCGATGATGTGCCATGTTGATTCCTTGGACAAACGGCATTTGCAGCAATTGATCACGGACGGCACCGGATTCAAAAATGCTATGAATCGTCAACTTGCAAGTATCGTCCGTCAGGCTTTCGAATTTTATGAGCTCAAGCTGCACACCAAACGGCGTATTTTCGAATTCAAAAGTCCGTGTGATTTTTTGATTTTCGATACACTCATGAATGGCCCCATTGAACCGGTGTTTGTTCCCCTTCGGGTCAGTTGTTTCGAACTGAAAACTGCCGTGCTTTCTACTTTCCAGTTTCAATACTTTGGTCCCCATCCATTGCTCCACAATTTCAGGATCTACGTATGCCTTGAATAGCAATTCCACCGGAAGATCGAATTCTCGTGTTATCAGTAATTCCTGTTTGCTGCCCTCTGCGTTGATTTTCGTTTTTAGTTCCATGCCCAGTTACTTTGACTTGTATTTCTTCATGATCATCTCCAGTTTGTTGAAACGGTCGTCCCACATTTTGCGGAACGGCTCGATGAAATCAGCCACCTCTTTCATTTTCTTTGGGTTAAAGTGATAGTAAACTTCCCTGCCCATTTGCTCCTGCTGTAACAGTTCGCATTCCGTGAGGATCAGCAAATGTTTTGAAACGGTTGGTCGTGCAGTATCAAAATTTGATGCAATGGCTCCTGCCGTCATCGACTGTGATGCAACCAACAAAAGTATCGCCCTCCGTGTGGGATCAGCGATCGCCTGAAAAACATCCCGTCTTAGGTTCATCGTTTTTTTTGTTAGAATCATGTAGCTATATGGCTACAAATATATATGTAGCTATTTAGCTACGCAATATTTCGTTGAAATTATTTTTTCGTCTTGGGCTAAAATCTAAAATAAGCGAGTTTGGGAAGCTGCGTTGATTTCCGCAGCGACGAGGAAGTCACGCCTTAAAACAAAATCGGGCTCTCCCAAGCCCGATTTCTTTGTCAAAAAACGCTCCATGCAGCTGGATGCCTTTTGACTTTAACCTACCTCCCTGTAAAAGATGGTGATCTTCTCAGTTGTACCAATTTCTATTTTATATTGATACCATTTTAATTTCTTCGATTAGAAATTGATTAAAATTCAGTCTCGCTGTACAAACG
Organism: Cyclobacteriaceae bacterium; assembly: GCA_035492075.1. GTDB lineage: Bacteria > Bacteroidota > Bacteroidia > Cytophagales > Cyclobacteriaceae > ELB16-189. Next base: position 6,419 of record DATJJP010000015.1, on the reverse strand, counting down.
GATCGTAACCGGCGATTTCCCTCCGACACGACATTCTTGGACCCCATTCAAGGCATTTGAAACTACCACTTTTCTGTCGGTCAGCCACATGGAAAGGGTCTTTTCTTCACGTCCTTCCAGTAAAGAAAAGATCAAATGCAAATCGATGACTTGATGACCCGCTGCCAAAGGAAGAACTGCCCAGTGCCAAATTAATTTTCTATTCTTGATCGATTGGTCTGCCGTAGTGCTGAGTTTAATTTGGAAATGCTCGCCAGACAGTTGCGCTACGACTTCTGGCCTTATCAGCAACCTCGCAACATTGTCGTCAAATCCGTAGGCAACGCGTTCATCCAACTGAATGATCAACTCCACGTTGAACGGTTTTTCCGTACACATCTCACGGGGGCAGTCAAACCGAACTGACGACAACGAAAATGCGCGCACCAGTTTTGACATTTGCCACAAAACCGGTTCTTCACCTGCTGCCAACGATCTTTCCCATGCCATAGAATTCCATTTTGAGAATAACTCTATTCAACATCACATTTTTGGTCGGACCGAGCCTTCTTCAAGGCCCGGTCCTTGCTGTTGAAGGGATTCCGAAACCCTGAGGCATCCGCTTCAACAATTTTTTGTCACCAAAAACTTATCTTATGAAAAGTGAGGGCAAATAAGTCAATCGCCATCAATGGCTTTCTAACATCACCATTAGAAAAGAATTAAAATTTTACAGGTCTCTTCAGAACAATCTTGATTTCTGTTCCGATGCCAGGTGTTGAGTTCACCACAATATTTCCTCGATGAATAGCGATGATTCGCTCGGCCAGCGACAGCCCAATGCCGTACCCTTTTATCTTCGATGTGTTGTCGGTTCTATAAAACGGTTGAAAGATTTTCTTTATCTCATTTTTCTCTATGCCAGGGCCCTTGTCGATCACACTGATGGTGATTTCGTTTTTGGTGCTTGAGAGAGAAATAAAGGCAGTCTGGTTTTGCGAAAATTTGCACGCATTTTCTATAAAGTTGGTCAGCGCGGTTTTGAATAATTGCGGGTGTACCTCGGCACAAAGGTCTTCTTCACGCTCAGGCATCTTATCTATGTGAACTTGAATTCTGTAAGCTGCTTTCGATGACATCAAGTCCTCGCGTATTTCCCACAGCAGCTCATCCACGCGCATGGACGTCAGGTGGAAAGTCTGATGGGCTTGGTTGATGTACGCCAGCTCCAGTAGGCTCGAGCAAAGGGCATTTAATTCTTTTATGTCATCAAGTACAGAATGGATTGTCGTTTTGTATTCTTCATTTTCGCGCTCGTTGAGTAACGTCACCTCCAGTTGCGAAGTGATTTTGGTAAGTGGGTTATTCAACTCATGCGAAACGTTAGAGACAAATGCTTTCTGTAACTTAAATGCGTCCTCGATCCGTTCAAGCAATTGGTTGAAAATGGAAATCAGTTTTCCGATCTCGTCCGCATTTTTATTTGTTGTAAGGCGCTGGGTCATTTCGGCGGGCGAGATTTCTTGCACTTCTTTCATCACTCGTACAATGGGCCTCAAAGCCCTGCCCGCAAAGATCCAACCGGCGACGGCCACGATCACGATCAGCAGCGGCGTGAGCAGATACAAAAGCCCCGTGATAAAATCCAAGTGCTGTTTCCCGCGAATGTTAATGGCTCCGGAAATAATCACATACGAATGACCTTGGTATTCAAATGGCTGACCTAAAATATCATATTCCCCTTCCGACAAAAACAATTGCTCGCCACGAAGGATGGCCTTAAAATCATGATCCGTTATTTTGAAATACAACGAGTCATCATTGGTGTACAAGACCTTTCTCAGGGAATCAAAGACGGTAATATTTTCCTTGAACAGCACGTCTCGTTTCGACAAATCGATGGTCTTTAGAAGCGCTGAATCCACTTGGTCGACCTTTAGCAGCAAGATGGCCGCCGTGAGTGCTTTGTCGTGCAGCCTCACCCTGAATTCATCTCGTTGATGACGCCACACAAAAAAATACAGTACAGAGAATGCCAGAACAAGTATGGCGCTGACCAACACCGTGAACTGCAATGTCAACCGAGTTCTAATCTGCATCAGGGTTCCGCTTTGAGGATGTACCCAAGCCCGAATTGAGTTTGAATGAGTTTTTTGTCAAAGCCTTTATCAATCTTATTTCTCAAGTAATTGACATATACTTCAACCATGTTCGTACCAGTGTCAAAATCGATTTTCCAGACATGTTTCGCCAGTTCTGAGCGTGAAATAACCTTGTCGTGATTCCTAATCATGTATTCAAGAAGCGCACACTCTTTTCCCGTCAAAGTAATTTCTTTTTCATGTCGAATTGCTTTTCTAAGATTCACATGCAAGACCAGGTCCCCAATAGTCAAAGTATCCGATTCCTGCTTCTGGGAAGTCCGTTTCAACAACGCCTTGATCCGTACCATCAGCTCGCGAAATTCAAATGGCTTTACAAGATAGTCATCGGCACCCAAATCAAATCCTTTTACAATGTCGTCGGTCGTGCTCATACCGCTCAACATCAAAATGGGAACCTCACTCTTCTGTGTCCTCAACTCTTTGCAGATCGTCCATCCGTCCTTTCCAGGAAGAACGATGTCGGAAATTATCAAATCATACGTTTTTTGAAACGCCAATTGAAGCGCCGTTGTCCCATCGTTTGCCAATTCCACCGTGCAATTGTTCTCCTCCAGTCCCTTCTTGATAAAAAAGGCCGTTTTTTCTTCATCCTCTATGAGCAGTATCCGAGTCATGCATCAAACTTAGTTGGTAATTCCAACATGGAAAAAAGAGTGAGCGTTAGAATTTGATTAGAAGAAGCCATTACGCGTCGAAATAACCTAACGTCTGCATTTACTTTGTCCTCAACTGAGAAAACACACAAAAGGTTTTCCCGCCATTTCAATCAAATAATAATTATGAAATCTTTCATTGAAGACATCAAGCGTTTGTGGTTCGTGGTTCTTATCGCTGTCATGACGATCGTATTTGCCGTAATGGTGTACGCCGTGTAAAATTCCTATGATGAAATCGATGTTACGAGCCCGCTGTCCAATTTTTGTTTATTAATCCTACAAAAATGAAACATATAAGGTATAACCGCCGTTTGCTTCAATAAATACAGCAAATGAAGAGGGCACACCTGGGTGAATTGGAAGAACTCGCTCTGCTTATGGTCGGCATTTTACATCCCGACGCTTATGGCGTGGCGGTCATGGACGAACTTGAAAGGCAGGCTGGTCGAAGTCTGAATATCAGTGCTATACACGCCGTACTGACACGACTGGAAGAAAAGGGTTACCTCAAATCAAAAATGGGTGAACCTGTCGAAGAGCGGGGCGGCCGAAGGAAGCGGATCTTTCAGCTCACAGCGGCAGGCAAAAGGGCGCTTGAAGAAGCCAACGAATTGCGAACTCAACTTTTCAATCAAATTCCTCGCATTGCTCTACAATTTAGCTCGATATGAAAAAGGAACACCCACCCCGATGTGCGGACCGCTTTCTTGAATGGTATTGCCGCCCTGACTTGCTCGAAGAAATTCAAGGCGATGCCCACGAGTTGTTCTTCCGAACAGTGAAACGCAATGCATTTAAAGCCAAGTTTTGTTTTGCATGGAACGTCGTTCGATTCCTTCGCTGGAAAAACATAAACAAAGTCAAATTAAAAAACCACCCCTACCCGATCGATATGTTACAAAATGTTTTAAAAGTGGCGATGAGAAATTTCTTTCGCCAGCCCGGCCACTCGCTGTTGAACGTGACAGGGCTGGCGGTCAGCTTCACTGCCGCTATCCTGATCGGTTTATGGATTTTTCACGAAACCGCGTTCGATCGATTTCATCAAGATGCTGAACAGATTTTCAAAGTGATGAGCCATGTAAACGGGAATGGGACCATCGAAACATACAGCGCCGCACGTGGTGACATTAATCTCGACGCCATTCCCGAGATATCAGAAAAGGCGATCGTCATTTCGGGAACTCGATGGCCAAACGAACTGTGCTTTCGCCCAGAAGCAAATCCTGGTGATTGCATTTATTTGTTTGGCGTTTTTTCAGAGAAAGCATTTTTCAGCATTTTCAATTTCCCCATCATTAAAGGTGACAAAAACCCGCTGACAAAACCGACTAGCATAGCCATTTCACAAACCATGGCATTGAAGCTTTTTGGTAACGAAGACGCACTTGGTAAGACCATTAAGATTGATGGACACTTCCCTGTTACAGTTGCCTCCATATTTCGCGATATACCTTCCAACTCGTCTCTTCAATTTGAATTTGTGCTACCGGTGGAAGTGTTCGGAAAAATGCGAGGATTATCGGCAGACTATTTCAGAAAAGATTTCCAAACGGTTTATTTCAAAAGGCATTCTCAGGTCTCGAAAGAGGTGTTGACCGAGAAACTCAATCAACCCTCTGTACTGACCGAAGACTTGAAAAAAGACAAAGTGAGCTACAGCGCATTTCCCTTTGTAGACACGCGCTTGAATGGCGAATTCGTGAACGGCAAAAATACAGGCGGTCGTATACAATATGTTAAATTGTTTGTCATCGTTGCAATGCTGGTAGTCCTTATGGCGGTCATTAATTTTGTCAACCTTGGCACTGCTCGCGCGGCGAACCGCGCGAAAGAAATTGGCATTCGAAAGGTCACGGGAGCGCGCCGATTTGGTATTGTAGCGCAGTTTCTTGGCGAATCATTCTTGGTGGTGTTCGCGGCACTCCTCTTGTCTCTGTTAGTGGCTCAGTTGTCGCTTCCGTTCTTCAATGGTTTGATCGGTGAAACACTTACCGCCGGAGTATTGAATCCCCCCATATTCACTTGGATAGGGATTTTCTTGATAGTCATCTCGTTTGCAGCAGGACTTTATCCCGCTTTAATTATGTCGTCCTTTCAACCCGCAAGTGTGTTGAAAGGTTTTCTTTCCAATGGTGCCTCGCGTGGTCAGCTGTTGCGCAAAGTATTGGTCGTGGTGCAGGTAGCGGTTTCGCTCGGTTTGATCATTTTCACCGGCGTTTTGTTCAGGCAGCTATCGTTCATTCAAAATAAAAATTTAGGTATGGATACTCGGAATATTCTGCACATCGAGCCCACGTACAAATTGCTAAAACAGTACGATGCATTTAAAAATGAGCTGCTTGCAACGCGGTCGATACAACAAGTAACGGCTACTAACGCTGATGTCATCGACCTTGAGACGCAAACCACCGGCGTAAAATGGCCGGGAATGCCCGACGGAATGAACGCCGCCTTTAAAATATTGGGCGGTAATTATGAAGTAGCCGAAACGTTTGGCTTGAAATTGCTCGACGGACGGATGTTCGGATCAAAACCAAAAGATAGCTTGCATACAGAAGTGGTTGTTTCCGTTTCTGCAGTGAAACGAATGAACCTGCCCCAACCGGTTGGAACAATGATCCGAATTGGAGATAGTGAATGTATGATTATTGGCGTCATCAACGATTTTCATACATCGAGTTTAAAGCAAGAGCAGTTACCCGTCATCATCTATCCTCATCCCGTTCTACAGTGCTCCAGGCTGTATGTAAAATACGCGCCCGGCAGCACGCGAGCGTCATTCACCAAAATCGAAAGTATTTACAAAAAATTCGAGCCCGCCTTTACGATGAAATACCACTTCGTGGATGAAACCTTTGACAAGATGTACAAGACCGAATGCACCGCATCAACAATGCTGGTGTTCTTTACGTTATTGTCAGTTGTAATCGCGGTGATTGGTGTCGTTGGGCTTGCCACGTTCACCGTTATGAAAAAGAAGAAAGAGATTAGTATCAAGCGGGTGTTTGGCGCGACGGTTTCACAAGTATTAGGAATGTTGAGTGGCGAATTTGCCCGCCTGATTTGCCTCGCTGCATTTGTTGGCCTTCCGCTGACGTGGTACGGAACCCGACAGTGGTTGTCGGATTACGCTTACCGAATCGACATGCCTTGGTGGATTTATTTGTTCTCTTTTTTGGGAATTATGAGCATCACCCTGTTGCTCATCATAATGCAAGGGTTGAAAATGACTAGCACCAATCCAAGCCACGTGCTCAGAAGTGAATGATCCGCCGATTAATTTTAGTGCCATGATTGGTGTAGTTCTTTCTGGAGGCCAGAGCAGTCGCATGGGGCAAGACAAGGGGCTCATTAAAGTCGATGGAAAGCCTTGGGCAAAAATTGCATTTGAAAAATTGATGTCTCTCGGAGTGCCCGCATTGATTTCAGTTAACGAGAGTCAATTCCAAAAATACCTTTCTCATTTCAACGAAAAGGAATTAATCGTCGATCGCTCAAATGCAAAGATTGGTGGGCCATTGGCAGGCGTGATGAGCGTGCATTTGTCACACCCAAATGAAGACGTCATCGTTCTAGCCTGCGATATGATCAATGTGGAGGCTGTGGTTTTGAAAAA
>DATJJP010000014.1:0-15578 GCA_035492075.1 Cyclobacteriaceae bacterium | reverse complement strand
GCAAAAAACCCTCAACGCACCATGCCGATAGGCATCATTGGTTCACTTATCATTTGTACGCTGTTGTTTGGTCTGTTCAGCTTTGTCATGACCGGCTTGGCACACTATACGGAGTTCAAAAATAGCGCTGCGCCCGTGGCCATTGCGATCGAGAAAACGCCCTATTACTGGCTAAGCCAGATCATCATTCTGGCAATCATCATTGGCTACACTTCGGTGATCTTAGTTGATCTGCTGGGGCAATCTCGCGTGTTCTTTTCGATGAGTCGTGATGGGCTATTGCCGAAACTTTTTTCTCAAGTTCATCCGAAGTTCCGAACCCCGTACAAGGGCAATATCATCTTGTGTGTCTTCAATAGTCTTTTCGCGGGTCTAGTACCAATCAATGTAGTGGGTGAGATGACAAGCATAGGAACATTGCTCGCCTTCGTGCTGGTGTGTATTGGTGTCATTGTCTTGCGTAAGCGTGAGCCAAATTTGCCGCGCGCATTCAAAACGCCCTGGGTGCCGGTCGTTCCGATCCTGGGGATCATTACCTGTGTCGTAATGATGGTGTCTCTACCGATCGGCACATGGATACGCCTGTTTGTCTGGCTAATGATCGGACTGGCGGTGTATTTTTTTTACGGAAAGAAAAATAGTGTTGCCGGCAAATCAAGTAGCCCCAACTAACCCAGTCGGTTGGGCACCGAAATAGAGAACGTGCTTCCTTCTTTAGGAATGGAGCTAAGCTGGATAGTACCTGAGAGCTTTTCCAATGTTTCTTTGACAATGTACAATCCAAGTCCAGATCCTTGCGATAGCTCGTTGCCGCGATAGAACATGTCAAATATTTTTGAGTGCACCTCCGGCGCAATCCCTTGTCCGTTGTCTTCGATGTGCAGAGAGAAGGAAGCGTCTGTCGAATGATGGTAAATTTTGATGTACTTCTTTTCCTTTCGCTGATCGTGGTACCGAATGGCATTGGCAATCAGGTTGCTTAGCACGGTGCGCAGGCGCTTCCCGTCGTTCATGACCGCAAGGTCTTTCGGCAGTTCATTGATGAACTCTATTCCCTTGGCATCATCACTGTGCCTCAACGACTCCCAAATTTCGTCGGCCATGATCGCTATATCCACGCATTCACTCGTGATTTCCAGTCGATTGTTGCGCGAATAATCGGTAATGTCTTTGATGAATTTATCCAACGCCCGCACCCTCGATTGCATTAGCCGATGATACTGTTGCAATTCTTCCTTGTCCTTATAACCTTCGGCGATGTTCAGCAGGCCAAGCACCGATAGCAACGGCGCACGAAGATCGTGTGAGGTGCTGTAAACGAATCGGTCCAGTTCTTCATTCAATTTTTTCAATTGCTGATTGCTTTCAATCAATTGTGTAGAATTGTAATGCGTGATGCTGATCAGAAGGTACACGGTCATGAGAGAAACCGGAAAAGCCAGGCCAAAATTGATGATGGCATTCAATCGAATGTAGCTCTCCGAGTAATCCCTGTAAGGGAGCAGTGAAAACGGTATGAAAACGGAGAACGAGAACAATGCAAAACTGAGAATTGACAACAACACCGCGATCGATCGCAGCTGATAATTAAATACCGCCAAAGCACCTAGCGACACGGGAATGAAAAAAACAGCTGCCCCCGTGGAGCTGCTTTCGCTGGAAACGACGAGGTAAAGCAAGACGTTCAGCGTAGGGAAGAAAAAATAATTCGCCAGACAGTGCTTCCCTTGACGGTGAAGAATCAGGGAGTAAAAAATCAAGCCAAATGCCGTGCAAAAAACGAGCTGTGATTCAAAGTAACCGAAGGAGAATTCCATCACCAGGTAATAGGCAATGACCAGCAATGCAATGAGGGCGTACTGGCCCGACAACATGACCTGCCGAAATTCGGTTCGTGATTGGATATAGACGCCCTCTCCGATAATCAGATTCCTGACCAACTTTTTCATAACCTAAGATTAAAGCGGTGCGAAGGTAGAGGTGCCGCTGTGCGCTGTTTTTAGAAAAACTGGAGATAGTTGATACGCGCAATATTTTTTGCGAAAAGTGAAAAATCCCTAAAACTCTAAGTACCCCCCGGGCAAATTGAGCTTAATTCGCTTTTCCGTTTTATTTATGCTTTTGATAAAGGGCGAATTGACGGGCACCAAGATTTCTTTTCCATTGCGTTCAATCGTCAACAATCGGTTCACACCCGAGCCCTGCACCTCAATGACATCGCCCAGGGCGCCGGCGGTTTCATCCTCCACCGAAAAACCGATCACCTCGTCGTCGTAGAACTGCCCACGTTTCAATTTTGGCCGAAACGACTTCGGGAGGTAGATGTGGCAGCCCTTTAGGTTGGCGGCCATTGCCTGATCATCTACGGTTTCAAATTTTAGAAAAGGTTTATTGTCCTTACCTGATATTTTCTCGATAAAATACGGAACGAGGCCTCCGTTGAATTCTAGGAAGAGAGATTGTACGTCGTCCAATGCTAGTTCACTTTCAAAGACAGCCGTTACTTCACCCTTCAATCCGTGGGTTTTGGAGATGTATCCGATTTTAAAGCAATCTTCTATTTTCATGGGCAAACAAAAATGCCAGCACAAAGTACTGGCATTCTGATTTGGATTCTGAAGTATTATGCCTGAGGTTCAGCTGCGGGAGCTTCCTCGGTTGCCGGTGCTGCAGCGGCCGCTTCTGCCTTCTTGCGAATGGCTTCGGCACGTGCTTCACGTACTTTGCTTTCTGCTTCTTTGCGCGCCTTGGCGGTGTCTGCCTTAGATTTGGAAACGCTATCGATCTTGGCTTGGATTTTTGCTTCCTTCGCCTTCACCCAATCGGCCAATTTTGCATCGGCTTGCTCCTGAGTCAATGCCCCTTTGTTGACGCCAATTTGCAAATGCTTCTTAAACATAATTCCGCGATAAGAAAGAACGGCGCGGATGGTATCTGAAGGCTGTGCTCCGTTCATGAGCCAATGAAATGCGCGCTCGTCTTGCAGTTCAATAGAGGCCGGAACGGTTTGAGGATTGTAAGTGCCAATCTTCTCGATGAACTTGCCATCACGTGGCGATCTCGCGTCTGCCACTACAACATCAAACAATGCGAGTTTTTTGCGGCCTCTGCGGGCCAATCTGATTTTTACCATTGTGTTTTAATTTTGGATCTCGTCCGTTTTTAAAAGGAGTGCAAAAGTAAGTCTTTTTTTCAACCGAGCAACTCGTATTCACATAGTTAATGCCAAATACAAACTTTGAGAGCCAAAAACTGCAATTAAATCAGTGGACGGATGCCTAAACGTTATATTTGTTTACACGATTATTAGGTTTTAATAATTTTGGAATGTTATCTAGCTTTGGTTCATACCGCAACAATCATGGACAAATATTCCTACATCTCCAATGCTGACGTAGGTTATATCGATCAGCTTTACAAGAACTACAAACAAGACCCTACCGGCGTAGACCCCACCTGGCAAAAGTTTTTTGAGGGATATGATTTCTCCTCGCAACGCTTTGGTGAAAATGGCCACACAGCAGTAAGCGGCAACATCAAAGAAACCCAGGTACGCGACCTCATCTTCGCCTATCGCTCTTTTGGTCATCTCAAGGCCTATACCAATCCCATTCGCGGGAGGAGGGACCACGGCGTCAATTTGGATCACACCACCTTCGGCCTAACCGATGCTGACCTTGACACCGAGTTTGACATTGCTTCTCAGATTGATATGCCAAAATCATCGCTTCGAAAAATCATCGAGCGACTGAAGCTACTTTATCTCGGAACGATCGGGTTTGAATACAACTTCATTCGAAATGACGCTGTGCGCGCATGGTTCAATCAGAAAGTGGAGAAAGAGTATTTCAGTTTCAACCCAAGTCGCGAGCAGAAAAAAAATATCCTGAGCAAATTGAACGAGGCCGTGGTGTTTGAAAACTTCTTGCATACCAAGTTCCTTGGGCAAAAGAGGTTTTCATTGGAAGGGGGTGAAAATACCATTCCCGCACTACAAACCATCATTGATAAGTCGGCGGAGCTTGGCGTGAAAGAAGCAGTGATTGGGATGGCCCACCGTGGGCGTTTGAACGTACTGACCAACATTTTGGGGAAGGTATACGAACAAATCTTCAGCGAGTTTGAAGGTAACGTAAATCCGGATCTCACCATGGGCGATGGTGACGTGAAATATCACCTCGGTTACTCTAGCCACATTGCGACGCCGTCAGGCAATAAAATTTATGTAAAACTTGCGCCTAATCCTTCTCACCTGGAAGCGGTAAATCCAGTGGTGGTTGGTTACACGCGCGGACAGATCGATGATGAATACAAAGGCGCCAACATTGCGATGGCGATACTTATTCACGGGGACGCCGCTATTGCCGGTCAGGGCATTGGATACGAAGTCATTCAAATGTCCGGTCTGCCGGGTTATACCACCGGAGGAACAATTCATTTTGTGATCAACAATCAAGTGGGCTTCACAACGGATTATGATGATGCCCGCACAAGTATTTATTGTACGGATCTTTCAAAAATTGTTGATGCTCCGATCTTGCACGTCAACGGCGATGACGCCGAAGCGGTAACGTTCTGTTCAAATTTGGCCGTTGAGTATCGGCAAAAATTTGGAAAGGATATTTTCATTGACATGTTGTGCTACCGTAGGCACGGACACAATGAAAGCGACGAACCAAAATTCACACAACCCAAGCTTTATAATCTCATCGCGAAGCATCCCAATCCACGTGAAGTGTATGTGAAAAAGTTGATTGAACGCGGTGACGTTGATGCAACCCTGGCAGATGAGATGGATAAAAGTTTCCGTAATCAACTGCAAGATCGGTTGAATGAAGTGAAACAAAAGCCCCTGGCATACAAGGCCCAAAAGATCGAAGAAGAGTGGGGAAAGCTTCGCAAGTCAAAACCCGAAGATTTTGATGCGTCTCCCGAAACCGGAGTGAAGCAAGCATCGGTTGATAAGGTCGCAAAAGCATTGATCACAATTCCTGAAGGGTTCAAGCCTTTGAAGCAAATCGAGAAACTACTCAAGGATCGCAAGGCCGCCTTCTTTGATGACAAAGTTTTAGGTTGGGCGGAAGCTGAGCTTCTGGCCTACGGATCCCTTCTTTCGGAAGGAGTCCCCGTGCGCATGTCGGGGCAAGATGTAAAGAGAGGAACGTTTAGTCATCGGCACGCCTACTTCTTTGATGCCAACACCAACGAACCTTATTGCTGCATCGACAACATCGAGAAGGGACAACAGAAGTTTAACATATACAACTCGCTGCTCTCTGAGTTTGGAGTTCTCGGCTTTGAATATGGTTATGCGATGTCGTCGCCTCACGCGTTGGTAATTTGGGAAGCTCAGTTTGGGGATTTCGCCAATGGTGCCCAGGTGATGATCGACCAGTTCATCTCGAGCGCCGAGTCGAAGTGGCAGCGCATGAACGGTATTGTGTTGTTGCTTCCTCACGGGTATGAAGGCCAAGGCCCTGAACATTCAAATGCGCGTCCTGAGAGATTCCTTCAGCTATGTGCGGAGTATAACATGGTGGTAAGCAACCCTACTACTCCCGCCAACATTTTCCACCTGATGCGCCGGCAAGTGACTTGGGATTTTAGAAAGCCATGTATCGTGTTTTCTCCAAAATCCTTATTGCGTCACCCCGCCGTAGTATCTCCATTGAAAGATTTCACGAAAGGATCTTTCCAGGAGGTGATCGACGATCCGAATGTGGATGCCAAGAATGTGAAACGTGTGGTGCTTTGCACGGGAAAAGTTTATTACGACTTATTGGAGGGGCAGCAGAAAAAGAAAACAAAGGAGGTCGCCATTGTTCGGGTCGAGCAATTGCACCCTTGGCCTGAAAAACAGGTGAACGCGATTCTTAAAAAATACAAGGGCGCTAAAGTTACTTGGGTTCAAGAGGAACCTTCGAACATGGGTTATTGGTCATTCGTGCTGCGGAATATGCAAGGCTTGGACGTGATTTCCCGTAAAGCAAGTGCATCTCCAGCTACCGGCTATTCAAAAGTTCACAAGGCCGAGCAAGAAAAGATCGTCAATCAAGCCCTCGATTAAATTGCATGAAAGACTTCATGGTTATTTTTCGGGAACCTGACGGACGAATGGATGTCCACTCGGCGGAAGACAACGTCCAACATCAATCGAAAGTGAAAAGCTGGATGGAATCCATCGCGAAAACGGGAAATCTTTCCGGTGGACGAGCATTAACATTAAAGGGAAATGTTATCGACACCAACGGCAAGGTGCGTGAGGATATTTATAAAGTCGGCAAGGAAATCGTGGGAGGTTATCTTCTATTGAAATCGAATGACCTTCGACAAGCTACTGAAATGATAAAAACGTGTCCCATTCTTGAGCGAGGCGGTTTTGCCGAGGTAAGAGAAGTCATTTAAAATCTTCAACCAAAAAAATTATGTCACAACAAGTGAAAGTGCCAACGGTAGGTGAGTCGATTTCCGAAGTCACCATCGCCAACTGGCTAAAGAAAGACGGCGATGCTGTGAAGATGGATGAGGTGATTGCCGAACTGGAATCTGAAAAGGCCACTTTCGAGCTCACCGCGCCTCAAGCAGGCATTTTAAAAATTTCGAAACAAAAAGGTGAAGTAGTTCCCATAGGGACTGTCATTTGCGAAATTTCCGATAACGGAGTCGCACCTGCCGCTTCGCCTTCATCCTCTGCTCAACCTAAAACAACGACCACATCTACTCCGCAACCCCAAGTTTCAAAACCTATGCAAACAGGAGCGATCAAAGAAATGAAAGTGCCCGCTGTGGGCGAATCGATCACAGAAGTAACCATTTCAACTTGGTTGAAAAAGGACGGTGACTTTGTAAAACTTGATGAGGTGATTGCAGAAGTAGAGTCAGACAAAGCCACTTTTGAATTGCCTGCTGAAGCCAATGGGATATTACGAATAGTTGCTAAAGAGAAAACAACATTGCCTATCGGTGGGTTGATTTGCAAGATAGAAGTTACTGAAGGTGGGGCACCAGCAACGGCCCCCGCACCCACAGCACAAGCGGCGCCTACTTCAACACCCGCGTCAACTACTTCCTACGCGGCCGGCACCCCTTCCCCTGCTGCTGCAAAAATCCTCGACGAGAAAGGAATTGCCACATCGCAAGTTTCCGGTTCGGGTGTTGGCGGCAGAATAACAAAAGAAGATGCTGTAAAAGCCCAGGTTTCCTCTCCTGCAAAAGAATCGAAACCTGCGCCCACACTGGCGCCGCCTGTAATAGCTTCCGGTGGCCAACGTACGGAGCGTAGAGAAAAAATGACTTCCTTGCGTAAGACCATCGCGCGCCGTTTGGTTGCTGTGAAAAATGAAACGGCGATGCTCACCACTTTCAATGAGGTGGACATGAAACCGGTCATGGATTTGCGCAGCAAGTATAAAGATCAGTTTAAAGAAAAATATGGCGTGGGCCTTGGCTTTATGTCCTTCTTCACGAAGGCGATTTGTATGGCCTTGAAAGATTTTCCTGCCGTAAATGGCTCGATCGATAAGGATGAAATCATCTACCACGATTATTGTGATATTTCGATCGCGGTATCAACTCCGCGTGGTTTAGTGGTGCCTGTGATTCGCAACGCCGAATTGTTGACGATGTCACAAATTGAAAGTGAAGTTGTTCGCCTGGCGACAAAAGGGCGTGACGGAAAGCTTTCTATTGAGGAAATGACGGGAGGAACATTCTCGATAACCAATGGCGGCGTCTTTGGATCAATGCTCTCCACGCCGATCATCAACCCGCCGCAATCGGCGATTTTAGGAATGCACAACATCGTAGAACGCCCTGTGGTAAAAAACGGGGAAGTGGTTGTCCGTCCAATCATGTACCTGGCGCTGTCGTATGATCACCGCATTATTGATGGACGTGAATCGGTCAGCTTCCTCGTTCGAGTGAAAGAATTACTTGAAGATCCCGGAAGATTGATTCTTGGTGTTTAAATTTTTTAAAAAAGTCAGGACATGAAATGGATCTGTGTTTTTCTATTCCTGACTTTTTCTTTTGATCAAAACCCCGTCGACAAAAATTATCTGCTGGGCAAATTCGACCCTGCCGCCGACCCTCGATTTGTTCGATTGACTGCCGAGTTCGCCAGCGGAAGTGCCCTGCATCGTCATTTACGAAAAGAGACTTTTGAATCTTTTCAGAAAATGCAGCGGGCCGCTAAAAAAGACGGCGTCCGTTTAATTATCATTTCTGCCACGCGAAATTTTGACTCTCAAAAACAGATTTGGGAAAACAAATGGAACGGAAAGGTAAAAGTGGAGGGAAAAGATTTGACCACGATCACCGACAAAAATGAACGTGCGAAGATGATTTTGCTTTACAGTTCTATGCCGAGCACCTCGCGTCATCATTGGGGCACGGACATGGATTTAAACTCGCTTAGCAACAGCTACTTTGAAAAAGGCGATGGGAAAAAAGTTTACGAATGGCTGACCGTTCACGCCCCCGAATACGGATTTTGCCAGCCCTATACTTCAAAAATAAACGGACGGACAGGCTATGAAGAAGAAAAGTGGCACTGGTCTTATGTGCCACTTTCAAATGGTTTTCTAGAAGAATATAAAAGGCAAGTTCACTATAGCGACATCGCCGGATTTGCCGGAAGTGAAATTGCTGAATCACTTCAGGTGATCGACAAGTATGTCGAGGGTGTTTCTTGTCGTTAGACCACTTTTTTCCGGATTTGTTTCGCGTATGTGCGGCTTACCGGGAAGCTCTTTCCACTTTGCATTTTCACGACCATTCCACCATTAAAGTGACGCTCGATCTCTTTCAGGTAGTTGATGTTTACAATCGTAGACCGGTGGACCCGGATGAACTTGTCTGGATTCATTATTTCCTCCAGTTTTCCGATACCTGAGGAGCTGACAAATTGGTCGCTCTTGGTGGTGATGATCGTATAATCGCCGGAAGCTTCCAGGTGGAGAATTTCATCAATTGGCAGGCTGAAGAGTTTCTCTGACTTTTGAACAAAAATGTGCGACTCGTAAACGCCTTGAGTGTGGTTTGGTCGCATGCTGCCGAGCAAGTTTTCGATATCTCCTGTCTCCGTCTTTTTGCGCTTCATCGCTCGATCTACAGCCTGGCGAAAGCGTTCTTGGTCAAGCGGCTTGAGCAAATAGTCAACGGCATTTTTTTCAAAGGCCTGGATTGCGTACTGGTCATACGCTGTCACAAAAATCACGTAAGGTTCATGGTTGATGTCATCGAGCACGTCGAAGCCCGTCATGCCCGGCATTTGCACATCGAGGAAGAGGAGGTCCGGTTTCATTTTGTCGATCAATGCCACTGCATCGGTACCGTTTGAAGCTTCTCCTACCAATTCGATATCAGGAAAAGTCTCGAGGTATTCGGTCAACAGTTCGCGGGCGAGTTTTTCATCGTCAACAATGAGGCAGGTTGTTTTGTTATTGTTCATATACTAGTTTTTCTGTTTCGTGTTCGAGTTTGACTTGCTGGTTTTTGATTTGATATTCTTTGTCTTCGATATAAAAATTGACGGAGTAACCTTTCTCGCTAGCCCGTACGCGCAATCGTGATTCCGGCCCGAAATAACTCTTGAGTCGCAGGTCAGTGTTGGCCATGCCGATGCCGCTAGAGCTACCATCCATCACCTTTTTGGCTTTCGATCCGAGGCCGTCGTCTTTCACTTCAAAAAAGATTATACTGCCTGACCTACGCACCGTCAGAAAAATCGTTCCCCCTTCTTGTTTGGGCCCGATGCCGTATTTCACTGAGTTTTCTACGAGTGGCTGCAAAATCATGGGGGGCACCTTTGTGTTCAGGCACGTGGCATCGATGTCGCGCTCAAATTTCAGTCGGTCGCCAAACCTCACCTGCTGGATACGAACATAGTTTTCAATAAACTCTATTTCCTTCGACAGTTTTACCATGTTCTCGCGATGCGTGTCTAGTGCGTACCGAAATACATCTGACAGCTGTGTGATCAACTTGCGCGCTTCCTCTTTGCTGCTGTGCACCAGTGTGCTGATCGAGTTCAGTGTGTTGAAAAGGAAATGAGGGTTAATCTGTGACTTGAGCAGGGAAATTTGCATCTCGCGATTGCGAATGGCCAGTTGGCTCTTCTCTTGTTCCTGACGTTGGAGCCCCTGGAAATACCTGATTACATAATACACACCTACTGTAATGATGTATTGGTCGTGAAATCGCAACGCTTCCCAGCTCAGCAGTTCCAGCATGTATTCTTTCCAGTGGTCGAAATACACCAAGCCATCCATGTAGTCGGTGAAAAAATAGGAAAGGGTACCCATGGTCATGAAAAACAGGAAGATGCCTATCATGTGCCCGACGACTTGAATCACTGGTCTAAAATTGGAGAGCCAATGCGACCATAGGAAGATGAGTACAATAAAAAGGCAAAGTGCCTCGAACAGAAAGAGAGCATTCCAGAGAACGTAATACGCGGGGTTGACAAAGTTCCATTCGACTAATGCACTGGCCGTAAAATTGACAAAGTACCACATGCAAATGAGCCCATAGGCCATCTTCCAGATTCGCGGTATTTTATCGAGCAATTTCACGGACAAAAATTCTCCGATAAAGTTAATCAATCGTATTCACTAGCGACTAACCCATTGATTACCGCTACGAGTTGCCATTACCGCAGTT
The DNA here is from genome assembly GCA_035492075.1 of Cyclobacteriaceae bacterium. Lineage (GTDB taxonomy): Bacteria > Bacteroidota > Bacteroidia > Cytophagales > Cyclobacteriaceae > ELB16-189. The sequence continues at coordinate 4,916 of DATJJP010000014.1, read as the reverse complement.
GAAGCACACTAGGTATCTTCATAAAATCGTAACTTTCGGCACCGATGAGGAGATGTCTGCTCTGTCTGATGGTGGCTTTATCTGGATTTTCCTTCGCGCAGCAAATCACCATTACCGGCAAAATCGTGGATGGTGAGACGAAAGAGGCGTTGCCATTTGCATCTGTTTTTATTAGCGGCAAGACGATTGGCGTGGTTTCCAATGCCCAAGGTGAATTTGATTTTCACATCCCCGCCGACATGCGGAATGACATTTTTGCGGTAAGCATGATTGGCTATAAAACGTTCGAGACTCCCGTCTGGTCACTGTCCACCACAGAAGCGATAACCATTCAAATGGCCGCCGCCGCCGTTATGTTAAAGGAAGTAGTGGTGACGGATTCGCTCCGTGCGGGTGAAATACTGAAGCTGGCGATCACACGCATTGACCAAAACTATCCGATGGAGCCGTTCCTGATGGAAGGCTTTTACCGCGATCTCAAAAACCTAGGTGGCACCTACATCTCGTTGCTTGAAGCTGCCATCAAAATCTATGATGACAATTATGTGGAGCCTCGCAATAAGTTTAAGCTGCGCGAGCGCGTCTCTCTTCAAGAAGTGAGGAGAAGTCTGGGGTATAGCAGCAAATTCACTGCTTTTTTCGACAAAGATAATTTGCTGGAAGATTTACTTCTGAACAATAATGTGCGCTACCGGCAATTTCCGGATGACGATGCTTTTTTCAAGCGTGTGAAGTTTGAACATGATACCTACTACAACGATCGGGAAGTGTTCGTCGTGGAGTATGCTCATGATTTTCTGTTGCGGGTGTACATTGACAAAGAAACCTACGGGATCATCCACTTGGAATACACGAACAAGCACCAGGAGGATCTCGAAAAAGTGCGTGACCTTGAAAGCAAGTTTGCCAAGATAAAACGGGTAATCGATTTCAAATTTGTAGATAGCAAACTTTATTTGAATTATCTCACGGTGACGTCGCAGGTGAATTGGTACGACAAAGAAACCGGTGATTTGAAATTTGAAGCGGAATTGCAAAGGGAGCTTCTGATCAATCGCATATATCCAAACTCAAAAGAGCGGGTCAGTCTGGCGAAGAAAATGAAAGGTTATGGATTGCAGTATCAGGATCAGCGCTACAACGAAAAATTCTGGGACAACTACAATGTAATCAAGGCCACGCCGCTGGACAAAAAGATCATTCAAGATCTGGAACGGGAAGAACCGCTCGAAAAACAGTTCAAGGAATAAATTATTCTACCAAAACCTTTACGGCCTCTTCAAACAACTCGCGCTTATCGATGGGCACCACGCCCACATGCTGACATACCAAGCCGCCAGCCAAATTGCTGAGCTGCGCGATCACCTTTGCATCGAGTTTTAACGCGGTGCAAAGTGCAGCTACGCTTACTACGGTGTCGCCCGCACCCGACACGTCCGCAATTTCGCGCTCGTGGGCGGCAAGTTTTACTTTTTGGTCTTGATAGTCGATATAAACGCCATGTTCTGAAAGCGTCACCATTATTCCGGTGGCATTCAATTTCTGTTTCAGCAGCTGTGTTGCTTGTTGCACTTGTTCTTGGTTGCCCGAGGTAACTTCTATTTTCAATCCTTCTCTGAGTTCCTTTAAATTGGGTTTGAACAGCGTCACATTTTGATAGGAAAGGAAATTTCTTTTTTTAGGATCAACGACGGTCGGGATATTTTTTTGCTTCGCCAGTTCAACCGTCTTTGAAATTATTCTCGTGTTCAATACACCTTTGTCGTAATCTTCAAAAATTACCACGTGACATTGAGGCAATAGCTTTTCAATCCGCTCCAGCAATGATTTTTCTTCGTTTTCTGTAGCCTCTTTATCTGATTCTTCGTCCACGCGAACAACGTGCTGATGGCTTGCGATGACCCGTGTCTTGACTGTCGTGGGACGTTCCTTGCTTACCACGATGCCCTCTTTGGTCATGCTCTGGTCGTCAAGACGCTGCAACAGTTTCTGTCCTTCGTCGTCATTTCCAATCAGCGCGCACAAAACGGGTTGCGCCCCCAAAGAGCGTACGTTCAATGCCACGTTTGCCGCACCGCCCAAACGAAAATCTTTTTTCTTGACATTAATTACAGGCACGGGGGCTTCGGGAGAAATCCGTTCCACGACGCCCCAGATGTAACTATCGAGCATCACGTCGCCTATGATGAGTACGCGAAGCTTGTTGAAAGAATCAGATATTTGTCGTGCCGTCATTTTAAAGATTCTCAATCGATTATTTAAGGGTGGCCAAAGCTTCTTTCATTCGCTTCATCGCCTCTCTCAAATCTTTTTCAGATGCTGCATAGGAAAGCCTCACACAGTTTTCATCTCCAAACGCTCCTCCAGGTACGAGAGACACGCGGCCTTTTTCAAGCATCCACAAACAGAAGTCATCGCTGTTGTTGATCTTCTTATCTCCGTCGGATTTTCCGAAATAAAAGCTGATGTCCGGAAAAAAATAGAACGCTCCTTGTGGATAGTTTGCTTTTACTCCTGGAATCTTCTTCAACAGTTGGGAAACAATTTCTCTCCTTTTTCCATATTCTTCCACCATCTTTTTGGTGGGTGACAGGTCGCCGGTAATCGCTGCCAGCGCTCCGCGTTGAGAGATGGAACAGTTGGCAGAAGTGATTTGTCCTTGCACTTTGTTACTTCCATCGGCGACCCATTTTGGTGCCGCAATGTAGCCTACCCGCCAGCCGGTCATAGCAAAGCCTTTTGCAAACCCGTTGACGGTAATGGTCCGGTCAAACATGCCAGGTAGGGAAGCCATGCTTGTTTGGTCTCCGGTGAAGTTGATGTGCTCGTAAATTTCGTCGGCGATCACCAGCAAGTTCGGATACTTCAGTACGACTTTGGAAATATCTTCCAGCTCTTTCTTCGAAAAAACAGAGCCCGTGGGATTGCAAGGTGATGAAAATATGATCGCCTTGGTCTTGGGGGTGACCGCTTTTTCAACTTGAGCCGCAGTGACCTTAAAATCGTTTTCAATGGTGCCTTTCACTAACACCGGTTTTGCTTCCGTCAACCGAACGAGCGCGTCATAGCTCACCCAAAACGGTGAAAAAACAATTACTTCATCTCCAGGGTTAAGAAGTGCCAGCATCACGTTCGCGATTGACTGCTTCGCCCCATTACTCACCACGATGTTCTCCGCCTTGTAGGGCACTTTATTTTCCTTTTGATATTTCGCCGCAATGGCTTCGCGTAGATCTTGATAGCCGGCCACTGGAGGGTAGGAGAAGTATTTGCCTTCATCAATCGCCACTTTTGCCGCATCACAGATGTGTTGAGGCGTCTTGAAGTCGGGTTCGCCAAGGCTAAGATTGATTACATCTATACCACGGTTTTTGAACTCGCGCGCTTTTGCCGCCATCGCGAGTGTTGCTGATTCTTCGATGGCATTGATTCGGTTGGAGAGTGACATGCGAAACTTTCTTTTTTTATGGAAGCCAAAAATAACTAAATCATTTGAGGATGAAAGAACTCGTCAAAAAACTATCACCGAGTTTCAAACTTATCAATAACTTGACCGAATGTTGCAACGGTTTGCGTCCAAATTTACTCATCGATTATACGAAATGCCCGTGCTCGTGCTCATGCCACACAGCCGATGCAACTGCCGGTGCGTGATGTGCGACATCTGGAAAGCTAACAGCCATAAGCAAGAAATCACAGACGAGGAATTAGCGAAGCATATTTCTGCGTTCAGGGAATTGGGCGTCCGGCAGGTCGCGTTATCGGGGGGTGAGGCATTGATGCATTCGAACTTGTGGAAACTTTGCGCGCAACTCAAATCGATTGGGGTAAAAATAAGTCTGTTATCGACGGGACTTACGGTGAACGTGCACGCACAGCAAGTGATTGATCACTGCGATGATCTCATTGTTTCTATGGATGGCGGCCGCGAACAGCATAACTCCATCCGAAACATACCCCAGGCATTCGAAAAGCTTTCAGAGGGCGTGAGCGAAATCAAGAAAAAGAAACCTTCTTTTAGAGTAACTGGCAGATGCGTACTGCAAAAAAGGAATTTTAGGGATTTTTTTACCATCGTCAGGGCGGCTAAAGAAATCGGCCTTGACCAAATTTCATTTTTAGCTGCCGATGTTTCATCAACAGCGTTCAATCACAATGACCTGAACAACGAGCAAAAAAATGAGATCGCTCTCACCAAATCGGAAACAGATGAATTTGACCAAATCTTAAAGCAGTCGTTCGCTGACCTGAAAAATGAATACCGGCAAAAATTCATCGCCGAATCCCCTTCAAAAATGGGTTCTTTAGTCCAGCATTATCGTGCCCTGCTTGGGGTGGAAACCTTTCCAGCAAGAAAATGCAACGCCCCCTGGGTGTCGGCCGTGATTGAATCCAGTGGTGATGTCCTGCCTTGTTTTTTCCATAAACCTTACGGAAACATTCATGATGACGCCTTTTCGAACATTGTTAATTCAGAAAGGGCGATTGCTTTTAGGAAGCAATTGGACGTAAACCGTGATCCGACTTGCCAGCGGTGTGTTTGTTCGCTCTACATATAAATCAGGAAATTTTTTTCCAAAGCGAATTTTCGCCACACACTCCCTTCGATTTTGCTTCTATTCTTTTTTTCAACTTGCGAATGTCATACGCGCACCATTTTCCTTGCCCCTGCACGTCAATGCCAAATCCTTTTGCTTCAAGGCTTTTAGCCACGTCCAAATTCCCGTAGCGAATCTCTCCATTTACAAACACCCCTGATATTTCCGAGGATTCGATTTTAATAAGGTTGTCTAAATAAGCTTCGTCTTTCGCAGGAGTAATCCAAAAGTCCGCCGGCTTGCCAACTTGTATCGATGGGATTTCCAGTTGAAAAATTTCTGCCGGAATAGAAGTCACCATTGCGCAAATTTCCTTTG
>DATJJP010000013.1:0-31603 GCA_035492075.1 Cyclobacteriaceae bacterium | reverse complement strand
CGTTTGTCCTCGGCCTCGTCTAATGTCCTTAGCGCCCACCGTCTCGCGACGGCGCGCATTCAAAAGAATTCGACTCCGTGCATCGCCTCCATCGACCATGCACGGGGTCCGCTGTCAATCTTCATCCATTCAATGAACGTTATCCATCTTTGTATCGATGGCATGTGCTTCTTCAAGCATAAAAGGCCAAAACCTGCTGTTTTGCCCCATTTTTTCCAAAACGGACTGCAAAGGTAGCACTTCAGTCGGCTTCCGCAAATGGAGGTAAAAAGATTTTTAATGCACCCTTACTGCCGTCGTCCTCTGGTTTGGCGTTCAGTGAGTTAGCCTTCTGTTTTTTTTTGAAAAAAATCCCACGCCTCGGAAATCGCGGGCTACAATCGAATCGATAGGTAATTATTTTTTTGCTTTGAAGAGGGGCACGGTGCTACAGGGCTCGCCGTACATGATGCTTGACGCAATCGGGCGTAACCGATTTACTACTTCCACATAAGCAGAAACAGGAACCATCACTTTACTGCAGCCTTTGACGACCACTTTGGCGTTTTCAAATTTTAGCCAATCGACGGCCGCCAGTTTTTCATGGAAAAGTTGCTTCTCCAAATCCTCTAGGGTGCCGAAAACAATTGTGACAGCGAATGGCTGAAGTGCTATCGACAGCAACATAAACGCCCATGTTGGAACAACGGCATCTGCAGAACAAGTGATTGCGACATGCTGGCCAGTATATTGAGGCCAATTGTGTGCCTTAATGAAGTCACGAAAATCCTTCTCTTTCAAGATCAGCCCTTGAAAAAGCAAATCTTTGATGTCGAAGAGAACTCGCTCGCCTGGTACGTGGAGTTCCTCCAGGTCAAAAGACGCTAGGTTGCTGGCTGAAACTCTGTTGATGATTTGCTCTTCCATACTTAAGCTCCTAACATCAGGAAACAGATTTTGGTTTTTTGACCACAAAATCTTTTAGGTAGAATGGCTCGAAATGTTCGAGACCTTCAAATTCCGATTTCTGAAATTTTGCATACCCCAACTCGCCGAGAGCATTCGCTGATGGTTTAATACCCGACATGAATTTCGCATTTGAATGCACCAGCGTGTCTCTACATTTATCCGCCCCCTCACCAAAAAAATAAATTGGTCGATGAAGTTGATCGCTAAAACTATTCGCGTCAATGATTTTGGCTTGGGTGTTTTGAATCACCTTTAAATCCTGATCAAACAAGGCACAATAAACTTCCATTCTTCGTGCATCGAGCATTGGGCATAGAAGTCCATCGCGAATCAATGCCGATGCTTGGAAGGCCATCAACTTTAAAGTGTCCACAGAAATTAGGGGGATTTCCAACGCATAGCATATTCCTTTGCCTGTGGCGACACCTATGCGAAGCCCAGTATAAGAACCCGGTCCAGCGGCAATCACGACCGCACTGAGCTTATTTTTTTTTAATTGAGATTTACTGAAAAGTTTTTTGATCATCACTGCGAGCATCGACGCCGTTGTTTGATCCGCAACGCTTTTTTCTTCGACCACTAATTTTCCTTCATCATGAAGCGCACAAGAAAAGGAATGAGTTGACGTCTCAATACTCAATAACAGTGCCATCACTGAGCTGACAACAGTTGGTTGTATTTTGTCCGATCGTTCAGCAATTTTTTTGCCGCCAGAATTTCCGGGTCGCGGTCGAGGGAAACGTCCACCTGTCCCTGAGAAAGAGAGTAATGGAAAGCGATTTCTTCTTCCAAAACTCTAGAGATCTCCACCTTGAAACGAATAAGGTCATTGGATCGTGACTGTGTTATTTTGCTCTTCAACTCCACCAAGGAATTTTGAAGGTGATCGTAATATTTTTCTGTCTTTGCGGAAGCGATGAGTGCATCCACTTTTCGCTCAAGATCGGGCGTAAAAGAAAAAGATTGAGTTGTGATCCAGCTTATAAATTTGTCATATTCAGCATCGTTCACGCGGAACGATTTCATCGATTGCGGGCTGGTTTTATTTTCGCTGCAATACTTACTGGCGTACTCAAACATCAATCCTGAGGACACCAACTCCACCGTCAGTGAGGCAATCTCTTCTGGCTTGACCTCGATATCCGGATCCAACCCTGCGCCGTCATAAACTTTTCGGCCGACTTTAGTTTTAAACTCACGCTTTAATGAGTCTGGGAATTTCCCGACGGTGCCGTCGGTATGGCGATGCGCATAGTCCAATGCTTGGATGCAACGGCCACTTGGTATGTAATATTTAGCCGTCGTGATTTTTAGCTGCGCGTCGTATGCCAGCTGCCGAGTGGTCTGCACAAGGCCTTTGCCAAAAGTTCGCTGACCCACGAGCACTGCGCGATCATAATCTTGCAACGAACCCGCAACAATTTCAGACGCAGAGGCAGAGCTTCCGCTGGTCAAAACCGTCAGGGGTGTTTCTAGATCGATCGGGTTGTTGAGGGTGTTGTAGGTCTTATTTGATTCGGGCGATTTTCCTTTGGTGGACACTACTTCTTTTCCTTTGGGAACGAAGATGTTCACAATGTTCACCGCTTCATAGAGAGAACCGCCGGGATTGTCGCGCAAATCCAGAATTAATTTTTTAGCCCCCTGTGATTTCAATTTCGCAACGGCGTCGGCCACCTCGCGGCTTGCTCCGGGGGTAAACTCGTCGAGTTTGACGTATCCAAGTTCATTGTCGATCAATCCCACGTAAGTGACATTACTGATTTTGATCTTTTCCCGCAGCACCTTGAATTTCATGGTGTTTTGCTCTCCGTATCTTTTCACTTCAACTTCCACCTCGGTTTGTGGCGTGCCTTTGAGTAGCACACTTGACTCACCCGTTGGTTTTCCCTGTACATTTTTGCCATTGATTGAAATCAATTCATCGCCTACGCGGATGCCGGCGCGATTTGCGGGGAAGCCGAGGTAAGGAAATGTGATGACGGTCTTGTGATTGATTTGGCCCACCAATGCTCCTATGCCAGCATATTCACCCGTCGTTTGAATACTGAACGCCTCCATGTCTTCTTTCGGGATATAATCCGTGTAAGGATCCAATTGTTGCAGCATGCCATTGATGCCCGTGTCGATCAATTTCTTAGGATCGACTTCGTCCACATAGTTGGCATTTACTTCTTTGACCAGGGTGGCGAAAATGTCCAGGCTCTTGGCAATATCGAAGTATCGATCGGTAGGAACGGTGAATGCCAAAAGACCCGTTGCGACGGACAAGAAAATCACAACCCTCCATTTCTTTCCCTTCATCTTTCAGTGATTTTTTTTAGTGATGAGATAATCTTTTGATGGATGACGGCCGAGGGCAATATTTCCTTGGCTGAGTAAATATACGCAATCAAGAATTTTTTGTCTGACGATAACGAGGATTTGTTGAGGCGATATCCTTCCCGGATCCGTCGTTTCAAGGTATTTCTATCAGGTGCTCTCTTGAAATTTGATTTTGGTACCGAAATCAGAATTTGACTTTGATTAGAGAGATCTGCTTTTCGGTAATAAATCTTAAAGGGGTGTAAATAAAAAGAGGAACCCTTGTCGAAGAGTTCCTGAATTGATTTTTTGCTTGAAAGCCGTTCGGCCTTTGTGAACGAAAACATGGTCATTCCTTTGGATTTAGTACAAATCCACAACGGAATGTACTCACATTTTACTTGCTCTTGGAAGTGCCTTCGTCAGAAACCGTTAGCTTTTTGCGGCCTTTCTTTCTACGGCTAGCCAATACTCTGCGGCCATTGGCGGATGCCATGCGTTCGCGGAATCCGTGCTTGTTCTTTCTTTTCTTGCGTGAAGGTTGAAATGTACGTTTCATATGTTTTTACGCTATTTTCTTGTCAAAGGGGTGCAAAGATGAACAAGATTGATCGGATTTACAAACCCCATCAAAAGATGGAGGCTGAAACCGTCTAAAAAAAGAAACCCTTGGGTTCTTCCGACGCCCAAGGGTTCAACTATTGATAAGAGATGCTATTTCTTTTCTGCAGATGCCGCCTTCGCTTTTGCTTTGGCGAAGTCGCCTGCCTTGACAATATTGATCTTGCTTACATCCAGGTATTTTTTTACTGCCGCATTTACTTGCTCCACTGTCAAGTCCACTACTTTCTTTTCGTAGGATTCATCCCACTTCAAATCACGCTTGATGAACAGGTAATTGTTCAGTGTGCCCGCCAAGTTCGCATCTTGTGCGCGTCCGACGGTGCGTTGCTGTGTCCATCCGGATTTTGCGGCGGCCAATTCTTCAGCAGTAAAGCCAGTGGTCACTACTTTGTTGATTTCGTCTTTGAAAGCTGCCTCGAGTTTGTCGACATTTTCCGGGGCATAGATCGCAAATGCCATAAATGATCCGACAGGATCAAGAGCTCCTGCGCTAAAACTTGATCCTACCCCGTAGCTCAAGCCTTCTTTTTGACGGATGCGCGTAGCCAATCGTGAATTCAAAAATCCACCACCGAGCATAAAGTTGCTCATCACCATGGCAGGGTAGTCTGGATTGTCATCGCGGAATTCGAAATTAAAACTGCCTACGAAGAAAGCGTTTGCCTTGTCGGGTGTTTCAAAGGATTCGTTGATCGTGGCCACAGGGGTTGCTTTGTTTTCCAATCGAACCGTCGGCGTTGGGTTTTTCCAGTTTCCAAATAATTCTGTGGCCAGTTTTTTGATTTCATTTGCATCAAAATCTCCAACGACAGATAACGTTGCTGCCGAAGCGCCATAAAATTCACTGTAGAATTTTTTCACTTCGTCCATCTTCACGCCTTTGATTTCGGCAACATCTTCATCAGGGCTCGTGGTATATCTCGGGTCGGTATTTGGATAAGGATTGATGTAGCGTTGCATACGTGTCATGGCAATGGCCTGAGGTTCGCTGCGTTGAGACTCTACATCGGCCAATTGTTCGTTGACTAGTTTGTCGAACTCATCTTGAGGAAAAGCGGGGCTTTGTAAAACTTCGGCCACCAATTTGAGTACTTCAGAAAGGTTGGGTCTGGTGGTGGAGATCGACACGGTTATGGTAGGTGCGCTTCCTCCGACAAATACATTTGCCTTCAACCGATCAAATTCATCTTTTATTTGCTGGCGTGTATGTTTGGTAGTGCCCCTCATCAATAAAACTGCCACAAAATCGGCAGCAATGCTTTTGCCTTGCAGCGATTTTAAATCACCGAATCGAACAGTCATCCTTGCCTCCACGGATTCTCCCCGTGTTTTCTTTGGAAGTAACGCGACCTTCATTCCATTTGGCAAATCTGTGCGCGCTGTTCTTGATTCAATATTTGCAGGTGAAGGATCGAATGCTTCTCCTTGGGCCGCTGCTTGACCTCCTTTGTAATCTTTCACCATTGCATTCACATCTGGCGTTGCGGGAATATCCGAGCGCTCGGGTTTTTCGGTTGGCAGGAATACGCCCGAAGTACGATTGTCGGGTTTCAGATATTGTTTCGCGACGCGCACCACGTCATCGATCGTCACTGTTTTGATTCTGTCGCGATTCAGGAACAAAAGTCGCCAGTCGCCCGTCGCGATCGACTCGCTGAGTTGAAGGCACACACTTTGTGACGAGTTGAATGAAAGTTCGATTTGTTTGAGGATTTCATTTTTTGCGCGTTCCAGGTCTCCGGCCGTGGGTGGTGTGTTGGCAAATTCATCCAGCGTCTTGAACATCGTCGACTTGGCATCATCGAGTGATTTTTCTTTCAACACTTGTGCGTAGGCGTAAAACAATCCCGGCTCTTGGTACGAACGTGGGAACGCGCCTGCGTAGCTGCTCATTTTTGTGTCTACTAAAGCCTTGTAGAGTCGACCATAAGGTTCGCTTCCCAGTAGCCGGCCGAGCACTGTAAGAGGTCCATAATCCGGATGCGAGCCGGCAGGTATATGATAGGCTGCCATTGTTACTTGCACATCGCCTGTTCTTTTCAGAGCCACATTTCGTTCGCCGTCCTGAGTGGGGTCGAGGGTGTACGTCTTTTGGAGTTCTCTTTCGGGTTTTGGAGTAATGCCAAAGTATTGGTTGATGAGTTCCAATGTTTTTGGTTCATCAATTTTTCCAGCCACAGAAAGCACTGCGTTGTCGGGCTGATAATTTCTTTTGTAAAACGCTTGGAGTCTTTCGATGGGTACGTTTTCCAAATCGGCACGAGAGCCGATGGTGGACTTGCCATAGTTATGCCACAAATAAGCGGTGGAAGTGACGCGCTCCATAAGTACGTTGAAGGGATTATTTTCGCGCGATTCAAATTCATTGCGTACTACGGTCATTTCGCTTTCCAGATCTTTTTTGGCGATATACGAGTTCACCATTCGATCGGCTTCGAGGTCAAGTGCCCATTTTAAGTTTTCCTCGGTGGCATTGAATGTTTCAAAATAATTTGTGCGGTCAACCCAGGTGGTGCCATTGGGGCTTGCTCCGTGTGCTGTCAATTCCTGAGGAATGTTTGGGTGGTTGGGTGTGCCCTTGAACACCAAGTGCTCGAGCAAGTGCGCCATCCCTGTCTCACCATAGTTTTCATTTTTGGATCCAACCATATAGGTGATGTTCACCGTCACGGTTTGTTTCGACTGATCGGGAAAAAGCAAAACGCGAAGTCCGTTGGCCAACCGATACTCAGTGATTCCCTCCACGCTCGTGATTTTCTGTGGAGCCGGTAAGGCCATTTTGGTTTCGGGTTTCTTTTGGTCGAGTTCCCCTTTTTTCTTTTGTGCTAAAGAAAAATGAAAAGCCAGTAGCAATGCCACTGCGAAAAGAAGGTTCTTTTTCATACGCTTTTTTTGTGTGTTGAATTTATTTGATCGGAGGGTTTACAATGATAAACATATTAAAAGTAATTTTTGCAAAAATGAAATGGCTTAGTTTTGCATTAACTTTTCTTCATGCAGAACAGCGCTAATCAAATCCTTTCAACAAAAAATTTATCCGTCGGATATACTTCTAATGTATTATTCGAGGGCGTTGATCTCGAATTGTACCCAGGAAAACTCACTTGTTTTATGGGCCCCAACGGAATTGGAAAGTCGACTTTGATTAGAACACTGGCCGGTTTACAACGTCCTTTGGCGGGTGAAATTTTAAATCAAGACGAAAAAAAAATTGCGGTCGTGCTGACGGACAAGGTTACCGCTACTCACATGACCGTCTACGACTTGGTTGGTTATGGCAGGTATCCGCACATCAATTGGGACGTTTCTTTCTCGTCCATTGATCTCGAAGTTATCGATCAATCTATTCGTGAAGTCCGCATTGCATCTTTGATAGACAAGAAATTGGAAGAGCTGAGCGACGGTCAATTGCAGTTGGCGATGATTGCCCGTGCCCTTGCCCAAGAGACTCCCGTTTTATTGCTCGATGAACCTACGGCACACCTTGACTTGAACAACCGCGTGGAGATCATGAAGTTGTTGCTAAAACTTGCCCGAGAAAAGGACAAAGCCATCGTTGTGGCGACACATGAACTCGACCTCGCGCTGCAAATGGCGGACGATGTGTGGCTGGCCACACCCGACAAAAAAATGGTGACTGGAATTCCCGAAGACCTCGTGCTTGACGGATCTTTTGACAACGTGTTCAAATTCAAAGGCTTCGATCTGAAGACTGGAAAAGTTCAGCATCAATCCTTTCAAAAAAAGACCATCCATTTGCAGGGGGAGGGGTATTCATTTCTTTGGACCAAAAATGCCTTGGAGAGGCAGGGGTTTTCAGTCTCAACCGATGGTGAATTAACTATCTGGGTGTACTCCGATGAAAATCGGACGGCCTGGAAAATCAATGATCGATCGTTTTTCTCGATCCGTGATTTGCTCACCGATTTAGTTAAATGAGTTTGCCTGGTCAGGAAGTGACTGATTTCTCGTTTAACACAAAATAATAAATGGGGATGCCGATCAAGGTAATGATCAAGCCGCAGGTCGTGTAAAACGGTTGATAGAAAATCAGCAACAGACAAAATGCGGTGCCCATCAAAATATAAATCAGCGGGAGGACAGGATAACCGAACGCTTTGTAAGGGCGATGCGCGTGAGGGCGTTTCTTTCGCAGAATAAAAATTCCTGCAATGGTGAGCATATAAGAAACGACCACAATAAACGAAATCATTTGAAGGAGTTCGCCGTACTGCCCGCTCAGGCACCAAACCGAAGCAAGTATACATTGAATCCACAAACCATTCTTTGGCACTGAGAAACGATTGAGTTCACCCACCTTTTTGAAAAACAAGCCGTCTTTGGCCATGGTGTAATAAACTCGGGCGCCCGCCAGGATCAAGCCATTATTGCAACCAAATGTGGCGATCATGATCATCACCGCGATAACGATTGTGCCGGCGTTACCAAAGATGACTTTCGCGGCAGCAACACCTACACGATCTTTTTCCGCAAAGGCAATTTCGTTCAGCGGCAACACGGATACATACATCAAGTTTGCCAGAACGTAAATGACGGTTACGATCAGGGTGCCTAGAAACAAACCAAGTCCGATATTGCGTTGAGGGTTCTTCATTTCGCCCGCGATGAAAGTAATGCTGTTCCATGCGTCGCTACTGAAGATAGATCCTACCATCGCCGTTGCTATTGCTCCGAGGCCCACGACAAAAGTGTAGTCAATGATATTTCCGGTTCCTTTTTCGATACCGTGAAGGCTCCAGGCGTTTGTCCAGTTGGCGCTCCACACGTCGCTTTTCATCATGACCAATCCAAAAACGATCAACCCAAAAAGACTGGCGAGTTTGATGACGGTCAAGAAGGTTTGAATAAGTTTCCCGCCTTGAACTCCTCTTGTGTTGATATACGTGAGCAATATGATCGTGAAAATGGAAATCAGCTGTGCGGAGGTGATTCTCAAGAAATTCAAATCGATCAAAATCAAATCTTCGCTGGCCCATGGCGCGATATATGCCATGAATTTTGCGAAAGCCACTCCCACGGCGGCGATCGTCCCCGTTTGAATAACGGAGAAATAGCTCCAGCCATAGAGAAACGCAACGAGTGGATTGTAGGCCTCTTTCAAATAAACATATTGACCACCTGCTTTTGGAAACATGCCACTCAGCTCTCCATAGCTGACAGCTGCCGTGATGGTCATGAAGCCTGTAATCACCCACACGCCAATGAGCCAGCCCGCGCTGCCCACGTTTCGCAGGATATCGGCTCCTACAATGAAAATACCCGAACCGATCATCGAGCCAGCGACCAACATGGTACCGTCCCATAATCCCAAAACAGGTTTGAATTCTTTTTCGCTCATCCCGGCAAGATAAGGGGTGCTGCGAGTATTTCAAATCAGATCTACTCCCCCTAAAAGAATTGTTTTCCTCAGGCTGTAATCATTTCCTTGCGGCGAAATAAAAATCCCTAATAAAACTCTGTGCGACCCCCGATTGATTGACCATACCATTGACTTTCTCTTTTGGTTTGCGCATCAACCCAATCCAAAATTGCTTGTGTTTATTTTGAAGTGATTTGAACCTGACTTCCTTTTCAAGGAAAATGGGCGTGACCTTCTTTTGGGCCTTCACGGGCTTTTCACTTTCGGAATGTGGGTTCGTATTTACGCGAGCATTCTGTCGTGGTTCAGCCACCGTCAGCATCATACAAGATATGGACGCAAGAAAGAACGCGGTAAACAAATGCTTTTTGTTCGACATACTTGAGGCGATGATTGAAATTTATATAACCGCGGGTTCGGTGTCTTGACTCGCTTTGATCATCGTGTCGGACAGGATGGAGTAGGCGGCTCTCCATGCATTTTCGGTTTCATGATTCCATTGGTCGCCCAACCCTTTTTCCAGGGTCCACAAAAGCGCCTGTTCCACCAGCGAATAGTGTTCTTTTTTCACACGATAGTTTTTGTGGCGTTTGCCAAGTGCTTTCACATCTGCGATGACATCATTCATGTTATTCAGCTTATGAACCACGAAAGTGATCAGCGACACTAGCTTTTGTGACTGCAGGCGAATGTCTTCTCTAAACAATTGCCGCAATGCAGGATCAAGTTCAAAGAGTTTTGTATAAAAATTTGTTCCCGCCTCTAATGCATTGATGATTACATAGTCCCATGAATTTTCGACCAATTCGATTTGCTTTTGCGTCATGACTTGTGGTTTTAAATTTCTGCGTATCGATTTATTTCTTGACAATGTTTGATCTGGTTGGGGATGGTGAGCAAAAAAGTGGTACCCCTGCGCAGGGTGGATTCAACGGCAATCTTTCCTTGCAATTTTTCTACCATCGATTTGACGATGTAGAGGCCAAGCCCCGTGCCATCGGAGCGGTTGGTGCCGCGATAAAACATGTTATAGATTTTCTGTTTGTTTTCATGCTCAATACCGATGCCGTTGTCTTTAAGTTGAATCGCCACATGGCTTGGCTTGACTCGTATTTTCAAACAGACAAAAGGTGATTGCTCTTCATTGTTGTAATACTTGAATGCATTCGAGAGTAAATTTCTCAGGATGGTGCGCACTCGTGGTGAGTCCGTGGCGAACGCGTGATCTTCGTTGATGTTTAAATCAATACGAAAAATATGCCCTGGGTAGATCAATGATTTGAGAATAGCCTCGACTTCATTCGTAAAATTGAAGTGTCCATATTCAATCTGCGCCTTGCTATTGTACGACACTGAAATCAAGTCTTTCAATAGCATATCCATATGCGATACTCGTCCGCGCAGCATTTCAAAGTATCTCAGGCTTGTCTCGTCTTCCGATTCCTTTAAACCAAGATTTATCAATCCCATCATGGACGTGAGCGGAGCGCGCAGGTCATGTGACGCGTGATACGTGAAGTTGTCCAGTTCGCGGTTTACGCGTTGGAGCTCCATCATCTGATTGTGTTGCTCTGAAATATCCATGAGCAATCCTTCAACAAAGCCCTGGCTTTTAAAATATTTCGCACTCACCAAACCCCAATTGTCTTTGCGGTTGGTGTTGTCATTGATCAGAAACTGAAGGCCTTCCACTTTTCGTTCCTTTTCAAGAATGGAAATAAACTGCTCAAACTGCAGCGGGTTATGAAAAACAGCATTGAACTTAAAGTTGCCCGAACCATTTCTATTGGTGATGTCCAAAGCTTTCTGATTGCACATCATCATCAGGTAGTCAATCATTCGGAATTTGAAGATGCCCACAAAGGACGTATTGAAAATAGCCAGGTATTCGTCACGAATCGATTTTCCGTTGAGTTTTGAAAGCGCACGGTGTGTGGTGTCTTGCAGGGTGACTTTGAAAAACACCGCAGAATCCTTTTCACCTTCGAAACTGATTTTCATTTTGGCCCAAAAAGTGCCACCGCGTTTTTTCAGCTTCAGCCCTGTAACCACAATTGCCTTGAGTAAAGTCGCCCGCTCCAGATCTTTGTTCGCTTTTGGTTTTTCTTCGCTGGTGTAGAACAAGCTCAAATGTTTGCCAATGACCTGGTATTCTTCATACCCGGTGATGTTTACCGCTTCCAGGTTGGTACTGATGATGATTCCATTGGCATCCAGCAAAAATTCTTCATGCCCTTTCAGAGTAGAAATGAGCGACTGGTATTTTTTTAAACTTGTATTATCAAAATCTCTACTCATGTTGCTGAACGTTATTGATCAATTCAACGGAAGTTCAATGATCGTTTCCGTTCCTTTGTTGAGGCGGCTCGCCACCCACACATCCCCACCTAAAATGGAAACATGTTGCTTCGTTAAATACAGGCCCATCCCTCTTCCTGAATGCGTGACGTTGAATTTTGAAAATGGCGTGAACAATTTTTCTGCAACATCCTCTGTGTCAAAGCCTATGCCGTTGTCTTTGATACGGATTTTCATCCATTCTTTTCCTCTCACGATTTCGGCTTTCACTCTTGCTCCGCACTGGGGTTTATGAAATTTGAGCGCGTTGGCAAGGATGTGAGCCACTGCCTCCGTCAAATGGTTCTTATCAGTGTCGAGCGACGCATCACCGATCACCTTGCATTCGAGTCTGGCCTCGGCATCGGACTGCCTGCGGAGCATTTCCCAAGTTTCGTGCAACAACGACTCGATGTTGAGGTTTTCGACTTTAATAGCGGTCGAATCATGTTTTAGGTTTAAGGCGTGAACCAGTTGTTTGAAAATGCCGTCCAGTTCTTTGGCCTCGCTATGCAAATTTTCGTTGATTGAAATGCGCTCTAATTCAGGCACGATACGCATCAACTGCGTGAGCCCCAACACGCGTGCGATCGGCGCCTTCAATTGATGCGAAATGGCAAACGTGTATTGCTCTAGGTTTTCGTTGTAGCGTTTCAATAACCTGTTTGAATGCTCCAGCTCTTTGGTCCGTTCGTTTACCTTCTCCTCCAGTTTTTTGCTGTGCGAATTGAGTTCTGCGTTCATTAGCTCAATCAACTGATACTGCAAATCAATGCGGTCGCTTTGTGCGCAGAGCTCGTCATACTGTTTTTTTAATTGAACGTTTTTTTGCCGAAGCTCGGCAGAGAGCACCTCGAGTTTCTCCACTTTATCATCCAGCAAGTTTTTCAACTGGTGAAACGACGAATTTTTCCGGGAAAATTGCTTGCGAAGAAAATTTCGTGTCATGGAAAAGAATTTCGTTTTTTCCTTTTCCATCAATGTAGAAAGGCCTTCGAACCAGACCGGGTGATAAAGAATTAAAAACATAGATGGGGATGTGTTGGTGTTGTTTAGAAATTACCTTGCGGCCGTCGCGGCTGCCAGTTGGTTTTGGATCATCGCCTCGGACAAGATTTTGAATACAAGAAGCCACGCCGTTTCTGTCTCTATCGTCCACCGCTCGCCGAGACCTTTTTTCAATGTCCAAATCAAAGAATCACCAACCGCTGAATAATGTTCTCTTCTTGCTCCATACTTATTGTGACGTACAGCCAACGATTTGATTTCTTGGATGACGGTGTCCAGCTTTTCCAATTTGGAAACGATCAAGGTGACCATGCTCATGAGTTTGCGTGCCTGCTCTTTAATGTTGCCATGAAACAGGTGTTGCAATTCGGGTGCTGTTTCGAACAGGCGGGCATAAAACATCTGACCTGCTTCTTCTGGTTTTACAATTACAAAACCCCAAGATTCTTTGACGAGTTTAATTTGTTGTGCGTTCATGATTTTTGGTTTTAGTTTTATCCTCTATGGCCGCGGCACAAAGAGGTTTGTTTGAGTTCGATTCAAAAGTACGTGACCACAGGTAGCAGGTTTTGATGAATGAGTGTTTTACCAAGGCAATTGAGTAAACAACATTTTTCTTGAGTGCCGAAAATTCTTGTGGATGTAAGATTTAGGTCGATGTTGCCCTCGGGCAATGTGGTCTAAAAAATGGAAGGAATCAGTTCGCTCATTCAGAATGTCAAACGCTCTGGATTTCTGTCATTCACTCAAATCGGCAGTGGCATTTTGCAGTAATTACCTAAAATACGGTCATGAACATTGAGCCACTTAAACCCTTGACGAAAGATCAAGTAGTGATTTTGAAGAAAACGTTTAGGTTGTTGAATACCGAGGGAATGACCATCCGTTTCTACAATCACCTATTTGAGCGCCATCCTGAGGTGAGGTCCATGTTTCCCGAAGACATGACTGAGCAGCGCACCAAGTTGATCAGTGTTTTTGAACTGGTCGTTTTCAGTTTTGTGGAACGCGAGCCCGATTGCTTTTACATTCATAAAGAAATCCTTGCGCCGTTACGGATGCTGGGCAAAAAGCACACCGAGAAGGGGGTGCAGAAAATTCACTACCCCATAGCGAATGAGTTGTTGCTCAGAAGCATTAAAGAAGAGGCGGGCTATGTTTTTCCGGTGGAAGCGGAGGAGGCCTGGGCGCTGGCATTGAGCCATCTCACCGCCGCCATGCTCACCGAGAGCAAAGCTCCGCAAGCCAGTCTTCCCTCCCTCCGAGAAACCTTCAATTATATCAAAAGCTTACTTTTCAACGCATGAGTTTCAGCGGTGACTTAGTTATCTTGTGTTTTTCTGACGAGAAATGAAATTAGCACAGCGCCTCATCTGCTTTTCGTGTCTCTTCGCTTGTTTGCTCAATCCCGTAGCAGATGCGCAGCAACTCATTGAAAAACCGAATATCGAATTGATCGGTATCGACGATGGGTATCCATTCAACTCGGTCACGTCCATGCTTCAGGACAGGGACGGTTTTCTATGGATCACCTCGCAGAATGGCATTGTGCGTTACGATGGTTATCGTTTTGCTCAAGTCGATGTGGAACAATCGTTGCCCACCATAACGCTCCATGTGGTGGAAGACCAACAAGGATTTCTGTGGTTCGGCCATTACGAAGGCTATGTAACAAAACTCAACCCGAGAACAAAGGAGAAATGGACCTACCGAGTGAAAGAAACAAAGAGTGAAGTCACTCAATTGTATTGTGACAGCCAGAATCGCATTTGGGCGTCTGTAAGAACGGAAGGGCTTTTTTTGCTCAATGAAAAAAATGTGTTTGAATTTGTTGCTGCGTTGCCTCAAAAATTTTACCATGACCTTCCCAAAAATTGGACTAACCAGATCGTGCGATTTTATGAAGAGAATGACCATCTGTGGCTAGGGACACAGCGAGGCCTGTATCAATTTAACATCGTTACAAAAAAACTGGAAGACTATCTTCCCTTTACATCTCACCCTAACGATGCACTGGCTATTAACAGCATCAATAAAATAAATGGTGTATTGTGGCTGGGCTCTTCCGAAGGATTAATCGGTTTTGATCCTACAACAAAAGTTTGGAAAAAATTTACTTACGAAACTGCTTCGAATAACATTACCAGCGCGGTGTTCAATACAGCGCAAAAAAATGAAAAGGAGTTCTGGGTCGCAGCAACGGTAAAGGGGTTAGGCGCATTTAATACTGAAACTGAGAAATTCTCATTCTTCTACGATGATGAAGATGATTCAAATCCTTTGTGTTACATGGTGTATGCCGATCATTCCGGGATTTTATGGGGCGCGTCCATCAAAGGATTATGCAAATGGAATCTGAGCGGAAGCAAATTTCTGTTCACTCAACTCAAAACACGACAGATCTATAGAGCGCTTCAATACATCGTTACGTTCGAAAAGAAAATTGCCAATCCGGCACGGACGATTGTCTCTACGATGTATGCGGGGGGGTTGTACATCCGTGATAACAATACCGGAAAAATTAGTCCTAAAAAATTCAATACTGCTCCATGGGCAGAGTCGCAGATGATCAGCTATGGCGTGTATACTGATTTAGATAGCAACGTGTGGATCGTTACCCGGGATTACCTTTATCGGTTGACCAGCGACAATCAACTGATAGAGGAAACGGGCCTTACTAAAATTCTTCCCAAAGGCGAGCTTTCCACTCTGTACCGAATGCTAATTGCATCAAATGGCGATGTGTGGGTGATCAGTACTCGGCAAGGAGCGTATCTGAAAAAAAGGAATACAAACCAGTGGATCCCTTTCACCAAGGAAAACAACCAATTGGCGAGCAACTCCAACGTCAGGGTATTGGAAGATGACAATCATCGGATTTGGTTTGAGCACACCGACGCCGGGCTTACCGTTTACGATCCAAAGAAAGGGTCGTTCGAATTCATCAACACAGCATCTCATCCATCGTTGACCAGTAACCCCCTCACCGACATGACCAAAACGCCGGACGGAAATGTGTGGGTAGGTTCGATTGACGGGGTTTTTGTCTTCGGAAGGAATTCAAATAAAATCGTTCGCACGCTCACACGAAAGTCGGGGTTGCCCTCTGATTTTATTTATTCCATAGTAGGTGATTCCACGGGCAACGTGTGGCTGACTTCTGACAAAGGGCTTACCGTTATCCAAACTTCTGGCGCAATCAAAACTTTCAATCACATCGACGGACTTCGCGGCGATTACACTACCTTTCTTCTCAAAAAAACAGAACACAATTTACTTCGCATATACACTCGGCTTGGTTTTTACACGTTTGATCCCAACGAAGTCCTTAAAAAAAATGCGTTCGATGCACCTGTCCGCATCACTGCTATTCACAATAAAACGAAATCTATTTTTGATGTGACCCAACCGATCGCTGTCGAATACAAAGAGAATGCCGTCTCTTTTGAGTTTGCTGCCCTCAATTTTCAGCATCCACAGCGGAATAAGTATCAATACAAAATCGAAGGTCTCGATGACGATTGGCTTGAAACATCCGATCATGTCGTGAATTATTCGGGGTTACCATCCGGAAATTTTTCGTTCGTGGTGAAATCGATCGGGCAGCCAAACGCGTCAGCAGCAACAGTAAAATTGATCGTTGCTACTCCCTTTTGGAGAGCATCGTGGTTTGTTCTTTTGGTTGGAGCTTTGTTGTCGTTGTTATTCTATTTCGCATTCAAGCTTCGGGCGATCGCCATTCGCAAGGAGGAACAAATGAAATCCGAGATGAAACGAAAACTAGCCGATGTAGAAATGAAGGCGTTGCGCGCCCAAATGAGCCCACATTTTATTTTCAATTCGCTGAACTCGATCAATCGATATATCGTAAAGTCCGATCCGCACACCGCCTCTTCGTATCTCACTAAATTCTCAAAACTCATGCGGTTGATCCTGGAAAATTCGAATCAGAAAATCATCACACTTGAACAAGAGTTGAACGCCTTAAAACTCTACATCGAACTGGAGGCACTCCGCTTTAACAACAAGTTCAGCTATAATTTAATCATCAACGACAAGGTCGATTCAACCATCATTGGCGTACCCCCCATGGTGATTCAGCCATTTATCGAAAATGCCATCTGGCATGGATTGTTGCACAAGGATTCGGCGGGCCTGCTGCAAATTTTCATTGATCCATTTGACGAAGGGGTTCAATGCATCATTCTAGACAACGGCATCGGTAGAAGAAAAGCGAGTGAATTGAAAAGCAAGAGCATCACTAACGACAAATCGTTTGGCATGAAGATCACCGCCGATCGACTGAACATGGTGAAAGGCTCTTCGAATGCCTCGACGGTTGAAATCGTAGACCTGGAGGATAAGGAGGGAAGGGCACTTGGCACTAAAGTGATTGTCAAAATTTTCGCGGTTGAACTTGAGTCCGAAATATAATTCTGGGTTTATATGAAAGCCATTTTAATCGATGACGAACGTGATGCACTTGAAATGCTCGAGTGGATTATCAAAAAGCAAACGCCAGAGGTGGATATCATTGCGTTGTGCGACTCCGCGCTGGATGGATTGGAGAAAATAAAAACACTGAAACCCGAACTCGTTTTTCTCGATATCGAAATGCCTCAGTTGAATGGCTTTGATCTGCTCGAGCGTTTAGGTACGTATGATTTTGAAGTCATCTTCACCACGGCCTACAATCAATTTGCGATCAAAGCACTGAAAATTTGCGCACTCGATTATTTATTGAAACCCGTGGATGGGGAAGAGTTAAAGGCGGCTGTTCAAAAAGCGTTATCACGCAAGCGGAGAACTTCCTCAGAACAGTTGGAAATGTTGATGAATTATTTCAAGCCGGAAAAACCAAAATCAAGACGAGTTGCACTCACTGCGGCAGATCACTTGATTTTTGTCGATACCAACGATATTATCTACTGCGAAAGTGACAGCAACTACACTACTTTTTATCTGAAGAAAGGAGAAAAGGTTGAAAAAGTAGTAATCTCAAAAACATTGAAAGACGTAGAGGAAATTTTAGAAGGCGCTGATTTCTTCCGCATACATGCTTCATTTCTCATCAATATGAAACACGTTTCCAAGTTCACCCGAGGCGATGGTGGCTACGTAGTGATGAGCAACAACCAGCACATCACGGTCTCTCGTAAGAAGAAGGATGAATTTTTTGAAATGTTCTCGAAGTTGTAACTAGAACAAATTCAAGGGGCCAAATTTTCTGAACTAACCTCGTCGGCCGCTCCGTGCATGTGCTCCCCCACACCATGCTCAAGAACCGATGGAATCCCTTCATCCCGGCTGGGAGAATAATCGCTTGAAACAAATAAAAAAACACTTTGGTATTTTTTTAACTTTATGAAATCGACTCAAACAACCACCACCCATGAAAAAACTCTTCGCTCCTGTTGTATTGATCATTTTATTCTCTTGCGAGATCAAGAAGCCATCAGCAAAAATCATCAACTCGGATGAAAAATATCAAGCCGCCCATTTTGAAGATCCGCTACGGGGGTACAAGATTTTGAAATTCAAAACGGTCGTTGATTCGATCTTCAGAAAATCGGCGCGGATGAATCACAACCCCGCGATCGCCTATGGCATCGTGGTGGATGACAAACTCGTGTATTCAAATGCCACCGGCTACGCCAACCTGGAAAAGAAGACGTCCGCCGACAACACGTCGCGTTTTCGAATCGCATCGATGACTAAAAGTTTTACCGCCATGGCAATTCTCCGCCTGCGCGATGAAGGGAAATTAGAGCTTACCGATGCCGCCGCCAATTACATCCCTGAAATGAAATCGCTGAAGTATCCCACGGTGGATGCTTCGCCTATTACGATTTTCAATTTGCTGACCATGTCCGCTGGCTTTCCTGAGGATAATCCTTGGGGAGACCGTCAACTTTCGGATTCTGATCAAGATCTAACTGATTTAATAAAAAGTGGGGTCTCTTTTTCTTCAAGCCCGGGCGCGCAATTTGAATACAGTAATTTGGGATATGCATTGCTTGGAAGGATCATTTCGGAAGTGTCGGGAATGCATTATCAGGACTATATCATCAAACGCATCCTCCGCCCGCTCGGTATGAACGACTGCGAGTTCGAGTTTGAAAAAATTCCGGCCGAAAAATTGGCGCTTGGATATCGGTGGGAAGACGAGCAGTGGAAGCCAGAAGCTTTATTAAAGGACGGATCATACGCATCGATGGGTGGAATGATATGCACCATCGATGATTTTGCGAAGTACATGAGTTTCCTTCTGGGCGCCTGGCCCTCTCGCAACGGCGAAGACGTCGGTCCGGTCAAACGAAACTCCGCGAGGGAAATGCAACAACCCTGGAAATTCAGAGGATTGTTTGCTAACCGCAAAACTTCGAGTGGAGAGTTGTGTCCAGCGACGGCGAGCTATGGGTTTGGATTGGGGTGGAGGCAAGACTGTCACAACGATATCTCCATCTCACACGGCGGGGGCTTGCCAGGGTTCGGAAGCGTTCATGTTCTGATGCCTGAGTATGGCATTGGTGTGGTTGCGTTCAGTAACCTCACGTATGCCAATATGGGTGCGCCCGCGAATCGAGTGTTGGATACATTGGTTTACTTACTGCAATTGAAAAAACGAGTGTTGCCCGTGTCTCCAACTTTGAAAAAGTTCCAGGATGATATCGTTAAGTTGATACCCAATTGGGGTGAAGAGTTTGATAAGATATTCGCCGAAAATTTTTTCTCCGACATTTCGAAGGAGCATCGCAAAAAACAAACCGATGAGTTGATGGCGAAAATTGGAGCGATACAATCCATTGGAAAAATGCAACCCGAAAATCTATTACGTGGCAGTTTCGATCTCGTGGGTGAAAAAGGAACCCTGGAAGTTTTCTTTACACTAACGCCAGAGGCCAACCCTAAAATTCAATGGCTCAGCTTTAGGGTGAAAGACTAATTCTTTTGTCCACTGGCAAAATCCAAAATTGCATCGATCGACATGCGATTGTTGAGATTTTTGGCGTAATGGATTTTCCGGATGATTTGATTTTCGTCCAGCAAGAACTCAGCAGGCATCGTGGAAAATGATTCTCCACCTGCCATGACGTGCAAGGGGAGATTTCTTTTCTTCGCAGCAATAGCAGTTTGAATGAAGGACGTCAGGTGGCTCATGGAGGTCTTTAGAAGGGAATTCTCGATGCCGTAGATAGTATACCAATTCTTCTGCGGATCAGCGATCAATGGAACGGGGGAAACTTCCTTGTGAAAAATGCTTTGCAGCATAAGTTCCTTACTGGATTCAAAAAAGAAAATCATCTCCATGTTCTGTTGAACGAGTTTCTCGCGAATCTTCATCAGATTATGGACTCGAAGATTACAAAATGGGCATCCCGCATGGCGAAAAAATCCAATGAAGACTTTTTTGCCTTTATAACTCTTCAAATCAATGGCGCGGTCAAAAATGTCGAGGAGATTGAATAGGGGAGCAGTAACATTAAGTTCGACGACCAGATTTTGAGGTGCTGTAATCATTTTCAAGGTTATGAAGACACCTACGAAGAAACTTCCATGCTCGGATTTTTGCTAAACTCGCTATTTTGCTCTACTCCTTTCGATTTCTTTCAAGTTCTCCATCTTCTTGTTTCGCAAAAAACCGTTGATGTCTTCGAAATGCTCTTTGATGCGCTTGTTGCCAAACTCGAAAACTTTGCTGGCAAGGCCATCTAGAAAATCGCGGTCATGAGAGACGAGGATCAGTGTTCCGTCAAAATCTTGAAGTGCTTCTTTTAGGATGTCTTTCGTCTTGATGTCGAGGTGATTGGTGGGTTCATCAAGGATGAGCAAATTGACCGGCTGCAGTAGCAGTTTGATCATCGCCAAGCGTGTGCGCTCCCCGCCCGATAATACTTTCACCTTTTTATCGATTGTGTCGCCGCTGAACATGAAAGCCCCGAGAATGTCTTTGATCTTGGTTCGGATGTCGCCTTCCGCGATTTGGTCGATGGTTTCAAAGACCGTCAAATCACCATCAAGCAATGAAGCCTGGTTTTGTGCGAAATATCCTACCATTGAATTGTGTCCTTTCTGCAATTTGCCTTCGAAGTCGATCTCTCCCATGATGGCTTTCACAAGCGTTGATTTTCCTTCACCGTTCTTCCCCACGAAGGCCACTTTTTCGCCGCGGGCTATCGTCAATGAAGCATCTTGAAAAACAACGTGATCCCCGTACCGCTTAGTCATGCCCTCAACGATCACGGGATAGCTGCCTGAGCGCGGCGCCGGCGGAAACTTCAAATTCAACGAAGACGTATCCACTTCATCCACCTGCACGATTTCTATCTTCTCCAGCATTTTTACCCGCGATTGCACTTGGAGCGTTTTCGAGTAGGTGCCTTTAAAACGTTCGATAAAAGCCGTAATATCAGCGATTTCCTTTTGTTGATCGTCGAAATGTTTTTGCTGTTGCTCACGCCTTTCTTTCCTCAGTTGGAGGTAGTGTGAGTAGTTCGTTTTATAATCGTAGATGCGACCCATCGTGAGCTCGATCGTGCGATTGGTAAGATTATCTACAAATGCTTTATCATGGCTGATAACGATCACGGCCTTTGCACTCGTCTTCAAAAATTCCTCAAGCCACTGCACCGACTCAATGTCGAGGTGATTGGTGGGCTCATCGAGCAAAATCAAATCCGGTTTCTGTAGCAGGATTTTGGCGAGTTCAATTCGCATACGCCATCCTCCACTAAATTCATCCGTAGACCTAGTAAAGTCGGAACGGAGAAATCCGAGGCCCATCAGCGTTTTCTCCACCTCAGCATCAAAATTTACTTCTTCAATCGAATAGTATTTTTCACTGAGCTCTGATACTTGTTCAATGATTTTTGAATAGGCATCAGATTCATAATCGGTGCGTGTCTCCAATTGCCTGTTGAGCTCGTCTATTTCCTTTTTCATGTTGAGGATTTTTGAAAAAGCTTTCGACGTTTCTTCAAATACGGAGCAATTGTCTTCCGTCAGCAAATGCTGAGGCAAATAGGCAATGATGGCATCTTTTGGCGCTGATACTTTCCCTCGTGTGGGCTTGTTCACCCCGGCCATGATTTTCAACAAAGTGGATTTACCAGCCCCGTTCTTGCCCATCAGAGCGATGCGGTCATCCTCGTTGATATTAAATGTAATGTTGCTGAATAGCGTTGTGCCACTGAACTCCACTCCAACTGCGTCTACTGATATCATCGTCTGAACCTTGATTGTGCCTTAAATTATTTTTCCGGTGTCTCGCCGTGAGATGCTTGAAAAAATTCAATGATTGCTTGGTTTCCCTGAATAAGCCCAGGTTATGTTCAATCAATCATTGGAATCATTCCATCACATAAATCACAATTCCGACAACGGGGCCGCAAAGATATTACGCTCGGAGGCAAAACAAAAAAGGCAGGTTTCCCTGCCTTTACTGTTTCATTAGCGATCGATTACTCGCTTTTCTTCTCTTTGGAAGAAGCTTTGGTTTTTTTGCCCTTAATGGTAAGAAGATCGCCCGTTCCTTCATAATCGGCAACGATTGTTCCGCCTTCCGCCACTTCGCCTTTCAAGATTTCTTCCGCTACGGGGTCTTCCAAATATTTCTGAATAGCCCGGTTCAGCGGACGTGCGCCAAATTGTTGGTCATATCCCTTCTCGGCCAGAAAATCCTTGGCTTTTTCCGTCAGCTCAACGGTGTAACCCAAAGCCAATATTCTCGCAAAGAGTTTCCCGAGTGTGATGTCGATGATTTTGTGGATGTGTTCACGCTGCAGTGAGTTGAACACGATCACATCATCCAAACGGTTGAGGAATTCAGGGCTGAACGCGCGCTTGAGTGCACTTTGAATGGTGCTCTTCATCAATTCTTCTTCGTTCTCGCGTTTAGCTTTCGTGGCAAAACCAATGCCCGCACCAAAATCCTTCAAATCACGCACGCCGATGTTAGACGTCATGATGATAATCGTATTACGGAAGTCTACCCTCCGTCCCAATCCATCGGTCAAAATTCCGTCGTCCAAAACCTGGAGAAGGATATTGAACACATCGGGGTGTGCTTTTTCGATTTCATCCAGCAGCACCACACTGTAAGGCTTGCGTCTCACTTTTTCAGTGAGCTGTCCGCCCTCTTCATAACCCACATATCCCGGAGGTGCGCCTACCAAGCGAGAAACGGAGAATTTCTCCATGTATTCGCTCATGTCGATGCGAACGAGGGCATCCTCTTTATCGAAAAGGTACGTTGCCAATACTTTTGCGAGTTCTGTTTTTCCAACACCGGTAGGGCCTAGGAAAATGAACGAGCCGATTGGTTTCTTCGGATCTTTCAATCCAACACGGGTGCGCTGAATTGCTTTCGTCAGTTTCTTTATCGCTTCTTCCTGACCAATCACCTTGCCGGCGAGTGACTCACCCATGCCCAGCAATTTATTGCTTTCTTTTTGGGCAATTCGATTGGCCGGAATACCCGTCATCATGCCGATGACATCAGCAACGTTGTCTTCAGTGACGGTGTATTTTTCAGTGCGTGTTTTTTCTTCCCAGCGTGCCTTGGCAAGGTCGAGTTGTTCAATCAATTTTTTCTCTTTGTCGCGGAGTTGAGCTGCCTCTTCATATTTCTGGCTTTTCACAACGCGGTTCTTCTCTTTCTTCACTTCTTCGATTGCCTCTTCAAACTTCACGATGTCTTCGGGCACGTGAATGTTGTTGATGTGCACGCGTGCTCCCGCTTCATCCATCACGTCGATGGCCTTGTCCGGAAGGAATCGATCACTGATGTAACGGTCGGAAAGTTTTACGCAAGCCTCGAGGGCTTCTTTCGTATAGGTTACGTGGTGGTGATCTTCGTATTTCTCTTTGATGTTATCCAAAATTTGAATGGTCTCATCCACCGAAGTTGAGTCAACCATCACCATCTGGAATCTACGGGCGAGGGCGCCATCTTTTTCAATGTATTGACGATACTCGTCGAGTGTAGTGGCACCAATGCATTGAATTTCTCCACGAGCCAGCGCTGGCTTGAACATGTTTGATGCATCCAGAGAACCGGATGCGCCGCCTGCGCCCACAATCGTGTGAAGTTCATCAATGAACAAAATCACATCGGGTGATTTTTCCAGTTCATTCATCACCGCCTTCATACGCTCTTCGAACTGACCGCGGTATTTTGTACCGGCTACCAGCGAAGCCAAGTCTAGTGTGACGACACGTTTTCCGAAAAGAACACGTGATACTTTCTTCTGGATAATTCGTAAGGCAAGACCTTCGGCAATGGCTGTCTTACCAACGCCTGGTTCACCAATCAAAATCGGATTGTTCTTCTTTCTGCGTGATAGTATTTGCGCAACACGCTCAATTTCTTTCTCGCGGCCTACGATCGGATCAAGTTTATTGTCTTCGGCCAAACGGGTCAGGTCGCGACCAAAATTGTCGAGCACCGGAGTGCGCGATTTTTCGGCGCCTTTCTTTTCTTTACCTGCTCCAGGGTTGGCACCACTTCCAAACATCTTCGACGAATCCTCGTCCGGATCATCTGTATCTGAAGATGCCTTAGGGTTTTCGTGCTGGTACTCGAGCATCTCTTTCACCGTGTCATAGGCAACATCGAATTTGTTAAGAATCTGGGTTGCTAAATTATCGGGGTCGCGAAGGATGGAAAGAAGCAAATGCTCTGTTCCAATCAATTGTGCTTTGAACACCTTTGCTTCGAGATAGGTGATCTTCAATATTTTTTCTGAAGCACGCGTGAGTGGAATGTTAGCCACATTCTTAATCTCATGCGTTGCTGTTCCTTTAGAGACTTTCTCAATCTCTGCTCTCAGGTGATCCAACTGCACGCCTAGTTTTTTCAACAACGCCACTGCCACACCTTCGCCCTCGCGAATCATACCCAGAATGAGGTGCTCTGTGCCAATGTAATCGTGACCCAACCGCAGTGCCTCTTCCCGACTCAGTGTGATTACCTCTTTTACTCGGTTAGAAAATTTCGCTTCCATGTTTGGCATAGCTCTTAGATATTGTAAATGTAAATGTTTAGGGTTGATTATTCAAAAGCCAAAAAAATCACCTAACTAACTGCAAACGTTCCCAAAACAACTTTCTGATTTTATTTGTTCAGCATCGAACTGGAGGCTCGTAAAATCGCACCCGCTCTCGGTCCCTCACAAAACAACAGGTCAATAATCGAAAGGTTAGGTACAAATTCACTGCCAAAAACCTGGTAATATGTTTGCGCTACGTAAAAAGGCCTGTCTTCGAAGGGGTTTTTGGAGGAAATGACAGACCTCAGGTCGAGAACGCCCTCCGGTGCGTCTATGTCGTAGGCCATTGTTTCCGAAATATTTTTTTGAAAGCCGGTGTGTCGCAGACAGAATGACATCAGATCACGATTTAGTTCAAGCAGGCGTTCATGATTTTTGTACAAAATTCCTTTAAGCTCCTCGAAATAGTAGTCAAAGTACGGTGCTTTGCGGTAGGCCGATTCGATCGTCCGCCAGTGTGTGTTGCGCCATTTATTCCCTTGCTCAATCAAAACGTGTTTTGTCATCACCTTGCCATGCCGTTCCAACAACGGAACTGTCAACATTTTCTTGCCCTGCGCGGTGTTAACAAAACATCGATTTCGAAGTGACTGCTTCGTAAAATGCTCATTCGTCTCCACCTTGATTTTTTCAAAGGGAAGGAGTGCGCAGAAGTACTCCAATGACGGCAGGTAGTGAGTTTCAATTAATAGTGTCGGCTGCATTATTGCCCAATTAATGAAAGAATCCGCAAAAAACGGCTCAATCCTTATTTTGAAAGTCGTTACTCATTGGTAAGAATTTTTTATCCGACCGAAGTTTTAGTGGCTTGGCATTAGCTAATTTTGAGCATCTATAGTTGCATGATAAAGGCCTTACACCGTACTCGTTTGCCTCAGGTCGTCTTCGCATTTGCTGTTATTGCCTGTCAGCCGGAAGAAAACATCAAAATTCAAAAACCACCGTTGCCCAGCTGCAATAAGGTTTTCATGGATGGATACGCCGATCGAACTTCCTACTACCCAGGCGACGTAGCCAACGTGTTTATTGAGTCGTGGTCACTTCTCGAATGTGGACTTGGTATTTATGATTCTCGAGGAAACCTGGCTTTTGTAAGTGACGCCAATTTGTCGCCACAGGATAAATCAACTAATGAACCGTGGAAATACGGGTTCAATTTTTCCGTCTTTTCGGAAATAAAATTGCCTTCAGATTTGGCAAGCGGCGTGTACTTTATTGAAATGCAGATTCCCATTGTGGTCAAATCACCCGCACCTGCGGACGTTACGGTGGTCTTTCCCTATAACACGATCAACGCCTACAATCCAAGTGGCGGGAAAAGCCTCTATGGTTTCAATTCTACCAATGCCACGGGTTCAGAAATTGTTTCGTTTCTCCGCCCTCTAGTCGATGAATCCGAGACAGGTCGCTGCAATGAGTGCATCAAGTGGTTTCCCACACTCGCCGACATTAAAATGAACTATGTGAGCGATCTCGACTTGGACGACTACAATTCATTTGGCAACAGCAAAGTTTTGGTCATCGTTGGCCACAGCGAATATTGGACTCGAAAAGCGAGGCAGAACTTTGACAAATTTGTTGAGGGCGGTGGTCATTCCGTACTCCTTTCGGGGAACAGCATGTGGTGGCAGGTTCGTTATTCGGAAAATCGCGACCAGCTGATCTGTTATCGCAATGCGACGAACGATCCCGAGCCTGATCAAAAGATGAAAACCATCCTTTGGACAGAACCAACGCTCGACTTCCCAATCGCAAAAAGTATTGGTGCCGATTTCAACGGCGGCGGATATGGATTGCAAATTGACAATGGATGGGACGGTTTCAAGATTGCCAATCCGAACTCTCCCCTATTGGAAGGATTGAATCTGAAACGAAGCGATATCATCCATGTACCCTCTGTTGAATGTGACGGGGCTCCCATCAAAGGATTTGATGCAGACGGATTCCCTGTACTAGACAATAAATATAATTTTGAAAAATTCGAACTGATCGGATACGACAAAGGCACGCGAGCGGGAGCAGTAACTTATCCTACTTTTATCGTGATGAAGGCAACGCCAACTTCGGGCATCATCGTAAACATGGCTGCTTGCGATTGGTGTTCATCTGCTTGCGTGGGGCAACCTTCTTCGGGCGGTGCACTAAAGACGATTACCAAAAATGCCATCAAGAAACTGATCACTGGCTCACCCATTTTTTCGAACTAGCCTTTTAGGTACTGCGAGAAGTCGCCAAGTCCTTGCCTTATTAATTGCGGTTCACCGGATGTAAAATCGATCACGGTAGAGGGGGTGTTCCCACCCGCTCCACCATCGATCACCAAATCCACTTGGTGCTTAAAGTCTTCAAAAATTTCCTCAGGGTCGGTAGTGTACTCTTTGATTTTGTCATCGTTTTTGATCGAAGAAGTGATCAATGGATTTCCTAATAGTCGGACAATTTCCAACGGCAATGGGTGATTCGGAATTCTAATACCAACTGTGTTTTTATTCACCCCCAGAATTTTTGGTACCCGATGGCTTGATTCAAAAATAAAAGTGAAGGGGCCGGGCAATTCCTTTTTCAGAATCTTGAAAACGGGTGTGTCGATCCGTTTTACGTACTCGGAAACGTGACTCATGTCCAAGCAGATGAAAGATAAGTTCAGCTTTTGTGGCTTCACATCCATGATCTGGCACAACCGTTCTACCGATCGTCGATTCATGAGGTCGCATCCAATTCCATAAATCGTGTCCGTTGGGTAGATAATTATCCCTCCTTTCTGAAGAACCTCGAGCACCCGATTTAATTTTCGCACCTCAGGGTTTTGAGGATGGATGGCTAGCAATTGAGCTGTCATGAGCAACATGGATAATCGAATAATCTTTATCTATTGACGATCTCCGTCAACTCGACAAATCTGTTTATCCGTTTTCGTAATTTTGAATTTTATCTCTCATTAAAATGAAGAAAGAAGTTCACAAAGGCAAACTCGCGTTTTATATTATCGTCTCCACGCTGATGATCACGTTTGTGTTTTATGGGTATCAAATTTGCTACACCGCGAACGTTTTGGTGGATAAAGAAGACCGAATGTTTATCATCAGATCTGGGGCAACCTTTGAAAGCGTACGCAATGAGCTGTATGACAATCATTTCATTAACGATGCCGTGTCCTTTAGTTTCCTTGCCCGATTATCTGGTTTCGACAAGGAGGTGATGCCCGGCAGGTACATGCTCAGACATAATATGACCAATCTCCAGATTTTAAAAGTATTTAAATCGGGTCGGCAAGAGTTGGTGAACGTGACTTTCTCTGTGGTCCGGCTAAGAAAAGACTTGGTGGAAAAAATTACCAAGAACACCAGTTTGTCGCCCGCCGAATTTGATCATGCCCTTGATGGATTTGTCGCCAGCAATTCAGAGGGGTTCAACAAAGACAATATCCTCTGCATGTTCATCCCAAATACGTACGAGGTGTATTTCAATATTTCTTCCGAAGATTTAGTAAGTCGGATGAACCACGAGTACAAGAAATTTTGGACAGAAGAAAGGACCGCAAAGGCAAAGGAAGTGGGCCTCACGCCCATTGAAGTTTCAATTCTGGCGTCCATTGTGCAAGCAGAGTCGATCAAGCCGGATGAAGCCCCGGTGATCGCTGGCTTGTACCTGAACCGACTGAAAAAAAATATTGCATTGCAAGCTGATCCAACGTTGGTTTACGCGATTGGCGATTTTGGTTTGAAACGAGTGCTCAATGGGCACAAAGAAATTGATTCTCCCTACAACACGTACAAGCATCCAGGGCTTCCTCCAGGCCCGATCAACGTTCCTCAAATTGCGAGCATCGATGCCGTATTAAATTATCAGCATCACAACTACTACTATATGTGCGCCAAAGAAGATTTTTCCGGTTATCACAATTTTGCCAGCGACCTGGATGATCACAACAGAAATGCCCGCAAATATCAGCGTGCTTTAGATGCCGAAATAGCCAAAGCCAAACAAAACAAAAAATAATGTACAGGTCTGAAACGAAGATTCGCGTGCGGTATGGTGAAACAGATCAGATGGGCTATGTTTATTATGGCAACTACGCGATGTATTACGAAGTGGCGCGAGTAGAGAGCCTGCGTCAGCTTGGGTTGTCGTATAAAGAATTAGAGGATGGCGGCGTAATGATGCCGGTGTTGGAGAATAAATCACGATTCTTGGCCCCAGCTTTGTATGATGACGAACTTCGTATCGTTACTACGATCCGTGAAAAGCCAAGCGTACGGATCAACTTTGAATACGAAATTTACAATGGATCAAACGTCTTGATTAATCAGGGTGAAACGAGGCTCGCGTTTGTCAGTAAAGGAACAGGAAAACCTTGCCGTCCGCCAGAGCATTTTCAAAATGTACTGAAACCTTTTTTTAATGAAGCACGCCACACGTAAACAAATTCTCCAGATAGCGATTGCGCGCACCACCAGGAATTGGCTGAAAAGGATAAAGTTCAAGAACCACGATAACTTATCGCTGTATAAGTTTTTGAAGATTTTTTTATACAACATCAATGAAGACGAGATCATGGATCGCTCCTATGGCGTGGCATTCAATTTCATTCTTGCCATTTTCCCAGCGATCATTTTCTTGTTTACACTTATTCCGTACATATCTATTTATTTTCCAGAGATTACGACGGCCACCATCATGGAATTTCTTCAAGAGGCAATTCCCACCAACATGTATGCCGCTGTCTCCACAACTGTGCTGGACATTGTAAGTAACCAACGTGGTGGTCTGCTTACCGTCGGGTTTCTGCTTGCGCTTTATCTATCCACCAATGGCATGGCTGCGTTGATGCGGGCGTTCAATGCTTGCTACCGCACGGTGGAAAAAAGAAACTGGTTCAAGATGCGATTGACCTCCACCGGCTTGACCATTATGCTGGCGTTCGTTTTGCTTGTCGCCATTGCGTTGCTTATTGTGGGGCAATTTGCTTTAAACTACATTGCCGCTCACCTGGAGGAATTCAGTCATCTCAACTTGGACAGCTACACTATCTATTTGCTGAAGTTGTTGAGGTTCGCTATTGTGTTCGTCGTGTTCTTCATTGCCATATCTTCGATCTATTATTTTGGCCCTGCGATCCACTACAATTGGAGTTTTTTTTCGATCGGATCCTTCGTTGCCACGCTCGCTGTTTTGGGGATCTCGTACGGTTTTTCGTTTTACATCACAAATTTCAGTAGTTACAACAAGGTGTATGGATCGATTGGCGCCCTTATTGCTCTAATGGCATGGGTTCAGCTGATCACCCTCGTGCTTCTTTTTGGATATGAAATAAACGCAAGCCTTCATTACGCGCGCAAAATGGCGGCCGTCAATGCCTATCAGCGTACATTGAAGAGCGCCAAATCTTTTCGTTAGAAATTTGGAGCCTCTTTTGCCAGAAAAGATTTTCCGATTACTTTTGCAGTCCTTAAAAACAGGAGGCTGTTGAAAGAGGAGTGGTAGAGTGGTTTATTGCACCGGTCTTGAAAACCGGAGACCGTTCACGCGGTCCGGGGGTTCGAATCCCTCCTCCTCTGCTGAAAGGGAATCGTATGGTTCCCTTTTTTATTGCCCCAAACCGTAGGCCACTATATTTAAAACTCCACAGAGCTAATAGACTATATTTGCGCCTTTCATTTTTGACTCATGATCCGAAAATCAATTGAAGCGCTGCAACGCGAAGCCGCAGACACCGGAGCCGGCTCTTTGAAGCGTAGCCTCACGCCCGTCACCATGATCGCGCTTGGAATCGGCGTCATCATCGGCGCAGGATTGTTTTCTCTGACCGGAATCGCAGCGGCGAACAATGCGGGGCCCGCGGTAACATTGTCATTTTTGATTGCCGCTGTGGGTTGTGCGTTTAGTGCGCTGTGTTATGCAGAATTCGCCTCGATGGTTCCGGTTGCGGGGAGCGCATACACTTACGCTTATGCCACAGTAGGTGAGCTGTTTGCTTGGATCATCGGATGGGATCTGGTCCTTGAATATTCCGTGGGCGCAGCGACCGTTTCTATCAGTTGGTCACAGTATTTGGTTCGATTCCTAAGTAAATACAACATTCATTTGCCCGCTCAACTGAGCAGTTCTCCGTTTGAGACGATGACCCTGGCCAACGGTGCAATAGTGCAGGGATGGATCAATCTTCCTGCGGTGCTCATTGTGATTTTTATAACCGCCATCATCATTCGCGGAACGAAGGGCTCGGCCCTCTTCACGACCATTGTCGTTGCGTTAAAAATTGGTGTGGTGCTGGTGTTCATTACGCTTGGATGGAATTACATCAATGCTGATAATTACGTGCCGTACATTCCCAATAACACGGGCGCGTTCGGTGAGTTCGGTGTGAGCGGAATCTTTCGCGGTGCGGGAGTAGTGTTCTTCGTTTTCATTGGCTTTGATATTATAGCAACGATGGCGCAAGAGGCAAAAAACCCTCAACGCACCATGCCGATAGGCATCATTGGTTCACTTATCATTTGTACGCTGTTGTTTGGTCTGTTCAGCTTTGTCATGACCGGTTTGGCACACTATACGGAGTTCAAAAATAGTGCTGCACCCGTGGCCATTGCCATCGAGAAAACGCCCTATTACTGGCTAAGCCAAGCCGTCATTCTGGCAATCATCATCGGATACACTTCGGTGATCTTAGTTGATCTGCTTGGGCAATCTCGCGTGTTCTTTTCGATGAGTCGTGATGGGCTATTGCCGAAACTTTTTTCTCAAGTTCATCCGAAGTTCCGAACCCCGTACAAGGGCAATATCATCTTGTGTGTCTTCATTAGTCTTTTCGCGGGTCTAGTACCCATCAATGTAGTGGGTGAGATGACAAGCATAGGAACATTGCTCGCCTTCGTGCTGGTGTGTATTGGTGTCATTGTCTTGCGTAAGCGTGAGCCAAATTTGCCGCGCGCATTCAAAACGCCCTGGGTGC
>DATJJP010000012.1:0-25550 GCA_035492075.1 Cyclobacteriaceae bacterium | reverse complement strand
CAGGATTTTCCGCTCGGGTACATAACTGAAATGAACATTCTTGAATTCGACCTGGCCTCGCGTGATCTTGAGTTCACGTCCTTTCTTTTCTTCAACATTGTTGTCGATGAGCTTGAATGCGCGTGTTACGGACGCAACATTTTGTTGAAGCTCTACCCAAAGGCTGGAGAGCGCATCGATGGGTTCGTAAAGGCGATCCAGGTAAGCCACGAACATAACTACATCTCCAGGTGTCAATCTGTTTTCCAGCGTGAGATAGCCGCCATAACCCAACACCAACGTGCTCGATATTCTGGTGAGCACGTTCTCCCAGAAGATGTAGCGGTGAGCAAGCTTTGCTCGTTTGATATAGTCAGTGTACGCACCGTCGGCTGCATTTTTGAAGCGATTTACTTCGCGGTTTTCTGCCCCCGAGAGTTTCACTGTTTTAATTCCACCTAGGGCGTCCTGAATTCTCGCCGACACTTCTTCCCATTGCTCATAATAACTCGCCAGACCTGATTCCAACCGATGGGCGGACCGCACAGCGATCGTCAAATACAACGGAATGATGGCGAGTGAGACGAGGGTGAGCGTCACGTTTTGCCAAAACATAATCGCCACGATGCCCGAAAGACTAATGATCTCCGGAAGGATCTGTTGCGAGAAGCCGTTGACGATCCCCGAAACTTCTTCTTGCTGGTTGATTTGTTTGCTGAGTGCGCCACTCGATCGTTTGGCAAAGAAACTCAACGGTAGTTTCAGAACATGACCAAATGTGCTTTGAATAAACCCCTGCTCGATACCACACGACAAGCGCACGTTCATGTTGTCGCCCAACAATTTAAGCCCATAGCCTATTACGCTCGCCACAAAAAGAAGAGCAACGGCCCAGGTCAGTGTCGTCATCGCCTCCAAGGGTGTACGGCCCGATACTTTATTTTTGCCGTGCGGATGCTTGACCCTTTCTTTCCCACGACCCTTCGCAGTCGCCTTTGCCGTGGTAGAGTCGGCACTGCCTTGAAGTGTGTCGCCTTTGACTTGAACGCTGTCGGCGTCGAGGTTTAGATCTTCAATGGCAAGAATTGGGTCACCGTTTTCGTCTACTCCTAATTCTTTACGCGTATCATCTTTGGCTTGCTTTACGAAAATACCGGCGATGTCATTGATGGCCTCTCGGTAGATCAGTGGCTCAATAAGACTTACACCGGTGCTCAGCAAGCTGATGAGTACGACTAGTAAAAATTGTTTTCTTTTCGGAATGATGAGCCTGAAGATGCTTTTCCAGACTGCTTTTTTGCTCACTGAATTCGCCATCCGAAAGACCGATTAAGACTGGTGAGGTAAACGTAACAGAATCCCTTGGCCGAAAGCGGCTATCCGTAAGACGGAAACCTATGGCCTTGGTTTAAGGAAGTCGCCATCTATAATTAGCAGTTTTACTCCACGTTTCGAAGTAGATCGGTGCGAACTCAGCTCGTCTGAAACCACATAGCTCATTCCTTTCGACAGCTTCACTTTTTCTCCCGTTGCAAGTTCGCTTTCGAATTCACCTTCTAGACAAAAGACGATGTGACCTTTCTGGCACCAATGGTCGGCTAAATAGTTTTCTGAATACTCGACAATCCGAACCCGCAGCCCGTCGAGGAGCAATGTTTGCCAGAAGGAAGTGCCTGCTTCTCCCTTATGCTCGGTCTTTTCGACCTTAGACCAGTCGATGGTTTGGAACGGAATGGTGTACATGAAATAATTAAAAAAGATTACTCGTCTCCTTCAACTTGCTGGGCGACGTTGTTGCGCTCTTTGATTTTCCTCTCCAGTTCGCGGAGGCGATCGTTGAGATCGGGGAGTCGCTTGAATATCGCGTATGACTTAAAATATTCTTTCACATCGAAAGCGGGGTAGCCAATGATCTTTTGGCCTTCTTCTTTAATTGACTTGCCTATTCCCGCTTGGGCACCAATGCCCGTGTTATTTGCAATTACCAAATGCCCAGCAATTCCCACCTGCCCACCAATCATATTGTTTTCGCCAACTTTCGTTGAGCCCGAGATTCCTGCCTGCGCAGCAATGACTGTATTTTTTCCGATCTCCACATTGTGGGCCACTTGGATGAGGTTGTCGAGCTTTACGCCTTGCCGAATGATCGTGGAGTCACCAAAGAGGGTGGCGCAGTCAATTACGGTGTTGGCACCAATGGCAACGTTGTCTTCGATGATCACGTTTCCGAGCTGTGGAATCGTTTTATACGTGCCGTCTTCTTGAGGCGCAAACCCAAAGCCATCACTTCCAATGACTGTGCCGGAATGGATCACGCAATTACTGCCGACTTTGGTATCGCCATATAGTTTCACGTTGGGGTGCAGGATAGTGTTGCTGCCGATGACCACGTTGTCGCCCACAAAAACGTGCGGGTAGATTTTTACGTTGTCGCCGATT
This sequence comes from Cyclobacteriaceae bacterium, assembly GCA_035492075.1. Taxonomy (GTDB): domain Bacteria; phylum Bacteroidota; class Bacteroidia; order Cytophagales; family Cyclobacteriaceae; genus ELB16-189. The sequence goes on along the minus strand of DATJJP010000012.1, from coordinate 23,132 downwards.
TTCACGTTGTTGCCGATGTAAGAGAACGCTCCACGATAAATGTTTTTTCCGACAGAAGAGCCGCTGCCTACGAAGCTCGGTTCTTCTATGCCGCTCTTTTGAAAACTAACGGCGCGATGGTATTCCTCGAGCAGCAGAGTGAAACTGATGTAGGCGTCATCCACCCAAATCAGCGTTGTGGAAATTTCTTTTCGCGCCTGAAAATCTTTGCTGACGATTACTGCACTAGCCTGAGTTGTATAAATAAAGTGCTCGTATTTTGGGTTCGCCAAAAAGGCAATTTGCCCCTTCTTGGCTTCCTGGATTTTGCCGAGCATGTTGATCTTTTCATTGCCATTGCCCTGCACCTCGCCCTTCAACATGGCGGCAATTTGATTAACTGTAAATTCCATCCTTTTTATTTTGGAACGGCCTTGGGGTCGGAGGAGTCGAAGTAGACAAAAATAAGCCAACTACCTTACGTACAACCTCCTAACTAGACAAAGATAAGTCTTTAGGCCAGCATAAATAGTTTTTTTTAACGATTTTACTCATCGCCTGAATAGTGGGCAAGTCGCTGGCTTGCGCGATGTCGAGGAGCCGTCCGTCTTTCATCAGAACATTGATCGGCTGCCCTCCCGAAATGTAGGCCTCGTTGGTCACCGACCCGTGCGAGAAATAATAATTCGCATCTTTTTGCAGCACGCCAAATTCACTTTGAATTCGCTGCAGCACATTTTCAGCTTCCGCTTTCTTGATGGGCGACTGCGTGAGTTGAATACGGAATATAGTCCGATGCAAGATCATCTGCGACAGCTCACGTAAGATAGTGTCGGGATGATTTTGCCAAAGCTTGATGGCCCCCCACAGGTCGTGGTCATCCAAGGTACCGAATGCCTCAAGCGCTTCGCGGTCATGAGTGAGGTCGCCCGACGAAGATTTTCGTTTCAAAAAGTACAGCAAGCCCTCGCTGGCAGGAATACGCTCTCCAGCACTTGCCAAGTATTGCGCACGCTTTACAATGTTCACCACCATTCGCTCTGCGCTGACAGCCGTTTTGTGCAGATACACTTGCCAGTACATGAGGCGTCGGGCGTGGAGGAAGCTTTCAATACTAAAGATTCCTTTTTCCTCTACCACCAGTTGGTCATCACGCACATTGAGCATAGCAATGATTCGGTCCACGCCCACGGTGCCCTCCATCACACCCGTGAAGAAGCTGTCGCGATTGAGGTAATCCAGGCGGTCGATGTCGAGCTGACTGCTCACCAATTGGTGAAGAAATTTTCGATGATAGCTGTTGCGAAAAATTTTTAATGCCAGTTCGAGCTCCCCCTTGAATTTTTCATTCAGCACTTTCATGAATTGGTAGGAAATGCTTTCGTGCTTGATGCCGGGGAGAATCGTCTCCTCCAACGAATGCGAAAGCGGCCCGTGCCCCATATCGTGCAGGAGTATCGCTATTTGGGCTGCCTCCAATTCTTCTTTCGATATTTTTATTTTTTTCTTTTGTAGGGTTTCCAACGCTTGCGTCATTAAATGCATTGCTCCAAGCGCATGATGAAAACGAGTGTGGACGGCCCCGGGGTAGACGAAGTCACTCACGCCTAATTGCTTGATGAATCGAAGCCGTTGGAAGTAAGGATGCGAAATCAGATCGAAGACCAACGCACTGGGCAATGAAACAAATCCATAAAGAGGATCGTTGATAATTTTGTTCTTGTTCAAGTGTGGCTGATGATTAGGATTTATTGCCGTTCGAAGATAACTGATTCATCCGATTTAGATCGTTTTAAACCCTTTCTAGACAATGTCAGTCATAGGAATCATTAAAATTCTATCCTGCAATAAACGACCGATCTTTTCCGTGAAGAAATGGCAATGATAAAGCAAAGGTCGTAACTTAGGTTTTTTAACGAATGCAAAGGTACACGATTCTATGGGCTGACGATGAGATCGACTTGCTCAAGCCCCACATCCTTTTTCTACAACAGCGCGGCTACGACATCACACCGGTAAATAACGGTGCAGAGGCGGTCGAGCTGTCTGATTCAAGGCACTTCGACGTCGTGTTTTTGGACGAACACATGCCCGGGATGAGCGGCTTGGAAGCATTGACTCAAATCAAAAACAACAAGCCCAACCTTCCGGTGGTGATGATCACCAAAAACGAAGAAGAAAGAATCATGGAGGAAGCGATAGGTGCCAAGATTGAGGACTATTTGATCAAGCCCATTAACCCGAGTCAGATTCTGTTGTCGGTGAAAAAAATTCTGGACAACAAACGACTCGTCATAGAAAAAACAAATCTCAGCTATCAACAAGAGTTTGGCAAGATCAGTATGGCGTTGCTCGACACGATGAACCACGAGCAGTGGGCAGATATTTACAAGAAGTTAGTGTTTTGGGAACTTCAGATGGATGAAGCGGATAACCACGACATGGCTGAAGTACTGGAAAGTCAAAAAGTGGATGCCAACACCAATTTCTGCAGATTCATAAAGAAGAATTATGAAAGCTGGCTGAACAACCCGAATGTGGAGCGGCCATTGATGTCGCATCAATTGATGAAAAAAGTGGTGTTTCCCGAGCTAAATAACAACGCTACTACTTTTTTGTTCGTCATCGACAATCTTCGTTATGATCAATGGAAGGTACTCGAGCCGATCCTCACCGAGTTTTTTAATGTAGACAGAGAAGAAACCTACTACTCGATACTTCCAACCACAACAGCTTATGCGCGTAATGCTATTTTTTCCGGGATGTTGCCGTCTGAAATGGAAAAGACGTATCCCGACCTTTGGGTAGGAGAAGATGTGGATGAAGGGAAAAATAATTTCGAGGCTGAGTTTCTGGAGAAGCATCTCAAAAGAAGTAATCTGAATTTCAAATTCTCATATCATAAGATCAAGCAATTGGAGGAAGGCCGAGACCTGGCAGATTCGGTGAACAATCTTTTTGGCAACAAGCTAAATGTGGTGGTCTACAATTTTGTGGATATGCTGTCACATGCGCGCACCGACATGGCTATGATACGCGAACTGGCCCCCGACGAGGCCGCCTATCGTTCGATTACCAAATCGTGGTTTATCCATTCGCCCTTGCTGGAGATCCTCAAGAAAGTCTCGGAGAAAAAAGCAAAAGTCATCATCACTACCGATCATGGAACGATCCGAGTAAAAAAACCTTTCAAAATAGTAGGTGATAAAAATGTGAACACAAACCTTCGCTATAAACAAGGGAAGAACCTGGGTTATGAGGGGGACAAAGTGATGGAGGCACCAAAGCCCGACCGATTTTACTTGCCCAAGCAAAACGTTTCGACTTCGTATGTTTTCGCCATCGAAGATCAATTCTTTGCATACCCAAATAACTACAACTACTACGTGAATTTTTATAAGGATACCTTTCAGCATGGAGGAGTGAGCCTCGAAGAGATGATTATCCCTATAATTTCGCTAACTTCGAAGAATGCCTGAGCTCGTTTCTACAGAAAAACGTATTTCTTATTCGCTTTCGCAGATTCATGAAACAGCAAAAAAATTGTTAGGGGAAGGCAAAGATTTCAACGTATGGGCGCTGCATGGTGCCATGGGTTCAGGAAAGACGACGTTAACAAAGGCCATTATCGATGAATTAGGGTCACATGATATGACGGCAAGCCCTACATTTTCCATTGTCAATGAATATCATACCGCTAAAGGTGCTGTCTATCATTTTGATTTTTATCGGATAAAAAGCGAGATGGAGGCTTTCGACATAGGTACTGACGAATATTTTGATTCAGGTAATTTATGTTTGGTGGAGTGGCCGGAGAAAGTCCCCTCGTTGTTGCCGGCACAACATTTTGAAGTTCAAATTGAAATAATTGACGACGATCACAGGATTATCCGTTACCGTAAACATGGCTGAGAAAAAGAGTACAGGATTTGAGGCACTAGCAAAAACGAGTTTGTCTCCTCAAGAGCAGCTAGTGAAAGTAAAAAAGGACAAAAACACATTTTTTATTGGTTTGCCGAGAGAGATTGCCCTTCAGGAAAACCGGATCAGCTTGACGCCCGATGCCGTGGCGCTCCTGGTCAACAATGGACATGAAGTATGGGTGGAAAGCAACGCCGGTGCGGGCAGTAAATTCACGGACCGTGCCTATAGCGAAGCGGGAGCTAAAATTGTCTATTCGCCGCAAGAAGTTTACAAGGCAGACGTGATTCTGAAGATCGAGCCCCCCACGATAGAAGAGCTGGAATATTTTAAGCCCGGGCAAACGCTTATATCGGCACTTCAGATGGGATACTTGAGCGAAGAGCGCGTGCAAGCGTTACTGAAAAAGAAGGTCACTGCGCTGGCTTATGAATTCATCGAAGATAAAGTAGGAGGGATGCCGATCATCCGTGCCATGAGCGAGATTGCCGGAAGCACAGTGATGCTCATCGCTGCTGAATATTTGAGTACCACTAAAAACGGACGCGGAATTATTTTAGGAGGCATCACGGGAGTGCCGCCAACCAAAGTGGTGATTGTGGGCGCAGGTACAGTAGCCGAATATGCCGCCCGAGCAGCACTCAGCCTGGGCGCAGAAATTCAAGTGTTCGATAATCATTTGTACAAGCTGAGGCGAATCAAACATACGTTGGGGCATCAATTTTATACTTCAACGATTGATACCGTTACGCTCAGTGAAAGTTTGAAGAATGCCGATGTGGTGATTGGCGCGCTGCGTGCTGAAAAAGGGAGAGCTCGTCATGTGGTGAGCGAAGAAATGGTGAAAGCCATGAAACCCGACTCATTGATTATCGACTTGAGCATCGATCAAGGCGGATGTATAGCGACTTCGGAAATCACTTCGCTTGCTAATCCGGTGTTCAGAAAATTTGATGTGATCCACTATTGTGTGCCCAACGTGGCGTCACGGGTAGCAAACACCGCGACCACTGCGCTTAGCAATATCTTTACCCCGACAATTCTGCGAGCCGCCGAAGAGGGAGGAGTAGAGGAAATGATTTTTGCTCACAAATGGTTCATGAAGGGCGTGTATGCCTACAAAGGAAGCCTAACCAATGAATCCGTGGCGCGCAAATTCAAAATGAAATTCAGGAATATCGAGCTACTGCTAGCGGTGCGGGTTTAGTTACCGTTTATTTATTGTCGGGTTCAATTCCCGTCGGTATGAATTTCCAGACCTCGTCGAAACCATTCCCCGACGCTCCGCCGGTTGCAATGTATCCATAGGTTCCTGAGGACGTCGTCAAAGCGAACCCAAGAGCTCCCTGTCTTGCCAGGCCTTTTGAAGGCACGTTGTCAGCAAACGAAAAGTACTTGGTCCATGCGTCTTTTGACGGATCGTATTGCCAAGTGTCGCTGAAGAAACTGTTTCCATTATTTCCCGCCACTAAATAACCTTTGCCGCTTATGCTGAACGTTGATGCTAACTCTCGTGGAGTGGGTTGAGAGACGGTATTGCCATTGAGATCCCTACCTGTTAATCCGCTGAGCTGGCTCCAGGGGTTTTGATTTTTATCAATCTGCGCGACATCAAACTTGTAGAACTCTGTGACCGGAATGCCGTTGTTTGTTCCGCCGCCGATGTAGGCGATATCATCGATGACCATGGCAAAGCCACCCTGGTGTTTTATCCCTCCGGTGCGCTGTGTCCAGGTGTTGGTGCCAGCTACATATTCCCATAGATCACTCGAATTTGAACCGTTCGATAAACTGCCCGCGCCCACAAATGATCTAGCGTTGACAGTGAAGGCAATTGATCCGGCACGCGCCGAAGGAATGTCAGCAATCTTCGTCCAGCTACCGGATTGCCCCACGGTGGGGTCGAACTCGTAAAAATCTTGAAGGTATGTCACTCCGTCGGAGCTTCCGGTCCCCACATATCCTTTACCATTTGCAGAAAAAGCAACCGCACGTGACCTTCCAGATCCAGGAAAATCCGAGACACGAATCCAAAGCTCATTGGAGGGGTCGTATTTCCAAAAATCTTTTAACCTTAGATTTTGCTGATAATTATATCCGGTGCCTACATAGGCAATATCGTTGATAACGAATGAAACGGCATTTGCTCGTGGATCCCCAGGAAATGGGAGCAGTTTGTTCCAAGCGCCCGATGATGTTGTCGGCGTTGGGGATGGACTGCAAGAAGCCAAGAATAAAATCAATCCGACGAATGAAAAAGACAATAGGAAAGTGATATGCTTCATAAGCAATGGTTTAGGTACCGAATAATTTTGCGTGTCTTTTCTTGGATGAACCGCGAATGCAAAAAGTTTTGCATAGCGCAATTACTTGCCCTGAAAATGCAATTCACTTATTCTATGGATAAGAACGATTATCCTAATGCAGTCAACCGTTCTTCGAGTGATTTGATTTTGGATTCAGCGTCAGCCTTCTTTTTTCGCTCAATCTCAACCACCTCAGGTTTTGCACCACTCACAAACTTTTCATTGGAAAGTTTTTTCATCACGGAGGCAAGAAAACCTTTGTTGTAATCAAGCTCTTTGCGGAGGTCTTCTTTTTCTTTCGCAGCATCAACTTTTCCCTCCAGTGGAATGTAGAATTCCCTGGTCCCGATCAGGAACGAAGTTGCGTTGGTTGGTTTTTCTGAAACAGCTTCGATCGATTTCAAATTCGCCAATTTCTTAATCACAGAAGCAAACTGATCGACCTCTTTCGATACCCCATTCACACTCAATGACAAACTCTCCTTCGGCGACAAGCCCTTTGAGTTCCTGGCATTTCGAATTTGGGTCACCACCTCAAAACCTGTTTCGCAATGAGCAATCAATTTTTCATTGAACGCTTTTGGTTTCAGCCATTCCGCAATGATCAAACAATCCTCTTTCTTTCGATCGATCAATTCGTGCCAAAGTTCTTCTGTAAGGAACGGCATGAACGGATGAAGCAATTTTAGAATCGCTTCAAAAAAGGAAATCGTTTTTTGATATGTCGCGTCGTCGATTGGTTTGCCAAACTCAGGTTTGATGATTTCCAAGTACCAGGAACAGAAATCATCCCACACCAATTTGTACAACGTATGAAGCGCATCTGAGATACGGAATTTGGTGAAATGGTCTTCCAATTCGCCGATCGATTGATTCAACTTTGACTCAAACCATTCGATGGCCACCTTATTTTCTTCGGGCTGAGGTTGCTTTGCTACTTCCCAGCCTTTCACTAGACGGAATGCATTCCAGATTTTGTTCGCGAAATTTCTACCCTGTTCACAAAGTTTTTCGTCAAACAATAAATCGTTACCTGCAGCTGAGCTGAAAAGCATCCCTGTGCGAACGCCATCGGCTCCGTATTTGCCGATCAGCTCTAAAGCATCGGGTGAATTCCCCAGAGATTTACTCATCTTCCTTCCCAGCTTGTCGCGGACGACACCCGTAAGGTACACGTCATTGAAGGGCTTCTCATCCATGTATTCGTAGCCAGCAATTATCATTCTTGCAACCCAGAAGAAAAGAATTTCGGGAGCCGTCACCAAGACATCTGTCGGATAGAAATATTTCAGGTCAGCGTTTTGCGAACGATCGATCCTTCCGTCCTTGAAGTATTTTTCGTTAAACCCTTTGAATACTTCAATCGGCCATAACCAACTGGAAGCCCATGTATCAAGGACATCCACATCTTGTTTCAGTTTCTGGATGCCAGAGCCTGGATGCTGGATCTTGTATTGTTTTAACGCTTCCGCCTCGGTTTCTGCCACAACTACATTTCCCGCCTCATCGTACCAGGCGGGAATGCGGTGCCCCCACCACAATTGCCGCGAGATGCACCAGTCGCGTACATTTTCCATCCAGTGACGATAGGTGTTTTTGAATTTCGCAGGATGCAACTTGATCTCGTCTCGCTCCACCGAATCTTTTGCACGAACGGAAATCTCTTTCATCTTCACAAACCACTGCAATGAAAGCTTGGGCTCTACCACCGAATTTGTTCGTTCACTCCTGCCTATCCGAGTCGTGAAATCTTCCTCCTTCACCAGATGACCGGCTTCACGGAGGTCTTTCACAATCTCCTTGCGGACGGCAAAACGATCTTTCCCAAAAAACTTCGGGAGCTCGCATTTTTCATTCAGCGTGCCGTCTTCATTGATCGTATCGATCACCGGCAAATTGTGACGTACGCCAATCTCATAGTCGTTGACATCATGTGCCGGGGTTACTTTGAGGCATCCGGTTCCAAAGGTTTTGTCAACATAATCATCGGCAATCACAGGTATTTCGCGATTGATGAACGGCACCAATACTTTTTTGCCGACCAAATGTTTATAGCGTTCATCCGTTGGATTTACAGCAATTGCCACATCGCCCATGATTGTCTCAGGGCGCTGCGTTGCGATCGTCACCCATTCCTCCTTCTCTTTTATTTTGTAGCGAACAGAATAAAGGACCGAGCGCTCGCCTTCTTCTTTATACAAAACTTCTTCGTTGGAAAGTGCCGTTTTGGCCTCACAGTCCCAGTTGATCATTCGTAGTCCACGATAGATGTAGCCCTTGTTGTAGAGATCTACAAAAACTTTGATCACCGCTTTATAATAGTCAGGATCCATCGTGAAGTGAGTGCGTTCCCAGTCACACGATGCCCCTAACTTCTTTAATTGCTCAAGAATAATGCCGCCGTATTTTTCTTTCCATTCCCAAGCATATTTCAGGAACTCATCGCGGGTAAGGGAGGACTTTTTGATTCCTTTTTCGCGAAGCATGGCTACCACACGAGCTTCGGTGGCAATCGAAGCGTGGTCGGTACCGGGCACCCAACAAGCGTTTTTACCCTCCATCCGTGCTTTGCGAATCAATACGTCTTGAATGGTGTTGTTGAGCATGTGCCCCATGTGCAGCACACCGGTAACATTGGGAGGCGGGATAACGATGCTGAACGCCTCTTTATCGGATGAAGGTTCGGAATGGAAAAAGCCTTGGTCCATCCAATACTTGTACCATTTATCTTCTGTTTCCGCTGGATTATACTTCGTTGAGAGCGACATGGGCTAAAATGAAAAATCGATTAAGACGGCAAAAATAAACCGTTGTGTTCATTAAAAAAATTCCGTAGGACGAAGTAGAGGTTGATTTTTGGAGAATGAAAGGTGATATGACGCTTTCGTCAAAAAATTACCTCGCACCTCGAGCGATGAAGAAGTCTTTTGTTCTGTAGATTTCCCGTAGCCCCATTGGGTTTAGTTCAATCACCTCTTCATTTCGAATTGCTAAGCCCGCCGATTTTCTTTTTTGAGGAGGAAATATTTTCAATTGATAGCTTCTGTTCGCAATATCTTGGACCGTGATCTCCTGGAATGGATTTGTGGCAAGCAGGCTGTCGTACGGACGAGATTGTTCTGCGGTCAGGATTCTCTCCGCCCGCAACTGGATCAGGGCATCCATGAAGGCGGCCAGCTTTGTGGTGTCCGTTTCTTTCATGTTCTCGATGGAGAATATTTTGTTTTGGAAAGACGCCCTGAAGTTCTGTTTCTCGTTTTTTGGAAACTTCACCTCAACAGTTCTTATGTTTTGCCAATTAAAATTAAAGACTGTTTTGTCGCGCCAGTCGTTGGTAGGGACTTCAAATACAGATGCCACATAAACACGATAGCCGGGAATGTTTACTAAAAAGGGAACGCCATCGGTGAGCTGAAAATAGGTTTCTGAATTTTGCGCATTGCCCTTCGACCAAAATTCCTTGGCAAGAACTTCGCCCTCATAGCAAGAGACTTTGATGCCAGTGGTGTTGATTTCTTTTTGGACTGAATCTTGAATAGCTGAGGCAACCGCTCGCTTCGCTTCGATCTGCTTCAACGCGGCAAACAAAACCTTAATCATTTGCCGGTCGGCTTCGTGAGATCCATTCACCATCCACTTCGTGCCGTTGAAACTCAAGTCTGTTTTTTCATTCTTTGATTGCAGGACCACGCGATCAACTTTATCTAGGTTTTCGATTTGAAAAATGCCCTTATCGACGGATGGATTGTTTTTAACAGAATTGAAAACAAAGAGCGCCATGATCAATGCAATCATGCCCAAAAGTGAAAATAGAAGTCGAATATTTTTTTGACGTTGCATTTTAGAATCGTGCGTATTTCATTTTTCTTAAGTAAGAGCGAATCATTCCAAAGGCAACCAGAACCACGATGGGCAAACCCAGGTTGACCAGTTGCCAGAATGTTTTTTCATTGCGAATTTTCTCTTTGTCCAACGGTCGAATTTTTACTTGTTTGTTTCTCACATGGATCAATCCTTTCTCATCGACAAGATAAGCCACCATGTTCAGTAATAAATCCTGATTCGCGAAAGTATAGTTCGCGAATGGATCAAAACCCAGACTTTGCGGCTTTCCATCGCGCGGATTGACATCATTCCTCGCAATGTCTCCATCCGCAATTACAATGAGCTTTGTCGGACTACTGCTTTCGAGAAAGTTTGACGCGTCAACTCCTTCGGGCGGATACCTATTTTTATATAACGATGAAAAATTACCTTCGAGCAGGTACCCCAGTGCTTTTTTTCCATCATTGAAAACGCCTTCCTTCATCTGCTTTCTCAGATCATTGACTCCCACCTTCACGGGTGCAGTCATTTTCCGCGAGTACTGCGACGAAAAGAGCAGTGGCGTTTTCTTTACACCTGGGGCTTTGACAGTATCAATGGTGGAGATAAATTTCGTGACCACGGCGTCCATGTTTCTGGTGATCGGGTGCTCGGCATATTGATTTACGAGAGGGAAAAACGGCCAGTCGAGTTGCATGATCTGAGGGCGATTTCCTTCGTTGCCCACGACAATGGGATATTTTCCCGATGCCCGGTCTTCGATCAAATCGGGGTTGATGCGTACTCCATATTTGAAAAGTTGATCGTCGAGGTTGAGGTGATATGGAAACGCATAATAATCGTCGCGTGAAGCACTGTCCATGTTAGCCTCCAGGCGATCAACCATAAACAATAATTTTCCGCCATGCATCAGGTACTGGTCGAGTTTGTATTTGTCGGCCGCCGAAAATTCTTTTTTGGGTTTTGCGATGATCAACAAATTATAATTTTCGACTTTCTGTTTTTTGGAAAGATCGACTTTGAAGACGTCGTAAAGTGCTAATAACGCATTATTGAAGCTGGCAATCTGCAAACTGTCTAACTCGGCGTGACCTTGCACCAACCCGATTTTTTTTCGTTTTGAATTGCTGAGCTTGTAGATGGCGTTGGCCAATTCAAACTCGGTGCCTTCGATTGATTCGTTCAACCTTTCTTGTGCTGTTCGAGCGGAACTTCCTTTGAGCAGCATGATCCCTTCTTCAAAACCTCCATAGGAGACCAGGGCGCCGGGAAAGACGAATTTTTCAACACGTTGACCATTTTGATTTTCGATGACGTTGGTTGGCGTGATGCCTTTAGAGGCAATGTCATTCATGAATTCGTTGCGCGCCTTTTGCCCTTGGGCTTGGGTGGGATCAGTAAAGATGAACTTGACTTTATTGTTGGAGTAAATCCGAAACTCTTCGAGCGTTTCGCGAATCGATTTTTGAAAGCGTTTGAACCCTGAATTGAGATCGCCTTCCAGAAAGACCTCAACAAAAACCTCGTCTTCCAGGTTTTTCAGCAGTGCTTTTGTCTGAGGCTTGATGGTATATCTTTTTTCCTCGGTCAAGTCGATTCGGAAAAAATAAAATGACGTAATGCTGTTGAGTAAGATGACAAAGACAATGCCATTCGCAAGAAGTAAAAGATCGCCTGTCTTCTTGCTGCTCAGCACGGGATGAAAAATTGAAATTTGCGATTTGTCATTTTGATTTTTTTTTCAAACTACCATTGTCGACTTCCAATTACGGTTTTAGCGCAAAGCAGCAGCAAACTTGTCACGCTCAAAAAATAAACTACGTCGCGGCTGTCGATGAGCCCTTTGCTGAGGGCTTCATAGTGATAAAGGATACCCATTTGTTTTATTAACAAAGCAGATTCATTGGCCAGTGTAGCAAGGGAATCAAAGCCCGTATAAAAAATGAAAGAGAAGAAGGCGGCCAAAATGAACGAAACGATTTGATTGGTGGTAAGCGATGAAGCACAGATTCCGATGGCGCAGAAGACCGATGCCAGCAAACTCAATCCGATGTAAGAACCGATAATTCCGGCGGTATCAATGTTTCCGGTGGGGTTCCCCAATCGCGAAATTGAAAAATAGTAAATCAGAGTCGGAGCAAGGGAAACCAATGTCAAGGCAAAGGCAGCCAAAAATTTCCCAAATACGATTTCCCAATCAGTAAGGGGTTTGGTCAGAAGCAATTCCATGGTTCCAAGCTTTTTCTCCTCTGCAAAGCTTTTCATGGTGATCGCTGGAATTAGAAAAATAAGGACATATGGCCCCATTGAAAACAACGTGTCCATATCGGCAAAGCCGTAGTCGAGTACAGAGGTTTCCGGGAAGACCCAAAGCAACAAACCGATGCCGGTGAGAAACACGCTTATTACCAGATAGGCGATTAGCGAATTGAGGTAGCTATTAAATTCTTTTGTAAAAATGCGGATCATGCAGTGGCTTCTGACGTAAGCGAACGGAAAATTTCTTCCATTGAGTTTTCTTCTTGTTTCAAGCTGAGCAATGAGAGATTCTTTTCAGTGGCATAGCGAATCAATTCGTTGCGGATATCTTTGGTAGAATGAACCCGAAACTGCTTGCCCTCGAGTTGCACCTTTTCTACTCCGTCAATGATCGATAGCTCCTGAGCGGCAATCTGTTCTTTAAATTCTACCGAAATGATGTACACGTTTGCCTGTCGCCCAACGAGGTTCTTGAACTGATCGTCGGCTACTATTTTCCCGTTGTTGATAATGATCACACGGTCACACAAGGCCTGCACTTCTTGCATGATGTGCGTGGAAAAAATGACCGTCTTGTTTTCGCTGATCTGTTTGATCAGCTTTCTGATCTCCACAATCTGGTTTGGGTCTAGTCCCGTGGTGGGTTCGTCCAGAATCAAAACTTGCGGATTATGAATCAGTGCCTGTGCCAATCCCACGCGCTGCCGATAACCTTTTGAAAGCGAACCGATCAACTTATTTTGCTCCGGCTCGAGCCCACACATGGAAACGATTTCTTTGGTTCTACTCTTTAGCTGACTAGGGGGAATCTGATAGACCCTACCAATGAAGTGGAGATATTCATGGACAAACATGTCGAGGTAAAGCGGGTTGTGCTCCGGTAGATAGCCAATTATTTTCTTGACCTGGATCGGTTGGTCCATCACATCAAAGCCATCTACTTCAATGCTTCCCGCACTGGGAGGTAGGTAGCCCGTTGCAATTTTCATGGTCGTTGATTTCCCCGCACCATTAGGCCCAAGAAACCCCACGATCTCTCCTTTATTGATTGAAAAAGAAACGTCATCAACCGCTTTCTGCTGACCGTAAATCTTGGTGAGGTGATTGACTTGCAAAGACATGGTGAGCAAAAATACAAATGTTCTTGATTCCGGATACTTGATCCTGTATCCTGGAAGTGGATACTGGATCTACTTCCAATTTCGATCCCTCCCGCATCATCTCAACGTCTTAGTATCTAACTTCCGGCATCGAGTATCCGCGATCTGAATCCAGCGTCCGGTTTGTTAATAAGTTCCCAATTGAGTTACTAAACGGCGATTTTGTTGATGTATTGTCATTGCAGGAGAAACTTGATTTGATGAAATTTGCACACCACAAAAATCACTTTATGAGGATCGTATTTGTTTTAGGGCTTTTGTTGTTGTCCACGTGGGCTTTTTCTCAAACCGGCTATAAGTTGGAATTCAAGGTGAAGGGCTGGAAAGACTCAGCCGTATACCTCGGCCATTATTATGGTGAGAACACCTATATTAAGGACACCGCCAAAGTCAGCTCTGACGGCGCGTTCATTTTTCAGAAGAAGGAAAACTTGCCCCAAGGCGTTTATTTCCTGGTACGAAAATCAAGTAAGGGAAATAATAAGGTTTTCGATTTTGTGATCGGCCAAGATCAGACCTTCGCCCTTGAAACGGCTGCTCCAGAGTATATTGTGAACATGAAAGTGAAAGGCGATGACGACAATCGACTTTTTTTTGAAAATATTCTATTTAATGTCGAACGAAACAAAGAAGCAGAACCCTTTGTGAAAATTGTAAAGGACAGCACATTAAAAGAAGATCAAAAAAAAGATGCGCGTGCCGGTTTTGCCAAGATCAACGACAAGGTGATGGCCCACCAAAAAGAGGTCATCGAAAAATACCCGACCACTCTTACCGCGCGCATGTTCAAAGCGGCAATGCCGGTAAACATTCCTGATCCTCCCAAAAAAGCGAACGGACAAATCGATTCGACATTTCAGTTGCGATATTATCGCGAGCATTTCTTCGACAACTTTGACTTGGCGGATGAGGCGATGATCAGAATGCCTCAGCCGATTTACCAACAGAAACTGAAGGAATACACCGAAAAACTCTTTGTCCCGCAGCCCGATTCGGTGACCAAGGCCATCCATTTTGCCGTGGCAAAGGCTAAAAAGAATCAAGAGACCTATAAATATTGCGTCTACAACTTCGTATTCCTATACCAACAGCCTGAAATCATGGGACTAGATGAAGTATTCGTGAACGTGTACGACGCGTATTTCAAATCAGGCGAAATGGACTATTGGGCGAATGCCAAGATGAAAGAGAACATGAAGGAATATGCCGACAAAATTCGATCAAGCATGATCGGGCGGACAGGAGCAAATTTGATCATGCAAGATCAAAATCTCCAGGCCAAGTCGATGTATGACATTAAAAACAAGTACACCCTTCTGTTCATTTTCGACCCCGACTGTGGACACTGTCGCCAAGAGACTCCTAAGTTGGTTGAGTTCTACAACAAAGGCAAAGCGAAGTTTAATGTTGAAGTGTTTGCGGTGTCGCTTGATACTTCAATGCAGAAGATGCGCGATTTTATCAAGGAGTTCAAGACGACTTGGATCACTGTAAACGGCCCTCGCAGTTACGTCAAGGTGCACGTTCAAAAACTCTATCATGCCGACACCACACCTACCATCTATATCCTGGACGACAAAAAGAAGATCATCGCCAAAAAACTTCCGGTCGAGAAAGTGGAGGATTTCCTGACAAGGTACGAAAGGCAAACACAAGCCAAGAAAACGAGCGGTTCCAATTCGCAAAAGACGGCATCGAATCAAGGCAAGTAGCAGTTTCACGGCTTGCTTTCGAGTTACATTGGCCTTAATTTTGAGCTGAAAGTCAAGGTTTTGAGATTTTTTGTACGCTTACGTGCAACTATTTCGGTAATTGGGAGTATCTAATAGGTGTAGAAACCACAAGTTATGTCGTTGATGAATCTGTTTGGAAAGAAAAAAAAGGAGTTTAAGGCATTCTGCAATATTACTCGTGAACCCTTGGAGAGCGGATTCGGCTATTTGCTGACCACGGCGCAAATCATTTCGTCAAAAAAGTACTGGGATTTGGTGATGACAGAGCCTGAAACTTTGTCGTACACTATTTCTCATTTCAATAATCAGCCCAGCGGCACTCAGATGCGGAATATGATCTTCGAAAAATATGCATCGGTTGCAAAACCTTGGATGATCTCCGATTCGATCATCGGCTACTTTGAGGTAGATAAAACGCAGGCACGTACCAACGCCAAAAAATGGTGGGAAAGTGAAGGCAATTTTATACCGGAAGAAGCTGGTCCTGCGCAACAAAAACTGGAGTTGTCTGCTTTTAATGCCTATAAGGACTATGCGGTGCTGGAAGCGGGGAGAGGGAAAGCCAACCCCAAGCGCTGAAATCAATTCTTTCTTTCTATAGTGAACCTCACTAACTGGCCTAGTGAGGTTTTGTATTTGGATTCAGGCAAGGATTTCAACAACTCCAGCGCCTGCAGGTAAAATCGTTCCATAGCTTCGCGGGCATAATCTATCCCGCCGGAATCCTTGACGAAAGAAATTACTTCACGAACTTTTTTCGAATTTTCGCTGTGATTTCTTATGATACCGATGATTCTTCGCTTTTCGAGCCACGGTGCTTTCGACAACGAATAAATCAAGGGCAATGTCATTTTTTTTTCTTTAATATCGATCCCCACCGGCTTGCCGATCTCTTCGTCGCCATAATCAAAAAGGTCATCTTTGATTTGGAACGCCATACCCACATGTTCGCCAAATTTCTGCAGGGTTTCCACGGTACTCCCATTCACTCCTGACGAACAGGCGCCAACAGCACAACACGACGCAATAAGAGACGCGGTCTTCTGTCGGATCACTTCGTAGTAAATTTCTTCCGAGATGTCGAGATGGCGTGCCTTCTCCATTTGCAAGAGTTCACCTTCGCTCATTTGCTGAACCGCCATATTAACAATGCTGAGCAGGTCAAAATCTTTGTTGTCCAGTGACAATGCCATACCTCGCGACAGCAGGAAGTCGCCAACGAGAACTGCGATTTTATTTTTCCACAAGGCATTTACAGAGAAAAAACCTCTACGGTAATTTGAATTGTCCACTACGTCATCATGGACAAGTGTTGCGGTGTGCAACAGTTCAATAAGAGATGCACCACGAAAAGTTGAGTCGGTGATTTTACCGCATGCACCCGCACTGAGGAACACAAAAAGAGGACGTATTTGCTTGCCTTTCCGCTTCACAATGTAGTCCATGATCTTGTCGAGCAAGAGCACTTTTGTTTTCATGGCCGAGCGGAACTTCTGCTCAAACTCCTCCATCTCTTGAGCAACAGGCGCTTTTATGTCGTCCAACTTCAAAGACATCTTGCAAGTATAGTCAATAGTAGATAGTCGATCGTCCATAGACGATGGTTTTTTTGATTTATCCTGAAAAATTCATGACGTTCCTGGACTATCGACTATGGACTATTGACTATTTTCGAGCCATGATAGCTATGGACAGGCAATGGGAGCAGTACATCTTCATAGCAGCGGTTCTCGCCATCACATTTTTGGCGTCGCTGCTCTTTCGCTTCTTGGTGGGACGCTTCATCAAAGGCGCCGCTCGCAAACTCAAGGTCGACCCAACACGCTATAATTTTTTCAAGAATGCCGTTGACTTCATTCTTTTCTTCGCCGCGATCATTGTCATTTTTCGATCGATACCTTCACTTCGTACGTATGGCACTGGCCTGCTTACGGGAGCGGGAGTCCTCGCTGCGATCGTAGGGTTTGCCTCCCAGTCCGCATTCTCAAATATTATCAGCGGGGTATTCCTGGTGATATTCAAGCCTTTTAGTGTGGGCGACCGAGTGAAAATAGGGCAACTGTATACCGGCGACGTAGAAGACATCACGTTGCGCCATACGGTGATCAAGGATTTTGAGAACCGACGGGTCATCATGCCGAATAGTGTGATAAGCAATGAGACGATCATCAATTCCACGACAGTGGACGAGCGAATGTGTGTGTTTGTCGAGATCGCCGTTGGGTTGAAAACAAATCTTGACAAAGCCATTGCCATTATGCAAGAAGAGGCCGCTAGGCATCGTTATTTCATAGAGAATCGCAGTGACATTGAGATCGCCAGAGGTGAGCAACCCGTGATGGTGCGTGTGATGACTTTTTTGAATGGCGGCATTCTCCTCCGTGCTTACGTTTGGACAAGAAATGCGACGGATGCTTTTGACTTAAAATGTGATTTGAATAAATCCATAAAAGAGAGGTTTGATAAGGAGGGAATTGAATTGTCGGATTTTCAATACCAGATTTTGAACAGGTCGTGAAAAAGAAAGCACATATCCCTACCGAGTCGAAAATCATCCTCGAGCTGATTCAATACAACGAAAAAGAATACGTCGCATTCGACAATCTTGGAATTGAAGATCTCTTAAAAAAGCAGCAACCACAGCTGGTCAACTGGATAAATCTCGATGGTCTGACCGACACTAAAATCATCAATCGCATCGGAGAAAATTTTTCCCTCCATAGTTTGTTACTCGAAGATATTATCAGTGACCACCAACCAAAAGTGGAGGAGTATGATGATTATTTGTTCTTCACATTAAAGATGCTATACCGTATCGAGGAAGGGGAAATCGATTATGAACAAATCAGTTTCGTACTGGGGAAGAATTATTTACTCTCCTTCCAAGAAAAAGAAGGAGATTTTTTTGGTGCCTTTCGCGATCGTATCCGCCTCGATCAAGGTCGCGTACGAAAGAAAGGACCTGATTATTTATTATATCGACTCATCGATATCATCGTGGACAACTATTATACGGTGCTTGATGAAATCGGACAGCAGATTGAGGGGATCGAAGAACAGATATATAAAGGGCACACAGGCAACGAATTCAGAAAAATTCAGCATTTAAAAAAAGAACTGATTTTTTTACGGAAGGCCCTCTACCCGTTGCGCGATGCGATGAGCAAATTGATTAAGGATGAAAGTGGATTTATAGAGTCGGCCAATGCACGCTTTTTCAATGATGTCTATAATCACGTGGCTCACTTGATCGACTCGCTGGACACCTATAAGGACCTCACGTCAGGGTTGATGGACATTTACATCAACACGCAGAATACACGAATGAATGAGGTGATGAAAGTGCTTACGGTGATCTCGACAATTTTCATTCCACTGACCTTCATCGTGGGTGTTTACGGTATGAATTTCGATTTCATGCCAGAGCTACATTGGGCCATAGGCTATGGCGCGGTGTGGCTGGTAATGATTTTGGTGACGGTGGGGATGATTTTCTTCTTCCGCTACAAGAAGTGGTTCTAATAAATATCCACGCCTGTAATTTTCATCTCAAATTGGTCGGCTAAGTTGGCCACCTCTTGCACCATTTCTCTGATCGTTTCTTCCGAAATGCCGACCAACGAAGCGGTGGCTTCTACTTGGAGATAGTTGTCCTTGATAGCAAATCGACAATAATTAAAAAAAGTCGTTTGCTCCAGCAACATCCGATAATCGATATCAGGTTTTACAGCGGTCACTTTCGAGGTAAGCGAAATCAATCTGCGCTTATACAATGCGTTTTCTGTGATGAGCCCCATGACCGTCTGAAACCTTCCGCCGGATACGGGCACAATGATGATGGATTGGGCTTGGTCGTATTCGGTATACTGTGCGCCGGTTTCCGCGGCATACTTTTTCATGATCGCACTTAAGTCCATGGGCTATGGGGTTTAGTGCAAGATAACAAATAGACCTTAGACCTGAGACACAAGACTTATCAGTCGGGATTATCGCGTGAAGCTTATGTCATCCCGGCTAATCGCTGGTGTCATCGTCTTCCTCCTTCTTTGGTTGTTTGGCCAGCTCTTTTCGTCTACGCTCGCGAGCTGAGGTGAGCAGGTCGCTCCAGTGATTGAAGTTTTGTGTATTCATCAAACTAAACCCTGTGGTGACGGCGGATTGAGAGCCGATAGAGTTACTCAAAAGCTGATTGATGTTGTTTCGACTGTACATTTTAACCTTAAATTTCCCATCCGGTGTCAGCAGATAGTCGACGGTCCAGTCGCCCAGCATGTTTGACACCTCGGATCGGGTGTAGTTGTTGTTGAATGCTCCATCGCGGGTTACCCTCAAGCGACCGTTTAGGAATGAGTAAGAGAGGCGGAGTTGGAACGTATTAAATGCTTCTTGGTCGAAATTCCCCAAATCAAAATTCACTTCCAGGTTTTGATCCACTTGGGTTAGCCAATAACTCAATTGGTTAGAGAACAACTCGCTCACACTGCTGTACAAACTTCCGCCTGTGGCAAATGCATCGGGTGGCGAAAATCGGCGCAGCATGATCAAGCTAAAGACTTGCCGTTTGAGCTCTTGCTCGTTGAGTTGTGCTTTGAACGCTTTGAATTCATTGTTCAATTGAACGGAGCCCGCAGGCGCGTTTGCAACGGCTTCAACGGGGACGTTGTTAGGCAGATCATTTGCGACGATATCGAAATTGATCTGAGGCGACATCATCGCTCCATCGATTTTTAACTGAACTTCTGCAGGGTATTTTCTTCGCATCGCGATGGAGTTGGCGTATGCCTGTGTTTGAAGGATAGGGCCGAAGGATACCAATTGCTTGTAACTCGCGTTGATATTCAATATTCCCCCGTACGGATCGCCAAGCCAGGTGATGCGGCTTCCTCTATTGATCGAAAATTCCTTGTTGATGATGTCGTATAAAGTAAAGTTGTAGTTGCCGCGCTCGAATTCATAATCACCGAACATGTTAAAATCGCCCTTGGTATCGAGTTGAAGTTTGATGTCCCCCTTCCCGTACCCGCGGATGATATCGCCCGAACGGATGTCAAAAATAATTTCGGCATACGCATCGGGCGTCACATCCAAGTTCAAGTCCATGGTGATACCCGTGGGCTCGTCCTTGGTCTTCGCTTTGACCGTTTTCTTATCGACTTTGAGCGTGTCCGAAAATTTGACAAACGTGACAAAATCTTTCTTCGTCACCGTGGAGGCTTGCAGTCCACCTAGCGGAATATAGATGCGCGTTCCCTTGTCTGATTTGGCGGTGCCTGAGATTTTTAAATTGTTGATTGGTCCAACCATGTTCATGTGGCCTGTGCTGTAGGCTTGTCCATAAAATAGATCGTTGTCTTTGGCGGTGAGGTTTAGCAATTGAAAGTTGGCGAATGCCACGTCTACATTGATTCGCATATTGTTGTAATTACGGTGCGAAATCGAGCCTTCCAAAGTGGCTTTGTTTTTCAATTCATCCCGAACGTTGAAGTTCTTGAATAGGATTTGTTTGGGATTGAACCCCAGCTCGCCCGAAAAGAAATATTTCGTTTTAAGGTAGTCGATGGTCAATTGCGCGGATTCAATTTTGCCCGTACCATTTAATATGGGCTCTAAAAATGTGCCTGTCACAGTGTAGTTTCCGGTAAGGGCACCATCCATGTTCGAGAAAATGCCACGCATAAAGGGCTCGATGATCTTGATGTTGGCGTTCTCTAACCTCGCCGCTACGGAGAGTGGGCTTACCGATTGCGACGGGTCATAAAAACCATTCATTTCGACTGTGCGCTTTCCTTCTCGCTCAAGCGAAAAATTCAGATCGAATCTTTTCTTGTCGCGATTCCACTCGTTGCGGCCATGCACATTACCTACCAAAAACTGGTCTACCGTCAAATCATCGATCGAAACGTTGTTTTGTATCGATGGGCCATGATACAAATTGCGCGCTTGAACACTGCCATTCACGGTGCCATAGACCTTTTCAAGTACCAATGAGTTGATGATATCAATACCAAGGCTGTCAATATTTAACGTCAGCGTTTTGTTTGGGTCTTCTGAAATGAACCCGTCGAGGGAAACCAATTCATTGCCGTGATGAACTTTCATTTTGTTGAAACTCCACTCGCCCTCTTTCATGAGGGTGAAGTTATCGGCACTCACTCTCCAGTACTCATCAAAGATGCGAAGTTGAGTGGGCAGAATTTTAATTCGCACGCTGTCTTTTAGAAAATCGAGTTCAGATTTCATCCGGAGAATATTGCTATTACCCACTTGATCTACGTCCAAGGCAAAATCCACGTGATCTCGATCCCACTCCGCGCCGAAAAGCAAATTTTTGGTTTTAAGTGCCCGATTAAATTCTTGTTGCGCTGATTTGACAGTTAGCGATGATTTTCCACGAACGCTGTCGTGCGGTTTGGAGGCGTTGAATTCAAACTCGCTCCCAATAACTGTTTTTTTGTCAAACTTCAGTGTGTCGATTTTTCCAATGAGGGTCATTACCGACTGCTGTCCGTTGCTGAAATTTCCTTTCAACATCGAATTTGGTGAGATGAACAAATCCAATTCACCCAGCACCGCCAAAGGGCGCATGTCGTGAACCGTGAGTTCAAACGTGGACTTATAAAACTGACTCGACGATTGTTTCCGTTTGTAATAACTGGCCAGCGCTTTTCGGTCATTTTTCAAACTCAAGTAGAATTCGTTGGCCAATATTTGCAAGTCATTGTAAATCGGAGTGTATCGGTAGTTTCCCTGCATACTGAAGTCGGCCACGGAGCTGAGCACCTTCAATTGGCGTTCTCCACCGTCTTGCGCCGAAATAATATGCACAGAATCGAGGCTGAGCACATTGTCTTTGTACTTCACCAACGAGTTTCGCAACATCACAGAACCAAATAAGCTATCGAGTTTCAATCCGCTGGTGTTCACGTCAAAGTACGAGCGCACGAACAAAGGATCCTTAATAAATCCCAACTTATCAATAAACGCCGTGTCAAGCATGGCCTTGACCTGTATGAGCTCGTTGCCTTTTCTAAAATCGATAAAGCCATTTGCGTTGAATTTTAGGTTTGGATCATTGATGGAAAAGTCACCGTGGAAGAGCTGTGCGGCAAAACGTGCATTCGTACTGATGTTCACGTAATCGTAGTTTCTCACACCGATCGATTTCACTTGGCCCGTTAGCGTAAAATCGGCTGTCTCCCGGGTAAGGCCCTTTCCATTTATTCGACCGTTGAGTGTAACCTGTTGAAAATTCAACGTATCGTTCAGGTAGTCTCCCAAACGAAAATCTGTAAGGGACAAGTTTCCTTTGTAGGTAGACTGACCTATGTTACGCTCATTCACTTTTAGATTTAAATCTGACTGAATGTATCCAAGGCCAGTCGCTAATGTTCCCTTGGTCACGAAGTCATTGGTGAAACCCCGAAACTCAGCTCTCACTTGCGTGCGGCCGAGTGGTTTGATCACTTCGTAAAAATTTTCAGGTATAAAAGACCGAATGTCACTTTGCACCACATGCCCTTCATTAATTTTTAAGTCGATAAAAGTTTCATTGATGTCGGGGAGCCCGTCCATGCTAAGTCTTCCCTTTACTTGTGTACCGCCCATCGACAGATTCATGTTACGAAGAACAAAACGGGTTACCTTTCCACTGGCGGATCCACTCAGCGTGATCGGCTGCGGGAGCTCGGGCAGGCCATACGTAAACAGCGCGAGGTCTTTCGGATCAAGCACTGTGTTTTTCAGTTTGGCAATGATGCTCACTTTGTCGTTAAAGTCGCTGAGGTCATCTTGGCTCTGATATTTGAAAAGAATGCTATCGGAGATGTAACTTTTGCCAGCGCGTAGTTCCATGTGG
This sequence comes from Cyclobacteriaceae bacterium, assembly GCA_035492075.1. Lineage (GTDB taxonomy): Bacteria > Bacteroidota > Bacteroidia > Cytophagales > Cyclobacteriaceae > ELB16-189. Next base: position 94 of record DATJJP010000012.1, on the reverse strand, counting down.
AGAAACTCCATAGAGCTCTGAGAAATCCTGAAATAAGTGATCAGTTCGTCGATCTTGAATTTTGTCTTTCGATCTTGCACTTGAATGGACTTTA
>DATJJP010000011.1:0-20875 GCA_035492075.1 Cyclobacteriaceae bacterium | reverse complement strand
CGGCCTACGTCCTTACCCAAAGTATCGATCCGATCGCCGCGCAAATGAGCCACGTTCATGATAGCTCGAGATACCTTCAGCTTGACAGGATCTACTAAAGAGGTTTGAGGTGTTGGGTTATGATCGTAGTGGGTGCCCTTGCTTTATTGAGCGGTGCATGCGCGACGGTAGGTGCACATTCCATAACCAAGGTGCAGGCGCGCATCTTACGGTTGATGCCGCCGAAGGTGGCATCAACGGAGCCTTCGTTCTGCAGCCGTATGCTGCAGAACTTCTTTACTGCGCGGCCTACGTCCTTACCCAGAGCTCGCACTATACGGCCGCGCGAAGGGCACAGGATATTGAAGAGCTCGAGCTCCCACCTCGAACCTCTTTATCCTCGTCAACAACCATTCATATAACACCAACAACGATCAACCAACCAACTATCACTCCTCCATAGCACATCCCCACAAATTGTTTTATCTTTTGTTTATCAAACTATGAAAAGAAGAACCTTCATTATCTCTACGGCCGCTGGCATTGGCGCAATTTCGGCAGCTTATTATTTCTTTGGTGACGTCGACTATGACCCTGCTTTGGCCGAGCCTCAAGCTCTTTCTTATATCTGGGACGACAAGACCATCAAAGATGCGGGCAGAAGATATAGAAAAGATTTTCCTTCCGAAGCCAGCGAACGCACCCTAGTGAAGCTCTTGAAAACCGTACCTACCGAAGAGACGATCACCGCCGACTTTAAGAACGGGAACATGGTCGTCGTCGACGGATGGATTCTGTCGGTGACGGAAGCTCGCCAGTGCGCACTTGCTTCTCAACAAGAATAGCCTCCTATGCATATTGACGCAAGAACTCTCCCCATCAACAGCTTGATCGAAGGTGATGTGTGTATTGTTGGCGCCGGTGTCGCGGGCATCAGTATGGCCCTCGACTGGGTGAAGACCAAGCATAAAGTGATTCTTCTCGAAAGCGGTGGCTTTGAATTCGATGATAAAGTACAAGACCTCTATAAAGGGAAAACATCAGGTCAGAAGTATTATCCGATGCGGTCGAACCGTCTTTCTTACTTTGGTGGCACTGGAAACCATTGGGCAGGCATGTGCGCTCCGTTTGATGAAGTCGATTTCCTGAAAAGAGATTGGGTACCCGACAGTGGATGGCCGATCACGCGCAAAGACCTCGATCCGTTCTATGCTCGCGCTAATGAAAAACTAAAGCTGGGACCCTATGAGTATGGCCTTCCCTATTGGCAAAAAGAAAGACCTAATCTCAATCCACTCCCTGTCGATGAAAAAGTGGTATGGCACAAGATGTGGCACCTCAGTCCCGTGTCAGGCTTTGATGGGGGGATGGGAAAGGCATACAAAGACGATGTGGTGAGGGCAAAAAACATTCATCTCTACACGTACGCTACTGCCGTTGATATCGATACGAACGAAGGCGTATCCAGCATCAAGTACTTGCAGATAAGAAACCTTGCGGGAAAAACGCATCAAGTAAGAGCGAAACATTTTATCCTCGCAGGTGGCGCTATTCAAAATGCGCGATTATTATTGTCGTCCAACAAGCAAGCAAAGAAAGGTCTGGGAAATGATCGCGACGTAGTGGGCCGCTATTTTATGGAGCACCTCGAGATCATGACCGCCGAGCTATGGATGCTCAAACCATTTCCAACAGACTTGTTTACCCGAGGATCAGGAACACAAACAAGGTTATGGTGCGAGCTGGCGCTCACGAAAGAGGTACAGTTCGAAAACAAGATATTAAACGGCACGATGGGCCCGAGTCGCCTCGCGGTAGCCAGGCATATTCCATCGCGCATGCTCGAGTGGCAAAGTGAAGATCCACGGAAGTCGTGGAAGACCATGCGCAGAAATTATTCGAAGGGCGACAGCATCGCCAGAGTCGAGAACATCAAAGGAGCGATAGAACGTGCCTATGAATTTCAAACCCGTATTGAACAAGCACCCAACCCCAACTCAAGAATCACCCTCGACACCGAACAGGATGAACTCGGTATGCCACGTGCCAATCTTCACTGGCAACTGACGGAACTGGATAAGAGAAGTGTCAGGAAAGTGAATTTTTTGGTGGGGCAGGAGCTGGCACGAGCTGGAGTAGGTCGCGTGCGACTGAACGAATTCTTCCGCGATGAAAATGACATGGCTTGGCCTCCGGGCACCAATGCAGGATGGCATCACATGGGCACTACCCGAATGGGCACCGATTTGAACAAAAGCGTGGTAGACAGTAATTGTCAAGTCCATGGCATTAATAACTTGTACGTAGCGGGATCCGGTTGTTATGTTACTTCAGCCGCGCCAAATCCTACGTTGACGATTGTGGCGCTTTCGTTGAGATTGTCGGATTTTGTGAAAGGCAGGGTTGGTTCTTAGTTGATCGATGTCCGTTGATCATTCTTGGTTGTTCGACGTTGATTGTCCGTTGATTGTCCGTTGATTGTCCAGTCTTCATCTCATCGCGAGCTTAATATATCGGTCATGCATCCGGCGCGAGATATTAGGTTGGCTAAGCACCTAGTCAACAGCCTCTCACATCAAACCCCTTGAATAATTCATCAAATTCCCCTCTCTTCCCTGCAACCTTTTGAAATCTCGTGAGTACTTGTAAGTAATCTGCTGTTCTATGCTTAAAAACTATCTCCTCGTCACCTTTAGAAACCTGCGAAAGAACGGGTTTTACTCCTTTATCAACATCTCCGGTCTTGCCATAGGCATCACCTGCTCTATACTTATCCTTCTTTGGGTAGCTGACGAGACTTCGTTCGATAAGTTTCAACCGAAAGCTGACCGGCTCTATCAAGTTTGGGTCAATGCCTACTTCGATGGTCGTATCAACTCGTGGACTTCTCTGCCTCTGCCTACCGCCGAAGCATTGAAGCCTGCCAATGCCAACATCGTGAGGGCGGCTGTTACGGATTGGGGTGGCGATCATTTGCTATCCGTATCTGACAACAAGCGTATGAACAAGAAGGGCTATCATGTGGGCAAAGAATTTCTCGAGATGTTTCAGTTTCCACTGATCGCAGGCAACGCCGCACAGGTGCTGGACGATGCCACCAATATCGTGATCACTGAATCGACAGCCAGGGCTTTTTTCGGAAACGAAGATGCCATGGGAAAAATCATTCGCGTAGACAATCAATATGACCTCAAGGTAGCAGGTATACTCAAGGACATTCCCACCAACTCTTCATTCGAGTTCGACTTCCTTTTGCCCTACAAACATTGGTACAGCACCAGTAAGTGGGTGAAAGAAAACTCGACCAACTGGGGCAATTACTCTTTTCAAGTCTTTGTAGAACTCAACGACCCTAAAAACAAAGGAGCCGTTGAGAAAAGTATTCGTTCCATGCTGGCCGACCATGGCGAAGACAAAGAAATAAAACACGAGTTCTTTTTATATCCAATGCTTCGTTGGCGCTTGCATGGCAACTTCAGTAACGGGATAGAACAAGGTGGCATGAACGACTATGTGCAACTGTTCACAGTCATTGCCATTTTCATCATCGTCATTGCATGTATCAACTTTATGAATCTTGCCACAGCAAGAAGCGAGAGAAGGGCGCGTGAAGTGGGCATACGAAAGAGTGTAGGCTCCCGAAGATGGGAGTTGATTTTTCAGTTCATGGGAGAATCCATCATCATCGCGTTCCTTTCTTTTTTCGCGGCGGTGGTGGTGGCGCAACTGCTCCTGCCGTCATACAATTCGCTTGTAGAGAAAAAATTATTCATCGACTATGCAAGCAAAGAATTCTGGTTGTTTTCGCTGGGGCTGATCTTGGTTACGGGCATGGTCGCCGGGAGTTATCCTGCATTTTATCTTTCCGGTTTTCAACCGGTGAAAGTATTGAAGGGCAAACCTACAGTAGGCAAAGGGGCTAGTCTGCCACGTAAAATACTGGTGACGCTGCAATTCGGCTTTTCCATCTTGTTGATCATATCCATGTTTGTCATCTATAACCAGATCCAGTTGGCCAAAGGCCGCGACATTGGCTATTCACAAGAGAACTTGATCACCGTTCCTCTCAACAAAGACTACCACGATAATTTAAAGCATATCAAAGTAGAATTACTTGCTTCTGGTGTTGTCGAGTCACTGGTGAGAGCCAACAGTGCAATCACTGACATCAATTCAAACAACTTCGTAGGATGGCCCGGCAAACCCGATGAGCTGAAAGTGATTTTCACCACTATCGTGACAGACTATGATTGGGCCAAAACCATGGGCGTGAAGATGATTGAAGGGCGTGACTTCTCCGAAGACTTCAAGTCCGACTCTCTGTCAATCGTCGTCAATAAAGCAGCGGTGAAGGTAATGGGTTTGAAAGACCCCATCGGAACGGAACTTGATTTATGGGGAAAGAAGCGGAAGCTCATCGGTGTGTGTGATGATGTATTGATGGGATCGCCTTATGAGGAAGTGAAACCCATGTTTGCCGTGCTCGACGACTGGTGGGGATCCATATCCATTCGATTGAAGAAGACCAATGACCTACCCGGTACGATAAAGACAGTAGAATCAGTGTTCAAGAAATACGGTGCGGCCTATCCTTTTGAATACAAATTCGTAGATGTTGAATTCCAAAAGAAGTTCACAACCATCAATCTCACGAGCAAACTGGCGAGCCTGTTTGCGGTACTCGCCATCATCATTACGGGCCTTGGATTGTTTGGCTTGGCTTCTTTCACTGCAGAGCAGCGCACCAAGGAAATTGGTATTCGCAAAGTTCTCGGGGCTTCAGTGTCAAGTTTGGTGAGTCTTATCTCACGAGAGTTTTCAATCATGGTGATTGTAGCCTTTGTACTGTCGGCACCGTTGTCATGGTGGTTGATGACGCAATATCTGGAACGTTATACCGTCAGGACTACAATAGCGTGGTGGGTATTTCCATTAACGGGAGTAATCGCCCTCGGATTTGCGTTGCTCATTGTGAGTACGCAAGCGTTGAAAGCCGCGCATTTGAATCCAGCGAATTCGTTGAGAAATGAGTGAGGCCTGGTTGGCCAGTGGCTTTTAACTTTTGGCTTAAATAGGTTTAATAGAATGAGAGTCGATTGTTCATTGGCCTTGATGAATGTGGCACAAGAGCGCGCCTGCACTTTGATTATAGCATGACATCTCCCATCACGCATGTAGTGTTCAAATAAAAGAATGGCGTTGGTCTTAATGTAATTGCTTATCAATCCATTAAATATCCCCGTTGACATTTGCGCGGCGATCGGATCGATACTTTGGTTAAAGACGTAGGCCGCGCAATAAAGAGTTCTGCAGCCTACGGCTGCAGAACGAAGGCCCCGTTGATGTGCCTTCGGCGGCATCAACCAATAAGATGCGCGCCTGCACTTTGGTTATGGAATGCGCACCTACCGTCGCGCATGCACCACGCAATGCAAGAACGGCGCTCACCACAATCAGAACCCAACACCTCAAATTCATTAGTAGATCCTGTCACGCTGAAGGTATCTCGAGCTATCATGAACGTGGCTCATTTGCGCGGCGGCCGGATCAGTTCTTTGAGTAGCGACGTAGGCCGCGCAGTAAAGAGTTCTGCAGCCTGCGGCTGCAGAACGAAGGCCCCGTTGATGCGCCTTCGGCGGCATCAACCGTAAGATGCGCGCCTGCGCCTTGGTTATGGAATGCGCACCTACCGTCGCGCATGTTCTGCACAATAGATGAAGGGCCTAGGTCTTAATATAGTTGCTTATCGATCCATTAAATATCCCGTTGACATTTGCGCGGCGTCCGGATCGGCTCTCTGGGTAAAGACGTAGGCCGCGCAGTAAAGAGTTCTGCAGCCTACGGCTGCAGAACAAAACTCTGTTGATGCCGCCGAAGGCGGCATCAACCATAAGAATGCGCGCCTGCGCCTTGGTTATGGAATGCGCACCTACCGTCGCGCATGTTCTGCACAATAGATAAAGGGCCTAGGTCTTAATATCGTTGCTTATCGATCCATTAAATATCCCGTTGACCATTGCGCGGCCGCCGGATCGGCTCTTTGGGTAAAGACGTAGGCCGCGCAGAAAAGAGTTCTGCAGCCTGCGGCTGCAGAACGAAGGCCCGTTGATGCGCCTTCGGCGCCGGGATAATGTTTCCTTGATTTTTGCCCAATATTGGAAAAGCGCATTATAAAAAGTCCAGGAACCGCCGATGCAAATAGCGGCAGCGCAACGCAAGTTAGGTACGAACGAGAGCACGCCATCCTACGTCGTTTGCTTCTGATGGCATCCCGTCAATTATCTATTGATCTATTTTTTTGTTGCTACTGATTTGCTTCAGTTTCTTCAGTTTATCGCGGGTGGTGGGAGAATCCGCAAGGGCGAGCGCTTGGTTGAACTGATCGATGGCATTGGTGGTATCTTTCTGGTGCAGGTAATACTCGCCCATGGAGTCATGCACGTTAGCGCTGCGGGGATAGTTGCGTGTATTCATTTCAAACATTACCCGCGCTTTATCGGGCATGTGCTCGCCCATGAATGCGTAACCCAGTGAGTTTACCAGAGATTCCTGAGGCAGCATTTCAAAACCATAATGGGCGGAGACATTTTTATAATGTGTAATCACAAACTGCGCGAGTTCATCGGCCGTGGTGGAATTAGGGTTAAAGAATTTGTCGATGCCCTTGAGGCGGTACCATGCAAACATGGCGCGCAGGGCATTATGCTCAGCAATCAAGGGCACGCTGCCGTGATCGTCATCGGGATAGTAGTGCGATTGAAACGTAAGGCCATCAATGGTTTTTGATTTGGCCTTGTCGCAGAATTCAAGCATTGCCCGCATGTGGTCGGTTAAATAGGTGGTGTCTTTGAAAAGGTCGGGCAGCTGCATGCCTTCGGGCATGTTGTTGGCAACGGCCACATACAAAAACTTATTATTGAATTTCTTTTCGTTAAAAATGATTTCGGCTTCTTTTGAAAGCTTGCGTGCGTCCCACTGCAGGCTAGGGTCAATGGCGAGGTAGTTGGCAAACAGGTCCGGATGATGAACGATAGTGTTGATGACCATGAGCCCGCCCAGCGAATGGCCGATCATGGTGCGGTAAGGCGTGGTAGGGTAGTGACTGTCGATGTAGGGGATGAGTTCATCCGCAATGAACTTCGTAAAGTTTTCTCCGCCACCGGAGGTCCTTAAAAGCATGGTGTCGCCCAAAAATTCTTTCATGTGCGAGGGTGTGAGGTCGCGGAAGCGGTCGGTGTTGGGAATGCCCACTACAATCATCTCGGGGCAAAGTGTGTTGCCATTGATGGTACTAAGTTGATGAATCAATCCCGCTACGGAATAAAAATGAGCATCACCATCCAGCAGGTAAACCACGGGATATTTGGTATCTGGAAATTTGGCAGCGCCTTCGGGCACATACACCCAGACCTTGCGTTGTTCATTCAGTGTTGTGGAAAAAAGACTGTCGTGGGTGCCGAAGCTGATCTGTGAGGAAGGCCATTTCTTCTCCTCTTTCTTACAAGCTGCCAAAGAAAGGAGCACAACAAAAATGAACAATGCCTGCTTCATGGATAAAGAGTTTGATGAACAAGTTAGTAAAAGATTTATTGAGGCGATGCCGTTCCGAAAGGATGCCATGAACCGAAATAGAATTGCGCGTCACCATACCAGCCGTCGCCCAGATGACATTTGCCTGCGCTTTCGAGTGAATTCCTTGGTCCACCGGGTGAATTTATGAATTTCAGCTTGTTGCAGAGATACGATTTCGATGAGTCGATGTGAAGAATGAGGGGCAAGGAGATAGGGGAGAATTTATAAAATAGCTGCCGACCATCATCCGCAATAAAAATATCAAGGAGCCAATGACTGGCCTAAGACATCAGCCAACCGCTGTGTTAGGGTCAACCAATTCCTGTTTATCTACTTCAATAAAAGCCGCTATCTCATTGACGGCGCATCCGATCTGGCAGATGATGAAGTCTTTTGTAGGATATTGATAGCCGTGATACGGATGTTGTTTGTCTGCAACGATTTCGTACAGATCGTCAACGTGCTTGGACGAACCCCATTTGACTTTGCTTCCAACCTTGTAGTCCATACAGAGAAGTTAAGTGTTTAGTAACAGTTGGCTGTTAGGTTTTGGCTCACAGCATTTGGCTAACTAAAGCTTGTGAATTTTTGTAGATTTATCAAGACAAAATAAAGGAGTAATTAAATAAACCAACTTCATGACAAAAATTAAAATTCTAGCCTTTTTTCTAGCACTCACAACGTGTTGTTACAGTCAAGAGAATTCAGATGATATTATCAAGCGGTTTTTCGATACATTCCAAAACAACACGGATAAAGCAATTGATGATATTTATAAAACCAACACATGGACATCTGAAATGGGGGACGCAATCAATACATTAAAAAAGACGATCAGGGGCTACCCAACGGAAATGGGAAAATATTATGGTTATGAATTAATCACAAAACAAAAATGCACCGACAGGTTCTTACTTTATGCTTTCATCGCTCGATACGATAGACAGCCAATGAAAATAGTCTTTGAGCTTTACAAACCTGATGACAAGTGGTTCCTTTACGCACTAAACTTCAGTCCCGATATAGACAATGACGTGGAGACAGCGGCGAAATCGTATATGCAGAGCCCCAGTCAGAAATAGTACTTAACTACTCTTTTAAACTTCAGAAAAAATTGATTAAAGTTTTAAGACCGCACTTAGTTGCGTTAACGGTATTTATATCCTGCGTCATCGCACAAGCACAACACAAGCCCTTAAGGGTTGGTGTAGCCGGTCTTACACACGGACACGTAGGTTGGATTTTGAATTATAAAAAGCCGGAGATCGTACACCTCGTTGGTATTGCCGAGCCTGATCGTGCTCTTGCTGAAATGTATTCAAAGAAATTTGGCTTCAGCATGGACATCGTTTATTCCACCATCGACGAAATGCTAGACAAAACGAAACCTGACGCCGTGACTGCCTTCAACTCCATCTATCAACACTTGGAGGTAGTGAAAGCCTGTGCGCCCCGTGGTGTGCACGTGATGGTAGAAAAACCTTTGTCCTACCGGCTTGATCATGCAAAGGAGATGGAAGCACTCGTGAAGAAGCACGGCATAAGATTGTTGACGAATTATGAAACTACCTGGTATGGCAGCAATCAGAAGGCCTATCAGATATTGAACGACGAGAAATCGATCGGAGCATTGCGCAAGGTAGTGATCCACGATGGCCACCCCGGACCAAAAGAAATCGGTGTAGGTCCTGAGTTCTTAAATTGGCTTACCGACCCGATTCAAAACGGGGGAGGTGCGCTGATAGACTTCGGATGTTATGGTGCTGACCTGGCAACGTGGTTGATGCATGGAGAGCGTCCATTGTCAGTCACCGCTGTCACGCAACAAATAAAACCTGACATCTATCCCAAAGTAGATGATGAAGCCACCATCATCGTCAGCTATCCACATGCACAGGCAATCATTCAAGCATCTTGGAATTGGCCCGTGTCGCGAAAAGACATGGAGGTGTACGGACAAACCGGCTACGTGATCACCATCGATGCGTTGAAGATGCGCTATCGAAAAAATGAAAAGGAACAAGAAGTGGCCTTCTCGGCCGAGCCAACACAATTCCCTCTGAATGAGCCATTCGGTTATCTCGCTGCCGTAGTACGCGGAGAAATCAAATCGGAAGATGACCTGTCTTCTTTAAAGACAAACATGCTAGTAGTCGAGATCCTAGATGCCGCAAGGAGGTCAGCGAAGGAAGGGAAGACGATCTTTCTGAAGTAAGACGTGAATTGCAGGAGCTAGGTAGCAGGGAACCACGTTCGGGCAGTGATTTCGAAACCCCCGCCAATATTAAGACTTTATGCCCCATCATAGGCGCTATACAGACTTGACATATTATGTATTGAGTAGCGCTTGCGCGACGCGGGCCATAAAACCTGTCAAAGCACTTTTAGAAACACGGCTTCAGGCGTTTCCAAGGCAATTTTTTGGAGGATTGACTCGCTTTTTGGGGCCGTGTACGTTATTTCTTGTGTCAGACGTCATATTCCATGAATCAGACATCTCATTTCCTTAATCACACGTCACTTTCCATGAATCAGACGTCTGATTTCCTTAATCAAATGTCATTTTCCTTGAATCAGACATCTGATTTCCTTAATCAAACGTCATTTTCCTTGAATCTGACATCTTTTTCCTTGAATCAGATGTGTTTTTTCCTAAGTTAAATGTGTTATTTCCCAAGTTAGACGTGTTATGTCCCAAGGTAGACGTGTTATTTCCTCAAAATGACATGTTACTCCTTTAAAAAGCATGTTAATTCCTTGAATATGCCTGCTAACTCCTTGCATAAGGCATTTTATTCCTTCAATTGAGCATGCCTGCCTCACATCAGACATGTTGTGCCTTAAAAACATGTTATATCTTAAGGTCTCAGGTCTTACGTCTGATTCCATGTGTCTCAATACTATTTCTCCATCGGCCACACATTATCCTTCACTTCGGAATCAGGAAACCTTCCATTGGGATCGAGGGTGATCTTTTTGATTTTGCGGTCGCCTAAAGTCAGGTCGGCATTGAACGTACGACTTCCATTGAACCAAACATCTACCGGCCAGGTGACTACCACTGTATTCTTGTCGATGGTTTTAGCATTGGGCATGCTTGCTATCGGTGCACTTGATTCTTCAAACTCTACCTTCAATACTACCGGTGATGGCATTTGTCCGGCTTGGTGCACCACTACACGCGTCGTGCCTTTGGATGTTTGTACGTCTTTGATAGAGCCGTCCACGGATTCGGTGGTAAATAGCCAGTAGTACCAGAACCATTCGAGGTTTTGCCCGAGTTGGTGGTTCATGAAAAACATAAAATCCCATGGCGAAGGATGCTTGAAGCTCCATGCCTTCGCATATTCTCGCATCGCCTTTTGCACCTCTTCATCTCCGACAATTCCGCCCAACATGGAAAGCATCAATGGGGCCTTCCCATACGTTTGAAATCCATATCCAGTTCCTGCATCGTTGGCACTCCACATCATCGGTGCTTCGCTTTCACCGCCACTTATTTTTCCATAACTCTGGCCTAGTCCATTCAAGTCATACGCCTTCTTGTCGGCATCTGCATCGGAAAGGATGTTCATGTATTGATTGAATCCTTCATCCATCCAACCATAGCGTGTTTCGTTATTGCCAACCATCATAGGCCACCACTGATGTCCTGTTTCGTGGTCGGCTGCACCTTGGTTGGAGTTGATGACCATCGGATATTCCATTCCCGCACTAGGGCCGTCTTGCAACGTCAATTGAGGAAAGGGATAAGGAATCCATAAGCTCGAATAAAACTCCAAAGCATGACGTGCATTCTTTCCCGCCTTCTCAAAGAAGCGCGCACGATCGGGGAGGTAAAGCATGTGAATAGGCACAAAGCCTTTGGTCGGGATGTTGGCACGTGTGGCCTTCCAGATAAAGTTGCGCGAAGTAGCCCACGCGAAGTCATTCACCTGATCGGCCACGAAGTGCCATGTCAGTGTTTCGCCCGATGCAGTGGCGGTACCTGGGCCACGCTCGGATTCGTTGACAATCATCACTTCATCGTCGGTAGATGTGACCGTGGCCAAGCGCTGTTGAACGGTAGAGGCAAGGACGTCTTTTGCATTCTGCAGAATCCCTGTTCCGCACACAAGCCATCCTGCCGGCATCGTAATGTTGACATCAAACTTGCCGAAGTTATTATAGAATTCAGATGGGCCTAAATAAACACTTGTTTCCCAACCCCTCAAGTCATCGTATTTAGCGACCCGTGGATACCATTGGGTAGGTTGAAAAAGAGTGTTGTCCCACCGTTGGGTCATACGGTGTCCGCCGCCGTTGGGGCCGCCCGGCAGCTTTGTATTCCATTCGATCTCCAGCACCGCTTTCGTACCTCCTTTGATGGGGGTGCCAAGAACAATCGTAGCAACGGTGCGGTTGAGACCAAACACACTTAAACGTGGGGCGGCATTGCGATCATTGCTCGGGAGCGCGCCCAGGTCTATTTTCTTCCCATCAACGATCAGACTGGTAATCACCATTCCTTCGGTTGCCTCCGCAGGCGTGGAGAAACCGCGCGTTGCTTCGCTGCGAAAGATGTTATGGTCGAGTCGAAGCGCAATTCGAGTTAAATCTTCTTTGCTATTGTTATAAACATCAATCTTCTCTGTGCCACGGATCACCTGCGTACCAGGATTTAACGAGGCCTGAATAGTGTAGTCTGTCTGAAGCTGCCAATAGTTGGGTCCTGGTTTCCCTGAGAAGTCGCGTGTGCCATCTTTGAATGCCTTGCGTATCACGTTGGTCATGGGCACATCCATTCGAATGTTTCTCTTTTCTGTTTCAATTGCCTTGCGCTGTGGTAGCTGTTGTGCGATGGAAAGTTGAACCGTGATCAAGCCGAGCAGGAGCGTGAGTTTTTGTCGCATAGATTTAATGAAATAATGTTTGGGACCAATGCCAAATATCGGATGCATTTCCGAGGGAATGAAACTTGAATTATCTGAACGGTTTTCGTTGATGGTTGTCAGTTGATGGTTGTTCGTTGAGGGGTATTGAGACTGGGCACCTTGCCCTATTCTCGAACAACGATCAACGAACAACGATAATCCATCTATTCATACTTCAGCGACACCACCGGGTTAGTACGGGCCGTCTTAAGAGAATGGAAAGCCACCGTTACAAAAGCAAACAACAGCGCCAGTATCGCTACCAAAGCAAAAGTGAAATAATTCAATTCGTTCTTGTAAGCAAAGTTGCCAAGCCATTGTTGTATCACATACAATGCAGCCGGTATTACAAGCACTGCTGCGATCATCACCAAGAACATAATGTCTTTGAATAACAAGTAAATGATGTGAGGCACGCTAGCTCCATGAACTTTGCGAATACCGATTTCTTTGGTTCGTTGCGCGGCGGTAAAAGCAGATAAGCCGAGGAGTCCGAGCAATGAAACAAAAATGCAAATAGAGGATAGGCCCGAGAGCAATTGGTATTGTGTTTCGTCTGACTTGTATTGTTCGTTGAAGCGTTGGTCAAGAAAGAAGTATTCAAATGGATGGTTGGGGTCATATCCAATCCACTTCTCGCGAATGTAGTTCATCGTCTCGGGCAAATGGTCGCCCGCCACTTTCAAGTAGAGAAAGCCGCCTTCTTTTCCTGATTTGATAATGAGCAGAGGTTCGATGGCATTGTGCAACGAGTGGTAGTTGAAATCCTTCACCATGCCGATCACACGTCCGTCTTCCTTACCGTGAAACCATTTTACTTTTTTGCCTACCGGATCATCACCCCAGCCCATCAACTTGGCGGCGGCTTGATTGCAGATGAATGTGTTCTCCGTGTCAACCTTGGCACCTGGCTGGAAGCCACGGCCTTTCATCAATTCGATATTCATTGTTTTGAAGAAATCTTCGGCCACCACCATGAGTTTAAATGCTTGTTGTTTCATGCCCCCTTCGCCTTCCGCCCACATTACAGGTCCGCCAACGCCCATTCCAGGAACGTTGTATGAAGTAGTAGCCGCTGTGATTCTAGGATTGCGGAGAAACTCATTCTTGATGGAGGCCAGTTGATTTTGCACCAGGGTATCTTGTACCGGCAAAATCAACACGTTGTCTTTGCTGAAACCCAAATCGATGTTGCGCACAAAGTTGATCTGATCGCTCATGAAGAAAGTACATACCACCACAAAAATGGAGATCGTGAATTGAGTAGTGATCAAAAGTCTACGCAACACATGGCTTGATGCGCGATTCTTGAAATCGCCTTTTAACGCGCTCAACGTAGGAACTGACGGCAGATAGAAAGCCGGGTAAAGCCCCGACAAAACGCCAATGGCAATTGCCACCGCAAATGACCCGAACAATAAAAGTGGGTTGTGAATGAAGTCGGGAGAAAGGTCTTTACCGATGAGTGAATTGAACGAAGTAGCTTTCAACACCAGCAGCACAAGCACGATCGCAAACACCAGGGAAATAAAAGAGAGGAAAACAGACTCGCCCAAGAAAGACAGCACCAACGAACGCTTGCCGGAGCCCAGCGTTTTCTTCATCGCAATTTCAGCAGCACGCTTCATCGACTTTGCCGTAGACAGATTCATGTAATTGATACATGCCAATAGGATTATAAAAATACCGATGCCGGTGAATGCGTAGAGGTACGACAGATTGCCAACGGGCTCATCGGCTTGCAGATCGGAATGGAAATGAATGTCACCGAGGGGTTGAAGGACAGGAGTATACTGACCGCCGACCTGGTCACCAAAAGATTTGTAGTACTTATTGAAGATGGCGACAAACTTTGATTCAAAAGCCTTCGGTTCATAGTGGGCAGGCATCACCAAATAGGTATATACGTCGGGATTCCAAAACGCTTCTGATTTGATCTCGCCTTTATCTATCGCCCACTCACGGCTCTTGCTCAACCCCGAAAGAAGAAAATCAAATTTCAAATGTGTGTTCTTGGGAAGGTCTTTAATCACCGCGGTCACTTTCCACTGCTGACCATCAATGGAAAGCTCTTGGTTGAGGGGATCTTCATTTCCAAAATACCTTTTCGCCGTGGACTCCGTGATCACTATAGAGTTCAACAGGTTAAGGCAGGTCTTTTCATCGCCTGCAATAAACCGGTGCTTGAATACATGAAAGTAAGTCGAGTCAGTGCGTACTACATCTTCTTCGTAGTAAGCAACTTCAACACCTTTTTTATCGCGCTTAATAAGCGTATGGTCCCAGTTGTTGGCGCGCGTCGCTTCCTGAACTTCAGGCAGCTCTGATTTCAAAATCTGTGCGAGCTCACGCGCACTTCTGGCCACCCGAATATCTATCCCCGTGGCCTTCAAATGACCTCCCAACCGATAGATCTGTTGGTAGTTCGCAAAGTGTTTATCAAACGTGAGGTCGTGTTGGAGAATTAGCAACAACACAATACCGACTCCAATACCTAGCGCAAGGCCAAGGATATTCAGGAGCGAGAAGAACTTGTCTTTGAGAAAAACTCGTACAAAGAACTTGATGTGTGTAATGAGCATAGCTAGCAGGTTTACAGTATGAGATGCTGAAAGGTCCTAAAAAGTTATACCATTCATCAAGAATAATGCCCATCATCCAAGGTACTGAGCCACTAAACTTTACATCAGCGCCGACAACAAAAATGGACGATTCTGAACAGTTTTGCTCTTGCAGCGGGCAGGTAAGCGGACTTTAGAAACGGAACCTCACACATCCAAATCAGTGCTGTGCACAAAGCGAATGAACGCTGCTTCACCTTCGATACCAATCTTCAACTTAATGTTCTTTCGATGGGTTTCGGCGGTGTAAAAGGAGATATTCAGTTGTTCCGCAATTTCCTTCGTGGTCAAACCATCCTTTACCAAGCGAATCACTTCCATCTCGCGGCTCGAGAGCTTTAATTTCTTTAAGAAAAGGTCATCGGTATGAACATTCTTCTTTGGTGTGCCGGGGAAGTGCGTTTCACCTCGATTGACTACACGAATGGCGTGAACCACATCTGTAACCGAGGCGGTCTTAAAGATGTAACCTTTGCATCCCGAACGCTTGAAGCGGTCAATATATATGTCCTCATTGTACATGCTCAGGATCAATACTCTTATTTCAGGAGATTGACCCAGTAAAGTTTTTGTAAGTTCAATACCGTTGATATGAGGCATGTTGAAATCGATGAGCACCACATCAGGATGAAGTTCACGAATGGTTTTGTCTGCCTCACGGCTGTCATACACTTGAGCGAGTACAGCAATACCTTCCTCGGCTTTCAACATGCCTGATAGGCCGTCGTTGAACAGGCGATGGTCATCTACGATGATTATTTTTATGTCAGGCGATGTTGCCATACGGTACTTCCAAAATGATTAATGTTCCCTTGTCGTCACTTTCAATCTTGAGTGTTGCCTGCATGTACTCGGCACGCGATCGAATGCTACGCAACCCAATACCGTCCTTCAGGGCCGGTTGCTTCATTCCCATGCCGTTGTCTTCCACGGTTACAACGAGGCTTCGTTCCTGGTAGATCAATTGAATGAACGCCTTGGTGGCCCTAGAGTGTTTAAAGATGTTTGTGATCAATTCATTGATGATCCGGTAGATCACCAGTTCCGTCAGCGGTCTCAGTTTGATGGCCTTGCCCGTGTAATCAAACTCCAGTGCAATGGACGGGTGGTCTTTGAATTTCTCTACGTTGTGGGAGATAATGTCAATTAAGGAAAATTCATTGAAGTCTACCGGCATTAAGTCGTGACTGATCGCACGCACGCTGCCAATGATGTTGTCGATCTCCTTTTCTATGGCCAAGGGTTCGCGGTGGTGCGCCACCATGTTCCTGATAGCGGCCAGGGAATTGCCCACATCGTCGTGAAGGTCTTGTGCAATTCGTCTCCGCTCATCCTCCTGGATAGTGATAATTTGGTCTCGTGTTTCTGTCAACGCCAGTTGCACGTTGATGCGTTCTTTCAATGTTTTCGAAAAATGAATTCCGATCCCTAGGGCGACGCAAAGGATTTCGACGAGCGGTGTAAGAAAGAGAACATCCTTATTTTCAAACGGAAAGTCGAGAATGTGAAAGTCGGAGAGCGTGAGTAACAACGCAATTAAGCTGGTAAAGAAGAACCCGGCCATGTAGAAATAAACAATAGGTTCTTTTTTGACAACGCTGATGCTGAGAATGTAGAGGATATACAGATTCAGAATCGTGGCCAGGTAGTACGAGCTGGAGATCAATACCCAGCGAATTATCTCAGGTAGCCCTGGAATAAACAGGAGCACCGCATTTACTCCACACGTGTAAGACAAAACAATACCGAACCAATACAGCCAGGGCCTGGCATATTGCCTGAGCTGTAAGAGCTCAATGGTAAATACACCAAGGCAAGCGCCCATCCAATAATAGAATATCATGGTGAATCCATTCACCACCGTTTGATCGAGCGGAAAGAAAATCCCCGCCTGTGCTAAGCCCGTATCTGCCAGAAGCACGAACAAAAAGCTCAGCGCATATACACTGTAGAGTACATACAGTCGTTGACGTACAAAAAGAAATAGAAAAGCGCCCACCATCGCCGCAAGGATGACCATGCCGCAGACAACACCAAGAATAATGTTGAAGGCATACTCGTAGCTTTCGAAATAACTGGTCGTCTGTAAATTTAGAATAGCGGCATGCCTACCGTACTGCCGCTCGGTGTAGAGATAACAGGCGATGGTTTCATTCTTTTTGATGGGCACCACAAACGCGAAGGGCAACGCACGCACGCTTCGCTCCGACAATTTTTGAAAGTGACCTGTCATCGGAAATCGCTGTAGTGTCTTGCCGTCGCGAACAACAAAAAGCTGGGCTGTATCTACGCGAGAGTGTTGGATTTTCAGTATCCAGTTCTCTTCATCAGATTCGTTGCGAACATAAAACATGCACCACGCATTCGTCTTGCCCACTCCGTAGTCTATCTCTCGCGTAAGAGGGTTGCGTACAAATTGAGCAGAGTCGGCGTGAATGACTTTATCTACTGACGTCAGTGCCGCATCGTGCTTAAGCACATAGGCATAAGGACTGATAGCGACCGTATGTTTGTCATTTTTCAAGACGAGCGTATGTTGCGCATAGGAACAACTCCATAATCCAACGGCGGTAATCACACTTGCATAAAAGCATTTCTTCATTCGCGGCAGTCTCTTACTAAGCAAAGCAGGGGCAACTTGAATTCATGAATATACAAGAGGCTACCCTGCAAATAAAATCCATTTTGCCGCGGGTAAGAATACCTGACGTCAGGTATTGATGCCAGAGGCGGTGCCCATCACCTTTGATCTATCAAAAACCAACACCCATGAAAAAAATTTTCCCTATGATCTTGGCCATCTTTGTATGGTCTGGCTTGTCTGCACAAAAAAAGGACTCGCTGTGGACATCGCCATCGATGAAATCTGAAATCCAGTGGATGGTACTGGCATCTGATGGCACACTGATCACTTCAAATCTGGAAACGCTGCCCAAAGCCACGAAAGGTACCGACGTGTACACCATTCTTTCCGGCATTGATCCTCAGAGCGGGATTATCAAATGGAAGTATCCAGCGACACCGCCCAGTACCACGCAGGTGATTTCCGGAATCGAATTCATTCCCAATACGCCTTACTTCAAGTTGAAGAATGGACCACTTACGATCATCGACCCTTACGATGGGCACGTGATCGTAGACGTTACTGCCGCGGGCATTACGCAGGAAGAAGGATATGGTTACTTGCTCCAATCAGGTCATTTGTGGGTAAGTGGAACCTACAACGGAGACCGTTGCATTTCACTTTTCGAACTGGGCACCGGCAAAAAGCTTTGGAGCAATTCAGAGCTGCTGAAAGAGAACAATAAGGTAGCCTCGAAGCTGAGCAAATTCAGCGCCCTCACCGGTAGTGCCTTGCCGAATAAGAAACCGATCAAACTACTTGGCAGCCCTATCAATCATGGCACTGATAAAATGATCGTTGCTACATCCAATGGAATTTTTGATGTGCAGCTCGCGAGCGGTCAAACGGGCTGGAAAGCTGACCTGCCCGACCCCAACAAAGGAAAAATGATCAAGGTGGAAGTAGACATCGACTTCATGAAGCTCATTCCCGGTCCAGATAAGTTCTACGTAGTGAAAGCCGCGTACATGACCGCGTGCAGCTATGACGATGGAAAACAGGTTTGGGCAAACCCCGTGAAAACATCAGGACCTATTGGGCAAATCATCTATGACGAGAAGGGCTTAATTCTTTGCCCCGAAAGTTCAAATGTAAAAGGAATGGTTGCCACAGGACTTTTAAAGATGGTGAATGGAAAGACGGGTGAAGAACTATGGAGTGAAGGGCTCAAATTCCCGGGTGGTGTCATTCAGACTTATGTATATACCGACAAAGGCCTAGCTGTGGTCATGGCCAATCCCGCCACCGACAAAAACGCAATCAATTTTATTGACGTGGCGGCCGGCAAATTTGTTCTTCCTAAAAACGTGAACCTAGCCGGTGAAGCGCAATACCTTGAATTGACACCAAAGGGATTATTGTATAAAACCGATCGCACCGTCAATATCCTTGGCCTTGAATCGGACCAATCGTTGCTTCCCTTTCCTGCACAATCGAAGAGAGAAAGACCCATCCTATCCGCCAATGCAGGCGATCGTTACTACTTCTATTCTGATGCCGATCAGAACGTGTACGAAATCAACAAATCTGCCGGCACCGGAAAGCAGCTCAATAAAGCGAAGATTGAATTTCAAGGAGGTGAGTCGCCGGAGTTCATCGATGTTCGCAGAGAAGGCATTGCCCTTTACAGTAAGCAGAACATCACTTTGATCACGTACGATGGCACAGCGAAATTCAATGCTTACAACCCCGGGGTTCAGACTCTCAAAACGATCGTTGCAAATGTGAACAATGCACTTGAGATGATGAATGCCGTGGTGGCAGTGGCAGCAATGGGTACCAATATAGCGGGCGCATTAGCCGGTGGCAGCTCAGGGCAAAATCAGTTCGACCAAGCAAATCAAGCATTTGCTGCCGTGGGCAACGCCAATTATTTGTTGAACTTAAAGCAGTTCGGGTCAATAAAAAATCGCCTGAAAGCTTCTGGCCAAAGTCAAGATTTTGTCGTCATGATGACCCGCGTGGATGGCCGACCTACACTGGTGGCAGTGAATAAAGACACGGGTGTTGTAGGATCGAAGATACTGCTCGCGAGAAGAGACAACGAACCCATGTTCGTCGTTGACTCTGGTTCAGATATGTTGTATTACGCACCCAAGGGCAAGAACCTAATTGGATGGGGCACCAGTGACAACGCGGTTTCGGGTTTTGCGATGACGAGCCACTAAGACAATGTAGCGAGCGTTTAAGATTTTTCTTTTGGGTGAATACGCCTGCGAACGGGAAAGGGCATCTTCCTGGCGCAGGCTATTCTCTTTCTATTGACTAGTCTCGCAAAAAAAGTATCTTGTACGGCCACTCCACCTTATGAGAATCGCTTTCATCTTCCTCTTGCTCACTCTTTCCTTCCCTTCAAATGCGCAACGCCACAAACTAGACAGCCTCAAAAACATCGCGAGGCAGCATACCGATACCATCGGCGTGATGGCGTTTGCTGATCTCTGCTTTGAATATCGTTTCATTCACCAAGACTCTGCCGCTCTGTTTGGTAGACAGGCCATTGCACTTGCAAAGGCGATCCACTACCAAAAAGGATTGGCTCAATCCTACAGCGATGAGGGGGTTGTCTATTACGATAAGAAAGAGCTGCTATCCGCATTGGCTTACTGGGATTCTTCTATGGTTGTCAGAAAAATGGAAAATGACACTTACGGACAAGCCAACTTAAACGTAAAGAAAGGGGCCGCTTATTTTCAACTGGGGCAATTCGACAAGTCGCTGACTTGCCAATTGGAAGCCCTCAGAATCTATGAACAACTAAATATCGAGATTGGGATTGTGCAAGCGTTGAACAATGTGGCTGCCGTCTATGAGCATCAACACCAGTTGGACAAAGCCCTCGCGTACTATCAGCGTTCCCTCGCGATCAAGGAAAAGATGAAAGATCCTTATCAGATCGGCGTTGCGTTGATCAACATTGGCAACATCTACCTTCGAAAAAAACAAATCAATGAGGCCAAAAGTTTTCAACACAAAGCGATGGCCGCCCTGCAGGCAGCAGGTACGCGTGCCGCCAGTGAATACCTGGGTATGGTTCACAATAATCTCGCGGACATCTACACACAACTATCAAAATATGATAGCGCCCTGGTCAACATCAAACGCGCCCTTGAGATACGGAAGTCGATCAATGACTACCAAGGAATTGTTTCGTCTTTGAATAGCCT
>DATJJP010000010.1:0-4982 GCA_035492075.1 Cyclobacteriaceae bacterium | reverse complement strand
AGAGAGTACAGAAAGCGTAAAAAGGTGGATAGAGGATTTTACAATTACGAAGGTCTGCCCCGAGTGCCATGGTGCCCGTCTGAAAAAAGAATCGTTGCATTTTCTGATCGACAAAAAAAATATTGCTCAACTTTCTGAATTAAACATCGACGCACTGAAGAAATGGTTTGATGGACTGGAGAACCGCCTCAGCGACAAACAAAATGTAATCGCTGCGGAAGTTCTAAAGGAGATCCGCAAACGCATTGGCTTTCTGCTCGATGTGGGGCTGGATTACCTTCACCTTAACCGACCACTCCGAACATTGAGCGGCGGAGAAGCACAACGCATCCGCCTGGCTACTCAAATCGGAACTCAGTTGGTAGGCGTGCTCTATATTCTCGACGAGCCTAGCATAGGCTTGCACGCCCGCGATAATGTTAAACTGATCAAGGCGCTAAAAGACTTGCGCGACCTAGGCAACTCCGTCATCGTTGTTGAGCATGACAAAGAGATGATGTTGGAATGCGATTATCTAATTGATGTCGGTCCTGGCGCTGGCAGACATGGCGGCCATATTGTAGCAGAAGGTAGCCCAAAAGAATTTTTAAAGATCAAAAGCACTACGGCCAAGTATTTAAGTGGCGAACTCTCGATCAATTATGCTAACCAGCGCAGAAAAGGGAGTGGTGAAAAACTTTCGCTGCTGGGGGCAACCGGCAATAATTTGAAAAACGTAGATTTAGAAATACCTCTCGCTACACTCACTTGCATTACTGGTGTCTCGGGAAGTGGGAAATCGACCTTGATCCATGAAACTCTCTTTCCCATCCTGAACCGTTACTTCTTTAATTCAAGAACTGAACCGCTGGCGCACAAAAAAATAGAAGGTCTAAAGTTGATCGACAAAGTCATCGAAGTGGATCAATCGCCCATCGGCCGAACACCGCGCTCCAATCCCGCTACTTACACGGGCGTGTTTACTGACATTCGTGATTTATTTGCTCAAATGCCGGAAGCCAAGATTCGTGGATATAAAACGGGAAGATTTTCGTTCAACGTGAAAGGCGGCCGCTGTGAGACCTGTGAGGGCGCGGGTTTGCGTCTTATTGAGATGGAGTTTTTGCCTGACGTATATGTGCCGTGCGAGACTTGCAAGGGCAAGCGTTACAATCGAGAGACGTTGGAAGTCCGCTTCAAAGGAAAATCCATCAGTGATGTACTTGACATGACGGTGGAAGAAGCCGTTGGGTTCTTTGAAAACCAGCCGAAGATTTTGCGCAAAATAGAAACGCTCAATGAGGTGGGGCTCGGTTACATTTCGCTAGGCCAGCACGCGACTACACTGTCGGGGGGTGAGGCACAGCGGGTTAAATTAGCTACTGAACTCAGTAAACGAGATACAGGGAAAACACTCTACATCCTTGATGAGCCAACCACGGGCTTGCATTTTCAGGACATCAGTCACCTACTTGATGTTTTGCAAAAATTGGTGAACAAAGGCAACACTGTTTTGGTGATAGAGCACAACATGGACGTGATCAAATCAGCGGACCACATCATTGACCTTGGTCCCGAGGGTGGTGCGGGTGGTGGCAGAATCATCGCGATAGGCACCCCGGAGCAAGTTTCGAAAAATCCGGCCAGCTACACCGGTAAGTTTCTAAAAGCTGAGCTGGATTAGTTCTTGCGGTTCAATTCCATTATCGGACGAATTCAATTGGTTGATTTGTGAAACGTGAGTCAAATGTTACCGCACACTAAGGTATTTTTCAGCGATTAACTTTCCGTGGGTCACCCTGGCTTCAAAATCTCCGTAGTAAACAGTTCTAAACAACTATTTATTATGAAGCCCCATGCAAAACTTTTTTCATCCATGCTGCTCATCGCATTTGCGGTCAGCCAGAGCATTGCACAAGTCGCAACGCCACGCCCGAGCGCAGCTGCGGTAACGACACAAACGATCGGTATTTCTACAGTGACTGTGAACTACTCCCGGCCCTCTGTCAAAAACAGAGAAGTGTGGGGTAAGCTCGTGCCTTACGGCTGGAATGTACAAGCGTTTGGAGCGGGCAACTCGGCGCCCTGGCGTGCAGGTGCCAATGAAAATACAACCATCACTTTTTCACACGACGCAAAACTGCAAGACACAAAAGTTCCGGCGGGTACGTATGCCCTGTTCTTTGTTATCAATCAAGACAACAGCGGCGAAGTGATTTTGTCGAAAAACAGCAGCTCTTGGGGAAGTTTCTTCTACAACCAAGACGAAGATCAAATGCGCTCCAAAATCCAAGTGCGCGACCTTCCTTACTCCGTCGAATTGCTCACTTATGATTTTATCAATATCACTAAGACTTCTGCCGAATTGGTATTGAACTGGGAGAAGAAGCAATTCCCGGTGAAAATAGAATTCGCAGTGGATGACATTGTATTGGCGCACGCCAAAGACCAACTAAGAAGCACCACTGGATTCAATCTTTTCGGATCATTGAGCGCAGCAAGATATTCGCTGAACAACAATGTTGACTTGGAACAGGGATTAAAATGGGTGGATCAAGCGATCGCCGCCGCACCGACCAAATTTGGGATGTATCAAGTGAAGGCGGGCCTCCTCAACAAAATGGGGAAAACCGACGAGGCCGACAAAATGTTGAAAGAAGGATTCGCGGCCGGCTCGGAGGTAGAAATCAACAACTTTGGATATCAGATGATCGCTAACGGCCAGAACGATAAGGCCATCGAGGCATTCCTGATAAACACCCAACGCTTTCCAAAAAGTGCTAATGCCTGGGATAGCTTGGGCGAAGGTTATGCGACCAAGGGCGATAAGGACAATGCGATCAAGAGTTTCAAAAAATCGTTGACCCTGAATCCTCCGGCAGCGACAAAAGCGAACTCCGAAAAATTCCTGAAAGAATTCGGGGCGATCTAGGCTGAACGTTGATAGTTAATCGTTGTTCGTTAATGACCGCCTCGGCCTGTCATCGTGTAACGATTAACTATCACCCTTTCTATTCGCTCGCATCATCTCGTTGAATCCCTGCTTCTTAGAAAACGCCGCAAGCGCCATGACGATGCGCTTTGCTTTGGTTTGAGACGTCTTTGCGTCGTCTATCCATTTACTAAAATAGCGTTGGTGTGACCCAGGCAATGTTTTAAAGAATTTCAAGGCTTCAGGTTCCTGTTTGAGGCAGGTCATAAAAGCAGCGGAGAGTTGAATCTGTCTGGTGTCCAACTCTATTTCGACCCGGAGTTTGTCGCCCATTTTCTTGCCGATTGCTTTGCGAATCTTTCCGTTGAGTGGCATGATAAAGCCTCCCTGCCCCATGGGAATGAGGGCGGTCTTCTCAAAACCAAAAGCGTCAAGATTTCCCTTCACCCGAAAGGCTACTTTGACCCCCGGATTTATCTTTTGGGCCTGTGCAGGGCTGATCTCGATGTACGTCCAGCCCGTCTTCTCACCTTGTTTGTCAAAACGTAGGATCGTGGTATTAAACTTGATCATGCATAGCCCCGATAAATATCAGGATCAGGGCAAATCTACGAATTGATTAAAAAAACTGCCTTTGACCATCGGCCTTTTTCGATTTCATTTGCAGCAAAAAACTTTGTCGTCAAAAAATCCGTTACCTATTCACTTATACTAGTCAGAAATTTATGGATCAGCCTAAAAACTCGAAGTATCAGATAAGTCTTCCCTTGATTTTGTGCATTGGCCTTGCTGCAGGGCTTCTGATCGGAGCGAGCATGAATTCGAAGTCGTCAAAGCCTACTGATAATTCTGAAATCGAAAAGCTACGTGAGGTACTCTCGCTGGTACAAAACGAATATGTAGACAAAGGGAAAACCGACGCCGTGGTGGAAGATGCGATCAACCATATTTTGGGAAAACTTGACCCCCATTCGGCCTACATTCCTTCTCGCGATAAAATTGAAGCCAATGAAGAGCTCCGCGGTAATTTTGAGGGCATCGGAATTGAGTTCAATATTTTCCACGACACCCTCGTAGTCATCGCTGCATTGGCAGGCGGGCCTTCCGAAGCAGTGGGGTTACGTCCCGGCGATAAAATCATAAAAGTGGGCGACAAACTCATCGCCAATACGAAGCTTACTACGTTTGATGTGCAAAAATATTTGAAGGGACCTAAAGGAACGGAAGTGAAGATCGAGGTGCTTCGTAAGAGGAAAGCGTCGCCTATCGTTTTCACAATTGTGCGAGACAAAATTCCGCAAACTTCCGTAGATGCGGCTTACATGATCGACAAAGAAATCGGCTACATCAAAATAAGCCGGTTCTCTCAAACCACTTATGAAGAATTCAAAAAGGGACTGGATCACTTGAAGAGCGAAGGGATGAAAAAACTGGTGCTTGACCTTCAAGGAAACCCCGGTGGCTATATGGACCAAGCGATTGACGTAGCCGACGAGTTTTTGCCGAAAGGGGAAAAAATTGTGTTTACGCAAGGTCAGGAAAGCCGTTACAATGAAAATGCAATGGCCACCGAAAAAGGCGATTTTGAAAAAGGTGACTTGGTCGTGTTGGTGAACGAGGGAAGCGCGTCTGCAGCGGAAATTGTCAGCGGGGCGCTGCAAGACAATGACCGTGCGCTGGTGGTGGGAAGGCGATCGTATGGAAAAGGCTTGGTGCAAAGGCCGTTTGATTTGAATGATGGTTCTGAAATACGACTCACCATTTCGCGATACTACACACCGAGTGGGCGCTCGATTCAGAAACCGTATGTAGATATGGATGCCTACGATAAAGACATCATCAAGCGCTACAAGCACGGAGAGTTTTTTCATGCCGACAGCATTCACTTCAACGATTCGTTGAAATACCACACACTCAACGGCCGTACCGTTTACGGTGGCGGTGGCATTATGCCCGACTATTTCGTGCCGATGGATACCTCTCATTCAAGCAGGTACTTTACTGAGCTTTTTAATGCCAATTGCATTCGCGAATATGCTTTCAATTATGCGGAGGAAAATAAATCCCGCCT
>DATJJP010000009.1:0-29092 GCA_035492075.1 Cyclobacteriaceae bacterium | reverse complement strand
ATCATCTATCCTATTTCGCTGATCAATTATCCTTTACTGAAATACATTCTGGTTTGTTCGCCCATGTATGCCGTCGTTGAGCTATTCCGATTTCCGCTCACAGGTATTTTTCCCGACATCAATTTTTTCCTTATCAGCGTCACTTCAGGCATTTTGCTTCTGATCGCGGGGATTCTTTACTTTAGACGAACAGAGGATTTCTTCGCTGACTTTGCCTAGCCATGAAACCGATTCTTGAGATACGAAATCTTGGAAAGAAGTATAAAATTCAACACCTCGCCGGCGGTTACTTGAGCCTCCGTGAACGGCTAGCAAGTGCATTTAAATTTGACCGTTCAACGACTGAAGACTTTTGGGCTTTGAATAATATTTCGTTCGACGTCCAGCCTGGGGAATCAGTTGGAATAATTGGTCGTAATGGGGCAGGCAAGTCTACTTTGCTGAAGATTCTTTCGAAAATCACCCCGCCTACTACTGGTCATATCATATCGAGAGGAAGAGTGGCCAGCTTGCTTGAAGTAGGCACAGGATTTCACCCCGAACTCACAGGAAGGGAAAATATCTTTTTTAATGGATCATTGTTGGGGATGAAGCATAAAGAAATTGAAAGGAAGTTTGATGAAATTGTGGACTTCTCTGGAGTTGAAAAATTCCTCGACACGTCCCTCAAGCATTTTTCAAGCGGGATGCAATTACGATTGGCTTTTGCTGTTGCCGCCTTTTTAGAACCAGAGATCTTGATTATCGATGAAGTGCTTGCGGTAGGTGACGCTGAATTTCAGAAGAAATGCCTTGGCAAAATGGAAGACGTCAGTAGAAGTGGGAGGACCATTTTGTTTGTGAGCCACAACATGGACGCGGTGGAAGCCTTGTGTAAAACGGCTATCTTTTTATCGGGAGGTCAAAAAATAGATCAAGGTCTTTCAACGGAGATTGTAAATAAGTACATGGCCAACCCGAAAAAAGTGAAGTTTAAGCCTGTTCCATTAACCAAGCGCTCTAGACTCGAACATTTTTCACTCTCTGAAGAGTCCATATTATCAGGCGCGCCACTAATCTTCACCCTTGAGATCCAAAGGGACAGCCCTGCGCCCTCGGAGATGACCGACTTATGCATTTTGTTCTACAACTACAAAAGGCAAAGAGTGGCCATCTACGACCTCAGGCCGCATTTTGATATGTTTAGTTTGGCAGAAAACGGAACCATAAGTTTTAGAGGGAAAATAAACTCCTTTAATCTAATTGATGGTAGCTATTCGATAGGACTTCATTACGGACTTGATGGTGAACGCCATGATATCGAAGGTCTAATTTCGCTGGAAGTAAAACAGAAAATCATAGGGTTAAAAGTAAAACCGTACGATCAACAATACCGTGGATTTGTTGAGTTAAACTAAAAATACAGAATGACGAAAATTTTTAGGCTCATACTTCTTCTGAAAAAGAGCATAGGGGAGGCCCGATGGAATAACAGGTATCCTGCTTGGGAAGATAAAGTGGAAGTATTCAAGATTCTGTTTAGACTCCGATACTTGACAGAGATAGCGACGCGAACAAACGAAAGTCCAACTCAGAAAATATTTGGTTTTGTTGTCAAAGGCTCCAGCTACGGTGAAATTCTCTACTTGTTTAGAGAAATATTCTTGGAAGGTCAATATGAATTTAAATATCAAGGCGACGCTCCCAGCATATTAGATTGCGGTGCGAACATAGGAATGGCAATCTTGTTCTTTAAAAGAATGTACCCCAACTGCAAGGTATTAGCCTTTGAGCCCAACCCCGCCGTTTATGAATTGCTACAACAGAACATTAATGGCAATCAATTGAAGAACATTAAGGCGCTAAATGTGGGATTGTCCGCGCAAGAGGGGATTATGGATTTCTTTATAGACAGAAGAAATTCATTAGTCAGTTCCATTCACAGCAATCGCGGAAAGAGTGAATTAGTCCAGGTGAAGACTACCAAACTCTCCACGCACTTAAATGACACCCAATATGATTTTGCCAAAATTGATATAGAAGGAGCGGAATATGAACTTGTGAAGGACCTGCATGAGAACGGAAAGCTTGGCAAAATAAATCAGTATATTTTTGAATATCATCATAACGTGAAGGACGCTCATTTTCATTTATCTGACTTTCTTATTCCTTTCGAGCGAAGTGGGTTTATTTCAAATCTGAAAACCAGCTATCAAAATCAAGGCGATTTCCAGGATGTAGCCATTCATTTTTCTAAAAACAAATAACTCTGAAAAGGTGAAGAGGGGTTATGTCTAAAGATAACGTTGTGTCGATCATCATGCCCGCCTACAATGCGGGGAAATATATTGGTGAAGCAATCGAATCAATACAGCTTCAAACCTATTCGTTGTGGGAGTTAATCGTCGTAGATGATGAAAGTACCGATGAAACCGCTGACATTGTAAAAAAATACACCGCAGACAAGCGCATCAAGTACTTGTGGCAAAAAAACGGTAAGCAGGGTAAGGCAAGAAACAGAGGATTGAATGAAGCTATCGGAGAATACATCGCGTTTTTAGATGCCGACGATGTGTGGCTCCCAAAAAAACTGGAAAATCAAATTAGCCTCTTGAAAGAAACACAAACTGATCTTGTCTTTGGTTATTCTTGGTTAATTAAAAATGATGTCAGAACAAATGATCAAATCGGACGGGGTCTTGAAAAATATCAAGGGAGTGCTGCCATAGAGTTTTTATTGTTTCACGACGCCTTTATCATGTCAACGGTTATGGTGACAGCAAGGGCCATAAAACAAGTAAAAGGTTTTGTGGAAGACAGCAAAATTCAATATTGCGAGGACTGGCATATTTGGTTAAAACTGGCATTTGAAAATTTTTCTTTCTACACAGATGCAAAGGTGGTCTCCTATTATCGATTACATGAAAATTCTGCCGCTGCCGTGGAATTAAATGCACCCGCCAAATTCTTTTATGCGTTGATTGATCTGCATGAAAGATACAAATCAAACACCGTCTTGGCTTCTGAAATAAAAAAGAGAGGCGCACAGTTGGTCTTCCATCACAAACTAAATTCAGTTCTAGTGGACACCATTCTCGCTTTTCTCAAAACAGAAAAAGAATTGAATGGTTTCGAGAGCAGAATGTTAAAAACAATTTATGGAATGAACACCGCTCTGTTCAGAAAAGCCTTTTTGAGTTACTTCAAGTACCCATCGAGCTGATATATGATTCACCTCGCGATCGCTTTTGACGAAAATTATCGACAACAATTTTACGCGTTGTTGTCGTCCGTTCTAAATCATTCAAAAAATCAAAAATTAAGCTTTCACTTAATTGCGCCCTCAATCACGAAAGCAGAACAGGAGAAAATAGAGAATTATATTGTCTCACAGTTGGCACATGCCATCTTTTATCCTATTGAAGAAAATACGTTGAGCCAACTTGCACTCAGGGGGAATTGGACGCATGCCGTATACTATCGTTTGCTGTTTCCATTATTGGTATCACCCGAAGTAGAGCGGCTGCTGTATTTGGATTCAGATACAATTGTCGTCAATGATTTATCAAATCTTTACAACGCCGATCTCGGAATATTTCCTGTAGGCGCAGTGTATGATATCTATGTGAAAGAACAGCAACTGATCGGCATACCGCTTGGCGACTATTTTAACTCAGGTGTTCTACTTATTGACATCAAGAAATGGAAAGATCAAGACATTAGCAACCGAGCGCTCACTTATCTCCGAAATTTCCCTGAAAACATTTTATA
Organism: Cyclobacteriaceae bacterium; assembly: GCA_035492075.1. Classification (GTDB taxonomy): domain Bacteria; phylum Bacteroidota; class Bacteroidia; order Cytophagales; family Cyclobacteriaceae; genus ELB16-189. Next base: position 25,342 of record DATJJP010000009.1, on the reverse strand, counting down.
TGTTGATCAATGCGGGCTCAATGCCGTACTGAAAGGGAATTGGAAAAAAATGGACTATGGATTTAATGTTTTGTATTCTTATCTTCCTACAGAAAGCGGTTTAAGGGAATTGAAACAGTTTATTTCGGGCAAAACAATCATTCACTTTACGTTGCAACGCCCTTGGAATTTTTTGTGCAAAAACAGGCTTCGATTTTTATACAAGAAATTTCTTTTCTCATCACCACTTGCGGGCCGACCAATCAGAGTGTATGACGATTTCCGTATTGCCAAAATACCTGAGTGGTTCAAAATCAGGGTGACTGAAATCTATGCTGACTTTAGTTTTCTTCAGGGGTTCTGGAAGACTCTCAAAAAGATTTTTTAAAGTCGAATGGAAACTTTAGTCACACAATCATTTGGAAGAGAGGCTGAATACAGGCGAGCGATTTTATGCGTTTGGAGTTACTGGGCCTACGTTGGCTTTCGCAAAGTAGTTTTGTTCACAGATGCGCCAGATTTTTTCGACCCCTATTTCAAGAATCAACCCGTCGAGTATGTGTTGCTCACGCCTGATAAAATGACAGCGATGCGAGGGAAAATTGATTTCCTCCACCGAATGAAAATTGCAATGATCGAGGAGGCATTTCAATTAACCAGCACAAACATTTTATACGTTGATTCCGATACCTTCTTTATTGCTGACCCGTCGGCTCTCCTACGTCTGGTAAGCGAAAAAAAAACATTCATGCACAAAAATGAATACCGCTTTGATTCCCTTCGCGATATGAGGTTACCGGCAGCAGAATCATTTCATGCTTTCCTCGATTTAATCGAGGCAAGAACTTTCTTGGGTGCCAATGGTTCTCCATTGCCCGTGTCGACCTTGCAATATTCGTGGAACGCTGGTGCAATGATTCTTCATAAAAGCCACGCTACACTACTCCCGGATATTTATGCGCTTACTGACCAGTTTTATCCCCCCACGTTAAATCACGCCAGCGAACAGTACGCCTTTTCAATAATTTTACAGACGCATAGTGAGATAGATTCTTGTGAAGACATTGTCTATCACTATTGGTACCGAGTAAAAAAAACGATCATGGACACTTGGTTAAGCAACACGCTCACGACCGACTGGATAAAACTCCCGCTCGAAAAAAAATTTGAATCCGTTAGGAACTGGGTTTTTATCCTACCTGATTATCTTGAAAATCACATTCTTTCGTTACACGATAGGGCTATTCAAGCTTTTCACGACAACCAATTCAGAATTGGCTGGTCATATGCAATCAGGACATTGTTACGAGACCCGAGCGCCATACACTGGCGAGATCTGCTTTATCACTTGAGACGCAACTTGCGTTATCTGATTGAGAAAAAGTAATTACTACGTTAAGCTTCAAATCCCATTTCAAATGAACCTCATCAAATGGATATTACGAAAATTAGCGCTATCTGACCTTGCCTGGAATCTTTTTTCGCCATTGATTCGAAGTGCAAATTTTATGGAAGCCGAGCGCAACGCATATATCAGTTCAAAACACCGAATTCAACAGATGAGCCTCCTCGACAATAAATTTCTGGCTATTTTCAAAGACAGGCATGTGCTCCATGGGCCATTTAAAGGAATGAGGTATCCCAGGTTTAAGTCTTCCGGCAGTACACTTTATCCAAAACTCATGGGAAGCTACGAACGCGAACTTCATTCGGTCATCGAATCTATTTGTAAAACCGAGTATAGTGAAATAATAAATATTGGATGTGGAGAAGGATATTATGCCATCGGTTTAGCTATGCGCTTGCCTAGTGCTAAGATTTTTGCGTTCGATACAGATCCAGAGGCTGTATCTAGTACACAAGAGATGGCTCGCATCAACAAAGTAGAAAATCAACTGATCAACGGATCCTTTTGTACTACAGCGTTTCTCCGCGATTTTAATTTCACAAAAAAAGGATTGATTATATGCGACTGTGAGGGATGCGAAAAATCATTATTTGATGAATCAATTGACCGTTTGACTAATTGTGATCTGCTAATCGAAACCCATGATTTCATTTACCTCTCCATCTCAACCAAATTAATAAACACGTTTGGGCCATCTCATCGGGTGGAATCAATTCTTAGCATCGATGACATCATGAAAGCTAAAAGTTACAACTTTCCCGAAGCGATAGGATTAGATCTTGCTGAACGTAAAGAACTTTATAAAGAGGGCCGTCCAACAATAATGGAGTGGTTATTCCTAACTGCCAATCACGAATGAGCGAACCGATAAAAGTTGGTTTTTGCGTGGCCTATGACTGGCAATTACTTAGTTATGCTCTTCCCTGCGTTTATGCGGAAGCGGATACGATATGGATTTCTATTGATAACGAAAGAAAAACATGGGCAGGAAACAAATACCAATGGGACGAATTTGCATTCAACCAATTGATTTCCTCGATCGATAAATTAAACAAGATTAAGATCTATGAGGATAATTTTCATTCGCCAGGATGTTCTGCCGGCGAAAACGAAGTAAACCAAAGAAATAAGCTGGCTGAAAAAATGGGGCATGGCGGTTGGCATGTCCAGCTGGATTGTGATGAATATTTTTTGCATTTCGGGGATTTTGTAGGATATCTCAAGTCCATTCCCATAAAAAGTCGGCCTGTCAATGTATGCTGTGCGTTGGTAACTCTTTTTAAACAAGTTGATTCAGGTTTCCTGTATGTCACACCGAGTCAAACGGAAGATTTGGAGTACATACAGATAGCGACACGCACTCCCAATTATCAATATGGCCGTAGAAACGGTTACTTTAATATGTATACCAATTTCCTGATTGTGCATCAGTCGTGGGCACGCGCGGAAGAAGAAATTCGACAAAAAATTGCCAACTGGGGTCACAACAAAGACTTTCATCAAAACGAATTTTTGAAAAAATGGAAATCATTAGATTCCTCCAATTACCGCGATCTAATTAATTTTCATCCGATTGACAAGTCTGTATGGCCTCGATTGCAGATCCAAAAATCGACGGATATCACTGATTTGATTCGGTCTTTCGCCCATGTGGAATTCCCGAAGTACAAGCTATGGCAACTCTACTTTAAGAACTCTCTGCTAATTTCAAGGATCATAGCGTTATTCAAAAAGTTCTACCACAAATTTCGTTGAATCAGCGAAGCTTAAGAATCATGGCAAACGTTCTGGTTTCAATTGTCATTATCAACTACAATACGTTCGAACTAACCTCGAGCTGCATTGAATCGATTTTGACGAAAGAGACAAATCTTGCTTCGGAAATCATTTTGGTGGATAACAACTCTTCAGAAAAAGACGCTGACGAATTCAAAAAAAAATTTCCGCTGATCAATTTGATTAAAAGCCCCATCAACGTTGGTTTTGCTAAGGGGAATACGCTGGGAATTGCCAAAAGTAGTGGCAAATACATCCTATTATTAAACAGCGATACTGTGCTGCGAAATAATGCAATTACCGTGGCATGCCAATTCTTAGAAAATTCTCGGCATGTCGGTGTTGTTACCGGCAGGCTGGAATACCCTGATGGAACGGTGCAGCATAACTGTCAACGTTTTCCGTCGGTGATTTATAAAACATGTGAGCTCTTTCGGATCCAAAAGATTATTCCGTCGATCAAACGGAGATTGTTTGGCTCCTTCTTTTCTTACGATGCAGTTGCTTTCCCCGATTGGATATGGGGCACCTTTTTTATGTTTAGGAAGGAGGATCTGGCAAAAATGGAAGGCGGTAAACTAGCCGATGATTTTTTCATGTATGTCGAGGACATGCAATGGTGCATGGACTTTAAGAATATAGGGCTGATATCAGCCTTCACACCGTACGCTCAGATCGTTCACTTGATGGGCAAAAGTAAGGGGGTAAAGAATGAGTGGATGAAGGCAAATCACGAAAAGTTTATGAAAAAGTATTATTCCTATCCTCACAGAAAATTAATCGAGGTATTAGATGCATTGTTGAAAATCAGGATGGGAAAGTAAAGAAGGCACCAAGTGAAAGCTTCTATCATTATAGCAACATTTAACGGGGAAAAGAAAATCTCCTGTCTATTAAATGCGCTGATCAATCAAACGTGCAAAGAGTTTGAGGTAATCGTGGTCATCGACGGATCATCCGATAAGACTCACGACGTTGTGGAAGCTTTTCGCCCGCGGTTTCAAAATTTCCGTTACGTTCATCAAACAAATCAAGGTAGATCAATCACCAGGAATAATGGAGCCAAATTAGCCCGTGGCAACGTAGTGATCTTTTACGATGACGATATGGAACCTTTTCCTGATTCAATACAACGTCACATTGATTTTCATCAAAATCACTTTGGTCTCTTATGCGGCCGCCCTATCGAGGTCGAAAATTCATCACAGGTGGATATTCAAAATTATCGTGCAGGCCTTGGAAAAAAGTGGTTGAGCAAATATTCGTCTGGTTTGAATCAAATGAGGTTTGATAATCTCTTTTTTACGGCAAGCTCATTTTCCATACTCAAAGACACATTCGAAACACTGGGTGGGTTTGACAATCGGCTCACGGATGCGGAAGACTATGACCTCGCTTATCGAGCGCTTGAAAAAAATACGCCCGTTTATTTTGATAAAGACAACCTCTCTCTTCATCGCGAAGAAATCACTTGCTTAAGTTATATCAAAAGAATAAGACAGTATTCAATGGCCCATCTCAAACTGGCCTCACTTCACCCCGATCGTAGTTTTCTTCGGCCACCAGATGTCTCATTGCCGCGAAAGGTGTTTTATTTTTTTTTCTCCTTCTCTTTTTGGATACCCTTGGCCGACCAGGAGCGATTGACGTTCTTGCCAAAAGCCTGGCGTTTTAAACTTTACGATTGGATAATTTTCAGTCTTGGAACCGTCTTTATAGAGCGTAAGCTTTAAATAGCAATACCTATGGCTATCTGTAAAAAAGGCTTCTCCACCGTAGGAAATGGCGTTCCAAGAGGAAGTAGCTAAAGATCGACAGCGAGAGCGATACGAAGAAGGAAATACCCACATACAGCATCGAAAAATAGAAGCTTTGATCCTGAGCAAGCCCAGCATATCTAAAAAAAATGATCGCGAATTGTATTCCAATGGGGTGCAGCATATAAAGGGCGTAGGTATATTTCCCCAAAGACGATAGTCTTCGTGAATTTCCCATTTTAAAAAATGACCTGTCACAGTTGTTCTGCTCCAGAATAATAAAACAAAAGAACATGGCCTGAATGTTGCGAAAAGTGGTGTGAATAAAGAAGGTATCAAACCACCTGTCATGGTAAATAAGCAACATAAAGCCAATGCAATACACAAAGACGATGATTGACCTATTTAACTCCTTTAAAATCATTAAAAAACTGACATTATAAAAGGACAAGTAAGCACCAAGCCCTCCAATAGCCAGGTCTGACACTACACTCAGGGTATGATAATACAGAATCGCGCCGTCATGGTAATAATAGATGCGAAAAACCCAACTCAGCAAAATAAGCAATAGGCATACAATCCAAAATTTTCTCGGAGGTATTGAAAGGAAAATCAGCGGCCATAACAGATAAAATTGCTCCTCGATAGACACCGACCAATTTATGCTCACCATCATTGGAGCGACATGAACCAGGTGGTGGTGCTGAACAAAAATGTTATCGAAATTAGCCAAGAAAAAAGCTTGGTATAAAAGACGAAAAGGGTTTTGATCTAGGTGCCCAAAACCTGTTTTAAGAAGTGGGTATACAAAAAAACTGAAGCCCAGAACACAAAAATAAAGAGGCCATATCCTGAATGATCGTCGGATGTAGAAATTCGTCAAACTAAATTCCTTGGTAGATTCCTTTTCCTCGAACATCAAATACGTGATCAAAAAACCGCTTAAAACAAAAAAGAAGGAGACACCCAGGTCGCCGCTAGAAAATACCTTTATCAAACGCTGCAGAAAATCAAAGTGAATCACCTGATCGAGAGTTTTCCCAAGCAATGAATGCATGGCAAAAACAACAACGGCAAGAATAAACCTGAGACCATCTAGATTAGCAAAGTACTTCTTGTCGGTGCTCAATTTTTGTAAAAAATTATAAGCTGTAATATAAGCTTCCTTAGCTGCCTATACTATACTTTTGGGCTTCTAAACAATTCCTGATTGAGTTCTCTTTTTGAACAACTGGGTGAAAAGCGACATAGTGATCCGACAAAAGTTGTCTATGTCATTTCCGATATCAACAAAGCGCTTTCGTTTGAGTGGGTTTCACTCGGGTTAAAATCCAGATTCGATTTGAGTTTCATTTTGATCACAAAGATGAACTCCGAGTTTGCGTTGTTCTTGAAGGGGAATTCTCTCAGATTTTACGAAATTGCTGACCATCAAACGAGATTGAAAAAATGGCTAGCCGTTTTTCGGATACTTCAGCACGAGAAACCAGCAGTGGTGCACACCCATTTGTGGCAAGCCAATTTATTGGGCCTCTCTGCGTCGTGGCTACTGAGAATTAAAAAGCGCATTTACACGCGTCACCACGCCACTGTTCATTATCATGAACATCCGACCGGAAGAAAATGGGATATCCTTTGCAATTTCCTAGCAACCGACATAATAGCCATCTCTGAAAATATCCGTGAGATATTACTTCATTGGGACAAAGCCAATCCGAAAAAAGTCAAATTGATTTACCATGGATTTGACTTTCACTATTTTGCCCATGTTTCTGGTCAACGGATGGCTTTATTAGAAGCTAAATACGGACTGCCTGAAAAAGATTTTCCTGTCATCGGTGTAATTTCTAGGTACATGGAGTGGAAGGGGGTGCAGTACATTATTTCTGCCTTTCAAAAGATCTTAGACCAGTTCCCGACGGCGAAACTGATTTTGGCTAACGCGCATGGAAGCTACGAAAACGAAATCCGAAAACAGTTAACTTCTTTACCGCATCAATCCTTCATTGAAATTCAATTCGAAGAAGACCTCGCTGCCCTATACGCCATGTTTGATGTGTTTGTTCACGTGCCCGTTGATCCAACTGTCGAGGCGTTCGGACAAACGTACATTGAATCTCTAGCGTCGGGCATACCTTCGATATTTACTTTGTCTGGTATCGCCAGGGAATTTGTTTCCCACAATTACAACGCTTGGGTTGTAGATTTTAAGAATAGCGACCAAATTGTAACAGGAGTTACAAAAATTCTGCTTGATAAAAATTATCGTCAAATGCTGAAAACGAATGGCCTGAAATCTCTACAGAAATTCTCTCTGGAGGCTTCTGTTTTAGCGCTCGAAAAACTCTACCAAGTGCATTGAAATGAATCCTCTGGTCTCCGTGGTTATTCCAGCATACAACGCGTCCAAATATATAGCGGAAACTATTGAATCCGTTTTGGGCCAGACATTCAAAGATCTCGAAATAATAGTTGTAGATGATGGGTCTACCGACAATCAATTTGACTTGATATTTCCTTTCTGTTTGCGCGATGCACGCGTCAAGTACATCTATCACAACAATCAAGGTGTATCAACATCAAGAAACTCTGGTTTTGCTCATGCCAGTGGAAAATATATTGCTTTTCTGGATGCAGATGACATATGGTTGCCCAACAACCTTTCTTCGAAGCTGGAAAAGTTCGAAAAAGGAAATTTTGGTCTCGTTCATTCCGACGGTCATCTGATAGACGAGCACTCGGAAATGAAACATGGTCTCATGTCGGGCAATGAAGGATATCTATTGAAGGACATACTTGAATGGAAGAGAACTCAGATACCTGGCCCCAGCAGTATATTGGTGAAACGTGAAGTGCTGTGTTCGGTCGGCCTCTTTGATTCTGGTCTTTCAACCTCCGCTGATCACGATTTTTTTCTTAGAGTAGCGTCGAATTATGCCATAGGGAGAGTTGCATATCCCACGTGGAAATATCGTTTGCACGAAAACAACATGCACAAGAATATTCGGCTCATGGAAAAGGATGTATTGTATGTGTACAAAAAAGCATCAGCCAACAACCTTTTCAATAGCAAATGGTTTGAGAAAAAATGTTATGCTACAATGTACATGATCCTTGCTGCTTCCTGGGCCGGCGATGGCAGCAACAAACTCCGCGGGATTTACTTTGGTGTTTTGGCGTTATTGGAGCATCCGCATTCGGTTGTCGACATCGGTAAAAGAATATTGAGAAAATGGACCTACAAATAAATTTATTGCCAAGGTACCTGACGAATTGGGGCATTATCCATGGCTTCATCGCTTTTTTCAAAGTGGAGGTGATGGGCTACTCAGCCATTTCGCTCAAAGGTATTCCCTATCCATTTCATTTGCGAAAAGGATCTTCCGATCGGCTGGTGTTTCACGAAGTCTTCTTGTTTAATGGGTATGACATTAAGGTGCCAGACCCAAAGGTAATCGTAGACGGAGGCGCTAACATTGGATTGACCAGTATCTATTTTGCAAACAAGTTTAAAAACGCCACTATCATCTCAATTGAGCCGTCTGGCTCGAATTTTCATTTGCTGGAAAAAAATACCAAAAACTATAGCTCAATAATACCAGTTCATTCTGCCCTATGGAATCGGGATGCCTATCTTAAAATCAAAAGCAATGATGAGGCTGCATGGGCGTTTAGCGTTGAAGAATGTGATCCCAAACATTCTGAAGCTTTTCCCGCAATTTCACTATCCTCCCTGATGAAGCAAAAAGGTATTGCGTACATAGACGTTCTTAAACTGGATGTTGAAGGATCTGAAAGGGAATTATTTTTCGATAATTATGACTACTGGATCAGACGCACAAAGTGTATTCTAGTAGAGCTTCATGATTGGTCAAAGAAGGACGCGTCGAAGCAGGTTTTCAAAACGATATCGCAATACAATTTCACTACCTTGACTTTGAACGGAATGTTGCAATTTACAAACGTGGACATTCCTTGACATTGGGCTATGTGCGGCATTAACGGAATTTTTAGTAGAGAAAAAATCGAGCCACAGGTCGTGCAAGCAATGACTCAGGCCCTGCGCCATCGTGGACCCGACTATCAAAATACTTTTCTTTCTCCGTCAGGAAATGTTGCACTGGGGCATACGCGGCTGAGCATCATCGACCTCTCCCCACAAGGTCATCAACCCATGTACTCGTCGGATGGTCGTTATGTCATTGTGTTTAACGGGGAGATTTACAATTTCAAGAACATCAAACGAGAAATCGAAATAGAAAACCCCCAAATAAGTTTCAGGTCCAGTTCTGATACAGAAGTCATAATTCACGCATTCCATCGATGGGGCACAGAAATGGTGAAGCGCCTGGAGGGGATGTTTGCAATCGCTATTTATGACAATTTAAGTCAGAAACTTTTTCTCTTTCGCGATCGCATGGGGAAGAAGCCCATTTTTTATTTCTGTAACCACACGCATTTTATTTTTGCATCAGAGATTAAGTCACTCCTCCATCATCCTGTCGTACGTGAGTCCAAAGAAATCGACAAGCAAGCTATTCACGAGTTCCTTCACTTGGGCTACATCTCTGAGCCAAAAACTATCTACCGATCGATTCGGAAATTTCCCGCTGGGCATATTGGAGAAGTTTGGAACAACTTATCATTTAAGATCTATCCCTTCTGGGCAATCGAGGATCAATTCGAAGGGACTCGAAAAGCATCGCCTCGAGGAGACGAATTTTTTAAGCGCGAGTTGCACCTAAAACTTCACGAAGCAGTAAAACGAAGATTGATAAGTGACGTACCCTTGGGTGCTTTCCTTAGCGGAGGAACAGATTCTTCATTGATCAGTGCAATTGCCTCAAGATATGTAAGCACGCCGCTGAAGACTTTCACGATTGGTTTTAGGGAAAGTAAATTTGACGAACATCACTTTGCGTCTCAAGTTGCAAAACACTTAAAGACGGATCATCATGAATACATACTTTCGGAGAACGAAGCAGCAGGTATGCTCCATGCCTACCTCGATCAATTGGACGAGCCCTTTGCAGACACCTCGACCATCCCGACCATGCTCGTATCCAAAATGGCGCGTAAAGAAGTCACTGTCGCTTTGACTGGCGATGGTGGCGATGAATTGTTTCTTGGCTATGGAACCTATTCTTGGGCACAACGCCTTTCCAACCCGTTGGTGAAACTGATTCAATCTCCATTAGCAACGATCCTTAAAACAGTAGGAGACAACAAGTACAAAAGGATTTCGCACGTACTGGAGCCCGTTGGCAAGGATCTCCTAAGGAGTCATATTTTTTCACAGGAGCAATATTTTTTTTCTGACTCGGAGATTCGGCACCAGCTTCTGGAGCGGCCCATTGACTACGATACATTTCGCTATAGCGATTTTGATTTTGCGGGTCACTCGTTAAGCGCGGAGGAACTGCAAAGCATCTTTGATCTAAAATATTACCTGAAGGATGACTTGTTGGTAAAAATTGATAGAAGCTCGATGTTACAGAGCTTGGAGTGTCGCTCCCCGTTGCTTGACACTGATATCATTCACTTCGTACTTAATGCGCCGTTGAACCTTAAGAGAAGAAATGGAATAACAAAATGGATATTAAAAGAAATCTTAAAAGAATATTTACCCAGTGGGCTGATTTATCGTCAAAAGTGGGGGTTTAGCATTCCATTGTCTCAATGGTTAAAAAATGAACTCCACTATTTGATGAAGTACCTCGATGATGAAGAGTTACATCAAACAGGATTATTTAAACTGGACTTTGTCAAGGACCTCATCAGACGGTTTAATAGTGGTGAAGACTATCTATATAACAGGATCTGGGCATTGATCATCGTTCAGCGATTTCTAAAGAATCAGATGTTAAAATGAGAGTCCTTTACTTGTCCTATGATGGGTTATCCGATCCCTTGGGGCGATCGCAGATTTTGCCTTATCTCACTGGGCTGTCAAAGGAAGGCTATTTGATTACCATCGTTAGCTTCGAAAAAACTATAGCATACAAAGAGGAATATGCTGAAGTAAAGTCACTTTGCGACCAGAGCTCCATCTTGTGGATTCCGCTGAAGTACCATAAGCAGCCACCCGTTCTTTCAACTTTGTATGATATCTATCAGCTTTGGCGAAGAGTGAGAAAAGAACACGAGCGCGATCCGTTTGACATTATTCACTGCAGAAGTTACATTACTGCCTTGGTCGGGTTGAAAGCAAGACGAGAATGGGGAGTGAAATTCATTTTTGACATGAGGGGCTTTTGGCCTGATGAGCGCGTAGAAGGAGGTATATGGAATTTAAGAAACCCCATCTTTAGACTCATTTATTTATTTTTCAAGAAAAAAGAAAAACAGTTTTTGACAGAATCGGATCACATAGTTTCCCTGACACACAATGCAAAAAACGAAATCGAGTCGTGGAATATCAAACATACGCCCGTTACCGTGATACCCACATGTGTTGATCTCAATTTGTTTGATCTAGGAAAAATTAGCCAGCGGGAGAAAGACCGATTAAAACAAAAACTCGACATAAGAAACGAATTTATCCTCCTCTACCTTGGCTCGTGGGGAACGTGGTACGCAACATCAGAAATGTTGATTTTTTTTTCAAGGCTAAAAAGGCAAATTCCCAATTCTAAGTTTCTGATTGTTACCAAAGACAAAATCGATGTAGCAGATCATCCTTTTAAGAAGGACATCATCATTGCATCTGCTTCTCGAAGAGAGGTGCCATTATATACTTCACTGGCCTTTGTCTCAGTTTGTTTTATTAAGCCCTCCTTTTCCAAAAAAGCCTCCGCGGCAACAAAGATGGGTGAGATTTTGGCCCTGGACATTCCGTTCATAACCAACGAAGGATGGGGGGACGTTTCCTATTTTGAAGAGAAAGGATCCGTCCTAATCACTAAACTCAAACGCGACGACTATGATCATTTGATTTCGAATGAATTGAATAATCTGAGTTCGGTTAGACATCCAAAATTGGACGAACTATCGCTTGCGTCCGGCGTCCAGCGATATGCCTATATTTATCAAAAAATAGCGCATGGGTTACATCTCGCTTCTAGCGACGATTAACCCTCATGAAGAAATGGAATTTGTGGCTAGAAAGATTTTTGTACTAAGTATTCTGCTGTTTGCCTTAGCGGTTAGCAGCAATGCCCAACCTTCATCAAGCTTCACTGCGCCCACTACAGGATGTTTGAATGAAACGATTTCACTCAACAACACTTCAACTTTAGCGACGCGATATGTTTGGGATTTTTGTCACACTGATCTCCAAAATCCGAACCCATTTGCAACTAATGTCACAACGCTGCCCACCGCGGGAAGCTTTTATTACAACGCCATTAAATTAATAAATGACAACGGCGTCAATATCGCATTCATCACGGACACGAATGGGGTGAGGCTATACCGTTTGAATTTTGGTTCGGACTGGAGCTCCCCTAATCCGATCATTGATGACCTTGGAAACTTTGGAGGATCGCTGAGTTCACCTGGCGCAATTGACGCGGTCTTAGATGGCGGCGTCTGGTATGTTTTCATTTTAAATTTATTTGGCAACAACCTGATAAGGTTGACGATGGGGAATGGTTTGCTTTCAGCACCAACTCTTTCAGAAAATTTGGGAAATATCGGATCCTCCTTTTCTACACCGATAGGAATAAAAGTGATTTTACAGGGAAGTTCGCGGCTCGTGTTCGTCAGCAACTTAGGTAATCAATCAATTTCAGTCATCGACTTTGCCACGTCGTTCAACTCATCGCCCAGCCTCGTCCATGCGGTGTCAACGGCGAGTATTGGATTGATTGATCCAAGCGGCTTGGACTTGATCGCGGAAGGATCCAACTGGTTTGGCGTAGTCAGCGGTTTTGATTCAGGCCATGTCGTTTTATTGAACTTCGGAAATGATTTGCTGAGCACGCCGTCTTTTACTGATTTGGGTTCTGTCCCTAAGGGAAGACAAGTGAGGGTGGTAAAAGAGGGGCTGACCTTTACGGGTTTTGTAAGGTCTGAAGTCGACGGCATATATAAAATATCGTTTGGACCGGATTTTAGTTCCCCAAGCGTACCCTCAAAACTGGCCGCAAGTTTTATTAATATTTCCAGAAGCTTGGATGTCATCAAGGATACCCCCACATGGAAACTGTTTACCGCGGAATCTACGGGCGGCAATCTAATGCGAGTAGATTTTGCTGGCGATTGTCAGTCCGCCATATCCGCCAATTACTCAACCCAAGCAACCCCCAACTTGCAGTACGCTTCCAGTGGAAATTATTTTATTGAACTCACCGCTTTTGACAATTCAAACGTGATGTCAGTCGCAAGTTCAGCTATAACCATTTCGTCTTTCACCGCTCCCGATATTGCGTTTACAAGACAAAATGATTGCATCAACAATAACATCGATTTTACGTCGGTTAATCAATCCGGAAACTTAAGCAACTACGCATGGGCCTTTGGCGACGGTGGCTCTTCCTCCGCTTTAAATCCAAGTTATGTCTACACGTCGGCTGGGACATACAATGTGAAATTGGTAGTAACAGACGCAAACAATTGCCACAACACAGCTCAAAAATCGATTCAAGTATTCAATCCCCCCACCGCCAACTTCACTCTGCCCTCAGCTAATCCCTTTTGCACAGGTCAAAACTATCTCTTCACCAACACTTCCGTTTTTGACAACGGATCAAATCCCTCTTGGCAGTGGAGCGTAAACGGATCAAATGTTGCTACGACACAAGACGTAAGCTATTTGTTCAACTCGTCGTCTGCCCAGACCATCACTCTTACAGCCTCCATTCCAGGATGCTCTTCTCAATCGACTCAAAATATCGCCTCACTCGTTCTCGGGCCTCTAATCAATTTCAATGCGCCGGCAACCGGCTGTCAAAACGTTTCGGTTGCCTTTGAAAATAAAACCACCGACCCGGTGACAAGTTTTTCGTGGACGTTCGGTGATGGCAGCACATCCAAAGTAAATAGCCCTTCCAATACCTATGCAACAACTGGGCCATATCAGGTGACCTTAAGCGCAACTAATGCGGGAGGCTGCCAAAACTCGCTTTCCAAAAACATCAATATCTATTCCAACCCCGACCCAAAATTCCAAATTGAAGCTGCTCCACTTTCTTGCGAGAAGTGGCCTTCTCAGTTTGATAACCTCACGCCTCCACTCGTCGATAGCAACATTACTTCTTGGCAATGGAGTTTTGGCGATGCCTCCAATGGGTCGTCCGCACAAAAAAATCCGACATACACTTACAACAGTGCAGGCGATTACAACGTAACTCTTACTGCGAAGTCAAATTTCAATTGCACCACTTCGGTTCAGAAACTTGTTACGATCCTACCTTCACCAAGGGCATCGTTTACCAATTCGGCGGCGTGCGTAAATATTGGGACTCAGTTCACAGATAATTCAACGGGAAATGTCACGGGCTATCGATGGTCCATCGACGGCAATACACTCACCAGCCAGAATCCAACGTATACTTTCAATTCAGCAAGCAGCTACCCTGTTTCGCTAATGGTTACTTCAACCAATGGATGTGTAAATCAGTTTCCGGCCACCATTGTAGTACCTCCAGCCCCAACGTTGGAATTCGACGTCCAAGCACCATGCACCGGTCACCCCACTGTTTTTCAGGAACACAACCCAGGACCGCCAGATAAAGCTATTAGTTGGAATTGGAATTTCGGATCAGGAAGCGGTACGGGTTCCCCCACAGAATATACTTTTCCCTCTACCGGAACTTTTTCGGTAACGATGACCTCTACCCGCCAATCGGGATGCCGGTATTCGTTTTCTAAATCCGTCACCATTTACGATGGCCCCGTTGCTAGCTTCACACCGTCTGTACTTGCCGGAGCGGCGCCACTGGCGGTCACCTTCCTCAACAATTCTACCGGAGAATCAAGTTCTTGGAATTTCGGAGATCAATCAGCGCCCGTCGATGCACTTTCCCCGTCGCATACGTTTAACTCATTGGGCGCCTACAAGGTGTTGCTTACCACAAAAAGCCACGCCACATGCATCGATACAACAAGCACGGTGATCAATGTCGTGATTCCCCACATCGATATCGTGATGAGTTCATTTTCACTGACCAACGATCCGGTCTCAAATACTGCAAAGCCAGTGGTCAGCATCCTGAATTCAGGAAACATACCGTTGGTCGAACCCGACATCGTCATTGACTTAGGAGGGGGCGTGTTGCTCAAGGAAAGAATTTCTGGTACCGTGAGGCCGGGGAGTTCCATCATCCAAACACTGGACCTGCAGGTGATTCCGCAGTCTATTCGATATGTGTGTGCAGAGATCGATGTACCCGACGATGTGAATTCCGCAGACAACAAACGATGTGTATCCCTGTCGAGCGACGATGTATTGATGAATCCGTATCCGAATCCTTCCAGTTCAGGTCACGTGACGTTAGAATGGATCGGTGCCGTTCAAGAAAACGTGCGAGTTACTGTTTACAAGTCGAATGGTGATATCGCATTCTCACAAAACCTGGATGAACGACAATCAGGGTTGGGTCAACTTACCATTGACACTTCTTCATTTGCGAATGGTCTTTATCTTATTCAATTTGTTGGCGACAAAATGTCCAGGACATTCCGCATCGTGATCGCCAATTAACATGACCCTCGAAGACGTAACGCAAGAATTTTGGCAGGCATCTGAAAAATTTCAGGCGTGCAGGATCTCAATGCTCGGCGAACCCCTGCCTCGAACAGTTCATCCCTACGGAATCGCCAGGACAACTAAAAATCAAATCGTGCTCGTGTGCTGGCAAGCCTTGGGTTTTACCAAAGCGGGGGCAAAAGAAGGCTTTAGAAACTTGCTCCTGGAAAACATTGTCGAGGTAGAAACCCTGTCAATTCATTTTCAAAAAAGAAACGACTTCAACGCCCTTGACGGGCAATACAAGGAGTGGGTGTATCACATTTGAATTAGAGCTTAGACGTTCTGGCCAACAACAAAAAATCGGCCATCACCAACGCTGCCATCGCCTCCACAATCGGCACTGCACGCGGAACAACGCACGGGTCATGTCGCCCCTTGCCAGAAACGGTTACTTCCTCACCTGCCTTGTTTACGCTTTGCTGGTCTTGCATGATTGTGGCCACGGGTTTAAACGCTACGTTGAAATAAATGTCTTCCCCGTTGCTTATGCCACCTTGCACACCACCTGAATGATTTGTACGCGTACGGATGCGTTCCTCATCGTTGTAAAATTCGTCGTTGTGTTGTGATCCCAGCAGCTTTGTTCCTTCAAATCCGCTGCCATATTCAAATCCCTTTACCGCATTTATTCCCAGCATAGCATAACCGAGGGCTGCGTGGAGCTTGTCAAACACAGGTTCTCCCAAACCAACCGGCGAGTTCTTGACAACACACGTGACTACACCGCCTATCGTGTCCCTTTGCAAGCGCACTTCATCAATCCTCGCAATCATTTTCTCAGCAGTGGCTGCGTCGGGGCACCTAACTATGTTGTCTTCGGTCTTGCTTAAATCGAGTTTTGAATAGTGTGGAGCAACGATATTACCCACTTGCGAAACGAAGGCGCCGATCTCAACGCCTGACTTTCTCAGCAGCAATTTTGCAATGGCACCAGCGGCCACACGCGCTGCCGTTTCACGCGCAGAGCTACGACCTCCTCCCCGATAATCACGCACGCCATATTTTTTTTCATACGTGTAGTCCGCATGCGAGGGACGAAAACTTTCAGCAATATGACTATAGTCTTTGCTCCGCTGATCGGTGTTCTCTATTTCTATGGCAATCGGAGCACCCGTAGATTTTCCGTCGAAAACACCCGACAAGATTTTGAACTTGTCTTCCTCTTTGCGCTGTGTCGTGATTTTCGATTGACCAGGTTTTCTCCGATCAAGCTCAGATTGAATGTATGCTTCATCGATGTCCAGTCCGGCAGGGCATCCATCGATGATCACGCCAATGGCAGGTCCATGAGATTCACCAAAGGTGGTGATGCTAAAAATTTTTCCAAAACTGTTGCCCATTGTGCGGTGAAGATAGCGGCTGAAATAGTTATGCCCAAACGTTATTTCCTCATCACCATGTACACACTTCCTGCCAACAGAACCATAATGAAAATATTGATGGTCCATTTCATCCAACCGGTGTTGGAGAACGAATTCACCGTGTTGTCTGCAGAATCGATCCGGTCGTAAAATGAACCCAAATCATTGCTGCCGATTGACTGATTCTTGAAACTCTCGCCCGTCACGTTCACGATTTGCTTTGACTTAAGGGTATCGTATTTTTTGGTCTGCGGATTGAAGAATACCCATTGAAAATAATCCCCCAGTCGGTAAGTGCCTGGTTCTTTTGGAATCATGAAATAGCTGAAAAGTTTTGTTCCCGTCACATGTCCCCCTTCGCGATTAATGCTTTGTTTCACATTCGGTTCATAAAACTCAAACGCGCCGTCGATTTTGACCGTCGGCTTTGAAATCGATGAAATATTTCCCTCGCCATACACATTGAAATCGTAAGAAATGCTCTGGCCCGTTTGCAGGTCAAGTTTGGCCAGGCGCTCATCAAGTTTGTAGTTACCAACAGCAACGGCATCTCTTAGCGGATGGGGTGGTAGCTCTTTAACTTTCACACTTTTCGGCTTGGAGTAAAAAGTTTTAAAATCCTCTTTTCGGTTTTGGCCGAAGAACGAAGGATTTTTGGCAACCTTAAATTTGATCATCTCCAACCCCACGCTCGGAAAATTTACCTGCTGATTGTTCAATGGAAAATAAGTGGCTTGGTAGATTTTATATTGCGTATAGTTTTTCCCTCCAATCCGGATCGATTCACCTTCAATATTTTCGATATTAAAATTTTCCTCCCAGCAATTCCCTGGCCGTATCTTTTTTAGGATCTCCGAAAGCTGTCGGCCAAGGTCATGAAACTGCATTGGGGCGCGGTTATTATCGGCGATAAGAAATGAAAGGGTGGTCGTAAATCCTTCTCCCACATACACCTCGTCTTTGTTCGTGGTAAATGCGAGCAGTGCGTCCTCTTTGATATCAAGAAACTCGGTAGGTTCGTTGCGGCCGAAAAAATCACTCATCGGATCACGATCAAAAAAGCTTCTAAAGGGATCAGCCTGTTGCGTTTGAACGGGCGCACCGATCTTTACCTTTTTGCCACTCACAGAAAAAAACTGGTCGTTCACTTTCATTTTAAACGATGGGACGTTCACCGTTCCTTGCCGAAGTGGTACGTACGTTTGGATGATACTTTGTGACGAACTGATTTGTCCGTTGATAATATTCGTCTGTGATGAGGAAGAAGTTCCACGCTTTTGAAAACCATCTATGTCGGGAAAGTTGTCGTAATTTTTTAGTCGCTCATTGTTCGCAGTGACCGTAATCGTCCAAGCCTGATTCTGGCCAATTTCATCCGGACCTAAAGCGATTTGAACATTCTGTGACCTCACGATTTGAAAGCTCAAAAGGGCAGCCACCAAAAAAAATGTCTTTTTTATCATAATTTTCAATGCAATTCGTTGTGCAACTTGTTGCGGTACAAAAATAGGATTCTTCTTTTTGGTTGTTAAACTGTTTTGTTACCTTCATCGTTCAATTGCGACAGACGGTTGCATTTCTACTTAAATATTTAAAAATGAAGATGCTTAGTTATGTCAAAAAAATTCTCACAAGGGTGAGTTTTGACGCGCGACTCTTCGAAAAAGAGTTGCGTAAGGCGATCAAAGTGTTGATTGCCGATGAACTGGTGGAGCTCAAGAATTGGTGTTATGCCAATTACGGGCTTCAGTACGAAGCGATTCTAAATCGCTGTTTTGTGTTAGCTTAAAATTTCAAAAACCATTAGACTAAATCCCGCCAAGGCGGGATTTTTTATTTCTACTTTTTCAAGTCGTCAAGCTCTTTTTTAAAGCGGTCAATATTTGCCTTTTGGTCTTCAGGCACATTCTGAAGTGCCGTTTCCCAATTCTTGATGGCTTCCTTCTTGTTTCCCACAGCTGTATGGCCGCGAGCCAGCCCCACCAATGTCGTGAATTTGTCTTCGGGGTGTCTTTGCCTGTTCGCCTTAAAGATCTCCAATGCATCCTTTCCTCGTTCTGCCGCTAGGAGGTATCTTCCGTATTGGTGCAACTCCGCAAGTGTCGGGTTCATCCCCATGGCCTCCTTGATCACTGCGTCTGCCTCCGGTTTGCGGTTCAACAGATCCAGAATCCTGGCCTTGATCTGCATCGCATTGAAGCTCTCAGAACCGCTGAAGCGATCCGTGTTCATCGAAATGTCAATCCATTTTAAAGCCTCATCAAGGTTAATTTTATTGTCCAAACAAAAACGCGCGTTGTTCAACCAGTTGATATAATTGAATCCCGCGAAGCTGGTCAGCTCGGCCCGCTTTTGATCCACATACAGTTGCATGCCGTTAGGTACCTCGATCTTAAAGGAGATCTTCTTGTTTTCCCATTGCAAATAGGCAAGCGAGGAGAGCAATTGTCGATCGTCAAACCCATAAGTGAGCCATTCCGTGTAAGCACAGTCTTCCGGCTTCGCCTGTACTCTTAAAACATCTTCTTCGGGCGTATAATAGTACACTCCCCAGCTGGTAGAGTTCTTAGAGAAAATCCAGGTCCATGGATTGTCCTTGTCAAGCAATAACATGAGTCCGTAGGTTCCGGCTTTCATGTCTTTGCCATTGATTTTCACATCATGCGAAAAAGAAATGGTAGTGATTTCATTTGAGCCCGCGCGCCATGGTGAGGCGGTTGAAGTGCCAAACCCATCGGGATCTTTTAAGCCGTAATGAACAAGTTCACCCCAAATGTGCCCCTTGCGATCTTCGCCGGTAGGGCTGTGCACATCAGGACCGTGGTAAGTGATCGTTACCGAGACGAGTCCGATCCATTGGGTAACACTTGACTTTTGGTTTCCTCCGTTAGGGGGTGCGGTCAAAGTGATGGTTTGCGCCGAAGCACGCAGAGTTATGAGCGCAAACAAAATGATTGGTAGGAATTTCATATGCCGTTGATTTTTTAGGGCGGAAAGATATGCCCCATCACTCTATCCCTGATCACCCGAATCGCCTGATTTTAAGAGGACGGCAAGCCACTAAATATTAACAAGCAACTCGCCTAAATCTCGCGTCTGTTTCTTTCTAGGTATGCAAAATCATGCAGCATACTTATCACATGATTGGAGACTAACGCAGGAGCAGCAAATTGATCCAAATGCCTTCCCAAAAAAAGCGTGTAACGACTGTTGTAATTAATTAAAGTATCCTCCGCGATGTGCCTGATCTTGTGTCGGGGAAGGATTTCTACAAATCCTCCTGCCAAAGCTGTCGGGATCAACATGTTTGATCCGTGCACACCGATCACTACATGGCTTTGGGAATAGAGTTCGCACCAGTGTCTTTCGTCCGCAACCGTCGGCTTTGTCATTCTCAAATCCGTAATCAGAGACGACAAACGCCCTGTGCGATTTAGCCCAGCGGCATAAAATTCGGCATTGGGCAGTTTTGATTTTATTTGCCTTGCCGCGCGATTGACCAAGGAATTCTGCCGTCGGATGAAAATTCTCTTAGAGAATTTCAGCTTCACAAAAATTTTAAAAACGAAAAACTCCATTTGAGATCGGTGCCAAAATCTGTCTTCGCGCAAAACAAAAGTGATTCGTGGAATCGTATTGGCGAACTTGCTGAGATCGAAGGGGTTGGTTTTCAAAAGAACCTTGAGATTGATTTTTTCAAGATCAAGATGGGTAAATGCTTTACTGACAAAAACAGATGAAAAACGAGGCAGCAAATTTTTCCTCACCTCCTCGTCAAGATTGACCAAGAGTTTTCCCAAATCAACAAACGACGCATCAAATGACCACACTTCGTCAACGTGATCCGGTAGAAGCCATCGCATGCGCTTCGGAATGAAAACAATGATCGATCTATCCGGATATCTCGATTTTAAAACCTCAATGTTCCAAAGTTTCGTGAAAGAATGCCCAAAGCAATTGTCCAAACAATTCAAAATAATCGCGTCGGACGCTTGTCGAAACACTTCTCTCTCAATCCCAACATTTATTTTTTCTCCTTTGAAAATCGAGTCAAGGAGTGGGCGCGCTAACCACTGCAGTGCTTCTTCTTCGCCTGTAAAAAGTTTTCCTGTCTCATCAAAACTCAAGGGAAAAAGTAAATCATGACCCGCTGGCAGCGTATGAAAAAACGAACGCTTGCAAGTAGGGCAATCGTGCTTCGCTATTAGATGAATGCCCTGAAAAGTAGACCCCGTGATGGATGTTGGGCCATTGCAGTAAACGCAATCCACTTTCAAATCAGGGCTCGACAAAAGAAATATGTCTTCAAATAAAGGCATGTCAATCATTGATCGAAATCATTCAAAAATGAAGCGAATATTTCTTTTCAAACCAGAAAATTTAGTGCGCTTCACAGCTGATTTTTTGAAGAGTTTTTGAAAAACCTCCTCCGTTAGATCCGTCCACGATTGGTTCTCCATTTTTTCTAACTCAGGGTGTGGATTAAATCTTTTTTCGTGATGTGATCTTGAAAACCGATTCCATGGGCAAACATCCTGGCAGATATCACAACCGAAAATCCAATCTTTGAATTTTCCTTTCTGTTCAGCGGGAACTTCGTCCTTTAACTCAATCGTGAAATAAGAAATGCATTTACTTCCATCAACAACATAAGGTGCTGGAATAGCATCGGTAGGGCAAGCATCCATACATGCCGTGCAAGTGCCGCAATAATCTTTGATCGGGCCATCATGCTCCAACTCAAGATCGATTATCAGTTCGGCGAGAAAGAAAAAACTTCCAGCGCTGCGGGTAAGCAACAGCGAATTCTTTCCGATCCATCCTAACCCCGATTTTTGTGCCCATGCACGCTCATGCACGGGTGCGGAATCCACGAACACCCTTCCATTTACTTCCCCTATTTTTTCGCGAACATGGCCCAAAAACAATTTCAACTTGTCTTTGACGACAAAATGATAGTCCTCGCCATAGGCATATTTTGCGATCTTCGGTTTTGAAATTTGTGCAAGGTCTTTTTCTGGAAAATAATTGTACGCCAAACTAATCACTGACTTTGCTCCTTCTACCAGTAAACGTGGGTCGAGACGCTTGTCAAAATTTTCGTTGAGGTAGTTCATGCTGCCTGCATATCCGCGTTGCAGCCACTGCTCAAACCGAGGAGCCTCGTCTTCCAGAAATTCGGCCTTGGAGATGCCGCAAAAACCAAAGCCCAATTCTTTCGCGATTGATTTGATTATTCGTGTGTTATCCCCTTCGGCCCGCATGGCGAAAGTTAATTGTTAATAGTTAATCGTGTGTACGTCTATTAAATGATTACCGGTAACTATTAACTTCGCCCTTCGATGAAAACCTCCGATAAAATAAAATCACTCGCCGATGCGTCTTTACAGGTGAAGGGCTGGCAAAAAGCGGGGGAAAAAGTGGTCTTTACCAATGGGTGTTTTGACTTGGTCCATTTAGGGCACGTAGACTACCTGGAAAAGGCCCGAAACCTTGGCGACAGGCTGGTGCTGGGTTTGAACACCGACAGTTCCGTGAGCCGATTTAAGGGCCCTGAGCGCCCCCTACAGGATCAGAATTCAAGGGCTCGTGTGCTGGCTGCCATGCAATTCGTGGATTTGGTGGTCTTTTTTGATGAGGATACGCCGCTGAATTTGATTGCGCAGCTAGTGCCCAATATCCTTGTAAAAGGCAGTGACTATTTGGCAGAAAACATTGTTGGCGCAGATGTTGTTAAAAAGAACGGCGGTGAGGTGAAAACCATCGAATTTGTACCTGGTTACTCCACCACGAGAATTGTAGAAAAAATCAAAAGGACATAAACAAACAAGTATGGCATTCGGATCGTTGATTATTACGGGGCTCTTCATGTTAGTTGGGTGGATTGTAAGCTCACGCCTGAAGAGCAAATTCAAAAAGTATTCTGAAATTCATTTGACGAGAGATC
The DNA here is from genome assembly GCA_035492075.1 of Cyclobacteriaceae bacterium. Lineage (GTDB taxonomy): Bacteria > Bacteroidota > Bacteroidia > Cytophagales > Cyclobacteriaceae > ELB16-189. Next base: position 2,421 of record DATJJP010000009.1, on the reverse strand, counting down.
TTACGGGAGCAGAAGTGGCCCGACTGATGCTCACCGACAATGGGATTCGTGATGTCGAAGTGATCTCAGTGGAAGGGGAGTTGACCGATCACTATAATCCTGCCAACAGAACAGTGAACCTAAGCCCCGACGTTTACCATGGGCGCAATGCAGCAGCAACGGCGGTTGCGGCCCACGAGTGCGGCCACGCTGTGCAACACGCAAAGGCGTACGCATTTTTGGAATTTCGCTCTGCAATGGTTCCTATTCAAAACATCAGCGCCAAGGTGATCAACTTTGTTTTCATCGCGATGATGTTCGGTGCATTTGCGGTACGAGGGTTATTTTCCATAGACACAGCGTTGCTGGTAATAATTGCTTGTTATGGCGTTTTCGCTCTCTTCGCATTGATCACTCTTCCTGTCGAGCTTGATGCCAGCAAACGCGCATTGGCTTGGATTGAACAACGCGGAATCGTAACCCCCAAAGAACACGTTATGGCTAAAGACGCACTCAATACAGCGGCCATGACCTATGTCGTGGCAGCCATCGGTGCAATTACCATGCTTCTTTATTACGTAATGATTTTCATGGGTCGACGTGATTAAACGTGGGCTAAATAAATTCAAAAGCCGCTCAGCATTGAGCGGCTTTTTTTATGTCGATAGGCAAAATGCTCGGTGTGCATACAATTCTTTTTCTATGTAATATTGCGGCTAATTAGAAACCTACTTAGCGCTATGAATTTCGAATTGACCGAAGAACATTTGACCGTACAAAAGGCAGCCCGTGATTTCGCTCAAACGGAATTACTGCCTGGTGTAATCGAGCGTGATACCGAACAGAAATTTCCAGCAGAACAAATCAAGAAAATGGGCGAGCTGGGCTTCATGGGCATGATGACCGACCCCAAATACAATGGCGGCGGCATGGATACCATTTCCTATGTGTTGGCCATGGAAGAGATCTCAAAAATCGATGCCTCAGCTTCAGTTTGTATGTCGGTGAATAATTCGTTGGTGTGTTGGGGCCTGGAGAGATTTGGAACGGAAGAACAAAAAGAAAAATATTTAAAGAAACTTACCACAGCAGAATACATCGGAGCATTCTGTCTGTCCGAACCTGAAGCGGGAAGTGACGCCACCTCACAGCGCACCACAGCAGAAGACAAAGGCGATCATTACCTATTGAACGGGACAAAGAACTGGATCACTAATGGCAAGAGCGCGAGTGTCTACATCGTGATTGCACAAACTCACCCGGAGAAGCGACACAAGGGGATCAATGCGCTCATCGTGGAACGAGGGATGCCTGGATTTGTCGTTGGGAAGAAAGAGGACAAGATGGGAATTCGAGGAAGCGACACGCACTCGCTGATGTTCACCGATGTTAAGGTGCCCAAAGCAAATCGAATTGGTGACGAGGGATTTGGTTTTACTTTCGCGATGACCACCTTGAACGGCGGAAGGATTGGTATTGCGTCTCAGGCCCTGGGTATTGCTGCTGGAGCGTATGAGCTTGCCGTAAAATATGCGAAGGAAAGAAAAGCCTTTGGCAAGCATCTCAGCGAGCACCAAGCGATCCAGTTTAAGCTGGCGGAAATGGCCACCAAAATCAACGCGGCTCGATTGCTCATTTGGCAGGCGGCTCATCTAAAGGATCAGAAAAAAGATTTCGTCAAGGCAGCTGCGATGGCCAAGCTATTTGCGTCACAAATTGCGCAAGAGGTCACCACCGAAGCGGTTCAAATCCACGGAGGTTACGGATACGTAAAAGAATTTCACGTGGAGCGCCTGATGCGCGATGCAAAGATCACCCAGATTTACGAAGGGACTACGGAGATTCAAAAGATGGTTATTTCAAGAGAGTTGCTGAAATAAGGTCCATACAAATTCGTAGCTGATAATTCTCATTTCGTAATTCTGAATTATTTACCTTTGTCAAACCCTTTTTGACATTGGTCCGTAAGTTTTTTCCGCTGGACAAAAACTACCTTCTTGAGGAAGCTCAACTCGCCCTCCAAGAGAGCCTCCTCACCTCCCTCATCGAAAAAGTCAAAGTCGCGTTCGAGCAAAAGTATAACCCGCTCGGGTTGGAGGATGCATTCTGCCTAAAGGTCAAGGGCTACAAAATCAATAACCTAAAACCTCTCCACAACTTTTACCTGAATATTTCAGCAGTGTACCGTTTCAAGCACAGCGACAATCAACTGGAATTTGTGTGGGACGGCCGTGAACATTTAGAAAAATACCGCGAAGAATGGATCCGATCTTTTAATCAATGGGTGGAGGAATTCTCCAGGCAGGAACTATTTGTTCAGGCGGTGTTAGACCTCACTGTTTTTCTTCCTGAAAATCGCCACGCCGACCTGGCAGAAAATAGAATGAACAACTTCATGCTGCGGCAGTTCGACGTGAAGATCCACAAGACAAAAGGCCTTGT
>DATJJP010000008.1:0-13722 GCA_035492075.1 Cyclobacteriaceae bacterium | reverse complement strand
GAGTTGGTGATGTCCAGCTTGCTGATCACGTTCTGTCGATAGAGGGTAGAGTCAATCCTTAATTTGGTAAGTCCCACGTTCGACATCTGCTCAGAAGCCAACGCTGCTTTGTCGGAGGCTGATTTAAGTTCGACGCGCAGTTTTTCTTTTTGAGACCCATGAGTTCGAATATTTAAGTCCTTTTCGTGCTGGAGATTTCTGATCTTGTCGTAGGTGTTCGACTCTAAGGCTGAAATTGACTTGGCCGTTTGTTGAAGGGACACAACGGAGACCTGAGCGTCGGTGTAGTCCTTTCGAAGTTGTTCGCTGTGCAAAACCATTAGCGTGTCGCCGGCTTTCACGGTTTGACCTTCCTTTACATAAACCTTGTCAGAAATTGCTTCAAAAGTAGCCTTGTAATCGAGTTGTGGATTTTCGGACAATATTTCGCCATTCTGAAAAATAACCGAATCATTGATGCGGAACACGAAAACAGAAACGGCGATTACCACGAAAAATGAAAGGAGGATTCTAAAAAATATCCTGATAAAATATATTTCGTTTGTTTCAAACATACGTCAGCAGTCCATTGGTCATTATAATGTTTCGATCGAATGCCAAGTTTCGAATGGGTTCGTGGGAGATGATGATGAACGTTCTATCATTCGTTGATTCAATTAGAGCCTCGATTTTTTGTCGCGAACCGAGGTCGATTCCTGAGAGTACTTCATCTAAAATAATGACCTCTGCTTCGCTCAATAAAGCCCTCATGATCAAAATCTTTTTGCGTTGCCCTGTAGACAAATTTTTTCCGTTCTCATTGATGGCGAACCCCAAGCCTTCTTCATGCTTGGCAATGAAGTCGTAGAACTCAATTTCCTTGGCTAGTTCGATCATTCGCGAATGCTTGACTTCGCGCCCGAAGGCGATGTTAAACTCGAGGGTGTCATTGAATAAAATATCTTCGTTGCTTACTAGAAGAATTTTTCGCTTTAAGCGGTCGTGATTGAAGAAATTACTTTTAGTTCCGTTAATAATAATATCGCCAGAGTTATGCTCATAAAGAAAGGCAAGTATTTTACTAAACGAAGATTTGCCTGAGCCATTTCCGCCTTCGATCCGAATTTTTTCACCGCGGCTGATATAAAAGTCGATGCCTTTAAGGATGGGTTCTGACGGATTATAACCGAAGCTGAGATCCTTGACGACGATAGACTCAATGATAAAATCAGTGATCCCTTGGTTTTTGACTTGGCTTACCGTGGTGGTCTCGTTAAAATCAAAGTACCTCCTTAAAATCACTTCGTTTTCCTGAAGCGAAAGATTCTCTTCCAATATTCGGGAAAGCGTGCTGAATATTCTTTCAGATAACATGATGAACGTGATCAGCTGACCGAATGTCAATGTCTGCGTGAGGATTGTTTGACGGGCCAGGAAAATCACGATAAGTGTGTAAGCGGCGGTAGAGACAAAAGAGATGATACCCACATTGACCAGGTCGATGTATTTCGATTTGGTTTGGATGTCAACAAGGTCTCGGATGCTTTTCAATACTTTATTTGAAAAAATGGATTCGAGGCCAAACGATTTGATCACCTGATTCCCATCAATTTTTTCGATCATTTTCGAAATAAAATCTGCTTTCAGGACGAATCTCTTTTTTTCATTGTTCTGGAGCATGGGCGTAATGACTTTAAACCAGGCATAAAAGAGCACCATAACGGTGCATACCAACAAAGTCAATTGCCAGTTGATATAAAATAACAGCGTCAATGAGTAGATCGAAACGAACGTGTCGACCATGATTCGCGAGAAGATGTTTAAGAAAAAACTTTTGAGCTTCAGAGAGTCGCTTAGACGCTCGGTAAGGTCTCCTTTTCGAAAAGTCTGTGTGTACTTAAGGGAAAAAGTGTTGAGCTTGTCGTTGAAGGTGGATAAAAAATATTTGTCGAGAATGTTCCCCACGTGTATTGAAACAAAATATTTGTATTGGCTAATGAGCAGGCTGAACAGCCGGAACAAGGCAAAACCGATAGCGAACAAGGTAAGTATGTTGATTTGAAAACTTGGCAACACGTGATCCAATAAGATTTGATTTATAAATACGGCCAACTGAGTGATGGACGCAGCGAACAAGGCTGTAAATAGATAGATGTACCATAACTTTTTGTTCTTGCCGAGTTCATTGATGAGGCGGTGGTAAACATTTTGCTGATCGATGGGTTGAGCTTCTTTTGCTGCCTGCTCTGCCACGGATTTGACCGAGAGCACGAGGGGTGCAGACAACTTCACCTTCGCTTCCTCGTACTTGATTTGTCGATATTGCTTCGGCAAAAGAGAGATTTCTTGATTTGTCAGCAGATCTTCGAGAAATGCCTTTTCAGAATTTTCGTCTTTAAATCCGTAGTCATCACGCAGATGCGTGAAGTAAACCAGCTTGTTGAAGATATGAATGGGGTCTTGAGTGGCGAGTAGACCAGCGAGAGAGACCTGATATCGCGAAAGTTCCGCAGAACACAACGCCTCCACTTTATCTTGAAAGTCGACGAGTTCCCAGTAACTATTGGTGTAGTGGGCGATGTTTCGAAGTTCGGCGAATGTGAGATAGTAAGGCCGGCTTCGCCCAGGGTCATAAATTTTCAGTTTATTTCCACGAAGCCCGTTGACGACGACATAGTGAAGGTGATTCGATTTTTTGACGGGAATAATGAAAGGAAATAGATTTTTAAGCGGAGAGAGGTCCGCCTCGAGAGCGGTAACGTCGAGGAACTTGAACTTGGAAACACATCCATTTTTGTCAAAGAAAACTTTGATGTCTTTGATGGATGAACCTCGTTCGTCCAAAAAGATTTGCTCTTGAATATAGTTGCGGTCAATCTCCCTATCAAAAAGATTGAAGATAGTTTTGATTGCGCTTACTCCGCAATCGTTGTGCCTCAACTGCTGATCTACGCTCACTTCTTGAATATTTCTTTGCTACCTGTTCCGTCAATTCGATAAAAACGAGAACTTTCAATAAGTAATGCTTGGCTTTTCTTGGATGATTTCATTTCGGGATGCTTGACATCTACTCTCACAACTTTCCCGTGATAATCCGTGGAGATGGCGTCGACGAGCGTGTGCCCCACAACGATTTTTGAAGCTTTATAAAAAGTCAAAAGCTCATCTACAAAGCCCTCAGACACCTTTTCGCCGTCGGCGGTTTCTTCGACAAGCCCGCGATACCACAGAGGCCCATTTTTTCCGAACACCAATTCGGTGAGTTCGTTTGCGGGCCATTCCTCATTGAGAAACTGTCTGCATATGTCGTTGAGGTCTTTTATGGATAATTCTTCCTCTAGAATTTCTTTGCTGATTCCGCCATGCACGAACAACAGATCGCCAATTTGCTCAATGCAGTTTTTTCCTTTGAGCCATTGCATCAGCACATTATTGTGCTTCATCAGATGCCAGTAGGCCAGCGACGGGTTGTCAATTCGCGTCACCTTTTGTGCCAGGGCTAGATATTTTTCATGGACGTAGCGCACGTCCAAAGTCAAATTCATGGTGTCGTGGTTACCAAGAATGAAATGAACGCTGCCTCCACTCGATCTTGCCTGACTTTCTAAATGGTAAATAAGCCATAGACATTGGGTCACATTCTTGCCCTTGTCCATCATATCGCCAAGTAACACGAGTTGACCGTCTCCAAAAGTCCATTCATACTTTAAATTCATGACACTGTTTGCGATCAAAAGGCTGTGGAGGGCATCAAAGTTTCCTTCAATGTCAGAAATGACAATGATGCGTGATGCCTGCTCAAAACTGCTGGACTTCACGGCAAAGGAATTGGACGGATCAATTGAAACCGCGAAGTGATCGTGCTGTTGATTGTCTACAAAACAATGAAAGGGCTGCTGTTTTGGGTTGGTCACCTCCATGATGATGTCACCACGCTCATTCACCTGTAGTAGATGAACAGAATTATTCTGGATGGACAAATATGGCCCATCGGCACCGTCCAGCTCAAGCTCTGGATATTCAACGGCCGTGAACTGGTTGAAGTATAGCGAATCCATTTTTCAAATTATTAGTGATCTTATTCCATTCGTGTAACATTTCTCCTACGCTTTGGTACCTATCATTTCTGTCTTTTGCCATCGCCTTGAAGATAACATCAGAGATTTCGGTGGGGATGGGTTCATGCATAGAGGTCTCTGTCAGCGGTGCGGGCAATTCATTTTTGATCGCCTTGGCCAGGTCTTTTAAAAGTAGGCCGTCAAAAGGATAGCTTCCGGACATCAGGAGATAAAGACAAATTCCGACCTGAAATACTTCAGAAACATAGTCACCTTTCATCTTACTGAATGAGTAACTGTGATCAGGCATTCTTTCCGGAGGCATGTACCGAGGGATGCCGCCGTGGTGCGTGTCTTCGTTTTCGTAAAAAGCCATCCCGAGATCGATGAGATGTACGTGATGGTCTGGGTCCACCAGAAAATTGGAGGCATGAATGTCCCCATGAAGAACATGGTGCTTGTGTAGATGTTCAATGCCTGACATGACTTCGCTGGCGATTCTATATTTTATATGAAGAGGCGTTTCCCTTTTGATCAGCGAATCTGAAATTGAGCTTCCATCCACATAATCCAAGAGTAAGTACGGGACATTGTCCTGACTAACGGCGGACTTAAAACACCTTCGAACATTTGGGTGATACGGCATGGAAGTCAAAATATCTGCCTCTTTGAAGAAATCTTTTTTGGATTCATTGGCGATCAGAACTTTCATTGAAAAAAGCTGCACGGGAATCCCTTCACGATGGCACTTGTAAATAGCCACACTGCGGTTCTTGCCAATAAGATCTGATAAAATGAAGTCATCAATTTTTTTGGCTTGATCTATCTTGTCGAAGATGTTTGCATCGGGCGGCGCTGAATCTTGTTCCTTCACTACCGCACCGAATTTCATCATCCGCCGCAAAAAGGTTTCGACGGACGGATAAATTTTGTCATAGGGGCAATGTTGTTGTATGGAAAGCCAGGCCGCCAGCTCCTCTTTGGTTTGAGGAGTGCGCGCTTGTTCCAAAATGTCTTTCATCAATGGAGTAATGGTGACGACATCACCATTGCATCTTAAGAAAATATGTTTTTCGGGAGATATGATTTCGCCTGCGAGTTGTGGATCGTAGATGACAGCATCGTTCCGCAGCACGATTTTAGTAGAGACGGTCGATTGGTTCATTCGGTTTTCTAAATTAAAAAGTTGCAAAAATGGACAAGGAAGGCACCGTTACCTAGTTGGTGCCTTCCCATCACAGCCAGCTCTTAGTGAGACTTACAGCTCTTGTTGCTTCTGTTGCTCTTACAGCTCTTCGATGACTTGTGGCTCTTCGAAGACTTGCACTTAGTGCTCCCTGCTGCTCTTACAACATTGTTGTCAACCACTAGGTTGATTCTTTCTTCTGAAAGTTGATTCAAAAGATTGTCGAGATTTACATTTGACTGTTTCATATAGATTTGAATTTGCTTATTGATACCTACTCTTTTTATTAAGGGTTTTCGGCGTCCCCCTTCTCTCTTTGTGCGCAATCAAAAAGAAGATCTTTGGAATGGAGTTTCATGATACAGGGAAAGGTCAAAAAATGGAGACGCAGCCTTACGGGACTACGCCCCCATGATTTGACCAGTTTATTTATTTATCGTTTCCCAAGTGACGTCCTGGGTTGCTCGAAGAACGTACGCTACGATCAGAGTGCTTGCTGCTGTTACAGCTCGTCCAACCAGCGCGAATCACGTTCTCATCTACTACACGATTAATCTTTTCTTCTGAAAGTTGATCCAGAAGGTTGACTAAGTTGACATTTGACTGTTTCATAAAAATTAAGTTTGTACGTAGTGCCTACTCTATTTTTTAAAGGGTTTTCGGCTTCGCCCTTCCTCTCTATGCGCAATCATCGGAGATCCTTCCTCGAACCCACATCTGGCAGTTCATGAAATTCCAAGTAATTTTTTTTGACCATTATTATTTTATTGTTTGAGTTAGGAAGTCAGAGCGCCAACAGGAGGCGCTCTGATCCCATGTTTAATTCAAATTACAAACCGACTCCTAAGCCTCCGGAGCCGCTCGCTCCAACGCCAATGGTTGCTCCTCCACTTACGCTGGCGCCTCCACTGGTTCCACTGCTGCCGCCACTGGTGGTGCCCCCACCAGAGTTGCATTCAGAATCGTTAGAGTTTCCGGAATGGCAGCTGTTATCACTCCAACCTGCCTTCACCACCTGGCTGTCCACAACCCGGTTGATCTTCTCTTCTGAGAGTTGATTCAGAAGATTTTCAACATTTACCTCTGATCTTTTCATAAAAGAATAGAACAAGATTTTGCTTACTCTTTTGCAGGGTTTTCAGCATCCCCCTTTCTCTTTCGCGTGTGCACCACTAAAGAAAATTTTCGTCTAGTAGAATTGTATCTGTTTCATTTTTTCCTTCACGCTGACGTCACGGTAAAGAAACTATAAATTATTCCCTGCGGTATATTTTGTGCCGTTACATAAGTATTACATTGAATACTTTCATTTTTTTACTGATATGTACTGTGGTTTATTTGTGGGTTGACCTCTGTCATCTTCAAAATGGACATGGCGTGATTGGAATAAGAGACTAGAAAAATGACTATGAGAAAATGGGTATGGGCGGTGTGTATTTTACTGATGAGCGGTTATATTTTGTATCAACACGCGATAAGTGATTGCTCAATAACTCCCTGGCAGCAGTTGGAGAGACACCGTCGGATGCTGGAGGGCAATTCAGAGTACTTTAACCCGTGGCAATATCGAGTTTTCTCAATGCTGGTATTGGAGGGCGCTATTCGCGTCTATCAATATATTCTGCCGAACTACGATGTCCTTGTTCCCTATTTTGCATTGCATTATTTTCAAATGGCCCTTCTTTTTTTCCTGTGCCTCTATTATTACCAAGCGCTCGGTGTCAAAAATCCGTACTTGATTTTGCTGGGCCTTATAGTTCTCTGCTTTAGCATCGCGAATAGCTCTTTCAAATCTGATTTTTCTTACAATACTTATTTTGATATTATTTTTTACGTCTGCGCCGCTTTACTAATTATATACGAGAGAATATTTTGGATTATCCCATTGACTGCGGTGGCGGCAATCAACCGTGAGACCAGCGGTTTTATTCCCTTGATGCTTTTAATGCCACCTTCAATTAAAAATTGGAGGATGATTTCTAGAGACCGATGGCTTGCGTGCGCGATATCGTTTGCTTTGTTTGCATTCATTTTTTTTCTGGTGCGATGGTATTATGGCTACCGCACCTATGAAGGCGTTAACGAAATGAAAACTCCGCTTGAGTTTCTTATGTTCAACGTCCAATTCTTTCGCACTTATCCATTATTGCTGGGGACACTAAGTGTAATACCGATCATCGTGGTTTTTCATATTGGGAAGTTGCCACCTGTTCTTCAAAATTGGCTTTGGCTGATCGTGCCATTTTGGTTTGTGCTTCACTTCGTCAAAAGCAACGCGATGGAAACGCGGCTCTTCCTCGTGCCTTTCGTGCTTGTCCTTTTGCCATCAATGCTTTTGATTGTTGAGCGCTGGTACTCCGACAGAGAACACGTTGCCGCTAAGAAATGAGTAGATCACCTTGTTGACCTGGTCGGGTTTTTCGTAATGTGGCATGTGGCCAGCACTGTCAATTTTTACCACTTGAATGAATGGAATTTGTTTTTGATAGTGCACACAGTCTCGACGATTGAAGTAGGGGTCTTGCGCTCCATAGACGAGGAGCATATCTAGCTTTGCGGGTTTGTTAAATTGGTCTAGTCGATTTTGATTCAACATGTGTATCCACGTGGAGTGCATAGTGAATTTGTAACCCTTGAAGTCCATGAAATAACTCAATCGCTTGGCATAATCTTCGTCAAATAGTTTTTCATTGAAGAATTCCTTTCGTTGATTTTCTAATGCTCTTGGGTACCACCCCACGGTCATCATGAAACTGGAGATGATTGGAATTTTCAATAGCCCATTCAGTTGGAAATCACCGGTCGCCGCTGGGTCAATCAGCACTAGTTTGTGGAGTGAGCAAGAATTTGCGTTCACGTAATCCAACGCAATAATGGCACCCATCGACATGGCTACAATGCAGTAGGGTTTTTTTAATTTCAATTTTGAAAGTAGCTCATCGAGTTGCATTTGGAAAAGTAGTGGAGAGTTTGTCTGATGGGGCCGATCTGAATAACCCCGGCCGTAAAGATCATACGCCAGTACACAGAAATGTTTGCTGGCGAAATAAGGGATGTTTTTTTTCCAAACTTCCAAGCCTGAAACGCCGCCCCCGTGAATGAAGATGAGCAGAGGTGAACTTGTGTCGCCTGCCAATAGATAATGAACCGTGCCTTTGGAAAGGGAAATAAAACTTCCAGGCGCGCGAGCCCGAATCTCTTCCGTCAACTCGTTCCTCTCTTCTATGAAAGAAAGTATTGCAAAGATGATAAGGGGAGGCAGTACAAGTGCAAGTACTACTGCTCCCCAAAATCTTCGCTTCTTTAGTCTTGACAACTCAATCCGTCTTTATCACTCTAAATCTGGAATTGCCTATGATCAGAACGTACGGACCGCTAGGCATGTCGGACAGATCAAATGCTGCATACTTATCCTCGATCTTGCATTGCATTGTTTTAACCATCTTATTGTTACGCAGATCGTAAAGTTGAGCCGACGTTGCGGCGGCCGCGTCAGGAAATTGCACATAAAGGATTCTGGGAAATGGATTAGGAAACGCAGTTATCGCATTGCTCGAGGAATCATCGATGATGTTATTTGACGTGGCCGTTTGAGTGGAATCTTTCACGCTTGCCACCGCGGCATATCGTGCTGAAGTGGAAGACGAAGATTGAAATAATTTGTTGTCAGGTATTCCAGTGGCGGAGTTGTAGTTGTTGGTCGTGCCTTGGTTATAACGCACGGCCAACGTTTCGTTGTTTGAGTTCTGAAAATACGTGACCTTAATCGGGTAGCTCCCGGCACTGGTGAACGTATATATTCCCGCTTTTACCCTGGCGGTATGTTTGCCATCATTATTTACAACAAGAGCCCCATTGATGTAAAGTCTACTGCCGTCATCAGAATTCGTGTAAAACGTGTAGGTGCCGGGGTTGTCTATCTCCAAGTAGCCATCGAAGGACAAAACATATTGACTGTTTCTTAGCCTGGGGTTGATATTGAAGTTGTTGGTCGTTCCGGTGGCTTTTGGTGTCTGACTGAAATTAAAGGATGACACATTGGAGAGCGTTCCGGAGTACTCATAATATTGGTAGTTCAGTCCACTTGTTGGCGGTGGTGGTGGCGGTGGCTGATCCGTAGTGATCTGTACTGGAAACGACATGTCCGTTACACCATCTGTTCGCCGGACATACCTAACGGCATAACTTCCGGGCTGAGTCGCGGTATAATATCTCGTCGTTGCGCCTGGAATGTCCAGTCCGTTGAAAGTCCATTGATAGGAAGGGAATCCGTCAGAGAAACCAAGCTTGATTGACGGATTACTTGCCAAGGAAGTTGTGCCACCAAAGACAAAAATGTTTCTTTTGTCTTGAGCTCGCATCCACGAAAAGAAATCGGGCTCCTGATACGCTGTATTCCAGACGCCGTGATCCAGGTTAGGATATAATGTAAAACGAGGGTTGCCTCCTTTGCTTTTCAAGGTTGTGATCCATTGTTGTGCCCACCCAGGACTTGGATTAGTATCTTGCCCTCCTTGAAACAACCATAGAGGACTGGTGACATGAATGTCGGTTTCAATATTGATGTCAGATCCGACACCCGACATTGGAAGCATCGCTGCAAATAAGTCAGGTCTCTTGGACGTCACATCCCAAACTCCTTTTGCACCGGCAGAAAGGCCATGAATGTAAATCTTGTGCTGATCTACGTTATAATTGGCTATCAAATATTCTACAATGCCCACCGCCATACGACCATTGTTATTTAGCAAACCACTATTCCACGTATCGCCCCATGCGCCATTGTAACTTGCCTGCGGAAACACAACAATGCCAGGGAATGATCGCGAACCTGAAGTTGTATTTACCGCCTGCAAGTGCTCTTGGCCTCCCCATGTTAAATTGGCGTCGTTGTTGTCATATTTTGGGTCGGTAGGCTGGTAGTCAAAATTCCCCGACCATTGTCTGCCTGATTCACCGGCACCGTGAAGCATGAGAATCATGGGATACTTTGTAGTGCCCGTCTGCTGGTATCCGGGAGGGAAAATGATTCGCCAGTTCATGAACTCGGTGACGCTTCCACCAGATGAAGCAAGCCAATAAGCGGCTTCCTGATATTGCGCGTCATTCCATGTCACCATCTTATAGTAATGGCTGAGCTGATTGTTGCGCATGGAATTGCCCGACTGAAAATGAACTGTTTGCGCAGCGCTGCCGAAAGACACTACCATAAAGATTAAAGCCGTACCAATGTATCGAGTAGCTAATAGTTTCATAAGCAATGGTTTTTTGTGTTGACGTATGTCAAAGGTAGATCGGCCTTTACCCGGCGTAACAGAAAGACACTTACAAAAGGATTACTTCCGAGAGGCAAAAGACATTACATTTTTATTACCTCATGTTGGTCCTGGTGTGTGACTGGATTGATTACAAAAGATGTAAAATCGTGCGAACGGATACTACTCTAGTTCTTCTTGAGCATTCTATAATGACGATCGCCTTGTGACAATAAGTATAAGCCCGCAGGAAGATCCGCACAGTCGATGACTGCCTCGTTGTCGTGCACTTGCACATCGTACTCCTTCACTATCCGCCCGCTGTAGATTTCGCGAATCACAATGGGTTTGTTGCCCATCTGGTCATTCAAAAACCAAACATGAATGTACTGCTGAAACGGATTTGGAAACACCGCCACTTGATATTCATGGTCTTTTATAGTAAGAGTATCAGCGGGTGAGTTTTTCACGGCTGCTATTCGCCCCGAAGTAGTTGAGGTTTTACTGCCGGGTAGAAAGAGGTTAGCATCCGCCAACATGTTTGCTACCGAAAAATCATTGGCGGTGCCGGCATTATATCCAACAAGGAGCTGTGAACTATTTTGCTGATTGAAATAAGTAACTCGTATAGGATATCTTCCATCCGCAGGGAAATTGTACGTGTTGGATGCGACTTGAGGCTGATGTTGCCCATCGTTGTTTACGACCTGCTGCCCGTTGATGTAAAGGATGCTGCCGTCCTGGGATTTGGTGTAGAATCGATAAGTCCCAGCGCTAACGTTTATTAGCCCATCGAAAGCAACTACAAAGTGATCTGGCTGCTGACTGACACTTGGATAAAAATTGTTGACGTTTCCACTGAGTGTAGGCGGTTGTGTAAAGTCAAAGGAACTTAATCCTCCTAGATTGTTCGAGTACTCGTAATAATTAAATGAAAGCCCGTTGGTCGGCCCCGGTTCGGGCGGTGGCGGTGGGGGAGGCGTCTGCGACGAAGTGAGCGTCACAGTGAATGACTGCGCAACGAGGTTGTCCGTCCTTCGCCTGAATTTTACAGTGTAAGAGCCTGCTTGCGTGGCGGTATAAAAACGTGAAGTTGCTCCCTGGATTTCGGCGCCATTGAGCATCCATTGATACTCGAGGAATCCGGCGGAGATCCCCAACTTGATAGAGGTGTTCGCATCCAATGACGTATTTCCGCCGAAAACATAAATATTTCGTTTGTCTTGCGCACGCATCCAGGAAAAAAAATCCGGCTCTTGATAGGCGGTATTCCATGTACCGTGATCAAGATTAGGATAAAGAGTATAACGGGGATTACCTCCTTTGCTTTTTAACATATCTATCCATTGCTGCGCGTATCCTGGACTTGGGTTTGTGTCTTGACCTCCTTGAAATAACCAAAGGGGAGTAGTCACAAGTATGTCAGTCATAATATTCATGTCAGAACCAACACCGGACATAGGAAGCATTGCGCAAAACAAATCAGGTCTCTTGGCCACAAAATCCCAAACCCCTTTGGCACCTCCCGATAGTCCATGAATCGAAATTCTATTTTGATCTATATTATAATTGGCAATCAAGTACTCAATAATACCAACCGCCATTCTTCCGTTGTCGTTCAATGTTCCATCATTCCAATCACCCGACCAATTTCCACTATAACTGGCCTGCGGAAAAACAACGACGCCCGGAAAAGCCCGTGTGCTGGACGACGAACTATTCACCGCGTCCAAATGCTCCTTGCCTCCCCATAGCAAGTTGTCGTCATTATTGTCGTAACGTGGATCCGTCGGATCGTAAACAAAATGACCGCTCCACTCTCGCCCGGATTCCCCTGCGCCATGAAGCATAACGATCATCGGATAAGGTGACGAAGCATTCGGATTGTATCCAGGTGGGAAGACGATGCGCCAGTTCATGAATTCTGCCACACTCCCTGAAGAGTTGGTTAGCGAGTAGAAAAATTCCTGATATTGTTGATCATCAAATGACACCATCTTGTAGTAGTGCCCCGGCTGATTCTTCCTCAATGAATTTCCTGATTGGTAATGTGCCGTTTGACCTTCGGCCTGAAAGGCACTCAACGTCCCAAAAGCCAGGACAAACAAAAAGTGTGAAGCATGAATCACCCTCATCATTTTTTTTTTGCAGGACATCATAACAATTTTATGGTTACAGTTACGGTTGCTTGATCCGTGCACCCATTAGCGGCAATACCTGTGACGGAATAGGTTGTGGTCAGTAGAGGCACAACTACAATTGAAGAGCCAGACGCTCCTGTGCTCCACTGATAGGTTGATGCTCCACTGGCCGTTAATGTGCTGGACAAACCAATAACATTGAGGACCGAAGGGCTCGCCGTCACACTAACATTAGGCGATGGTTTTACCGTAACGGTTACGGACGCTGTGTTAGAACATCCGTTGGCCGAACCAGTAACCGTATATGTTGTTGTTTGATTGGGTTTAACGGTGATGGAAGAACCACTTGAGCCGGTACTCCATTGATAATTTGAAGCACCACTTGCTGTTAAGGTTGAACTTTCGCCCGAACAAATGGACGAAGGATTTGCTGTCGCAGTAATATCAGGGGGCTGGCTGACCGTTACCGTCACTGAGGTCGAAGTCGCGCACCCACTACTATTTTTCCCAGTGACATTATACGTTGTCGTTGAAGAGGGCTTCACTGTTATGGTTGCCGATGTTTCTCCGGTACTCCACACGTAGCTGTCTGCGCCTGTCGCCGATAGGGTCGTGGATTGTCCCGAGCATATCTGCGATTGAGACGCGACTGCCTTAAGGTTTGGCGGTGGAGCTACGGTAATTGTCGTTGACGCCGACCCAGAACAATTTCCATTGTTTCCGGTGACGGAATAAGTGGTTGTGGAAGATGGGTTCACGATGATGCTAGCTGTTGTTGCGCCCGTACTCCATTGATAACTGGATGCCCCACTGGCCGTAAGTGTTGTCGACTGTCCACCGCAGACGGTAGACGAAGATGCGGCAATAGATACGTTCGGAGACGATGTCACGCTGATCGTTTTTGACGCTGACCCAGAACAATTTCCATTATTTCCGGTGACGGAATAAGTGGTTGTGGAAGAAGGGTTCACGATGATGCTAGCTGTTGTTGCGCCCGTACTCCATTGATAACTGGATGCCCCACTGGCCGTAAGTGTTGTCGACTGTCCACCGCAGACGGTAGACGAAGATGCGGCAATAGATACGTTCGGAGACGATGTCAC
>DATJJP010000007.1:0-19328 GCA_035492075.1 Cyclobacteriaceae bacterium | reverse complement strand
TCAACTACGAATCGATCCTAGCCAACTCTTAATAGAGGTCAAAGACAAACCTTTCGCCAGAGGATGTCGATAAAACAATGAGCTAAAGACTTGATTATACCAAGACTCACTAAGGGGTCCCATCATCATACGCATCACACGCGCACCCAGAATATCCTTGGTTTGCACAATAGCCCTCGCAGGTCGGGACATCTGGTCCAGAACAACTGCCGACAATTAATTGGCCATATATCCATCCACTGCACATAACCGCCAACTTCCCGCCCCAATATTTTTCATCTCCTCCTTTGTTAGGACTTGGATGCCACCACGTTTCATAATGTTTGTGTTCATGTTTTGTGTTGTTAGGGTGTTTGGTTTTTACTACTATTAAGAGTACATAAACTTTATAAGAAAAGATATTAAATTTTGTTTAATGGGAAAATATCTGCTATTGACATTTGCGCTCGTGGCTTGTTCCTCGCATAAGGAAGAGAAGCAAAGAATATCTTATTCTAATGCCAGCGTTGATAACAAATGGTCTGTCTATGAGGGAACAATAATTACCGACAAAGGTCTAAAGGTAAAAGCAGCGCTTTCTCTTACCCATGCAATAGAAGGCGTTGAGGGGCTTTTCAAGATAAAAAAAACGATTGAAAAAGACGGTGCGATCGGTGATGACGATTTGGAAGGCAAATATTGGGTTTCATTTGCCGTTCCGAACCAAGAGCAAGGCGTGACCTTAATTTTTTCCTCGGAGCCCAAGACTTCCCAGCACGCTTATCCTGTAGATAAAGAATCCGCTCGATTTGCTCAGAAACTATTGACTAAACGCGCAGAACTATCTGCGTTGCTTGCGACGAAAGAGCTTTTTTTCAAGACAGAGGGAAGTGAGATATTAATACAAACCGACAAGAGTTTCAAGGTGAAGGGGACAAGGTGCATTCTTTATAAACGTTCGGACCTATTTACGGTGGAAGGATATTTGACTTTCGAGAGCGACACCTTAACAAGTTTTTTTGAGCGCAATACACTGGAAAAATGGCAGGTGTTTTCGTTGGGCGAACTTAATTTAGCAAAGCAAAGGTGTATTGAACTTGGAATTGAAAAGGGTGAAAGCGCTTATCTAAAGGGTGTAGCCTATTCTGTGTCGGACACGACTTCTCAAACTGGACGGTCCTTGGTTCTTAAGCGCTTGATCAAGATGGAAAAGCCTAACTGACAAAAAGAAAAAATGGATTCACTTGGAACTTGAAGTAACCTGGATTCGTGTTTTTGGAGATAATTCAAAACCCGATTCCAATGGCCATTACCGTTTTTCCGCGTCAGAGATTGAGTGTAACCAGCTTCTATCGGTCTGCAATTAGTTCATTGGATTGGATCTTTTGATAACTATCCCGCCCACCCCTCTCTATCCAAACTTCGATATTGAATCGCTTCGGCCAAGTGTTCTATCTTGATTTCAGGCGAAGCAGCAAGGTCAGCAATCGTGCGTGATACTTTCAGAATCCGATCATACGCTCTCGCCGACAAGCCAAGTCTCTCCATTGCCGTCTTTAAAAGAGTTCGTCCAGCATCGTTGATCTGGCAAATCTCTTTTACCATATTGCTCGACATCATCGCGTTGCAATAAATATTTTCTTTGGTCACAAACCGTTCCGATTGAATTTGTCTTGCTTTCACCACGCGTTCTCGAATTTCCGTGCTCGTCTCTGATTTCCTTTGCGCCGTCATCTCATCAAAACTCACGGGCACTACCTCTACATGCAAGTCGATGCGATCAAGTAGTGGGCCACTCACTTTACTTAAATACCGCTGCACCACTCCGGGTGCACAAACGCATTCTTTTTCGGGGTGATTGTAATAACCGCACGGGCAGGGGTTCATGCTGGCCACCAACATGAAATTCGCCGGATAGTCAATCGAAATTTTGGCCCGAGAAATTGTCACCCGTCTTTCCTCCATGGGCTGGCGCATCACCTCGAGCACCGTGCGTTTGAACTCCGGGAGTTCGTCGAGAAACAGGACACCATTGTGCGACAAAGAAATTTCACCGGGCTGTGGGTTGCCACCTCCTCCTACCAGCGCCACATCTGAAATCGTGTGGTGCGGCGACCGGAATGGACGAGTGGTAAGCAACGACCCCTCGGCTCCCACCTTCCCCGCGACCGAATGAATCTTGGTTGTTTCCAGAGCTTCGTTCAGTGTGAGGGGCGGAAGAATTGTTGGAAGGCGTTTGGCCAACATTGTTTTTCCCGCACCGGGAGGGCCAATCAAAATTGCATTGTGCCCTCCTGCCGCAGCGATCTCCAAGGCTCGCTTGATGTTCTCTTGACCCTGTACATCTTTAAAGTCACTTTCGTAATCATTGAGTTTGCTTTGAAAGATTTCGCGGGTGTCTACGGAGAGAGGTTCAATCTTTTTCTTACCTTCTACAAAATCGATTGCCTCCTGGAGTGTCTCTACGCCAATGATCTCCAAGTTGTTTACAATCGCGGCTTCTCTTGCATTTGCTTTGGGTAAAATAAATCCTTTGAATTCCTGTTTTCTTGATTGGATGGCGATGGGAAGGACACCCTTGATAGGACGCAATTCACCGTCGAGCGACAGTTCGCCCATGATCACGTACTTCTCCAACATGTCGGTGGTGATTTGGCCCGAAGCCGACAGGATACTCAAGGCGATCGGCAGGTCGTATGCCGAACCTTCTTTGCGGATATTTGCAGGGGCAAGGTTTACCACTACTTTATTTCGAGGTATATGATAACCGGCCGTCTTTATCGCCGACTCCACTCGGTGTTCACTTTCTTTCACCGCTGCGTCGGGCAACCCACTCAGGTAAAGATGAGTACCCTGAATCACATTCACCTCCACCGTAATGGTCCTTGCATCCACTCCATGAACTGCGCCACCAAAAGTCTTTGATACCATTCGAAAAAAATTAAGCAGTAAAATAGTCAGCGTGGGCGACATGGTGCGCAGGCTCCGCTTTAATTTTTTCTAACTTGCATGCCTTTTGATTACTTGGATGGATTCGCTGCAAGAGTTACTCAACAAAAAGAAAGAAGGGAATGCCTTACGTCGCCTCAAAACCGTGGAAGGCCTCATCGATTTCTGTTCGAACGATTATCTCGGCCTTGCCAATTCAAAGGAGCTTTTCGAAATCATTCATCTTAGGGTTACGAAAATCACACCTCCCTATAACGGTGCGACGGGCTCGAGGCTGCTGTCCGGCAATCGTACGCTGGCCGAAACCCTGGAATTAAAACTCGCTGCGATTTTCAACTCGGCGAAAACATTGCTTTTCAATTCGGGCTACACGGCTAACTTGGCGGTGCTCTCTTCATTGCCGCAACGTGGAGACACCCTACTTTATGATGAACTGGTCCATGCCTGCATCAAAGATGGCGCCCGCCTTAGTCTGGCGTCGCGATTCAGTTTCAAGCACAACGATTTGAACGACCTCGAAGACAAAATCAAACGCGCAAAGGGAAATGTTTTTATTGCCGTCGAATCGATTTACTCGATGGATGGTAATGCGTGTCCACTGAAAGAACTCACCTTCCTGGCAAGCAAATATGGCGCGGCCATTATTCTTGACGAGGCCCACAGTACCGGAAGTTATGGCCCCAACGGAAGCGGAATGGCCGTAGAGCAAAAACTGGAAAACAAGATTGCCGTTCGGGTCTATACTTTTGGCAAAGCGATGGGGGTGCACGGTGCCTGCGTGGCCGGTGACGAAACTTTGATCAACTACTTAATCAATTTCGCGCGCCCCTTTATCTACACCACGGCCATGCCTCCTCACAGTCTCATTTCCATTCAATCTGCCTTCGATTTTCTGCAACAAAACATGGATAGACAAAAAACATTACAATCAAAGATCCAGCTATTCCTTTCTCGCACAGAGAAATTACCTCTCCAGCGAATCAAAAGTAAAAGCGCCATTCAAAATGTGATCGTACCAGGAAATACCGACGTGAAAAAACTGGGCAGTTATCTTGAAGAAAACAAGTTCGATTGTCGTCCGATTCTTTCGCCGACGATTAAAGAGGGGACAGAGCGTATCCGGATTTGTTTACATGCATTCAACAGTGACGAAGAGATTAAAGGCCTGACTTCCGCCCTACAAAATTTTGTTCAATGAATTACTTTGTCACGGCCATTGGCACCGACAGTGGCAAAACGCTTTTTTCGGCGGTATTGTGTGAAGCGTTGCAAGCCGACTACTGGAAGCCTGTTCAAGCAGGAATGCCGCGCGATACCGACACCGTTCGAAACCTGGTGTCAAGCTCAATCACGAAATTTCACAACGAAATTTATTTATTAAACACGCCGGCCTCGCCTCACGCGGCTTCAAAAAAAGACAATGTAAAGATCGATGTAAAAAAGTTGGTCGTCCCCGTGGTCGAAAACGACTTAGTAATTGAAGGAGCGGGTGGCTGTCTCGTACCGCTCAATGATATCGATTTTGTCATTGATCTTGCCAAGAGATTTAGAGCACAAGTAATTTTAGTGTCAAACCTTTATTTGGGAAGCATCAACCACACCCTGTTGTCGGCAGATTACTTGAAGAAAAATAAATTCGACGTAAAAGGAATTGTGTTTAATGGTCCTCCCAATGCCGACAGCGAGGAGATTATTTTGAAACACACGGGTTTTAATTGTTTGCTTCGAATGGATCAGGAAAATGAAATCAACAAAGGAGTGGTAAAAAAATATGCGGCACAGCTAAAAGCAAATTGGTAAGATGAATCTCGAGGACCTTGATAAAAAAAATATTTGGCATCCATTCACTTCCTTGGAGGGCGCCGATCCTTTGTTGGTTGAATCGGCCCAAGGCGTTTATCTTCACCTCAAAGACGGCCGAAACATCATCGATGCAGTCTCTTCGTGGTGGGTGAATATTCATGGGCACAGCCATCCGGCGATAGCGCAGGCCATCGCCGATCAAGCCAAAAAATTGGAGCACGTAATTTTTGCGGGATTTACCCATGAGCCAGCTATACGTTTATCGGAAAACTTGTTGCGTATCCTGCCGGGCAACCAATCAAAGATTTTCTTTTCTGATGACGGCAGTACCGCGGTAGAGGTGGCCATCAAGTTGGCCATTCAGTTTTGGCACAATCGAGGAATCACCAGCAAGACAAAAATCATCGCCCTTGAAGGAGCCTATCATGGCGACACATTTGGCGCCATGTCGATAGGGGACCGAGGGGCATTTACTGCTGCCTTCGCCCCCTATTTATTCGACGTTGATTTCATCGATTTTCCGTCCAGTCAAAATGAATCCAAAATTCTGGACGCCTTCGAGACCAAGCTGAAGAAAGACAACGTCGGTGCTTTTATCTATGAGCCGCTAGTACAAGGTGCGGCCGGGATGCGGATGTATTCGCCTGAATTTCTGGACCAATTGATTTCATTGGCTCAGCGTTACGATGCAATCTGTATTGCCGATGAAGTTTTTACAGGCTTTGGACGGACGGGAAAAATTTTCGCGAGCGACCACCAGAAAACCCGACCCGATATCATGGCTGTTTCAAAAGGAATCACTGGAGGTTTTTTGCCGTTGGGCGCAACAAGTTGTTCTGAGAAAATCGCCAGTGCCTTTCAATCCCCCGACCCCAGAAAAACTTTTTATCACGGACACTCTTATACAGCTAACCCAATCACTTGCGCCGCCGCCAACGCCAGCTTCGAGCTCTTGTTGAAAGCTGAATGCCAAGAAAATATTCAACGCATTTCTAACGGTCATTTGCGGTTCGCCTCACAGATAAAAAATCACATCAAGATAAAAGAGTTGAGGACCTACGGTACCATCCTGGCCATAGAGCTGCAAACAATCGAGGGCACTTCTTACTTCAGTGAAATGAGAAAGATGATTTATCCGTTTTTCCTGGATCGAAATATTTTGCTGCGTCCGTTGGGCAACGTGATTTATATACTGCCTCCTTACGTAATTACGGATGAACAGCTTGGATTAATTTACGAGGCGATTAGGGAATTTCTTGATCAGCCAACGGAAAAATGATAGCCAATCCCTTTCAACGTAATGATTTTCACGGATGGGTCATCTTTTAGATAGTCGCGGAGTTTCGTGATATAGACATCCAGATTTCTGGAATTGAAAAAGGAATCATCGCCCCATACCTTGAGCAAGACGTCTTTTCTGTTCACAGCGGAATTCTTGTTTTCGAGCAACGTTTGCAGGAGCATTGCCTCACGATGTGAAATTTTTCTGACATTTTGATCTATTCGCAATTCGTATTTGGAGGGATCAAATTGATATTTTCCAAAACTCTCCACACCCTTGACTTTTGCGTTTTTCTGCGTGAGTTGCAAAAGGTTGTTGATCCGAGCAATCAATTCCTCCATGCTGAAAGGTTTCCTTAGATAGTCATTGCCTCCCGATTCAAAGCCTTTCAGTAAATCTTCGGTCTGTGTTTTTGCCGTCACGAAAATGATGGGGATATCTGCCCTCCGCTTTCTCAGCTCGCGCGCTATCGCAAAGCCATCCTTGTTGGGCAACATCACATCGAGCACGCTAATATCGGGTTGAATTTCATCAAAGACCGTGTGGGCCAAGGCGCCATCTGCTACGAGGCGCACCTCAAAGCCTCTGGTCTCCAAACTTTCTTTGACTATGCGTCCAAGAAAGGGTTCGTCCTCTACGTACAGGATTTTGATTTGCATGAACTGCTAAGCAAGCTTAGGTAAATTTACAACAAAGGTGGTTCCCTCGTTCAAAGAGCTTTCGACCGAAATCTCTCCGCCGTGCATTTTCACTACACTGTGCACATAGCTCAAGCCCAACCCATAGCCCTTGATATTGGCCACATCGCCTGTTGGAACGCGATAAAATTTTTCAAAAATCCTTTTTTGATGTTCGGGACCGATCCCAATACCATGATCAGAAACGGAAAAAACAATGTTATCACCGGATACCTTCATCGCCACTTCAATCGACGGATCACCATTTGAATATTTCAGCGCATTGTCGAGCAAGTTGTAGATCACGTTCGTGAGGTGGTCTTCGTTTCCGTTCACAAAGAAAGTAGTGCCCTCCCGCACGAAATTGACTTTCGCATTATTTTTCTCAAACACCAGTTTCATTGAATCGATGACGCGCGAGGTGACCTTTTCTAAATCCACTTTTTCAGTTTGAAAGGCCAGGCCGTTGCTTTCGAAGATCGCTGTCTTCAACACCTTGTCGGTAAGGATCGATAGGCGGTTCAGCTCTTGTTGCGCCATGTCTATGTACTCTTTGGTGCGCTGCGGATTATCGAGTGCACTAAAACTCTTTAACGACTCCAAGGCAACACTCACCGTAGCGATCGGTGTTTTTAGCTCGTGGGTCATGTTGCCGATAAAATCATTTTTTATCTTCAACAGCCGTTGATTGAATCGCATGCTTCTGTACATCAAATAAAACGATCCCGCCGTGAGAGAGGTAAGAAAAATGGAAAACAACAATTGTGGTAACAACTTCTTCCAAATGAAAAAAGTGGCGTCAGAAAAACGAGCCACGTAAAATGATCCACGTTGAAAAAAAGGGAACGGCTCGGTGACCAAGGCCGACGAATTATTGTCTCTATGAAAAGTGTGTTCATTGGTTTTTTCAACCTTGAATAGAAGGGGCAGTCCACTTTTTAGCAACGCTTCTTTATATTTTTTATGGATTGTGCCAGGTTTTAGGGAATCACTTGTTACTCGCATCACATAACCGCGTTGTCTCCGATTGCCACGCAGCTTGCTAATCAGTGGCCGGAAAAACTTCTTTATTGAGTCAGGTGTTTCGGTGCTAAAAAAAACCACCGGCTCATCGCTGTCTCTTCGCATTTCCATGTGAATATTGCCTCTTACCCGCATGGTGTCTCTCATCTTTGGTTGCTTACCGAAAATCTCTACCATACTATCCCCCGGCAAGGGCTTAATATTTCTTTCCAGAACGGAGTCTTGCATAGCCATGAGCGTAGAAGAAAACAGAAAGCTGGTTTCCCTGCGCAGGTCCCGTTTCACATCCTTAAACAGCGATTGAAGCCAAACTACCTGCAAGCCGATCAGCAATACAATGCTGCAGACCATTAGCACAATCGTTATCCAGTTCTTTTTCATAGCTGCACAAAAATAAACCCGTTATTCCTCCGTCCATCCTCTTTGTTAACGTTAATTAACCTTGTTTTTATGATGGTTAACCTGAAGCAGCTTTAGCTTTACAAAAAAATTAAAGCCCATTTCACACATGAAAAAGTCACTGATTGCTCTGGTTTTGTTGGCTCTTGTGTCTCCGCTCGCCACCGCTGTTGCGCAGAACGAAGGAGTCATCACCTACGAAATTACGATCGATAATCACCGCATGCTTCCTCCTGACATGGAGGGAAGGAAGGCAATGATCCCGCAGTTTCGCACTTTCAAGCAGCAACTTTTCTTTAACGCGAATGAATCGCTGTATAAGCCCCTGATCGAGGACGATGAAGAAGATGATGCCCCCTCCGGCGGTGGTGGCGGGAGATTCCGCTTTCGCATGCAAGGAGCAACGAACTATGTTGACCAGGCCAGCAACACCATGCTCACACAAATGGACTTGATGGGCAAAAAATATTTGATCGCTGATACACTCAAGCCTGCCCCTTGGAAATTCGGAACAGAAGTAAAGACAATTCAAGGTTATGAGTGCATGCAAGCTTATTACACCACGGAAGGAGATCGCAAGCAAACGATCACCGCATGGTTTACTTCAAAGCTCCGCCCAAATCTCGGGCCTGAAAGATACAATACTCTTCCCGGTGCCATACTTGCCGTGGATATCAACAATGGCGAGCGTGTGTTTGTCGCCAGAAAAGTAGAAGTGCGCGAGTTGAAAAAAAATGAATTGAAGGCACCGAAAGATGGCGAAAAAATCACGCAGGCGGAGTTTAGGCAAAAGGGCGAGGAACTTCGGAAGCAATTTGGAGGCCGCGGTGGCAATGTGATCATCCGTTGATTTTTCTGACCATCTATGAAAAAACTTCTATTCCTATCTTTTGCATTGATTGCCTCCGCCGCGTCAGCACAAAAATTTACAGTGAAAGGCCAGCTCAGGGACTCCGTGGGGACATTGCCCGGCGCCACCATCATGATCTTGCAACAGAAAGATTCATCGTTGGTGCAGTTTGGTGTTAGCAATGCAGAAGGCAAGTTTGAGGTAAGAGGCATCGCACAGGGTGAATATCTCTTTAAGGCCTCATTCACGGGATATGGAAACCCGATGAGAAAAATTTCACTACAACCGCAGAATGGGTTGGAATTGGATTTGGGTGTTATTCAACTTCATCCACAAAGCAAGCAGCTGGGTGAATTTGTAGTCAAAGGGCAAAAGGATCCCGTCAAGGTGAAGCGCGACACGATCGAATACAATGCGTCCTCATTCAAGGTAAAAGCAAATGCCAACGTAGAAGATCTGCTTAAAAAACTGCCCGGCGTGGAAGTTGACAATGCGGGGACCATCACCGCACAAGGGGAACAAGTGCAAAAAGTGATGGTCGATGGAAAAGAATTCTTTGGACAAGATCCAAAACTCGCCACCAGAAACCTTCCGGCAGATGCCGTAGAGAAAGTGCAGGTATATGACAAGAAATCGGATCAAACGGTCTTTTCAGGAATCGACGACGGCCAACGACAAAAAACGGTAAACCTTTCATTGAAAGAAGAAAAACGCCACGCCGCATTCGGAAACAACACGGCTGCCGGGGGTCATGATCTGGTAGGTGCTGATGGCAGTGGGCGTTTTCAAGCCTCCGCCAGCCTTAATCGATTTGACAGGGGCAATCAGCTTTCATTCCTGGCCATGGGCAACAACGTAAACCAGCAGAATTTTTCATTCGCTGATCAGGCCAACTTTAGTGGCGCAGCTACGGGTGGTGGTGGTGTCAACCTACAGAATACGGGCTTGCAAAATGGTATTGTTACCAATTTTGCCGGCGGGCTGAATACCAACCGCACGATCAATAACAACAACACAAAAATCAACGCTAATTATTTCTACAATCGGATGGATCAGAGTTTGACTACGAAGACCCATCGCATCAATTACCTCCCCACGGACACGGCTCAAAACAATACCTACAATTACGATCAATTCAGTGCTCAGAATTCCATATCGGATAATCACCGTGCCACATTGATTGTAGATCACAAAATCGATTCGGCCAACTCAGTAAAGTTCACGGGAAACTACAGTTACACGACGTCCACATCAAACTTGACCAGTTCGGCGCAAACCATGAATGTGGGAAACACAGGGTTGCAAAATGAAAACATCCGCAATACTACCTCCAGCGGATACAATACTTCCTTGACTTCATCATTACTGCTGCGGCACCGGTTTCACAAGAAAGGCAGAACGATATCGGCCAATCTTACCTTCAACTACACCGACGCCAACACCAAAGGAACACTCAACTCCACGACGACAACTTATCTTGACAATGGCGCTGTTGCGAAAGACCAAAATCAAAGGAACGGACAAATTACCACGAGCCCCACGTATGGTATTACGGTGTCATATACAGAACCGCTCGGAGGACGAAAATACCTTGAAGCAAACTATAATTTTACGTCGGATATCAACTATGTAAACAAAGAAGTTTACAATACCGACAACAACACGCTTGACCCACAGCTCACCAACAAATACAATAGCAACTACTGGTACAACCGCCCTGGGTTGAATTTCAGAATCAACCGTGATAAGTTCAACTTGACTGTGGGTAGCGCGTATCAAGACACTCGCTTATATGGACAGTTGAAAAATAATGTGACTATAGATCGTGACTTCACAGCAGTATTGCCTGTGGCTCATTTCAATTATGATTTCAGTCAATTCAAAAGATTTCGCTTCGATTATACTACAAACATGCAGGAACCTACCGTGCAGCAACTGCAACCGATCATTGACAACAGCGATCCACTGAACAAGACTGTAGGTAATCCGAAACTCAGTCCAGCGTACTCGCATCAGGTTCGGGCCAATTTCACATTGTTTGATCCTGCTAATTTCTTGAACGTGTTCGCCTTCCTTAACGGAAACTACACCAACAATGCAATTACGAGCTTGCAAGCGACCGACTCGGTTTTGGCCAGAACAACCATGCCGGTGAATGTAGCTAACAGCATGAACATGAATGGGAATTTCAATTTCGGAATCCCTGTGAAAAAATTGAATAGCCGATTCAACCTTGGACCGAACTATACGGTTTCTAAAAGCATCAACGTGCAGCAAGATGCCAAGAACAATATCTTTGAAAATAATGTATTGCAGCAAACCATTGGCGGCCGGGCAGGATACAACTATTCACTCAATGACATCTTGATTGTAGACCTAAGCGCCAACTTGAGCCACCAAGAATCGAAATACAGCTTCAGCACGACACAAAATCAAACTTACTTCAACAAAACATACAACGCAGAAGTAAATGTCAATTTCCTAAAAAAATATTCTTACAACACTGAGTTGAACTATTTTGTTTACACCAGCACAACCACCAACTTCCATCAAGAGATTCCGTTGTGGCGGATGTCGGTGTCGCGATACATCCTGAAGAACAATACGGGAGAATTGCGATTCACGGTAAACAATATTCTGAACTACGGCGTGAGTGTGACGCAAACTGCCACTTCAAATTATTTGCAGCAAGTCACCAATAATAATTTGGGCAGGTATTTCATGATCAGCTTCACCTACGCCCTAAACAAGCAGCTCAACCCAATGAACGGGATGGATAGAAGGCGAGGCGGTGGCGGCGGTGGGCGGATTATCATCAGGCAATAGATTCTTAGTGTTTAAGTTTAGTGGAGAGGTGCCGGTTTCGCTGGCACTTTTCTTTTTTGCAGCTTTGCTCTATGAGCAAAGATTTATTCTCGGGTCATGCAAGTCAATATGCTGCTTTTCGGCCCACGTATCCAAAAGGACTTTACGACTACCTGTTTGCTCACGTGAAGGAGTTTGGCAACGCATGGGATGCGGGCACGGGAAACGGTCAAGTGGCTCGCGATTTATGCAAGCGTTTTAAACATGTTTTTGGCACCGACATCAGCGACAAGCAAATAGAAAATGCCGTCCGCACAGAGAATATTTCTTATTCCGTTGCTGCTGAGACAACGTCCTTTCCCGAAAAAGCCTTTGACTTGATTTGCGTGGCCCAAGCAATTCACTGGTTCGACCGGGAAAAATTTTATTCTGAGGTAAAACGAGTTGCTAAGCCGCAAGCGCTGCTGGCAATTTGGGGCTATGGATTGCTGAATATCAATAAGGACATCGATCCGATCATCGGAGATTTTTATAAGAACATCGTCGGGCCCTATTGGGACAAGGAAAGGAAATTAATCGATGAGGAGTACCGGACCATCGGTTTTCCTTTTGATGAAATCAAAACTCCCGCATTTTCATTTTCATTCCAGTGGAGGCTCGATGAACTTCAAGGCTACCTGACCACCTGGTCCGCCGTTCAGAAATTCAGAAGGGAAAAAAACATCAATCCCGTCGACGAACTCTCGGAAAACCTCAACCCTCTTTGGCACTCAACAAAGCTGACGGTAAATTTTCCGTTGTTCGCTAGAATTGGAACGGTTTAAAGATCGAATTCATCAGCGATCTTTTGTTCAGCATTCAGTTTTAGGCCGAGGGCATTCAGCAATTTTACTTTCTCCAAGAATTTTTCTTTGCATTTCAATTTCACGTGAACAACCAACCGGGCACGCTCCTGATAGGTCTGCTGAACGATGGCAAGGTCGAACTCTTTCACCATGCGCATGACCTCTGCTGATTCGTCGTAATTGAAATCCAAAATAAATGCAGCGGTTAATTCGATTTCAACAATGGTTGCATTTGCAAGGGCAATTTCAGCAGCAGATTTATAAGCTTGAGCCAGTCCGCCCACACCTAACTTTGTTCCTCCAAAATAGCGCACCACCACTACAAGCACATTGGTCAAATTCTTTGATTTGATCTGCCCCAAAATCGGCGTACTGGCCGAATGATTTGGCTCTCCGTCATCAAAGCCGCGGAAGCTCTTTTTGTTTGGCCCAATCATCCATGCATAACAATGGTGGCTTGCATCAAAATATCGCTTCTTAAGGGCTCCCAGGTGTTCTCTGATGTCGGCTTCGTTCTTTGCAGGATAGCAAAAGGCCAAGAATTTGCTTCCTTTTTCCTTGTAAATCCCTTCAGAAATGCCTTGTACCGTATAAAATGAAAAGGTCCCTGCAACCGTCATCGTCTTTTGACCGTCTTAGTAAAAAAAATTCCATAAACATAAGCAACCTTACTTGCGAAGCCTGAGTCTTTTGCATGAAACTCAATCGTTATATGAAAAAATTAGCCGTCTTTGTCTTGTTGTTGATCTCAGGAGTTGCGTTCGCGCAAACCAAAGAGACCAGAAAAGTTGGATCATTCTCAAAACTGTCTTTCCGAGTGCCCGGTAAACTTATTTTGAAGCAAGGCAGTACGCAAAGCGTGGTGCTTGAGGGTGATCAGGATTTTCTAAGCAAAGTAGAAACCGAAATAGACGGCGACAGACTGGTCATTGGCCGCGAAGACAAGTGGAGCTGGAGAGATTGGCGCGATGGCAACAACAACAATAAGATCACTGCCTATGTGACCATGACCAACATCGAAGGTTTGGGCGTTGGTGGATCGGGAGATTTGGTAGGCGAGGGAAAATTCTCAACCGGAGATATTGAGCTCAAGGTGAGCGGGTCTGGTTCGATGCAGATCGAAATAGAGGCCAAAGGCGACATGAAGGCGGACGTTTCCGGTAGCGGTGATATCGATGTGAAAGGGACATGCCAAAGTTTCGACAGCGGCATCAGTGGCTCAGGAAAAGTGAATGCCCAACTTGCGATTGCAGGCAAGGCGGAGGTGAGTATCTCCGGCTCTGGCAAATTGGTGGCAAGCGGTACCGCGAAAGAAATTAAAGCGAGGCTCAGTGGCTCAGGAAAGGTATTGGCGTCCAACCTGGAAGTTTCAAGATGTGATGTGCACATCTCGGGCTCGGGCGACGTAGAAATTAACGTCAAAGATGCGCTGGATGCCAGCATCTCCGGCAGTGGCAGCGTGAGTTACAAAGGAAATCCGAGTCAGCTGAACAGCCATTCTTCCGGAAGCGGACACGTGAGGAAAATGTAGGCAGATTTTAGAAGCAATATCAGAGAAGCCCTGTCGTTTGAAATGGCAGGGTTTTTTTTGTCAACCGCAAAGTCAAATTACATGCGAAGTATCTTGATGCTTGTTTCCGTATTCTCGGTACACCTTGGTTTCGCTCAGACTGCTCGCGATTATTTTTTTCCGAGTAAATCGAATTCGTCCCAATATAAAATGCGGGAACTTGACGGTGGGAAAAAATTCTTTCACAATAAAACGGTTTACTTAAGGGACATGCGCGATAGTGCTCTCGTGACGACAATGTTCTTCGATAACGATGGGATAAAGGGTGGTCAGGAGCAACTACTGAAAGTCACCGATTCGACGATCTGTGTTGTTAAAGGAAAAGCGAATACATCGCCAGGAAGAATCCAAACCTACGCTGGCGATGGCTTGATTGCTTTTAAAATGCCACCCGCCACCGGACAGTCGGAATGGCCTGAGAAACAAGATAGGGGAAGAGGATCTTTCACAACAATTTATCGATCGGAGTTTGCGATTCTGAAAGTTAACAGAAAGAAAGTAAGGGCGGTCAAGGTTTCTTGTATTCACAAACGAAGACACAACGGAAACGAGTCAGTGTTTTGTGTTGATTATTACGTCGCAGGAATTGGCTACTACAAACGCACAACTGAAAACGGGTTGGAGCTCGAAGATCTCGCAAAACAACAATTCGATCCAAATGTGCCGTCGGTGAATTAATCTCCTTCGTGAGGCCGCAAAAGAGCTCTTTTTTCTTTTTTCATTTGTTCAAGTTGCACTTCGTTTTCCCTTAGCTCCTCTTCAGTGGGCTTGTGATCCATCAGCAATCTGAGATCGGGCTGGCCTGCATCCACCCAAGCGGAATACCAAAGGCTACCAATCATCAGTACGCTTGCACGCATTTGCCGCTCCACCATTCCCGAGAGCTTGTCGTGATATGCCTTTGAATAACCAACGGAAAAAACTTTGATGGTAAGTTTACCCTGAGACTCAAAGTTGTATTTTTTCTCGCCCCATAGCTCGCTCATCTGTTTTTCAAAACGCAAAACGGAATCCAACGCTTCGTTGGTGTGTACTACAATTTTCCACGCTTCCTTCTGCACATTGGAAACATATTGCGCTTTACCCGTATAAAAATCGTAGTCGGTCGAAAATAATTCAGGCAACCGCGACTCCCACAATGCATGGATGCCTACTTGGTTAGTTAATTGCCCATTGTAATTTTTGGTGGTGTGCAATGGCACATGCGCGTCGGCAAGATAGTGACCCAAATCAGCCGAAAGTTTTAAAATTCGATCGGGGTTGCGAACAAAGAACGCGTCCCTCAATTGGAGATAAACTCGTTGGATGTTCCAAGGCAAAATACCGTGAGCGTTCAATGAGTCCTCTCCGATCATTTCTACCGCTTGGCTCCAGTATCGGGGTAATTTGAAAACGGCGCTGTCTCCATAATTATCAAGATCAATAAAATGGCGCGGAGCTTCGTCGGGCACGATATATCTTCTCCGATCAGGGTTCACGGCCGACTCTTCGATGTACCGCACATTCTTCTTATAAAACGGGGCCATTTCCACCGGCAAAGTGAACACCGCCAATCGGTTGATTTTCTTGTGACCGAAAAAGCCCCACGCAGAACATACAAATACGACCGCCGAACCAAGGATAAACAAACGGATCAAGCAAATTCTTTTGGCTTAAACTAATAAACCTGCATCATTGATGTCTACGGTTTTATCAGTGCGAGCATTCTCGGGGCAGAAACTGCTGAAACACTTATTAGAGTGCGCCGCCAATCACTCAGAGTCGCGAGCTATTGCTGTGTAGTCCTCACCAAGTCCATATCCGGTTTGCTTTCATCGGTGAGTTTCACCTTGCCGCGCTCGTTGCGTGTGATGCGAGAATAAAGCGAGATGTTCTTATCGAACAGGAAGCGGAAGAAAAGTTTCGTCCAGGAGGGATGTGAGAAGAGCGTGTCATAATAGGTTGGTGCGCTCCTTTTCAGTTGTGGCAATTTGTTCCAGGGGATAGAAGGAAAATCATGATGTTCGTTATGATAACCAACATTGAAGGCCACCGCGTTGAGTGGACCATAATAGCTATACGTTTCCTGTGTTTCGCTCAACGTCAGGTAATGTTCCTGAATCCATCGAGCGCCAAGCGGATGAAGTCCGACTGAAAAGAAGAAACTCAACAACATAAACGCAAATGCCTTTGGCCCAAAGAAATACCAAAGGGCTACGTTGAAAGCGATTTGAATAACCCAGTTGGTAACGATCCAGCCATCCACCGGCTTGATCTCTTTCAGGCGAAACGTACGAATGACTTGAAACACAGGGAACAGCAACAGCCAAAATGCTTTTCCCAACGCCGAATTATTGAACAATTTAGCCTCCCAAAAATCCGGTAGATCAGCGTCAAGTTCGTGCACCCCCTGAAACGAATGGTGTTTGATGTGGTAGCGCTCAAACGAAATCGCTGAAGGGAAGACGTGAGGCATGTTTGAAACAATGGCTGCCAATCGGTTCAGGGCTTTGGTTTTGAAAAGCAAATGGTGCGAGCATTCATGGATCATGACAAAGAGAGCATGGTTAAAAAAAGCACCGACACAATAAGCCACCAGCACCACCACCCACCATGCGCTATCCTTCACCAAAAAAGAAAGACCAATCATTCCGCCCACGAGACCAAGGATCGCAAAAATGGTCAATGGATTTTTACCCATCAGCTTCTTTACATCCGGATACTGTTTGAGTATTTGCAGTGTACGTACCCTGTGGGGCTCGGAAATTTCAGAAAAACGGAAGGAATTTGTCGTCATACAAGGGCGAAGTTTGCAATAATTACTGAAAGGGAAAACTTTGGCGCAATGAAATCCAAAAACTGGGGTTATTTTTGACCTCTTATGATTCAATTCAGTCAATTTACACTTGACAATGGCCTTCGGGTAATCGTACACGAAGACCACTCCGTACAAATAGCAGTGATGAATATCCTGTACGATGTAGGCTCACGCGACGAACAGCCTCACAAGACCGGCTTCGCCCATTTGTTCGAACACTTGATGTTTGGCGGCTCCAAAAATATTCCGAGCTACGACGAGCCGTTGCAATTGGTGGGAGGTGAAAATAACGCATTCACGAACACCGACATCACCAATTATTACCTGACCGTGCCCGCGTCCAACTTGGAGACAGGATTTTGGTTGGAGAGTGACCGCATGCTGAGTTTATCATTCGATCCAAAAGTGTTGGAAGTTCAGCGAAAAGTAGTGATCGAAGAATTCAAGCAGCGCTACCTCAACCAACCTTATGGCGACGTTTGGCTAAAACTGCGACCACTGGCGTACAACACACATCCTTACCAATGGGCAACCATCGGCAAAGAAATTTCTCATATCGAGGAGGCAACGATGGACGATGTCAAAGATTTTTTCTTCACGCATTACCTTCCCAACAATGCTATTCTGGTAGTGGCGGGCAGTGTCACCGTTGATCAAATAAAAAAGCTTTCCGAGAAATGGTTTGGTCCGATCCCGTCGGGTAAAAAACCGGAAAGAAAATTGCCCGTTGAGCCAATGCAAAATGCCAAGCGAACGGTGAACATCGATGCGAAGGTTCCCGCGAATGCGCTTTATAAGACTTACCACATGGCCGGGCGTTTTCATGCCGACTATTATGCGGCCGATCTGCTCAGCGACATCTTAAGCCGAGGGCAATCCAGCCGCCTTTATCAAACCCTGGTCAAAGAAAAAGAAATATTCACGTCCATCTCCTCCTTCGTGATGGGTACGATAGATCCGGGCCTGCTGGTGGTCAGTGGACGGCTGAAGGACGGAATGGATCTATCAGAGGCGGAGAAGCACGTTGACGAAGTCCTGCACTCGGTCGTTGCTTCTGAAGTTGACGAAAATGAATTACAGAAGGTAAAAAACCAGTCGGCGGCATCGATTGAATTTGGTGAAGTTGAGGTGATGAATCGCGCCATGAATTTGGCCTTCGCGTCGCTGAGTGGAGATGCCAACCTGGTAAATGAAGAGATCGAAAAAATCGAAGACGTGAGTACAAAAGATATCCACCGAATGGCAAGCACCATCTTGCGCGAAGAAAACTCGAGTGTGATGTATTATAAAGCGGTGAAATGAAAATTCGTGTTGGACTTGGATTTGATGTACACCCGCTGGCGGAAGGTCGCGACTTCTGGCTGGGCGGAATAAAACTAAAAGCTGAAAAAGGAGCGGTCGGCCATAGCGACGCCGACGTACTCATCCACGCCATCTGTGATGCGTTGCTGGGCGCAGCCAACCTTGGCGACATCGGATTTCACTATTCCAACAAAGATCCACAGTGGAAAGGCAAAGACTCTAAATTCTTCCTTCAGGATGTCACACGGATGTTAATAGACAACGGCTGGCAGATAGAAAACGTCGACTGCACGGTCACGCTGGAGAAACCGAAATTGAATCCGCACATCGCTGAAATGAAAATGGTACTCGCCCCTCTCATGAAAATCGGAATGGAAGATCTTTCGATCAAGGCGACAACGAACGAAAAACTCGGATACGTCGGCCGCGAAGAAGGAGTAAATGCGATGGCTGTGGCGCTGATCTCAAAAAAGTGAATGGATTAAAAATCATCGAAACCGAGGATGGTTCTCATTCTTTGCTGAACGAAAGCTTGAACGAAACATATCATTCCACACACGGCGCCATCCGAGAATCACTGCACGTGTTCATCAACAATGGATTGCACTTTCTACTTGAGCGAAACAAACTCTCCCATCTATCGATTCTCGAAATCGGGTTCGGAACTGGGCTGAATGCATTACTTGCATTTCGCGAATCTCAGGATCAGAAGATCAAAATTCACTTCACCACAGTGGAGGCATTCCCTATCGCTGCCGATTTTATTGCCGGGCTGAATTATCCTGATCAATTGAAGTTTAGCCCAAGGCATTTTGTTGAGCTTCACCATGCGGACTGGAACAAGACCGTCAGCATCACGCCTACCTTTGACATCGAGAAACGCGAAGGGACGGTTCAGGAATTGAATTTCGACGATGAGATTTTCGACCTCGTCTTCTTTGACGCCTTCGCACCCAACAAGCAGCCTGAAATGTGGGAGAGACCACTTCTGGAAAAGATTTTCAGGTCGATGAAAAACGACGCTGTGTTTGTGACGTACTGTGCCAA
>DATJJP010000006.1:0-29378 GCA_035492075.1 Cyclobacteriaceae bacterium | reverse complement strand
CCGAAAACCATCTTTGAAAAAATCTGGGATGCACATGTGGTGAAACGTGCAGATGGATACCCTGATGCGCTGTTTATCGATCGACATTTTATCCATGAGGTGACAAGCCCGCAAGCGTTTGATGGCCTACGCAAACGTGGCGTAGCAGTCTTTAATACAAGCCGCACCACCGCCACTGCCGACCACAATGTGCCCACGAAGGATCAGCATCTCCCGATTAAGGAAGCATTGTCGAGGCATCAAGTAGAGACACTGCGAAAAAATTGCGCAGAGTTTGGTGTTGAACTTTATGATCTAGGCCATCCCTATCAGGGCATCGTGCACATCATTGGCCCAGAACTAGGATTGACATTGCCGGGTATGACGATCGTATGTGGCGACAGTCACACCTCAACGCACGGTGCGTTTGGAAACATTGCCTTCGGCATTGGCACAAGCGAAGTAGAGCAAGTGCTGGCCACGCAGTGCGTATTGCAGTACCGACCAAAAACGATGAAGATCGAAATCAACGGTGTGCTGGGCAAGGGGGTCGTGAGCAAGGACGTCATTTTATATATCATTTCGAAGATATCTGCCAGTGGAGCCACTGGCTTTTTTGTGGAATATACAGGCAGCGCAATCCGCAGCTTGTCTATGGAAGCGCGCATGACGATCTGCAACATGAGCATCGAAATGGGTGCGCGCGGCGGACTGATCGCTCCCGACGAAATCACTTACGACTACATCAAGGGGAGGAAGTTTGCACCACAGGGAAAGGCTTTTGACGATGCAAAGAAAAGATGGCAACAACTAAAAACGGACGAAGGAGCTTCCTACGATACGGAGCTGATTTTTGACGCGGCAGACATCGCGCCCATGATCACGTATGGCACTAACCCGGGCATGGGTATGAAAGTGACCGACCGGATTCCGACGGTGACTGAATTGAAAGAAATCAGTGAGCAAACATCGTTTAAAAAATCGCTCGAGTACATGGGTCTTGAGCCGGGCACGCAGTTGCTCAACAAGCAAATTGATTATGTGTTTATTGGAAGTTGCACCAATGCCCGCATCGAGGATCTGCGATTGGTGGCTGACCTGGTGAAAGGAAAGAAGAAAGCACCTGATGTTGAAGTATGGGTGATCCCAGGATCGAAACAAGTAGAAGCACAGGCAAAAGCGGAAGGCCTTGACAAAATTTTTGAGACCGCGGGTTTTGAATTGAGGAGCCCGGGATGCTCCGCATGCCTAGGAATGAATGAGGACAAAGTGCCTGCCGGAAAATATTGCGTAAGCACAAGCAACAGGAATTTTGAAGGACGACAAGGCCCAAAGTCGCGCACCTTTTTGGCGAGCCCACTGAGTGCGGCGGCGGCAGCGATCACCGGAAGAGTGACCGATGTAAGGGATTTGATTTAGCAGTTTTAGTTGCTCGTTGGTCGATATTCGATCAGCCGAACAACCAATAACGAACGACTAACAACGAATGAGTAAAGAGAAATTCATAAAACTGACTTCGAGCGCTGTTCCGGTCCAAGTCGAGAATATCGATACCGATCAAATTATTCCAGCGCGCTTTTTGAAAGCAACTACACGGGAGGGCTTTGGGGACAATTTGTTTCGTGATTGGAGATTTGATTCAAACAATCAGCCGATCAAAGAGTTTGTATTGAATGATTCGAAGTTTTCTGGAAAGATCTTAGTGGGGGGGAAAAACTTTGGTTGCGGAAGCAGCCGTGAACACGCAGCGTGGGCGATTTATGATTATGGATTTCGAGCTGTCGTCTCAAGTTTCTTTGCCGACATCTTTAAAAACAACGCGCTGAATAACGGCTTGCTGCCCGTGGTGGTGTCTGATCGATTTTTGAAAATGATTTTCGAAAAAATGGAGAAAGAGCCGAAGACGGAGTTCACCATCGATCTGCAAAACCAAATCATTTCGTTCGGA
The DNA here is from genome assembly GCA_035492075.1 of Cyclobacteriaceae bacterium. Taxonomy (GTDB): domain Bacteria; phylum Bacteroidota; class Bacteroidia; order Cytophagales; family Cyclobacteriaceae; genus ELB16-189. Next base: position 27,451 of record DATJJP010000006.1, on the reverse strand, counting down.
AATGAACGGGAAAAATTTGAGATCAATGCCTACAAGAAGACGTGTTTGACAAATGGGTACGACGACATTGATTATTTGCTGAGTTTGATAGACGAGATCAAGGGTTTTCAAAGACTTCAAAAAGCACATGTTGAGCTATGAAGAAAAAAATAGTCATACTGCCCGGTGACGGAATTGGAAAGGAAGTAACTGCCGAGGGCAAAAAAGTGCTTGAGGGAATTGCCGAAAAATTTGGACATGATTTTGTGTTTGATCAAGCCATCATCGGTCATGAGGCAATTGAGTCGACAGGCAGTGCATTGCCTGATGAGACGTTGACGAAATTGAAGAACTGCGATGCGATTTTGTTTGGAGCGGTTGGCCACCCGAAGTACGATAATGATCCGACATTAAAAGTGAGGCCTGAACAAGGCTTGCTGAAAATGAGGAAGGAACTTGGCCTTTACGCGAATCTCCGACCGATCAAACTGTTTGATGAACTCCTCGGGGCATCGAGCATCAAACCCGAAATCCTGAAAGGTTCAGATATTTTATTTTTTCGCGAGCTGACAGGCGACGTGTATTTCGGCGAGAAGGGCAGAAAAGATGACGGCGCTACCGCATATGATGTAATGATCTACCAGCGGTATGAAATAGAGCGAATTGCCCACAAAGCATTTAAGGCGGCGCAGACCAGAAAGAAGAAAGTAACATCGGTTGATAAAGCAAATGTGTTGGAAAGTTCACGTTTGTGGAGAGAGGTCGTACAGCAGGTGGGCAAGGAATATTCCGACGTTCAGCTTGAGCATTTGTTCGTGGATTCAGCGGCGATGAAGTTGATCCAGAATCCGAAAAGTTTTGATGTAGTGCTCACCGGGAATTTGTTCGGAGATATCCTTACAGATGAAGCGTCACAAATAGCCGGTTCTATGGGAATGCTGGCATCGGCATCGATCGGCGATTCAGTAGGGTTGTACGAGCCGATTCATGGAAGCGCTCATGATATCACGGGGAAAGGAATTGCAAATCCGCTGGCTTCGATTTTATCCGTGGCACTGATGCTCGACATTTCATTTGGAATGAAGAAGGAATCGGAAACTGTCATCAAGTCGGTGGAACAAACATTAAAAGATGGGTTTAGAACAGTGGACATTGCGGATGCGTCCACGGCAAAAAATAAAATTCTGAGTACTCAGCAAATGGGAGCTCTTGTAAGTAGTCAATTTGAAATGGCAGTTGCTGGCTGATCTACGAACAACCAACAACCAACTAGTAACAACGAAAAATATGAACCAACGAATTCAAATTTTCGACACCACTCTTCGCGACGGTGAGCAGGTACCGGGCTGTCAGCTGAAGACGGAAGAAAAAATAGTCATCGCCCGTGAACTTGAGCTTCTTGGCGTAGATGTAATAGAGGCTGGATTTCCCATATCAAGCCCTGGCGATTTTCTTTCCGTCGTTGAAATATCAAAGGCGGTGAAAGAGCCAACCGTCTGCGGTCTCACGCGTGCCAAAAAAGAAGATATTGACGTGGCGGCCGAAGCGCTGCGCTATGCCAAACGAGGCAGAATTCATACGGGCATCGGCTCGAGTGATGTCCACATAAAACACAAATTCAAATCCACTCGCGAACAAGTATTGGAGCAAGGCGTGTGGGCGGTGAAGTATGCGAAGAGCAAGGGATTTGAGGTGGAATTCTACGCCGAAGATGCGGGTCGTGCGGATCTTGAATTCTTGGCGCAGATGACACAAGCGGTAATTGAAGCGGGCGCCGATGTGGTGAATATTCCGGATACCACTGGCTATTGCTTGCCGCATTTGTATGGCAGGAGAATCGCCTATCTTTTCGAGCATGTGAAGAACATTAGCAAGGCGACGATCTCAGTTCACTGCCACAATGATCTTGGGTTGGCTACCGCAAACACAATCAGCGGGGTGTTGAACGGAGCGCGCCAAGTCGAAGTCACCATCAACGGAATTGGCGAGCGAGCGGGCAACACGTCACTTGAGGAAGTGGCAATGATTTTTCAAGTGCATAAGGACCTGGATTTCGAAACAGGAATCAAACCTGAGAAAATCTACGGCCTTAGCAAATTAGTATCCGGTATGATGCGTATGCCGGTCCAAGCCAATAAAGCGATCGTTGGGTCAAATGCATTTGCACATTCATCAGGGATTCATCAAGATGGATTTTTGAAACACGCAGAAAACTACGAGATTATTAACCCGTCCCAGGTAGGCGTTCCGTCTTCGTCCATTGTTCTTACTGCTCGCAGCGGCCGTGCTGCTTTAAAGCATCGCTTGTCCCTACTTGGTCACAATTTCGAAGGCGAAGAGTTGAACACGATCTACGAAAACTTCTTGATTGTCGCCGATGAGAAGAAGGAAGTAAAAGATGAAGATTTGAAAGTGCTTGCGGCCAATTTGCCTGTCCTTCATTTGTAGGACAAAGAACGGAATTCGGCAATAGTCACGGTAAAACGATATAGGAAAACCTCCTAGCTGTTCATAGTCAGATGCTCTGAGTTTATGTAAAATAGTGTCCCTCCTGATAGTGTTGGACCATTTTTACATTGATTATGAGGCACCGTTTGTGCATGCTGTTGGTTTTTATTGGTTGTATTTCAGGAGCCGGCCAAACTTTTCAAACTGCGGGCAACTGGAGTACAGGATCAAACTGGAGCACAGGGTCTATGCCAAGCGGTGCGAATATAGACGTTACCGTTAGCGCCAATCCCACTTTCAGTTCAACAGCAACCATCGGCGCAATCACCGATGCCAACAGCATCACATACACCATAAATGGATCAGGAAGTCTTACCGTCGGCTCTTCGAGTCTTTCGAAGAGTATGACGTTTAACAGCAACGGCACCATCAACATCGCATTAGGAGGGAGTCTTGAGATCTGGGGTGACCTTGTGGTCGCGAATAACCTCACACTTAACGTGGTGGGTTCTCTTATCGTACACGGAAATGTTACGATGGGAAATGGTAGCTCTGTAACAGTAGAAGGCACTGGCACCGCAAATGTATTTGGTAACCTGACGGGACAGCAAAACACGCATGTCACCACTACGCTGGGAGGAACACTTACGGTAAATGGCGCTCTTAGTTTGGGCAGCGGAACTTCCAGTATTTCAAATGTACTGGGCAGTATCAAGGCGGGAAGTTGTACATGTGGTGGTTGTGGGGCTTTGACTAACTGCACGGGCAATGTTATTTTACCCGTGCTACTACTTTATTTTAAAGTGTCAGCCAATGTCGATAAAGTAGATTTACACTGGGCCACCGCAATGGAAATTAACTTTGATTATTTCAAGTTGGAGAAATCCACCGATGGAATGCATTTCTTGGATTTTGGCCGCGTACGTGGTTCTGGAAACACCACTACCAGAAGAGACTATTCCTACGAAGACGACCAGCCATTTGATGGACTCTCCTTTTATCGCCTTACATCTATTGATTTTGATGGCTCTGAGGAAAAATTTGACGCCAACGTTGTGCCTGTGCGGATGAATGTGCCCAGGAAGTTTGAAGTTTTCCCCAACCCCGTCATCGATGGAAAACTCAGCTTAAAAATAAATTTTGATTCTCCTCCCGACGCGGCAGTATTCATTTATAATAATTTGGGAGTCCTCCTGGCGAAACAAGAAGTGCATTCGTCGGAGACATCTATTTCGATCCCCACACTTGACGCAGGAGTATATATGGCCAGGTTTTCCTCCAATCACTTTACGCAAGTAGTAAGATTTGTCGTTTCAAAGAATTAGTAGATCGCGCGGACGATTTGTTTCCGTTGATTGAATATAAAGTCGGCGCCGACGGAACGGTTCATCAACATCTTGCCGATGGGCGAGTGAGGTGAAATAACCAAATACTCCTTTTCTTCTACTATTATTTTCCCGATGCTCACGGAAACATAGAATCGCGATTCATCGGTGATCACCAGACTTCCCAACGTAATTTTATTGGAAGCCGAAAGCGAGGCAAGCCGATCGAGCACGTTTTTCAATTGGAGTGCTTCATCCAATTGTTGCGCCGCTTGATCTCGGGCAATTTGGGCCATGGCTCTACCGGTTTCGTATTTGTCGCCGGCGCTGTTCTTGTCTTCTTGGTTGGCTGAATCCTGTGCATCATCCATGGCTTGTTTTGCCGCTGCCATACGTTGGTTGATGATTTCTAGGCAACGCAGATGCAAATCTTTTTTCAGTTGTATCAGGTTCATGCTGGCGATTATATCTCCACCGCGCGACCATTTTCCCACACGAGGCCAAATTGAGAGCCAAATTTTTTCACCCAATCTTTGTCTGTAGCAAAATCAAACAACTCAACGAATCCTTGAGCAGCAAGTTCTTTCAACTGACTGTCTGGCAGCCCTTTTACACTGATATAACCGCCCTCAGCAAATCGAAATTGAACCCCCGAATATTTTTTTGAGGCTAGCCAAGACTTGACGCCGATCAGCCGAAGGGATATCTTTCGGTTCAGTTCGATGGCTTGGTCCAAGGTGGCCTCAATCTCTTTGATGTGGCCATCGTTATTGAAGTCGTCATTTCGTAAAATGCGGATCGGGTTGATATGAATTTCTCCTTCGTAGCGGTTCACCATGATTCAAATTTCAAGAAATGCCTAGCGATTAACAAGGATGGTAATGGCCTGATACGTGTCGCCCATCAGGCCAAGGAAAGTAATCACGACACCTAAGGCTCCAATAGCGTGCCCTTCGGAAAATTCATTGAGCCAAGAAACAAAATCGCCCAAAAAAATAGCCGCCATCCACAGCACAAAAAGAAAAATGATCGGGAAAGTAGACCAAATGACGATCTGTTCAACGCTCTTCCAATCGGGCGGAATAATTTTATCGAATAGACCTGCTAAGTAAGGTATCTCTATGAAGAAGACGATCGTGATAAAAACCGTGATCAAAGTGACCGACAGTTTATTTTGGATGAGTGCATAAGCAAAGTCTTTCAGCCTGGTTTCTTCGGCCATAATTTTGGCTTCAATTCGTGTGGCTAAGGGCTTGTATCTTATTTCAATGTAGGCAAGTGTGATCCCCATGATTTCAAAAACCATGGATATAAATTGCACGTACTCAGAGGTGGTTTCGTTGAAAAACCTCATGTGGGAGGGAGGGTTAGGGTAAAACATTATGAGCAAGCCAACCACAATGCACTACCAACATTTCTTTTCCGGACGGCTACAAATGTAGTTTAAAATAGTACATGCTGGGTGCCGGAAAAAGCGCAAAAGCCGTGCAAATATTACTTCTTCCATTTGCGGCTCCAGTCATTCGCTTGCTGCTGGAGCTTGATTTTTCCGCTGGAGATGGCATCGGCCAGGCGTTTGTTCATCGGCCCGTTGGAGGTAAAGTGATAATAGCCACACTGATCGCATTGGTAAATGGAAATAGGCCCCGTGCCCGAGAAATGATTTCTACTATGGGTGTCAATAAGCGCTTCCTCGGCGAGGCTTTCTGTTTGATAAACTCGTTTTCCGGTACTACAGGTGAGCATACGTTGTTGACCTCTATTCGTCCAAAGGCCTTTTCTTAATCATTCCGCCTTTGATATCATTTACGCTGTTCTCTACGACAAAGGCATCGGGATCGATCTTGGCAATTTCGGTTTTTAGTTTTTGAAGTTCGAGACGCGTGATCACCGTCAAAATAACATCTACGTCAAAAATACGGTGACCTCTTTTTCCAAAACCACCTTTACCCTTCAGCACCGTTACGCCGCGGCCCATTTTGTTGATGATCGAGTCTTTGATGTCGTCACTTTTTTCGGACACGATCATCACGCTAGTGTATTCTTCGATACCGTGTACAACAAAGTCAACGGTTTTACTTGCCACGAGATAGGTGAGGATCGCATAAAGAGCGGTTTCGATATTCATCAGATAGGCCGCCACGGAGAAGATCAGGATATTGAGCGCCAGGATTATGTCACCCACGGTCAATGTGGTCTTGCGGCTCGAGTAGATGGCCAGAATTTCAGTGCCGTCCAGCACACTGCCGCCTCGAATAGACAACCCGATGCCGGCACCAAGAAAGAAGCCACCGAAGAAGGCAATCAGCAATTTATCGGACGTGATTGCGGGGAAGTCGATGTACGCCAATGTAAGTGCGAGCAAAATAATGGCCACCGCTGTTTTTGCAGCGAACACTCTGGAAACCTGAGTGTAACCGATAATAATAAAAGGAATATTGATGACGACTACCAGAATAGAGAGATCGATGTTGTACAGCAAGGTCACCAGAAGGGAAATCCCCATCACACCTCCGTCCAGAAAATGATTTGGGAGCAAGAACCCTTTCAACCCAAATCCTGCCGCGGCCACACCCAACAAGATGAAGAAAGCATCTTTGACTCCCCGCGTGATATTTATCCTTCGATCACGAAGCGCTTTGAGTTGGTTGAATCGTTGGAGGGTGGTCATCAAATAATTTCAAAATACCTTCTCATCTCCCAGTCCGTGACTGGCTTTAAATGCTGCCGCCATTCCCACTCGCGTGTTTGCACAAAATGAGAAACAAATTTTTCGCCAAGAATTTCACTAGCGATTGGGGAGTGCTTCATCGCTTCTGTTCCTTCGTTCAATGTGGTAGGCAATGAGCCATGAATATAGTCTCTATAACCATTTCCTTTGGTGGCGGGCTGGAGTTTTAATCTTTTTCTAATACCGTAGAGTCCCGAAGCCAACGCTCCCGCCATCGCTAAGTAAGGATTTACATCGGCACCGATGACGCGTGTCTCCAATCGACATGATTTATGGCTTCCGCTGAGCACGCGCACGGCCACCGTCCTGTTGTCAACTCCCCACGTGAGCGTGGTCGGTGCCCAAGCTCCTTCTACTAGCCGTTTGTAGCTGTTTATGGTCGGAGCAAACAGGGGCAAGATGTGCGGTAAACAAAATAATTGACCAGCGACATAGTGTTTCATCATTTCGCTCATACCATTTTTATCTCGCTCATTGTAAAACAAATTCTTTTTTCCCGTCTTGTCCCACAGGCTTTGATGTACGTGCCCACCACAACCGGGCAATGTCTCGCTAATTTTGGCCATAAAAGTAGCCATGACATTGTGCTTGTAGGCGATCTCTTTCACTCCCGTTTTGAAAAGCAAAGCCCTGTCTGCTGCTTCTAAGATGCCAGCATGGGCAATAGCCGCCTCTAAAACTCCCGGACCGGTTTCGGTGTGAAGCCCCTCGATCGGAACATCAAATTTTTTCAGAAGTTCGAAAAGGTCGGTGAAGAATGGGTTTTGCAGTGTGGAGCGAAGCACGGAGTAACCAAACATGCCCGGTGTCAGTGGCATCAGGTCTTTGTAGTTTTTTGTGCGTGCACTTTGTGGGGTTTCTGCAAAATTGAACCACTCGAATTCCTGGGAAAAGAAAGGAGTGAACCCCGCGCGCTGTGCGTCATTCAAAACTTTCTTTACCAATTGCCGTGGACAAATGGGGGAGGGCTTTCCTTTTTCGTCAAGCAGTTCACCGAGAAAAAACGGAAGGTCCTTTTCCCAGGGAATTTTTCTGAATGTATTCAAATCCAATTGAGCGGGCGCATCGGGGTAACCGGAGTGCCAACCCGTGTAGTCAGCGTTGTCATAGGCGACATCGCCGCTGTCCCAACCGAAGATCACATCACAAAACGAAGTACCACCATTGGCCACGGAGAGAAATTTTTCTGTCGAAATGTATTTCCCTCGAAGAATGCCATCGATATCAGAGTAAGCAATTTTTACTTTTCCCGCCGGATGTTTTTTGACGTAGTCAAGGATGGATCGAGTAGTCATGAGACGAAGGTTGAGTATAGTCTAAAGATAAGGATCAAGAAAGTGAGGTCAAACCGTGATCGACCTTTTTAGGATATCAACGCATTGGTCGAGTTCCTTGATGTTGGAGGAAGCAAATCCCAGGCGTACGGCGTTGCTGGTTTTTGTGGCCACTCCCGCATTCAGGTACAAATTGTTTTTGAAGGCCTTTTCTGTCGTTTTCGCGAGATCGATTCGCCTGTCGAAGTTTGCCCACACCGCCATACCTCCTTCGGGAATTTGGAAGCTGATTTGGCTTGACATCCGTTCTTGCAGCAGATCACAAAAAGTGTTTCTCCTATCGCGGTACTCTTTCAACGCTTTCTTCAAGTGCTTTTGAATGATATTTTCTTTGAGGAGCTCGGCGATCGCGTTCTCCAGAATTAAATCCCCTTGCCGATCAATGATTCTCCGATGATAGGCCAAATGTTCGATCGCCTCTTCAGGCCCAACCAAATACCCTACCCGAAATGCAGGTGAAATACTTTTGGTGAACGAACCTGAATACAGAACCATGCCCCGCTTGTCGACACTTGCGAGTGGAAGAATAGGTCGGCTTTCGTAATGAAAATCATAGTCGTAGTCGTCTTCAAAAATAACGAAGCCGTATTTCTCTGCTAAGCTTAAGAGCTTTACTCTCCGGTCAGCTTTTAATGTAACACTCGTTGGATAATCGTGATGGGGAGTAACGTAAACCATCCTTACCGGTTTCTTCTTGCATAACTTCTCCAGTGCGTCAACGACCATTCCGTTTTTGTCGGTCGAAACGGAGACTACCGATGCCCCTGCATGCAACGAATTCATCCGGCCGCTTTCCCAGTTCATGTTGCTCATGACCACGCGGTCACCTTTTTTAACTAACGCAAGATTTGCCAAATAAAAACCCATCATGGTACCTCTCACGATCAACACATTATTTGACGTGATTTTCAATCCACGAGTATCATTCAAATAAACGGCGAGTTGTTCGCGTAGTGCCTGCGAACCTCTGGTATCGCCGTAGCCCAATTTGACGTACAGATTTCCTCTCGTCACCTGGTTTCGATAAGCACGCGCCAAATAGAGCAAGGGAGCCAGCCGTGGATCGGGAAAGCCATCGTCCAGGTGCCATTTGCATCGTGTAGAGTTCTCCACTTGCTTTGCAATGACCGCTTTATGCTCAAAACGAAAACCGGCTTTGCGTCTGTGAGCGGAGCTTTCAATGGGCAGCTTCACTGGTTGTATTATAGGCAGTCTTTTCGCAACAAAAGTGCCGCTGCCCTTTTTTGCCTCGAGCCATCCCTGCGAGATTAAATCGTCGTAAACAAAGACAATGGTCTTTCGGTGAACTCCCAGCTGGATGCTCAATGCGCGCGAGCTGATCAAGCGTTGACCCGACTGCAATGTTCCGTGTTGGATTAAGTCAATGAATTGATTGATCATTTGAAGATAAATCGGCGTTCGCGAGTTTTTATCAAGCAAAACCAAAGATTTGAACGGCAGCATAAGTGGACTACTTAATTTATTAGAAGTGGATGATTTTGATAGTCCAGTAAAGATCGAGATTTGTTTACATAAATAAACGCCCATGAAAACAACCAATCGCATCCCGATCCTTTGTTGGCTGTCGCTTAGCTGTCTCTGCGCCCACGCACAGCCTACCAATGGACTTTTGACCAATGCAAAAATCAATGTGAAAGGGGAGCTTGAGATAACGGCTTCGAAGACCTCATCTGCTACCGACTTTGATTGGTTTGTAGGAAACTGGAAAATTCACAACAAGAAACTAAAGACACGACTAAGTCATTCGACGGAGTGGTTGGAATTCGAAGCGACAAACGAGGTTCACCCGATACTCAATGGCATCGGCAGAATGAACTATAACAGACGGACAGTGGATGGCAAGCCCTTTGAAGGTATGTCGCTCACGTTGTTTAACCCAACCACCCGATTGTGGAACATCTATTGGGCCACCAGCGACGGAGGATTTTTTGAGTCACCAATAGTTGGCTCATTTGAGGGCCGTATCGGAACGTTTTATGTTAAAGAAGTTTTTGAAGGAAAACCAATCATCGTTCGGGCACAGTGGGATATTACCGATCCCGAGAAGGCAGTATGGAGCCAGGCGTTTTCTCCCGACCAAGGAAAAACGTGGGAGACGAATTGGATCATGACCGAAGAAAGAGTGGTCGAGGACATGGGTCAGGCGCGGAGAGACCTTTTGAAAACAGACCATTCGATAACGATGCCCGGAATTGCATTCGATGAAAAAGGAGAATTGATAATAGCTGCTTCGACCAATTCCTCGCCGCATGACTTTGATTTCCTTATGGGCAAATGGAAAATGTATCACACACGTTTGAACAAAAGGCTAGTGGACTGCAAAGAGTGGACAGAATTTGTATCCTATGATGAAGCCCATTTGATTTTAAACGGAATCGGCAACGTAGACACTTATACCACCAACATGATGCCAACTCCGCCCGATGGAAAAATCAAGTGGGGGAAATTGTTTGAAGGTGTCACAGTAAGATTGTATGATCCAAAAACCTGGCTGTGGAGTTTGTACTGGGTGGCAAGCAATGTGGGAGCGGTAGATCCACCCATGGTCGGTTCTTTTGAAAATAATATCGGGCATTTTTTTTGCAAGGATACTTTCAACGGAAGGCCTGTGATTGTGGTTTTTCGTTGGGATGTTCGCGTCAAAGGCCAGCCGATATGGAGCCAAGCGTTTTCTGCTGACAACGGAAAAACGTGGGAGTGGAATTGGTACAACGTGCTGGAGCGTGTTAATTGATGATGGTATGGAAATTATCAGAGCGGAATTGATTCATCTAGGCGATGCCGCTTTTTTGTTTGATCAATACCGACAGTTTTATCAGCAGAAAAGTGACGTGGAGGGGGTGCTGCAATTTTTGGAAGAAAGAATTAGAAATAACGAATCAATTATTTTTCTCGCGTACGCGGAAGATAAGCCCGTTGGGTTTATGCAACTGTATCCAACGTTTTCGTCAATCAGCATTCAGCGTGCTTGGGTACTCAACGATTTGTTTGTGGACGTGGACTATCGCCATTCCGGCGTTGGATCCGCGTTACTGGATGCGGCTTCCGCCTATGGAAAAAAAACAAACGCAAAATATTTGATGCTGCAAACCGGCAGTGAAAATTTCCCTGCGCAGCGACTGTATGAAAGTAAGCAATGGAAAAAAGACACTGACTTATTTTATCGATTCGACCTTGGCTGACCTAAAAACCCTAAACATCAAAAAGCTTCCAGCGAGGATGAAAAAATAAATCGATGCAAGCACGCTATTGTAAAAGGTCATGGTAACTAGAGAAACCGTGGCAATGACCAGCGCCAGGAGAGGAAAAACAGGGAACAGTGGTACGCGGAACGGACGATGGAGGTCCGGTTCTTTGGCCCTCAATTTTATCAGGGATATCATAGACATGGCATAAAGAGTGAGTGCGCCGAAAACAGAAATCGTTATGATTTCACCCGTTTTTCCGGTGAGCAATGCGCCTATTCCCAAAATCATGTTGGCGAACAGTGCGTTGGCCGGAGTTTGAAAATGAGGATGGATTTTGCCGAGAAAAGCAGGTGCGTAATTCACTCGCCCGAACTCGAGCGTCGACCTTCCTGCGGCGAGCATTAACCCATGAAAGGATGCCACCAAACCAAGCAAACCGACCATTACTAAAAATTGATATTGCCATCGGCTGCGATCCACAATGTGAGCCATCGCAAGAGGAAGAGGTGAGTCGGATGTGGATCCGTCTGGTTTGAAGACAATGGCTTCCCAACCAGCAATACCAATGGAGCTGACGTAAGTAATCACGCACAAAAGCACCAACGTAAAAATGGCTGAGCCGAAGCCAAGCATAATAGTTCGCTTTGGATTGATCGCTTCTTCCGCAAGGTTAGCCACGCCTTCAATTCCCAGAAAAAACCAGATGGCAAAAGGAGTAGACGCAAACACGCCAGCCCAACCAAAAGGAAATATGTTTTGCCGAAGATGACTTGCATCAAAATGTTGAAAAGAAATACCGCTAAACATCAACACGGCCAACACGGCGAGCCCAGTGACGATCAACTCAAACAAGGCGGCGATCTTTACGCCAGCCACGTTGATTGAGAAAAAAAGTACGTACGCGATAATGGCGATCAATGTGATGGAAAGATTCGGGAAGAAGATATTGAAATAGGTTCCGATGGCGAACGCAATAGCAGGAGGAGCGAAGATGAATTCGATATTTTGTGCCATGCCTGTGATAAAGCCCGCATCCTCACCAAGCGCGCGTTTGGCATAATCGAAGGCACCTCCCGATTTTGGGATGGCACATGCCAATTCTGTATAACTGAAAGTAAATGTGATATAGAGAATGATGATAAAAAAAAGCGCGATCGCCATCCCTAGCGTGCCACCTTTTTCCAGTCCTAAATTCCAACCGAAATAATTTCCCGAGATCACATAACCCACACCGAGTCCCCACACCAAGAGAGGTGATAGCGTTCGTTTCAGTTCGGGTTTCGCAGACATGATCTGTAAAATACAGATTTAATCTTAACTTGAGATGAACTTCTTAAACCCAAGTCCTATGAACTTAAATTGGAAACTCATCATCCGATTATCGGCGTTTGGGTTGGCCATGGCGATCGGCACCGTCTGGTGGATACCTGGCAACATCGAACTTGTAATCTGGCTTGGTATTTTTGTTTACTGCGCCTACATGGTGGCACAACAAGCTTCGGGCCTGCATTTCCTGCACGGTTTTCTGATCAGTATGGTCAACTGTATTTGGGTTACGTCGGCCCACATTGTTTTTTTTGCTGACTATGCCGCTAGTCATCCTGAAGAAATGGAATGGAGTGCGAAGATGACCACGCATCCGCGAATCATGATGGCCGTCATGGGCCCGATCTTCGGCGCGGTCATGGGTTTGGTGTTGGGGTTGTTTTGCTATATCGCAGCGAAAATTGCCAGGAAGTAATTGGTTGCTGTTGTAAGGGCGCAAGGGTTAGGAGGTATTCACGAACAACCAACAACTAAGAACTATTCTTTTTGCTCCAATAAAAATAGAACGGAATTCCCGTCATTATCAGCACCAAACCCATTGTTGCTTCGCGTGGTTTGGATGCGAGTGTGATGATCAGCAGCGCGACGCAGAACACAACAAAAATGCCGGGTACGATAGGATATCCCCAAGCTTTGTAGGGGCGCGGTGCATTCGGCATTTTCACTCGCAACACAAAAACACCCAAGGCGGTGGCGCCATAGAAAATGAAGGACGCAAAAATCAGCATATCGGTGAGCTGATCAAAACTGCCGCTGATCACCAGCAAACTCACAATCACTGCCTGAAACACAAATGCTTTTCCGGGCGTGTTGTATTTCGGGTGGATTTCAGCAGCTGGTTTGAAAAACAGACCATCTTTCGCCATCGCAAAATATAATCGTGGGGCAGCAAGTATGGTAGTATTAGTGGCACCCAGTGTGGTGAACAAAATCAGCAGCGACATAAACAGTGCACCTCCATTGCCCAAAAGATGCTGCATCACCGTTACGGCAGCGATCGTATTTGTCGATTTCGAATCGGCGAGGAGCTGGTCGATCGGCATCACATATAGATAGGTGAAATTGATAGACAGGTAGACGGCAATGACGAACAGCATTCCAAAAATTAAACCGAGGGGTAAGTTTCGTTGGGCGTCCTTGATTTCTCCGCCGAGATAGCCAATCGTGCTCCATCCCTCGTATGCCCAAAACGAGCCGAGCAATGCTGCGAAAAGGTTCTTAATGAAAATTGAGTCGGTCCACGAGCGTGGCATGTAACCCGAGGCGTGGCCGCTGATGTTGTGCCAGCTTCCATCGCCAATAAGAAAGCCCAGGATCACGATGCCAAAAATGGTGGTGATCACGGCATAAACAATTGCCTTGCTGAAACCACCTCCCGTTTTCAAACCCAGGTAGTTGATGTAGGTGAGTACGATAATGAGAAGGATCGTCATCACCTTCACGCCAAAATTGTCAAATGGTGTAAGAAACCCCACTACGGTGATTGACGACAAAGAAGCTGGAAGTACGGGCAGTGGCACCAATGCGTTGAACGATTGAGAAAATACATAAGCGATGGAAGCGATCGACGCAGAACGTATCGCTGTGAAATTGGCCCACCCATAAAGGAATGCGAAGAAACGATTGTAGATCGTTTTGTAGTAAACAAACTCACCGCCTGAGTCGGCCAGCATGCTAGCTACTTCCGCATTACTCAACGTGCCAAATAAAGTAAGCACACCACCCAGCGTCCAAGCCAGTAACACTAGCGACGGTGATTGCATTGCCTCCGCCATCGGTGCGACTTTCTTGTAGACGCCAGAACCAATGACCGAGCTGACCACTAAAAAAAATACGGAAACCAGTCCGAGCGAACGAACGAGTTGGCCCGGGGACTTTGAATCGTTATTCAACTTTTGGGTTTTTGCCTCGAGATTTGCGACTTTACATGTATCCCCAACCTTTCATTGCTTCAAAATCCTCTTTCGCGCTGTCGATCGGCGACTTGCCTTGATAAGCTTCTTGCTCTACGATCATGTGTTTTACTCCGCCTGCTTTACCTAAGTCGATTACTTCTTTGACTTGTGCAATCCCTTTGCCGAGAATGGTGCTTTCATATTTTTCTTCACCTCCGGCAGGCGCCTTGATCTCGTCTTTGACGTGCATGAGTTCAAAGCGATTTGGATATTTTTTGATCACGTCGATCGCTTTTGCACCGCCGTTGAATAAGTTGCCGGTATCCAATTGTTGTGTCACGAGTTTTGGATCGGTATTCCCTAGGATGAGGTCATACAATACTTTCCCATTCACTTGTTTCGAAAATTCGAAATGGTGGTTGTGATAGCCGAATTTCATTCCTGATTTAACACACAACTCGCCGCATTTATTGAAAACTTCCATAAACTGAAGGAGAGCATCTTCTGATTGATAGATGCTTTCATCTAACCAGGGACTGACTACATACTGTTGACCCGCGGTGGCCGCATCGTCAATCGTGTATTTCCACGCGTCGGTAAAGTCTTTTTTCGTTTCGTCCCAATGTTTCTTGCCCAATACGGTGTGGCCGCTCGGCATTTTCAATCCAACATCAGACAACACTTTCTTGAAATCTTTGGCTGCATATCCATAAAATTTGCGATCACGGTAATCGGCATGCTCCACATTTTTATATCCGATGGCAGCAATTTGTTTGAGCGTGGCGAGGGGATCCTTCTTCATGTCATCGCGGATAGTGTACAGCTGAATGCCCAACTGCGCATTTCCCTTGCCAATGGCAAGCAACGATTGATTGGCCAACGAAGCACTGGCGATCGCCAGCGCACTTTTTTTCATGAAATCTCTTCGTGATTGGTTCATAGTTTTACGCTTGAGTTTTCAAGATACTATTTTGCAACGTAACTTCATCTATGGTTGATTTGGAAACGGCGCGAAACGTATTGTTGTCCCTTCCGCTGGTGGACGAATACGACCACTTCGGGAAGCCCGCTTATAGGGTAGGAAAGAAAATCTTTGCTACACTATGGCTCGACAACAAACGTGCCGTGATTAAACTATCCAAGTTGGAGCAGCCGTTGGTTTGCGACGAATATAAAACGATGGTATTTCCGGTGAAAAGCAATTGGGGTCGGTTGGGTTGGACAAACGTAGAGCTGGAAAAAGTGAGTGATGCGGCATTCAAGAAATTAATTGCGTTGGCATGGGCGAACGTCGCGTCCAAAACAGCCGTCAAAAAATATGCTGGAGGCCTAAACCTATGATTGTTCTTTGCTTCTGCGATTTGTGTTTCCACAACCATGCTATCGAGCACCTCCTCGAGGATTTCAAAAAAATCCGACAAACGGTTGCATAAATTTAATCGGGTATACACTCCAATAGTCTTTCTGCTAATTCGTAACTTAGAAATAAAAACCATGGCCAAGACTGCTACCAAAAAACCAGCTAAACCAAAATCTCTCGGAAGCATAGTTACCACAAGTGAAACTGTTTTGCAGAAACTCGAATCACTCAATCTCAACCCACGCCTACAATCAGAAATTCAGTGGTGCCTGGGTAGCTTCAAGCACGATCAAAACCCAGTGGGGCTTCTGGAAAAATTATCCGAGGCGGTCGCTTTGTTAAAAGTCGAGCATGCCAAAAAAACCAAGGGCATCACGGCGAAGTTGATCGGTGATGTGGAGAAAGCGTTAGCGAGCTAAATTCTATTCGTAACGCAACGCCTTGACTGGGTTGGCCCTCGCTGAGCGGACGGTGTGATAACTGATGGTGAGCAAAGCGATCAGCAGCGAGAGAATACCCCCTACAAAAAACACGAATAGGTTAATGTCGATCCGATAGGCAAAATTTTGCAGCCACCCCGAAAGAAGGAGATAAGTAATCGGGCTAACGAGGATAAAAGAAATTACGATCAGTGCTGTAAAATTCTTTGATAACAACAGGGTAATCTGACTTTCCGTTGCGCCGAGTACCTTTCTGATTCCAATCTCTTTCGTTTTTTTCTCCGTCGTGATTGCTGCCAATCCAAACAACCCCATACATGAAATCAAAATGGCAAGGGCTGCCATGATTGTCACCACAGAACTCATCTGCTGATCCGAACGATAAAGTTTCTCAAAGTGGCTGTCCAGGAAAGAGTAGTCGAACGGATAGCTAGTGACCATTTTGTCCCAAGTGCCTTTCACAAAAGCAATGCCTTCCTCCATATGCGCTCCATCGATCTTCACCGTCATTTCATCATATCCCCATTCGGGGTGCACCACCATCTCTAAGGTGTTGACCTTGTAGTGGAGCGAATTGAAATTAAAATCTTTGGCCACACCGATGATGGTGCCCAAGGAGTCATTGTTGTACCAGCCGTGACCCGCCCGTGTGCCGACCGTTTCTTTGAGCCGCAGTTCTTTGGCAAATGATTCATTGATGATGAATGCCATGCCGTTATCGGTCTTGAAATCCTTGGAGAAATTCCTTCCCTCTTTTAACTGAATGCCGTACACCGTCAGGTAGTCATAGTCGACATTCACATTGGAGGGAGTAATTTGAATAACACCTGTGTCTCCTTTTACTTTAAACCCCCACTGATGAAAATTATTGCCGAGGCGCTGGCCGCTGGCGGTCACTCCTTGTACCAACTTATTGCGGAGCAACTCTTGTTTCATCGTTTCAAATTTCTGGTTGGCTTCTTTGTTCATCCCAATCAACATCATCTGATCTTTTTTGAAGCCGATGTCCTTGTTTTTCATGTAGTACAATTGCTGCAAGACAATCAGCGTACTCACGATCATCGCCAGTGCTAGGCCAAACTGCACGACGACCAAGCCGCTTCTGAAAATTGATTTACCCTCGACTTTGTTTCCGCCCTTGATTACCCGCGCAAGGTTGAACGAAGTCATATAAAATGAAGGATAGACGCCCGTCAGCAACCCGAGCGAAAACGTTACGGCAAGAACGACAATTAGCTCAAAGGGGTGATTGAAAATAGAAAGCACGGAAAGCTGCCGGCCAATGACATTATTTAAGAGCGGCACAAACAACAAATCCAGAACAGCAGCAAGCAACAGCGCAAAAAGTGATAACAGCACGGATTCAAAAACAAATTGTGAGAACAGCTGGAATTTTTTGGCGCCAACTGTTTTGCGTACACCAATTTCTTTCCATCGATGCGAAGACCGAGCCGTGGTCAGGTTCATGAAATTCACCGCGGCAATCAATAGAATGAAAACCCCGATGACGAAAAATACGTCGAGATACTTTCCATTGAATTTTCTGTAATTATTGTAATCATGTTCAATGTCCATCGAAGCGAGGTGAACTTGATCAAGTGGCTGTAGGAACAATTTGTAGTACGAAGTGATTTTTGGGTCGTTGTCATGCCGCTGAAGGAAAGCCGGAAATTTTTCGGCCATCGCTTTTAGGTTTGTATTGGGCTGCAATACGAAATAGGTATTGAGGAAATTGCCGCCCCACTGTTTGTTGAAGTCTTTGTCACCGGCGATTGCCGTGGCCATGGAAACAAGCACGTCAAACTGCATATGTGAATTCTCAGGAACATCTTTAATGATGCCGACGATTTTATACTCCTTGTCGCGCCAACTGATGGTGTTGTTCATGGCTTCGTCAATGCTCTTGAAAAACTTGAGCGCTGTCTTTTCACTCAAAAGAATGTTGAAAGGTTTGTCCAGCGCGGTGGTGCGGTCTCCACG
The DNA here is from genome assembly GCA_035492075.1 of Cyclobacteriaceae bacterium. GTDB lineage: Bacteria > Bacteroidota > Bacteroidia > Cytophagales > Cyclobacteriaceae > ELB16-189. The sequence continues at coordinate 9,424 of DATJJP010000006.1, read as the reverse complement.
AACAACTTCGAAATCAAACATCCGTAGGAATGTACTGTCAACGAATGCTACATTGGGGATTAGCAACCGGGTGTCGTTTTTGATCACGAGTTGTTGACCGCGATTCCAGAACCTGGTGTAGGAAATAATTTCAGGAAAATCATTTTGCATGAAGGGCCCCATGCCGCCCATGGAAAGCGCTACTTTTTGCTCGTGAGTGCCTGGAAAGCTCTGGACTTCGTCGAGGCGATAGATCGCTTTGCTTTTTGAGTGAAAAGCGTCAAAGCTCCGTTCATCTTTAATGAACAAGTAAATGATCAAGCAAGAGGCAAGGCCAATGGCGAGACTGAAAATGTTGATGAAAGCATACAGCAGGCCTTTGCGGATATTGCGCAGCGCGGTGGAAAGGTAATTTTTGAACATGGCGATGGGACTTAGGTCCATAAAATACTATAACAACGACGAAATGGTTACACGAAACGACATAAATCATCGAGAAAAGATCATGAACGGGAGAAAGTGGGTAGTGACTTGAGAGCTAAAAGCCCTAGGCAAACGGCCCGGGGCTTTTTGAGATATGAGAACCCACCTAGCGTAGGGGTTTGCTCATGAAACTAGTTTAGTTTAGTCTGACCCCGAAAGTAGATCGCAAACGTTAATTTGATATTTTCCTACAATTATGATGGCTCGACGTGTGGTGAAAGTCCCAGGTCTTTCGCGGCGCGTCAAGAAAATGTCTCTTGCGCCACGCGATAGGTATTGGCGTGCGCATCAATTACTTCTAAGAATTCAGAATAGCCACCGCCCATGCTTGCGACGATCGGAATAGTATTTTTTTTGGCAGTTTCGAATACGAGGCGATCTCTCGTTTTGCACCCGCTTTTGGTCACCTTCAGCCTGCCCATTTTATCCGTTTCCAAAATATCGACGCCTGATTGAAAGAAAATAAAATCGGGTTGCACCTGATCGACTAAATTTTTCAAATTGACGTCCAGTGTGGACAGATAGAAGTCATCGGTGGTGAAGTCGGGCAATCCAATGTCAAGGTTTGATGTCTCTTTTACTAAAGGATAGTTGTTTGTGCCGTGCATGCTGAATGTGAATACACGTGGGTCGTCTTTGAATATTTGTGCGGTGCCGTTGCCTTGGTGCACATCTAGGTCGACGACCAAAATTTGTTTCACCAAATTTTTCGCCAACAGATAATTTGCCGCCATCGCGATGTCGTTGAGCAGACAAAATCCTTCGCCCTTGTTGGTGAACGCATGATGTGTGCCGCCGGCAATGTTCATGGCAATTCCATTCTGTAACGCATACTCTGCGCACAACATGGTGCCATGAACAATCGTGATCTCACGTTGCACGAGTTCGGGCGTTAAAGGAAACCCAACGCGCCTGATTTCGGGCGGAGACAACGAAAGGTCTTTCAGTTTTTTCCAGTAGTCGGCTTCATGGGTCTTTAAAATCCATCCTTCGTCAACCGGGTCGGGTGTGAAAAAATTTTTCTCGTGCAATGTGCCCTCATACAATAGTTGCTGGGGCAGCATTTCGTATTTGCTCATCGGGAAGCGATGGCCAGGTGGCAACGGCAACACGTATTCGGATGACCAAGCTACCTTAAGCATACGCCAAATAACTCAAATTAATTCGCTTCATAGAATCTGCAAAGAGGCTTACATTTATGGCTGTTCGTTACGATCAACAAAATTGGTTATCAAAAGATTCTAAAAATGCAATCTCCTGTGAAAAATTCAATCGTGTGCATGCTGTTGCTCTCCTTGATTCTTGGGCATGCGGAGGCAGCACCTTCTCGAGAGTACTTCGAATTTCGTACCTACCGATTTAAGAGCCTTGCTCAAGAAGAACGGATGGAAGCGTATTTACAAAAAGCGCTTATGCCTGCATTGCATCGGCTGGGCATGAAAAAGATCGGGGTATTTAAACCGATCGATACGGACAGCACCTATGGTAAAAAAATATTTTTGTTTATGGCTTTTAGTTCGCTCGCAGAAATCGAACAACTGTCGGGAAAATTGGAGACGGACAAACAATATCTTGCCGATGGAGAAGACTATATCAATGCGCCTTATGACAATCCACCTTATGCGCGTTTTGAAACCACTATTCTGAAAGCATTCACAGGGATGCCTGAATCGGCAGTGCCCATGTTGAAAAGTATGGTAAAGGAGCGCGTCTATGAGTTGAGGAGCTACGAGGGCTATACTGAAAAGATTTACCAAAATAAGGTGCAAATGTTTAATGCCGGAGACGAAGTCGGACTTTTCAAGCGGCTTGGATTTAATGCCGTGTTTTACGCCGAAGTAATTGCCGGCAGCACGATGCCCAACCTTATGTATATGACCACATTCGAAAATCAGGCTTCACGCGATCAGCATTGGAAAGCTTTTGGTGAGGATCCTCAATGGAAAAAATTGGTGGCAATGCCTGAATATCAGCACAACGTGTCCAAGCATGTGATCTATTTTCTTCGCCCTACCTCGTATTCAGATATTTGAACTTCTTTTAAGCGTCAAGTTGGTAAGCCCAGCCTCGATGTCGCGCAACGTTTGAGTTCAGCCCAGTGGCCGCGCTGAGAAATGATTTTCGTCATCAATGATGTAAAAAGACCAAAGCGCCTCAAGGCTTTTGGGTGTCTCCATTCAAATATCCCCCCTCCGACCACAAATATGCTCAATGATGCATTCCATTTCTGGAGCGACGAAATTCCGCGACCGACGTTTTGAAAATAGCAAAGGCTACCCCAAAGGAAGCATCGTGTAGCACAAGGGATGTCATAAAAAAAAGACGACGACGAGATGGGTTGTCGTGTAAAACATGACGCTCAAAAATCGTGGATCAAAGTAAGATGATTGTAAGACATCTTCTTGTTGACATCAAAACCGGGTGTATCAACTTGTTCTTAATTTTTTACGAATCACTGGCTCACCAAAAACACTTGACCATGCAAAATTTTACCGGGATAAATGTCGTTGCCGTTTTAATCTCGTTGCTACGGGCCATTTCTGGTTTTTCCCAGATAGTGAATATTCCAGATCCCAATTTGTGCGTTAACCTATTTTGTCACTGCCAAGTTTGTGAAACGTGCGTCTGTGCCTGGGCCAATCCAGAGACCGATACTACCATGTGCGTCAGCGCCCAATTTGAGATCGTTGATGAGCAAAACCGCCTGCGGGTTATCGTGCACGAATAGTTTGGCTTTATCTCCCTTCACTTCAATGCGTACCTTGGTCCAATCACCAGCAACGAGGTCCACATACGATTCATATTTTCCCGGAAATTGTTCGCGCAACTTGAACCAAGGAAAATCAGGGTACGAAATGTACTGGGTAGAATGATTTCGACGAAGTTGGTCGTCGGCACGGCCGTTGGTGGGGCGCAGATAGATGCATTCGAATTTGGAGTGATCATTGTTGATACGGAACGCGAGGCCAACAAAACCACGTGCTTGATCCGAAGCGCCTTCGCCCGGATTTCCTGAAAGATCGATTTCAATACTACCGTCTTTAAAATCAACGTCGTTGACGATGATGAGCTGTTCTTCCGACGCGCTTCCTTTGCTCGTTACTTTCAAGGCAGTTTTTCCTTTATAAGTTTCCTCGGCCACATTCACTTGAATGGGCGTAATCGTCTTGTCATTTTTTAGTGCAATGACTTTCTTCTGTGCTTGCGCAAATACAGATGCGGAGAGGATCAATATTGCGGCGAACAATAGTTGGATAGGTTTCATGGTGTTTGTTTTCAAGCCTATACGAGAGCGAAATGGTTAAAGTTCAAACAAAGTGTTGGTCGGCGGCATGTGCAGATTGTACTTTCATTTGTGTGATGCCAGGTCTTTGATCAGAGGAGTGTTCATCCAGGCTGTCGAGGCTTCCTTATTCCCCATTTCTATTTTGTTTTGAAGCAACGTCATTTCTTTCGACATGAATGAAGCCTTCGTTTTTTGGCCCTTCTCCACGACCACCCGTTGAAGGAAGAATTCTCTGAATTGATTTACCGTTTTGTAGACGATGCGATCCAGTTCCCTGCCGTTCTGATCCCGAAGATGCGAAATGTTCGCTTTAATTTCCGAATACCCATCGCTTTGAAGAGGGTCGGTTTTTAGCAGGGAAACGACATACACCCTATCGTCGCCGGGCTGCATGTACACCTTCTCGATCTTCAATGGCTTTCCGTGAAATAAAAACTCATAATTGGATTTGTCCACGGCGGCCGGTTTTTGTGGCGCATGATTGAAAGTGACAACAAATGAATTGGTTTGGTTGTCATATCGTACGTAATTCACTTTGAACCCCTCGCCGGTATTGGAAATAAAAAAATTATTGAACGAGATGTAGTTGAGATGGAGTTTGCCATTCGTACGAGTGTATTCCACGTTGGTGTTGTATAACAGTTTCTCTTTGCCTCCTTCGTTCATAAACGCCGAGTAGACGAGTTTGTGTATCGCATAATTTCCACGCTCGATGAAAATTTCACCTTTCGCCGAGTAATTCTTTCCGCTAACAGGGAAAAGCGATCGAATGGAAAGATGGTAGAGCTGCACGTTGTCCAGTGAAATCATGTCCAGTAATTTGAAAGCATGATTCTTCACAAAATCATTGTCAAACTTATTGACAAACGAATACGAAAAAGTATTGTGATTTCTAATGGCATCGTGAATTCTCATCAGCGAAAATTCATTTCCTCCAAATGAGTAAATGGCTACACCAGGAATAAATTTATCTCCTGTTTTGCTGTTGTCATAAGGGATTGCCATCAGTGAATCTCGGCGAAAGTCGCTGTTCTGTCGGTATTGGTAGAGTTGGATCTTAGTGGAATCGAAATCATTGGTGCCGAAGCCCTTATCATAAACCTGAACCAACGCTTCGTTCAAATTGACAAATTGATCTTTATCTTTTTGATAATCGCGATAGTAGCCAATATAGGAGAAGGGTTGTGCAGGGCAGTTTTGTTGCAGGTTATCAATGGCAAAACGCACAATATTCCTCGCCGAAAGCTTTACCCGCTTTTCTGAAACGACGAGCTCATTCAAAACCACCGAGCCCGCCTTGAGTTTTATCTCAACTATATCGCTTGCATTAAATGATCTCGTCAGCAAGGCTTGTTTCGAATAGCCGATGCAAGTGATGATCACAGAATCTGCTTCCTCCAGGAATCTCGCGGGAAACTGAAAACCCCCATCGGAATTGCTAACAACTCCTCCCAATATGGATTGCCCTTTTACTAACTTAACAGATGCAAAGATGATGGGCTCATTCGTTTTACTGTCCACAATTTTTCCTCGAAGCGATTGATTGCCTTGCGCGAAGCAGAGGTTGGTAATCAGTAAGAAAATGAAGGCGCCTAGTCGTCCAGCGTATTGCATAAACGCAATTTAACAATCAGTCGTTTTTTTTCCGCAACCCGACGCCGGCAATCAATCCATCTTTCGTCACTTCAAGAGTAGAGAATGCCGTAGAATCGGGTAGGCCGTTTGAAATCTTGTTCCAACTGGCGCCCGAGTTGCTCGACGAGTAAATGCCGTACCATTGCGCAACGAAAATTTTGTTCGCAAACGCCTTTAGTTCAAAAGTGTATAGGTTGAGCGTGCCCAAGCCGGAATTGATTACCTCCCAAGTCAGACCCTCATTTTCCGATTTCTTAAGGCCATCGCCCAGGGTCATGACATAGACGGCGTTGTTATCGGCTGCGATGTCGTGCATAGCGTGAGGCTGATAAATGTATTTCCAAGTTCCGCCGTCGTCATTTGAATGAATGGCGCCATTGGATAGCCCCGCATAGATGGACTTATTTCTCTGTGCAAAACCATTCACTTGGGGGCCGTTAAATACTTTTTTCCATGTGCTTCCTTTGTCGGTGGATTTGTAAATGCCGTCGTCGGCACCGGCCAGCAAAAAACCTGCGTTGGCATGAAGAGCTCTCACGGAAGAATTGATTTTGGTGACCGCGGAGACCCATGTTGCGCCCTCGTCACTGGATATTAAAATGCCATGCTTCAATGTAGCAATGACCAACGTGTTTCCCGACTTGGCGATGGCATTGAGATCGGCATCTTTAGGGAGATTTTGATCGATGCGTTTCCATTGTTTCTCTCCTTGGTCAATGGAATAAATTCCGTGATAATCTGTGGTGGTTAAAATTTTATCGCCAAGCACCAGAAACAAGCTCACCGTAGCGTCACGGGGAATCCCGTTATCAAAGGGCGTCCAGTTTTTTCCACCATCGCTAGAGCGATAGATGATCGCAGTTTGTTTTGTCGCCTCGGGGAATGCCACCGCTTCACGGTTGTTTTCAACAGGTTGCTTTTTTTTATGGCAGGAGATAAATGTGAAAAGGAAAAGCGTGGCAACCCAAAATACTTTCATGCAACGAAGTTAGCAAATGCGAACACAAAGGTGGCCCGTCGGTGCAGCGCATCACAAGGATGGAGACATGCGAATTTCAACGTGACGGAGAATGACTCTCAACTTCCTTTATCAATTCTTGCAACAGATCACCTGTCGATGACCGCCGGTATCCATTGACCGATTGCCCTAGCCAAATACTGACGAAGTCGAGGTTTTGGTTTTCCTTTGAAAGCTTTCGGAGTTCGCCTGTGAGTTTGTTTTGATAAGGGTAGGGCAAAATGTATCTGCTGTTTTCAATGGCTTCGATGAATTTATTTTTTATCCCCCTGGCATAACGCCCTGAAAAACTTCTGGTCAGGACGATCTCGGATTCGTCCACGTTTTGCAATTTCTCTTTTTCAAATTCTTTGAGGGCGCTTTCTGTTGAGCCGAGCAGCAAACTTCCCACTTGAAATCCTTGCGCTCCTAGGGTTTGAGCTGCCAGCAATGTTCGGGCGTTGTAAATTCCGCCAGCATAAATCAGAGGCGCTTTTATCTCGTCTCTTACCTGCGACAACAAAGAAATCCCAGCCACCTGTGGAATTCGGTCGCCAACAAAACTTCCACGGTGACCTCCCGCTTCAATACCCTGCACGCAAACAATGTCGATGCCCGACTGTTCTAAAAGTTTTGCTTCTTCCACCGACGTGCAAGTGCCAATCAGGACGACGCCGTGGTTTTTGAATTTTTCGATAGTGGGGTCATCGAGGTTACCGAACGTAAAGCTTACACTCTTGATTCCTTCGCCAAGGATGGCGTCCACTTGTTCTTGATAGCTGATGAGTTCTATCTGCTCCATGGAGGGAAGGCTTAGCTCGAGGTGATGTTCTGCCGCTAGACGTTCGATGAAATTTTTTGTGCTTGCGTATCTTGCTTTGAGGCGCTCATCGATTTTTGGAATGTCGTTTACAAAGAGGTTGACGCTGAAAGGAAGAGAAGTGAGTAGCTTGGTAGCTCGAATGTTTTCGATACATTTTTCAGGAGGCATGTCCGCCAGCGCGAGAGAACCTAGGCACCCAACGTTTGCTGCCGCCGCTACCATGGCGGGAGTGGTGACACCAAACATGGGCGCCTGAACAATGGGGTAAGCAACGTTGAGCTTATCGGTGAGAATGGCCGGCCAGTTCATAAAACTAAGGTAGCGAATCGTTACGCAAGCTTCCTGCTATGCCGCTACTCCAGGTAACTGTAGTGGCTTCGTCGTGCTTTTTTATTCGGGCCTAAAATGACAAAACTTAGATCGATCAATCCCTTTCGGCCGTAGAAGTCTCTTGCACTACTATACCAGTAATCTTGGCTTCGCTCTGCCAAGCCGATTTCAACGGGGTGATTATGGATGTACTGCAGCTTGTGCTGAAACATGCCCGACGTTTTTAACTCGATCGGATGGCTGTGCGCCTGCCATACCTGCCAGTCGTTGTTCGCGAGTCCGGCTTTCACAAAGAAATCGACCATCCATTCTCTGCGGTTTTCTTTGGCGTTGTTTTCAATGGCCTTTCGCAAGCTGCGCGATGTAGAGCTTTTCATTTCCTCGATGATCTGCTCAAGCGGCATGCCCCTCGTGCCGACAATCAAATGAACGTGGCTCGTCATGATGCACCAGCCGTAAATCTCGAGGTCTTTTTCCCGTTGGTATTGCCGCCAGCTGTCAAGAACAATATCACGGTATTCTTTTCGGATGAAAAGATCGATCCAATGGATCACTCCAAAGCTGATAAAATAAAGCTTGTTGGAATTTACGAATTTATGTTTCCTTCTCATGCTGACAACATAGGACAAAATTCTGGAGGCGATGTAGGATGATTATCCACGGGTGATTGGGAATTAGTGGTTGGTACACGCTTGCACTAGAAACGGGACGTTTCAGATAGCCCGGTCGCCAAATGGAGGAGCTCCCTAAACCCCTTCTGAAACACCGCGGGCCTATAGCTAGGGGCTTTTTTATAAAAGCTACTTAACAAATGTGAAACAAATATATTACTTTCACGTTTGTTAAGTAAATATGCTATGACATCCTATTCCCTTGGTGAATTTGAAGAACTGGTACTGCTCATGGTGGCTGCTCTCCACGACGAAGCCTATGGAGTGGCTATCCTCGAAAACCTCGAAGATGAGCTGGAAAAGAAAGTAAACATCAGCGCCGTTCATGTGGCGCTAAAACGCATGGAGGACAAAGGGTTTGTGAAATCACGGTTTGGTGGAATTACGGAAGATCGTGGCGGTCGGCGAAAAAAATATTACGTAGTCACAGCCTTAGGTAAAAGAATGCTCGACGAGCAGCACGAGTTGAGGAACAGCATTTACAAACGCATCCCCAAAATCTCGTTCGGATGACAAGCCCGCCCAAGAGCATTCTCCATTTCCTCCGTTGGTTTTGCAGAGAAGACTACATCGATGAGATTGAAGGCGACCTCACCGAGATTTTTAAAAAAGAGCACGAAATCTCTCCACGACTTGCAAAATGGAAATTTGCGCTGAAGGCGATACGGTATTTCAGGCCGGAATTCATAAAACCACTAAAAAATTATCAACCCAGTTCATTCAGCATGTATAAAAATTATTTGAAAATCGGTTGGAGAAACCTGTTGAAGAAAAAAGGATATTCCTTCATCAACATTTTCGGGTTGGCACTCGGCATGGCCTGTTGCCTTCTCATCTTTCTGTATGTGAACTATGAACGCTCGTTCGACAACTACCACGCCAAAGGCGATCGCATCTACCGACTTATTCATGGATCTAAAGACGAGGCACACTCCAGGTATTGGGTTTGGAATAATGCGCCCATCGGTCCAGCCCTTCACGATAATTTCCCTGAGATCGACAAAGTGCTTCAATTTTCGGGGCGTTCGGATATCTTGTTGACCTACGGTGAAAACTCATTTCAGGAAGAAGGTGTGTTTTTCATGGATTCAATGGTCTTTGATGTATTCAGTTGGAAGTTGCTGAAAGGAAATCCAAAGACCGCCCTCGCCAAACCCTTCAGCATCGTGCTCACAGAGTCTACAGCAAAAAAATATTTCGGCAGCGAAGACCCGATTGGC
>DATJJP010000005.1:0-11068 GCA_035492075.1 Cyclobacteriaceae bacterium | reverse complement strand
TACATCCCGCGATCAGACTGACTCCAACCTGGCCACATTCGAAGATGAGAGCGAACAAAATCAGTTCATCAATTTTGAAGGGATTAGGAGAATAAACTCGAGCCTTTTTGATCACACGCATATTGTGAACGGGTCGGGGGGGCTGGAAGAGTTCTCGGAAAGGTTGAGCGGATCTGAGAATGAAAAAATCGGGTTGGCAAGATCAATGCGAGTTGCACCGGGAGATATAATCAACCTGGAGGTATTTGCGAAATATGTTGATCCCAATGCAAATGACCTGACACCAGATCTGGCAAATTTATTGAGTCAGATCTCGTCAGGCTCTGCATCGTCTGTGATTGATGGGGCAGGTTACCTCGACAATTTGGCAAGTACGTTTCCTTTTCTAGGTTTATTGAACACCGGAGGTGAAGTCAGCGATGCACCGAAGGCATACTTGAACTGGCTGGTGTTCGACAAAAACTTTGTGTTCAAAACCGGTGGCTTTGTCCGTATCAGTGACAAAGCAAAGGAAAATGGCTCGAATGTGACTCATGAAAAATTGGTGAGCCCACCCATTGCGATCACCGAGCCAGGATATTTTTACACTTACCTAAGCAATGAAGAGGATACACCCGTGGAAGTCTTCTTTGACGATTTCAAAGTTTCTCAGATAAAATCCCATTTGTTGCAATCCGATGATTACTATCCGCTTGGGTTATCAATCTCCAGCACCGCGTTCGATCGCGACAATGAAAACTACAAAGGGCAAGTCACTACTGAAGGACTTGGAACAAAGGACTTGGGCTTTAGAAGCCTGGATCCAGCCATTGGCAGATTCCAAGCTGTTGACCCGTTGGCTGAAATTCAAATTACAGAAAGCCCATACCAATTCGCTGGCAATAATTCGATCAGTAGCATCGATCTTTTTGGATTGATCGGTGATGAGATCGATGAGAATGATGTGTGGGACAGCATAGAGAAAATTGCTGACGAGAAAATGGCTCAGAAGGATGGAGACACTTATGAAATGAGTCAAGTCAGACAATTACCCTCAAGGCAGAAATCCAAATCAGCAGACTTGAGTGAAACGGAGACTTCTGAGCAAGAACTCATGTCCAGTTCGAGAAATGAAAGTGGAGACATCTTTGGCGCCAATGATGTTGCAAAAGGAAGGGGTAGGAAAAGGGGAAAAAGGACGCATTGGTGGAATGGGTATAGTCTTTACAAAGGCAAAAAATCTCGGAAAAGTTCGGGATCAAGTAGTAGCAGTTCTGACGGGGATTGGTTCGACTTGGTTGCTGGGCGCGAGATTCAGAACGCCGGGGGTCTGGACAAACCTGACCATCGTCTGGATCTTACGGCTCTCTCACGGGCCAGCGATTTTCTTGGCGACTATACGCACGATCAGTTTACTGGTGCCAACGAAAGAAACACTGACGATATCGTAGACTTGCTTATAGGCAGGTCATATAAGAGAGCACAAACCGAGACCAACTTCCAAGAGCTAAAGCGGTACTTTCTCACCAACCATCCTGGAAACGAAGCCCGAGCTCTCTTGGCAAGCGCCAAGGGAGGCATAAGCGATTTTTCATTCCTCGCAGATTTGGAGCGCAACGTCACGTCCATTACGATGACTTCGACCAGCGATGATGCTTTCGGAAATGAAGAAAAAGTTCTAACAAGAGGTGAGTTACAAAGTGATCCGCGTTTTAGGCCTTTAACCACACAAGCCATGAGGGACAAAGCAAAGGAACAGTGTCCAACATGCGAACAGTGGAAGGTTAATGTTATCGCAGGGAATGCTTTGGAGTATGCATGGAATAGAATGAGTGGGATTAGTCGAAACTTTAGTAATAAGTTCAGCAATGACGTGAGGAGCAAAAATGTAAGACCAGACTTTGTCTTTACAAAGACCGAACATACTACAAAAGATAATGGCGAACCAGATTTGTTTAAATACGATAAAGGGGTATTTGTGGAGGTTAAAGCATCACAAAACACATTAGACAAAAGTGCTTTTAATAACCAGTTATGGGCAGAACTTAATGCGTTATCAAAACAGAAGGGTTCTGGTCTATCGGATTGGTCATTTGGCGTATTGGGTAAGAATGCCCCAGACGGGGTACTTACGTATCTTTTAGTGGTAACAGAGGGAACGATCGTAAGTAATGACTTGATTGAAGAAGCCACATCCTTAGGGATTTCCTTCTTCATATCGTATACTTATGAAAATGTTCAAACTGGCGGTGTCGTATTCTCTGCCCCTGAAAGGATGAATACCTTTGGATCTGCAACAGGTGAAGGATCGCAGATTGAGGAGATTGTTAACATCAAAGCCCCACAGACCGGTGTGCAACTTGAAATGGATCGAGCTAACTTCTTTTTAACAAGAAGCAATGAATATGACGAAACTCAACCTTAAAAACTTATGTGCGGTAAAAAAATATTGATAACATGTTTTATTATTTGCAATATGAAGATGGTTATGGCCCAATCAATTAGCCTAGATAATTTGCTTGCTTTTCAAAATAAGCAAAGTCCCAGTTACATCGCTACTTCGTTGACTGCTTTGGGCGGGTGGGTAACCGATGACGAGAAATTTGAAAACACGGAGAAAGATTATGTATGGTACAAGGCTGCAGTAGATGAACAGTTCGAACCTCACACTAAAGATCAGATCAAGTATTGGAAAGTTGCTGACCATAAAGCAGCAATCGCCTATGTCACACTGACCAAAGATAATTTCGATGCCGTTAAGACTTTAATTCAATCATCCATGAGTCTAGACAAGACCCTGGTTGATGATCCCAGGGTCAAAGTGCTAAAATATTCCGGAGCGAATACAGTCATCGAAATGATTGAGCCATTTCAACCTCAAAAAGATAATTTGTTCATGTATGTGTTTATTGCCTACGACAAGGATGAATACGACAAGGGATTCAAGATAAGGTAAGTATCGTAATGTGCTAAAAAGTATGATGGACCGTAAATGGCACAAAAACCATCCTTAAATGACCTCCTGGAATTCCAACTGCAAGGAGATCCGTTATATATGTCAAATCGTTTGAACAGCCTTGGCGGTTGGTTTGCGCGCGATGTAACGGGCTATAAAAACAAGCAAACCAATTACAGCTGGGTTAATGCCGTTGAGGGTGAAGATTTTGATGCGTATTCACGAGACGAAATGTCCTATCGTTCTTTTCCGAAATTTAAATCTGTCGTCATTTATGTTACTGTATTGCGAGCCACGTTTGACAACATAATGTCCTCAGTCAAGTCATCCTTCATTTTGGATGCAACATTAATTGATGATCCAAAGGTGAAGCAATACAAATACTCCAACGTTGACACTGTACTCGAAATAATAGAACCGTTCCAGCCTCAAAAAAATGATAATTTCCTTTATGTTTTTATTGTCTACAATAAGCAGGATTACAACAATGGGTGCAAGATTAACTAGGAGAATGTGAGTAGTGTTGGTATTACAGAAAAATTAGCGTTCCAATCTGTCATATTTAGAAATGGTTTTATAAGGAGCGGACGAATTGGTTTCGGGAGTTGGTGACGGATTGATAGACGAAGTAAAAAGTATCCCTGATCTGTTAATGTTTGGCTTAAGTCTCTTCAATAAAGAAGACCGTAGTGCATTGGCGGACTTTGTGGCGAGCATCAGCTTTGATACAATCAAAAAGATGTTTGAGGACAAGGCAGACAAATACACCAATCAGGGTCTCGAGGTTGCCTTTCGCGAAGGTGGTTATGATGCGGTACAGATCGCCAGCATTTTTTATGGAGGAGCGTTCATAAAAGGATCGAAAGCCACCAAGACAGCCGGTGAAATTGACGACTTCGTAAATAAAGCCAAAGACCTTCTCGACAAAATCACTGATCAAACTACTCTTACTAAAATAGGTGATCTTGGCGGTGATGTAGAATCAAAGTTGCTCAAAGACATTGCTGACAATCCCAATCTTTTGGATGCAGTGAATGGCAATAGCGAATTGGTCGATGCATGGAAGAAAATGGATGACCTACATGCAGATGACGCTATCCGCAAGAACCCTGGAGCATTGGACGCACTTAACAAGCCGAATGGCTCTAGACCTGACCCAAGTACTTATCTCGATGCGACTTACATTAACAGTCATTTGAGTAAATTTGACGATGGCGTGACCAAGTTTCTCTCGGACGCTCCAACTGGTGCTGTCGGTCCTCCAAGTGGAACATTTGTTATCCCCAAATCCCAAGCTGATGAGTTAATCAAGCAGGCAGGAGGAGACGTTCATAAGTTAGAGGACCTCCTAGGATTAGAACGGGGTACTTTGGGCACTAACCCTGTCAGAATCGATGTTGCCAATCCATCAGGCGCCAGGATGCCAAGCGGTAATGAATTAGGTGCAAATGAAAATTGGATACCAGGAGGCAAGACTTCTGGTGGAGTACTCGAAGCAACCGTGGACCAAATACAGCCTGGGACTTTTATCACAGGTTCAGTTTTTTAAACTCTTAAATTAAGAACAGAGATGAATGAAAAAATATTAAAAGATTATGGCTGGTGTCAAGTTATACAGAGGGATAATAAGTTCATTATCCGCTATGATGCTGGCGGTATAGCTGTTAAGATGGTTGAGAATGAGATAAGTAAGGAAGAAGCTGAAAAAGCACTCGTTGACCAATTAAAGGCAGAAGAAATTGTTCTAGTTATTCAAAGAAAGGCTTTAGGTGGTTCAAAAAAATAACAGCCAATTGCTATGAGCTTTTGATCGGGAATTCCTATTCTGTCTTATGGAATTGAAATTTGTAGATCAGCGATTAGACGGATTAGAGGCGTGGATTCGCAAGGATCAAAGCGATTGGATTAGATTAGATTTTAAATGATAAAAAACAGGCAGAACAATACTATGCATTACTGTATGATAAAGTTAGTAAAGCAATATTGTACGGCAGGAGGTTTGATTTCGTAGAGTATACTAATTGGCAAAGAACAGTTGGAGCCGATATTGAGGCTGCAAGGAAGATGCTTCAAGTAGAATAGCTTCTTTTCGCCTTCGACTTTCCGCAAATGAGCCAAATGGAAAAAATAATCAATGAAGGTTTTGGATATGTAATTGTTGAACGCGATTCGAAACTATTTATCCAATATGATAACGGCCAATCAGCAAGTTGGACTGTGGAAAATGAAATTAGTTTGGAGGAAGCTAAAAAAGCAATGCAAAATGAACAAAGTGCTTATCACGTAATTTTGGAAGCTCAAAGAAGAGGCGACACGAAAAGAGTGAGGTAATGAGCCAGGTGCTCTTGATGATTTATGGATTCCAGGAGGAGAAACTTCAGGAGGTATCCTCGAAGCGGTGGTAGATCCGATGCCAGCAGGAACCTATAGCAGCAGTTCAGCATTTTAAAAATATGGGCATTAAGAGTCTTAACGATCCTATAGATACCACTACAGCGCAGGGCAGGCTCATCTTCAATATTTTCGCATCGTTGGCTGAGTTTGAAAGAGAAATAATTCGAGAGAGGACAATAGCAGGTCTGGAAGCAGCACGTGCCCGAGGGCGGCTTGGTGGTCGACCGAAGGGCCTAACTAGAGAAGGAGAGAAGACTGCTATTGCTGCAGCCTCCCTTTACCAAGAGAATTATAGGATCAGTGACATCTTAAGCAAACTTGAGATTTCTAAAAGTACACTGTATAAATACTTAAGACTAAAGAGTATTCAAATCAATAGCCATGGAAGAAAATAATCAACGACACCTGAGCATAAATATTCGGACCATAAGGCGCGATATCACAGGGGCGTCTTTAAAGGAAATGAGTGATCGAACTGGAATACCTCAGAGTGTGCACCGTAAGTACGAAAGGGGAGACGCAATCCCTGGACACTGCCCAATTAAGTGTGTAAGTATCGCGTCTAAGTAACTGCGTAAAGGTCATACTTTCGTTCGCACTCCGAAAATATTGATAAACTGATTTACCGAAGGCATACTTGAACTGGCTGGTGTTCGACAAAAACTTTGTGTTCAAAACCGGTGGCTTTATCCGTATCAGTGACAAAGCAAAGGAAAATGGCTCGAATGCGACTCATGAAAAATTGGTGAGCCCACCCATTGCGATCACCGAGCCAGGATACATATACACTTACCTAAGCAACGAAGAAGATACACCAACCTGTAGAAGTTTTCTTTG
This sequence comes from Cyclobacteriaceae bacterium, assembly GCA_035492075.1. Classification (GTDB taxonomy): domain Bacteria; phylum Bacteroidota; class Bacteroidia; order Cytophagales; family Cyclobacteriaceae; genus ELB16-189. The sequence goes on along the minus strand of DATJJP010000005.1, from coordinate 4,902 downwards.
ATGACTTCAAGGTCTCTCAAACAAAATCCCATTTGCTACAATCGGAAGATTACTATCCTCTTGGTTTGTCGATAGCCAGCACCGCGTTTGACCGCGACAACGAGAATTATAAAGGTCAGGTGACTACTGAAGGACTTGGAACAAAGGACTTGGGCTTTAGAAGCCTGGATCCAGCCATTGGCAGATTCCAAGCTGTTGACCCGTTGGCTGAAATTCAAATCACAGAAAGCCCATATCAATACGCTGGCAATAATTCCATCAGCAACATTGATCTTTTTGGATTGATCGGTGACGAGATCGATGATAACGATGTGTGGGACAGCATAGAGAAAATTGCTGACGAGAAAATGGCTCAGAACGATGGAGACACTTATCAGATCAGCCAACTCAGACAGTCGTCATCTAGACAGAAATCCAAATCAATGGAATTGAATGAAGCAGAAGCAGACCATGAGCTGACGCCCAATTCAAAAAATGAAAGTGGAGACATCTCCGGCATTTCTGATTATTCAAAGGGCAAGGGAAGGCGAAGGGGAAAAAGGACGCACGTGGAAAATGGGTATAGCCTTTACAATGGGAAAAAAGCCCGGAGAAAATCGGGATCAGGCAATTCAGACTCTGGCAGGGACCCATGGTTCGACTTCGTTACCCAGCGCGAGATTCAGGACGCAAGTGGTCCCCCAAAAGCTCTTCTTAATCTTGTTTCGAATGACAACGACAATCTGGCCGACTTTACACATGATCCATACTCAAACGTCAGAGAAAGAAATACTGACGATATCATAGACTTGCTCATAGGCAAGTCTTATCAGAGAACACAGACAGAGACCAACTTGCAGGAGCTCAGGCGGTACCTGTACAGCAACCATCCCGCAAACGAGGCGCGGGCACTTTTGGCGAGCAGCAAAACGGGTAGAAATGATTTTTCGTTCATCGCAGATTTGGAACGCAACGTCACGTCTATCACGATGACTTCTACTAGTGACGATGCCGACTTTAGCCCCAAGACTCCTATAAACTGCCCTACGTGTCCAAGCGGTTGGGATGATCTGATTAATTTCAAGCCACCAAAAAGTATATATGACAAATTTGCTGAAGCTAACAAGAACGCGAATGATCCACCAAGTGCAATTCCATCTGGGAATTGGTGGGAGGTTCTTGAAATGGAGAAGGCACAAGGCAGCAAAATTAACTTAGACAGGTATTCCATTACAATTTCTGGGCTCCCAACGCTGAATCGTCATCAAATGACTATAGATGAACTGTTCGACTACATAAGACTTAATTTGAATTCATTAATTGACAATCACGTAGCAAGTTTTACTGATTATCCAAATAATGATCCAGCTGCCGAAAGTGATAAGTGGAATACAGACAATTATGTTGGAGTGGTGAAGAAATTTAGGGGGTATCTTATTTATCCACTGCCTTTTGATGATCTTGGCGTAGTTGCTGCAGAACAGACACCGAACACTTGGACGTTTAGCACCGTGTTTACTCCCGAAACTCAAAATCACTCAGTGAGCGGTAACAGGCAGTTCGGGTTCAATGACAATGGAGACGGGACTTATACGTTCTTTACTAGGGGTGCTGACGTTGCTACTGGTTTCATAGATGTTGCAGCGGGAGAGACTCTGTTTGAAAAAGGTGACGCCTTGTGGAAAAGTCTTATCAATGGTATTGTTAATTTCGTAATTGCACACAATGGGTCTGCGATAGCCAACCCACGCGTAAGTAATCGTTATGATCTCATAAAATGAAAACTAAAAATATCCTTATTGCCGCTTTAGCTCCTGTAGTTATAGTCTCATTGATTTTATCAATTTACGAGAGCTTTAAGCACCAAGAAGTAAATCTTATTGGTTTGATAATACTGCTATATTTTGTAATTCCTTCCATCATATTTACCGTGTGTTACGCTGCACTATTGGAAGGGATGTATAAGCTAACACCAGAACCGTTGTTTAATTCGTGGGTTACTCAAATAGTTGCCTCGATATTACTAGGCTTCATATTCATGACATTATGGATAACATATGATGGAAACTCGCAAAACTATGGGGGGCACGGCTTTGCTGTTTATTGGATGAAAGAAGCTGCTCAATTGCAGTGGGTGCTTTTTGGCTATTGCATATCGGTGTCAGGCGTTTTGATCTTACTTACTAGGAGAAGCAGTAGTTCACAAGTGGAATCACCTAATGTATTAACCCTCAACGGTGTCAGTACGGACAGCAGGAGAAAGTATTTTTTAATGACCTTCTTTGGGTCGTTTGGAGTATTTATTTTATTGATGTGTCTCTATTTGACGATTGTAGGGGTGAGAGGAAGCCTGATTAGCGCCATTGGTCGCATCTTAATTTACTACAGCGTCCCCGCCTTCATTCTTGTGGCGACAAATACCTACTTACCGTCAAGTAGTTCGAAAAGATCAGGTTCTGTTTTTGATAAAATCTATTCGCGGATAATTGTATCCCTTATTTTATCCATGGCAATGTTTACCGCGTGGACTTGGATTGAGGGCCAGGGCCTGACTTTTTTGGAGATGGGTTTTTTAAATTATTGGCTGAAAATGCTAAAAGCCACTTCCTTTGCAGTTATATTTTTCAGTATGTCCATTCCGATCATTTTATATTTCCTCAGCCGGGAAAGAAAGACTAGTCAATAGGTAGTGATACAGAAAAGCTGATGTGATCGTAAGAGGCTGAAAATCAGCTAAGGTTCAGTCAAAGAATTTTAGATTCAACAGTAAACAGGATGGGCAAATGTCCATCCTGTTTTGTTTTGATGGGTTTAATGTCACGTAATTCCATTGATCCTATCTTTAGTGCTACAGAAAAGCTGATGGAAAATTTAAAATGCAACCGATGTGATCATTCAGGAGTAAAAAACGGAAGGAGCAAAACGGGAGTACAGAGATATCAATGCAGGGGATGCAAAAAATATTGGCAAGGAAGCTACACCTACAAGGCATGCGAAAGGAACATCAGTGAACAAATATTCACTTTGAAAAAGGAGAGTTGTGGTGTCAGGAGTATTTCAAGGATATTGAGGATATCGATCGTGACGGTGATCAGGAGGATAAAAAGGATAGGGCAACAAATACAAAGACCGTCCGCTATCCTGAAAGGGAAAGAATATGAAGTGGATGAACTTCGGACTTATATCGGGAACAAAGGGAGATTATATTGGGTGGTCTGCGCAATGAGAAGAGACACCAAAGAGATAATTGATTTCAAGGTTGGCAAGAGAAATTTGAAAACGTTGAGTAAGGTAATTACAACTGTGCTTTTATCGGAAGCAAGAAAGATTTACACGGAAGGCTATTATTTATATAGAAGTTTGATCCCGAAACAAATACATGGGAGATCAAAATACCAGATCAATGGGATCGAAAGAAAGAACCTGAGCATTCGCACACATCTCAAACGACTTTCCAGAAAGACTATCTGTTCTCAAGGAGCAAGGAGATGCTGGAAGCATGTTTGAAGATTTATTTTTGGGGAGAGATTGCGCTTGCAAGAAAATTAGAAAATTCTTTGACATGATGACAAAACCCGCGTGAGGGACAGCAGCGGAAAGCCCGAAGTGCATTGGGATGTGCCAGGACGGACTTGCAGCGGATGGCCCGACCCTCTGGGGCACGCCCAAAAAATAAAATGGGCTTTTCAATATCGCTACGATGAATTCAGAAGACTGAGCCAGAAAAAAGTGCCCGGTGCCGGATGGGTGTACATGGTCTATGACAACAGAGACCGATTGGTGATGACGCAGGACGCGAATCAACGCGCCAACAACCAATGGATGTTCACCAAGTTTGATGACCTCAACCGCCCAGTGATGACTGCAGAACTATAATGCTATCGGCCAACTGGTGGAAAAAAACCTGCACTTGAAGGACGATGGAACCTATCAGCAGTCAGTGGACTATCGCTACAACATCCGCGGGTGGCTCACGCACATCAACAACTCGGCTCTTACCGATGACAGCGGAGTGACCAACGATGACGGCAACGATTACTTTGGTTTCGAACTGAGGTACAACACGCCAACCACAAATGGTGGTGCGGCACAATTCAATGGCAATATAAGTGAAGTGCTGTGGAGTAACTTGGTGAGTGGACGACAATCGTATGCATACAGTTATGATCCACTCAACCGTCTCACCCAAGCAAAATATTTTGATACAAACAATCCGTTGAACAATAACCGTTTCAACGAGCAGATCACAGGCTACGATCGCAACGGAAATATTCTTGGAACAACTCGCCAAGGAAAGACAGGCGAGGTTGCATTTTCGAACACGTATGGTGCAATGGACAACCTTGGTTACTCTTATCAGGGCAACAAATTGTTCAGAGTAGATGACAGCGCAAACTCCACTTCCGAAGAAGACGGGTTCAAAGAGTTGAACACCTCAAGTGACGACTACGAATATGATGACAACGGCAACCTGACCAAAGACAAAAACAAGGGCATCAGTTCAATGACGTACAACTATATGAATCTGGTCGATCAAGTTGTGAGCGACAACGGGGCCACAATTTCATATACGTACGATCACAACGGCATCCGACTGAAACAGGAGTATGCTGGCAACAACGGGAATCCACAAAAGGCCATCGACTTTGTTGGGAGTTTTGTATATGAAAACAATTCACTCTCATTGATCAACCACGATGAAGGCCAAATCAAAATGAATTCGGATGGGCCAGAATATCAGTACGCACTGAAAGACAATGTGAAAAACACCAGAGTGTTGTTTACATCCCGCGATCAGACTGACTCCAACCTGGCCACATTCGAAGATGAGAGCGAACAAAATCAGTTCATCAATTTTGAAGGGATTAGGAGAATAAACTCGAGCCTTTTTGATCACACGCATATTGTGAACGGGTCGGGGGG
>DATJJP010000004.1:0-52409 GCA_035492075.1 Cyclobacteriaceae bacterium | reverse complement strand
CCCTGACGTGATGCTACTTCGTAGTAATGGTGATTGTTGTGCCAGCCTTCACCCAAAGTAAGCAACGCCAGCCAAAGGCTATTCTTGCTTTCATCATTTGATTCGTAGCGCTGATTTCCAAATTTGTGCATGATCGAGTTGATCGAAAATGTGCCATGATACAAGACCACGGTGCTCAAGAAAAACCCGATAAACAAAGTAGAAAAACCCGCGCTGGTGAACATCGTCAAAATGCTTCCGCCATTCACAATTCCACCCAACGCCATTACTGTAACGGCAAGAATTGTAGGCGGAACGAGATAATGTTTATTTAACCAAACCAGCTCGGGATACTTGGCATAGTCGCCGATGGTTTTGTAATCGGTCTCCTTGAAATCCGGCCCCACGATCCAACCCACATGCGAATACCAGAAACCATAGATCTTCATCGAGTGCGGATCGGCCGGCGTATCGCTATGCCTGTGGTGATGGCGATGGTGAGCGGCCCACCAAAGGGCACCTTTCTGAGCAGAGGTCTGTGCCATGAAGGCAATGACAAACTGAAACCAACGCGAAGTTTTGTATGATTTGTGTGCAAAGTACCTGTGGTATCCGCCGGTGATCCAGAACATGCGGAACACGTAGAGGAAAATGCAAACCATCCAATCAAAGAAAGTGGCGCCTGTCCAAAGTGCAGCCAGGGGAAGCATATGAATGACGGCAAAGGCCAGTTCTTGCTTCAGGATTGGTTTTCTGCGAGCCTCGGGTTTTAAAACTGCTGAGTCCATTGTTCGAATTTTCTAACGGAGAGACAATCGAACCACTGAAATTGTGACGCGTGTCTCCAGAATTATTTATAACTGTTCTTTGAGTTCGTGAATAAGCTTTGACGCGTTGCCAAAATCACAGGCTTCTCGGAAGCTCTTCATCATTTTAGAGGTATCGGGCAGGGAGAAATGAATTTTTGAGGTCTCTTCGTCGAGCTTCTTTTTCGCACGGCAGAAAAGCTGGCGGCAATGTTCTTTCTTTTTGTCAAGTGCTACCTGCAATTCATCATAATCGAAATCGAAAACTTCTTTCAGCAAATAAACCGCGCGCTCGAGTGGTCCTAGTTTAGCGTGAAGCACCTTGAACGCTTGGTTGAGATTCGTATCCAAATCCATTTTTGCAAGGTTGGTCTCTTTGAATTTGGTCAGCAATTCCGGGAGATTGATGTTGCTGAAGTACTCTTCTTTTTTCTTGCGCAATGAATTCAAATGATTCAAGCAATTGTTGGTGACGGCCTTGATCAAATAGGCTTTTGTGTTCTCGATTTTTTGCTGATCGATGGTGAGCCACTTCACAAAAGTCTCCTGCACAATATCTTCAGCATCCTCCTTGCAACGCACCAAATTGTAGGCGATGGTGTGCAACAGCGGTTGATAAAGCGTTATCGTCTGAGCCTGTGTCATAAGCGGACTACAAAGGTAAGGCTAAAATGCGTAATGACCTATCAAAAAATTGGCTAATAGCCCTATGCGCGCAGCGCCCGTCATGCTACAAATCGGCAGGGTAACGGATGTTCGCTTTCGCTCTGATACAGTCGAGCGTTTCCATCAATTCGAGGGTGTCAGAAAATTTCATGACGGGGCTTTCTTTCAAGCCCTGGATCAGACATTCAGTGACATGTTGCGCTTCGTAATGATATCCAAAGCCCGCTTCCTTTTTTACGTCGATGATTTGTTTTGTCGAGACGTTGCCGGGGTAATATTCGATGTGAGCGCTCGGTTCATAAAACCTTGTCGACAATCTAATGCGGCCTCTTTCGCCGCCGATGTCTGCTTCTGTGGCGAGATTGGATGAGAAGGTGCAAAAAAGCTGCGCGAGGGCGCCGGTTTTGTATTTGAAAAGGATGGCACATTGTTCGTCCACCGGCGTGGAACTCGGCGTCATGCTGGCTTCTACTTCATCTGGCTTTCCTAGGATGGACAATGCGAAAAACACATTGTAAATACCGATGTCGAGCAGGCTGCCGCCACCCAGTGCCGGATCTAACAATCGTGGGGCGACGGGCTCCTGCGGCACAAAGCCAAAGTTGATCAACACACTCTTGAGGTCGCCAAGTTTCTTTGATTGCACGATCTCCATCAACTTTTGATAATGGGGAAGGAATTTTGACCAAAGCGCTTCCATGAGAAACACATTCTGTGCTTTTGCGAATGAGATCATCTCTTTTGCTTGTCGGGAGTTGAGCGCAAACGCTTTTTCGCACAGCACCGCTTTTTTATGTTTTAGGCAAAGCATGACATGCTCGTGATGAAGGCCGTGCGGAGTGGCTACATAAATGACGTCTACATCGGAATTTTCTACCAGGCTTTGATAGCTACCGTGGATGTGCTTGACAGGAAATTCTTGTGCAAATTTTTCGGCTGTGGCTTGGTCGCGTGCGGCTACGGCGATGAGCTTTGCGTTCTTTACGTATTGGAGATCGGAAGCAAATTTGCGGGCAATTTTTCCGCAACCGAGAATGGCCCATTTTACCTCGCGCATAGCTTGTGGGTTAGGCTCGCTGTAGGTCTGCGGGCTTTGTAGATTCCAATTTCGGGTTCTTTTTGATTCGTTCTTCTAAAAATCCTTCTGAAACTTTAAGGAGCAACACAATGATCAATTTAATCAAAATGCTGTAGCCCACACCGTTTCCAAATTGATTGATAACGGGCTCAATTAGGAACTCCTCTAACACAAAAAGAACAATAGCAATAAAATAGATGATCGCGTAAGCATTTTTACCAGCGCGCGCGGAGATCAATTCTTCGACCGTTTTTTCCAATTTGGAATTGCGCACGGCCAGCTCCTTATTTGACTTATATAATTTTTTTTCGAGCCGTCCACTGATCCAAGTGAGAAAGCGCGCCTGCTCCAGAAGTTTTTTATAATCGTTGGTCAGCCGTTCATGGGCTGACTTCAATTCGTTATAAGAATCTTGGCTGTACTGAAAATCTCGATGCTTGTTGTAAATGCCCAGTTCATTCGTGAACATTTTCTCATCACGCGAAGGTTTGCTCATACGGAGGGTTTGGTCGGACTAATCAAATATATCCCGATTAATCAACTACTGTAGACGGACGTAAGATTATCGGAAGTTCGGAAGAATTCAAGCGAAGGCTGAATATTATTTTCAGTCCAAGAATTTCACACAATCAATTTAAGCAAGTTTTACATTCGGAGATTTATAAAACTGCTTTACTTTCCTTTTGATTGGTGCTCTTCTAGCTTTCCACAGATCATAATTAGTCTGAAGATTCAACCAAAGCTCGGGAGTAGTATTGAACGCCTCAGACAGCCGCAACGCCATTTCGGAGCTAACACCAGCGCGACCATTGATAATCGCTGAAAGATTTTTTCTTGCAATGTGTAACCCGCTTGCTGCGTCGGTAATTGAGAGTTCAAGCGGATCGAGATAATCTGCTTTAAGGATCTCTCCAGGATGTGGCGGATTGAACTGTAACACAAATGTTATTTTTCGAATCAATGCGTGTCTAAATAATCAACGTCATAGGCGTCGCCTTTTTCAAACCGAAAAACGACACGATAATTACCACTGACATTTACAGAATAAAACCCCCTAAACGGCGGTCTTTTAAGCGCATGCAAATTGGAGCCTGGGTAATTCATATCACATAAGTCTTTCGCTGAATTTAGTCTCGCTAGGATGTTTCTAATTTTCTCAACATGGGATGAATTAAGCTTCTTGAAATCGCCTTTTTCAAAGCGACTTTTTAACCCTTTGTGACCAAAGCTCACTATCATGGCAAAGCAATAATTTTAAGTCGTTACTCCTTTTTCATATTCGTAGTGGTTTAGGGCAAATGTAACACGTTACGTTACAAGTTCTAAATGCAGATATTATTTTCTGTAGACACCCAGAATTTCATTCAATTTCAACAGCGCCTCCACAGGACTAATCGTATTGATGTCTATTTTGTCGAGCATGTTTTGAAGTTCTTTTGCCCTTGGATCGGCTTCGAACAACGTCATCTGCGGAGTGGCCTTTGGCAGCGCATCGAATTTTTTTTCAGGTTCGTTCTTGTGTTTTTCTTTTTCAAGGAAATGCAGAATCTCATTGGCGCGGAGCACAATTTTGTTGGGCATGCCCGCCAGCTGCGCCACGTGAATTCCGAAACTATGCTCGCTTCCGCCGGCCTTCAGTTTGCGCATGAAAATAATTTTGTCACCCACTTCTTTCACGCTCACATTGAAATTCTTGACACGCACTAAATCTTCGGCCAGCTGATTGAGTTCGTGGTAGTGGGTAGCAAAAAGTGTTTTCGCTTTGAAATCTTTGTGGTTGTGGAGGTACTCGACAATGCTCCATGCAATGGATACGCCATCGTACGTGCTTGTACCCCGACCGATCTCGTCCATCAAAATCAAACTACGGTTGCTGAGGTTGTTTAGGATGCTCGCCGTCTCGGTCATCTCCACCATGAAAGTGGATTCACCTTTGGATAAATTGTCCGATGCCCCGACACGGGTAAAAACCTTGTCGACAATCCCGATGGACGCAGAAGTAGCGGGAACAAAACATCCCATCTGCGCCATCAGCACGATCAACGCAGTTTGGCGCAGCAGTGCGGATTTACCCGCCATGTTCGGTCCCGTGATAATCAAAATTTGTTGCGATTCGTTGTCGAGAAAAATGTCGTTGGGTACGTAGTTCTCGCCCATCGGAAGTTGTCTTTCAATCACCGGATGACGGCCATCCTTGATGTTGATTTGCACGGTGTCGTTGATTTCGGGCCTGACGTAGCGATTGGCCTTTGCAACGGTGGCGAAAGACAATAGACAATCCAACACGGCAATGGCACGCGCATTTTGTTGAATTTGGGGAATAAATTCGGCCGTATGACGGATCAGTTCATTGAATATCCTTAGCTCAATGACGATCAGCTTTTCTTCGGCATGAAGAATTTTCTCCTCGTACACCTTCAACTCTTCCGTGATAAATCGCTCTGCATTGACGAGTGTCTGTTTCCGGATCCAGTCGGCCGGGACTTTGTCCTTGTTGGCATTGCTGACTTCGAGATAATACCCAAAGACTTTGTTGTAGGAAATTTTCAACGAGTTGATCCCGGTACGTTCAACTTCGCGTTTTTGAATTTGAAGGAGATAGTCTTTTCCTGAGTAGGCCATCTTTTGCAGCTCATCCAACTCGTCATCTACACCTTCCTTGATGATTCCTCCTTGATTGCTGGCGATAGAAACATCTTCACGCAATTCTTTCTCGATTTTCTCCAGCAAGAATTCACATTCATGGAGTTGATCTGCCATTTTTTTCAAAGACGCCGAAGGCATCTGCTCCAGCATCTTCTTTATTGGTGCCACACATTTTAACGAGCGTTTTAATTGCAACAGCTCACGCGGATTGATTCTTCCCACAGCCACCTTGGAGATCAAACGTTCCAGATCGGCTATTCCTCTGAGTTGCTCTTCAATTTTCTCGGATGTGTCAATGTGCTTGAAGAAAAAATCCACTGATTCTAATCGCTCATCGATCGCATTTTTGTCGCGCAGAGGCAGAATCATCCATTGTCTAAGCAATCGCGAAGCCATGGGTGTAATCGTTCGGTCAAGCACTTCGATGAGCGGAACGCCCCCGTCTTGTTGTGCAAAGACGATCTCCAAATTGCGAATGGTGAACTTATCCAGCCAAACAAATTTGTCTTCATCGATTCGCGAAATGGAAGCGATATGTGACGTGTTTTTGTGCTCGGTGCCTTCGAGGTAATGCAAAACAGCTCCCGCGGCAACGATGGCTTCGTTCATTCCGTCAATTCCAAATCCCTTGAGTGACGAGGTTTTAAACTGGCTGATCAGTTTCTCATGCCCATAGTCAAATTGATAAACCCATTCGTCAAGGGCGTACGTCGGGTGGTCGGTGCTGAACAGGGTCTCAAATTTTTCCCGCAATTGTTTGCTAAAGATGATTTCACTGGGCGCGAATCCTTGTACCAGCTTCAAGACGTAATTTTCATTTCCTTGAGCCGCGTAAAACTCGCCGGTGGAAATATCGAGGAAGGAAATACCCCAGGTGTTTTTGCCGGCGTGAATGGAAGCGAGGAAATTATTTTGTTTTCGGTCGAGGACGTGGTCATTAAACGATACTCCCGGGGTGACCAATTCGGTGACACCGCGTTTTACAATTCCCTTTACAAAGCGCGGATCTTCGAGTTGATCACAAATGGCAACACGATGGCCGGCGCGAACAAGCTTAGGCAAATACGTGTCGAGCGCATGATGTGGAAACCCGGCCAGGGCAGTCTCGGAGGCGGAACCGTTCCCTCGTTTGGTCAAAACGATGTCGAGGATTTTGCTTGCCGTGATGGCATCTTCGCCAAAGGTTTCATAGAAATCACCTACCCGAAAAAGCAAAAGGGCACCAGGGTATTTTGCCTTGATTGCATTGTACTGTTTCTGTAGTGGAGTTTCGGTAGAAGCCATTCGCGCGAAGATAAACGTTGACAAGTTATTGCCAAGTTGGTTGACGGAAAAAACCTGCGGAACACTTTAGAAATCGTTCCTGGTCGAAAAAATGCATTACCCACATTCTCTACAAGAATTTGCGGAGCCCACGGTTCACCTGACGAATCATTGGATCATGCTCTTTGATAATTAGCCGGGTCAGGTGGTCGTAGCAGCGTTTTATTAATGGTCATCCCGGTTTATCTTTGATGGTGATTTTTGCCTTTCAAATCAGCTTTCTGGAAGTCACTTGGATTGACCTCGTGGACATTGCGCTGGTTTCCATTTTGCTCTACCAGATTTACAAACTCATTCGGGGAAGCATCGCGGTAAACATTTTTCTAGGCATTCTCGCACTTTATCTCGTTTACTTGATCGTTCGTGCGGCACAAATGGAGTTGCTCGCCAAGATTCTGGGACAATTCATGGGCGTAGGTGTATTAGCCATGATTATTTTATTTCAACCCGAGATCAGGAAGTTTCTATTGTTGATTGGCCGTACCACAGAAATCAATCGTGAGAGTTTTTTAAAGACGTTGCAGAATTGGGGCCAGGGTTCGCGCGATGATTTTGATATCCATCAATTCATTGAGGCGTGCAAATCGCTAAAAGCTACTCGCACCGGAGCGCTGATCGTTTTTTCGCGCGACACGGAGTTGAAATTTTATTGTGAAACAGGCGAACATATTGATGCGGAGGTAAACAAGAGATTGTTGCTCTCCATTTTCAACAAGCACACGCCCCTCCATGACGGAGCGGTTATCATTTTTCATGGGCGAATCGTGGCTGCCAAGTGTGTATTGCCCGTCAGTGAAAACGACCACCTGCCGGCCCAATTCGGGTTGCGCCATCGGTCGGCGATCGGTATGAGCGAGGTGACGGATACCCTGGTGCTCGCCATTTCTGAAGAAACGGGTCGATTGATTTTAGCTCGAAACGGAAAATTCATCCGTGGAATGAAACTCTGGCAGGTAGAGCAGAAGATTTCGGAATACTTACATAACAACGAACCTCGCAATTGGGAGGAAATACCAGTAGAGCCGGAGCCGCAGGAACCGGAACCTATCAAGAATTAAGCTAGCCAAAGATGGTGAAGTTTAAAGATTTTTTGGTTCTGGTCGCGATCCTTTTCATGGTCCTTATAGTTTCTGTTCTGGCTACCCAGCGCACTGCATTCGACATTCAATTGCACGATACTTATTTGGTTATAGGATGGCCAGAAGCTATTATCTCACTGGGTGGGCCCCTTATTGTGGTGGTTTATTTTTTTCGAGCGCTTGCTAGAAAATTCAAAAACCTTGGTACAAATGCCTCCCTGGTCTTAGGACTGCTCTTCACTTCATACGTTGAGATAATTACATTTCAAGTGGAGGGTTACCAGTTTGGCAGAGCTTGGATACTATTGGTAGTGTGTGTAGTCTGCATCCTGATTTTAGTACTAAAGTCAATTAACGTCTGGAAGAATGAGATTTCTAAATAATAACCGTCACTTCGCTTTAGCCAGTCTTCTTTTCTTGATCATTGCTCTCATCGGCCGGGCGCAATCGATCGAAACAGTCATTCAGCGTGGTCACGAACTCGCCGTTGTTGCTGTAGCTGCAAGCCCCGATAGCAACTACGTGGTCACGGGAAGCAGGGATAAGTCCGCAAAACTTTGGGAGCTCAGCACAGGCCGAGAGGTGAGAAGCTTTTTGGGGCATGATTATTCTGTCACTTCAGTGGATGTCAGTCGAGACGGAAAATATTTGCTCACCGGAAGCAATGATGAAACGGTGAAGCTATGGGAAATGGAGACGGGTAAGGAAATTTTCTCCATCAATCCAGTGCACGAGCAAATTAAGCATGTAGCGATCAGTCCCGACATGAGATTTTTCTTAACCGCGGCGCTTCGGTTCAATGTCCATGTTTACGATTTCAAGTCGAAGAAAAAGATAAAGGAGTTTGAAGTCAACCCTGAATCCAACCGAAATGGAGTGGATGTTGCGATCAGTCCAGACTCAAAATGGATTGCATTCGGTGAGGATAATCGGATCGTAAATGTGTACGACACCCGCGATTGGAAAAAAGTGTATTCGTTTGAATACGGTTCTGGATCGTGTGGTGGATGTTCCACATTTTGCAACTTCTCGCCAGACAGTCAAACCCTGGTGATGGTTTCGCACAACGGCTCTGCGAAAAAATATGACTTGGCCACAGGAAAATTAATTGGGCAATACGCGGATGGACTACGTGATCCATCATCCATCGTCTTTTCGCCGGACAACAAAAAAGTAGCTCTCGTGTTGAAAAAAGAAATCGTTATATGGGACAACGATACGGGAAAAGAATTGCAACGATTTAATCCCGGGATTGACCAAGAGATGAATGAAGGAACGTTCACGACCAACTCCAGGCAACTGCTTATCGCCTGCGATAATAACACCACTCTCCTGTGGGATATTGAAAAGCAAAAGACGGTACAATCGCTCACGGGATTTCTTAATCTCCGCGACAAGGGGGGCATCACTTACGATCCCAATTTCATCTGGGACATGCAGATCGCCAAATACATTCGCTTCAAAGGCAGTCTGCTCATCACCAATGACGGGAAGACCCTCATCAAAGGAAAATTTGGGGCGAAGCTGAAGCAATGGGACATCGCCACAGGAAAAAACGTGATGGATTTTGTGGGACACACTAAAGCAGCACTTTGCTACGAGCTTTCAAAAGATGGCAAGCGACTAGTGACGGGTGGAGGCGATGGGAAAATTATTTTGTGGGATGTAGGTACAGGCGACACCCTCAGAACGATAAAAGCGCATCGCGAACCCATACTTGATATTCATTTTAATAGTGATGAGACAAAAGTAGCCGCCTCCAGTTGGGATGCACGGTTGATCACGTGGGATTTGACCACGGGAAAGTCCGTCCATTTTTTTGACTTCGAAAATAATTCAGCACTAAGCCTTCAATGGGGCCAAGGTGATCTGTATGTTTTTACAGGTCAGAGCAAGGAAATCAAAATGTGGGAACTGGATAGCAAAACTTCTGTGCGCGATTTTGTGGGCCACAGTGATGTGATTTCGTCGTTGCGTTTGAACGCCGACAAACAGCAATTGCTTTCGGCCAGTTGGGACGGCAGCATTCGCCTCTGGAATGTAGGGACTGGATTGATGGACAAAAAAATGTTGGGTCATCGCGGCGCTGTACATATAGCGATATTCAGCCCGGACGGAAAAAATATCTACTCTGCCGGTGCCGATCGCCAGATCCGTGTGTGGGATTTGGCTACATCCAAAGTGATTCGAACTTTTGACGGACACAAAGCGGAGGTGACATCCCTGCTGTTTAGCCCCGACAACAAAATGTTGATCAGTAACAGCGTGGATGGAGCTACAAAATTCTGGGATTTGAATTCGGGCAAGGAATTCTTCGAACACATTCATTTCGGGGAGAAGGAATGGTTGGTGAAAAATCCCGAAGGCTATTTCAACAGCACGCAAGAAGCGAGGCAATTCATTCACTTTGTTGATGGCATGAAAACGTATCATGCAGATCAGTTCTTCAATGAATTTTATCGCCCCGATTTGTTGCCCAAGATTTTTCAGAACCGAGGCACGAGCGGATCACAAGGGATCAATCAAAAGTTGAAAGGATCACCCCCGCCTTCGATAAAAGTCGCCGTGCAGCGATCGACAGATCCGACCAAGGCAGATGTCTACCTGAAAGTTACAGACAATGGTGCGGGTGTGAAAAACGTCAAACTGTTTCACAATGGAAAAAGTATTTCCCTGGTAGATCCGAAACTCCCTCAGGGCAAAGGTCAATGGAGCATCATCAAAACCGTGGTGAATATGATCGGAGGCACTAACGTGTTCACGGCCTCGGCACTCAATGAAGATAAAATGGAATCGGATCAGGCATCGGCAGAAATTTTTTCTGAAATCTCAGATAAGAGTTCAGTCTGCCACATTCTTGCCGTTGGAATAAACCAGTACAAAAACCCCAAGATGGCATTGAACTACGCCAAGGTCGATGCAGAATCGTTCGGAAATGCGTTGGATTCAAAAGGACTGTTCAAAGACATTGAAATTCACCCGCTGTATGACGCGGATGCCACGCGAGCAAACATTTTAAAGACGCTGGACGACCTTGCCGATCAAATTCATCAGGAAGACGTGTTCATTTTTTATTATGCTGGCCATGGCAGCATGGTAGAAGATCAATTCTTTTTTATCCCTAGCGAAAGCTCACGGCTGTACGACTTGAGTTCGCTGAAAAAAGAAGCGATCGAAGCCAGTGTTCTCCAGGAGAAATTCAAGAACATCAAAGCGCTGAAGCAACTTATCATCATGGATGCATGTCAGAGCGGCGGGTCGGTGGAGTTACTTGCCAATCGAGGCGCGGCAGAAGAGAAAGCGATTGCTCAGCTTTCGCGAAGTGCAGGTATACATGTGATGGCATCGGCGGGCAGCGAACAATTTGCGGCGGAGTTCACGGAATTGGGCCATGGAATTTTTACGTATCTGCTGATCAAAGGCCTCCAAGGGGAAGCCGACGGCGCCCCGAAAGATGGCAAAGTGACGATTTATGAGCTGAAATCGTTTCTCGATGATCAAGTACCCGAACTCACCCGCAAACTTAAAGGCAAGCCACAGTACCCTTATACTTTTTCTCGCGGCCAGGATTTCCCCGTGGTCCTTGATCATCAATGAAGTTACGGCGGTGATGGCAGTCACTTGGAGAAATAGGTGTAATCGGTGATAACATTTGCATTTCCCGATTTTTCCATGTTAATTTTGTATGAACGTTCTTTTAAGAAACGCCATTTTTTAAACTTAACTGCAAAATGAAAGAAGCAAGTTTATTCAAGTACTACTTTGTGCGGTACTTTTTTCTAGCGTTTGCCGTGCTGCAAGCCATCGCCGCGACAGTTCTCTTACTACGTTTTCAAGATTCCCCTAAAAACAGGTTCGCCATTTTTGTTTTTTTCAGCTTGGCGATGATCTTGATCTCCATTCACGTTTTTGTTTTCAGTAAAGTGAAGCGAGTGGCAATGAACAAAAAGAAAATAGCTGTGATTTCTTCTTTCAAGTCGAAACAGTACGACTGGGATGAGGTGAAAGATCTAAAACTGCTGCCATTTTTCAACATGTATTCACTCAAGCTGAAAGGAAAGAAAAGCAGAATCTATTTTCTTCCCGCACACGACAGTGAGGCGATTTTCGGATTGTTCTCCACTGACCCTGAATTTATAAAGGAGAGGGTCAGCAAGGCTTCGTAACCAGAATTATTTCAGTACGCCCAATTCGTTCCCTACTTCAGTAAAAGCTTTTATCGCTTTGTCGAGGTGCTGTTTTTCATGGCCCGCAGATATCTGAACCCTGATACGTGCTTGACCTTTGGCGACGACGGGGAAGAAGAACCCGATCACGTAGATGCCTTTTTCAAGCAGACGTTCCGCAAATTTTTGAGCAAGCGGGGCTTCGTAAAGCATGATCGGCACGATCGGGTGTACACCCGGTTTGATATCAAACCCGGCTTTTGTCATTTCGTCGCGGAAATATTTTGTGTTTTGTTCTAGCTTGTCGCGGAGCGCCGTTGTCTCCGAGAGCATATTGAATACTTCGATCGATGCACCTACGATGGATGGAGCAAGGGTATTCGAAAACAAATACGGTCTTGATCGCTGGCGAAGCATTTCGATGATTTCTTTTTTCCCTGACGTAAAACCTCCCGAGGCGCCGCCCAACGCTTTACCCAACGTACCTGTAATAATATCCACACGATTCATTACGCCACGAAGTTCAGGTACACCCCGACCTGTTTTGCCAATGAAGCCCATGGAATGACATTCATCGGTCATCACCAGTGCTTCGTACTGATCGGCTAAATCACAGATCTTATCCATTTGCGCAATCGTGCCATCCATAGAGAAAGCGCCATCTGTTACGATGATGATTTGATTGGCCCCCGCTTTTCTGGCATCTTCCAGTTGCTGCTTTAGATCATCCATGTTGTTGTGCTTGTAGCGATAGCGCATGGCTTTGCACAAGCGCACACCGTCAATGATCGAAGCGTGATTCAACTCGTCGGAAATAATGGCGTCGTTTTCGCCGAGCAATGGTTCAAACACACCCCCGTTGGCATCGAAAGCGGCCGCATATAGGATCGTGTCTTCTGTATGGAGGAACTCTGAAATCTTTTTTTCCAATTCTTTGTGGATATCTTGGGTGCCGCAAATAAAACGCACCGATGACATACCAAAACCATGTGAATCAATCGCCTTTTTTGCAGCCGCAATGACGCGCGCGTGTGATGACAGCCCAAGGTAATTGTTGGCACAAAAGTTAATAACCGCTTTTCCGTCATTGGTTTTTATGTCGGCCGCTTGCGGCGTGGTGATAATGCGTTCCCTTTTGTAAAGGCCGGCTTCACGAATGTTGTTCAGTTCTTTTTCTAAAACGGGTTGAAGTCTTTTGTACATGGCGATAAATTTTGAAGGGTCAAAGCTACAGGCTTCAGGCTACATGCTACAAGCTTTTTGTAAAAAAATAGCTTGTCACTTGTGGCTTGTGGCTTGAAACCTTTTTCGATTAACTTCGCGCCCAATTCAAATTTTTTCATGAAGAAGACGAAAATTCTTTTGATCGGCGCGGGTGGCCAACTCGGTGCTGAGCTCACACAAGGCCTCTGGAAAATTTACGGACAGGAAAATGTAATTGCCTCGGATATCAAGGATGCTCAGGGCATTTTAAAAGAAGGCCCTTATGAAAAATTTGATGTGATGCAGCGCGACAGGCTTTTTGAGCTGCTGAAAAAACATGAGATCACGCAGGTCTATCACCTGGCCGCGTTATTATCAGCCACCGGCGAGAAAGATCCGCGCTGGGCGTGGAAATTGAACATGGAAAGTTTGCTATTTGTACTAGAGGCCGCACAAGAATTGAAATTGCATAAAGTGTATTGGCCCAGTTCTATTGCAGCTTTCGGGCCAACGACACCAAAACAAAACACCCCGCAGGAAACGGTGATGGACCCTACCACCGTGTACGGCATTACCAAGCTGGCGGGAGAACTGTGGTGCGACTATTATTTCAGAAGATACGGCGTTGACGTGAGAAGCTTGCGCTATCCGGGATTGATCGGGTGGAAAACACCTCCGGGCGGCGGCACGACAGACTATGCCGTGGATATTTATTTTAAAGCGGTGAAAGACAAAAAGTACGAATGCTTTCTTTCCCCCGATACGTACCTACCGATGATGTACATGGACGATGCCGTGAAAGCCACCATTGACTTAATGGAAGCCCCCGCTGAAAAAGTAAAAGTGCGGACGAGCTACAATATCAGCGCAATGAGTTTCTGCCCAGCCCAAATCGCGTCGACGATAAAAAAGCACATTCCTGATTTCACCATTACCTACCAGCCGGATTTTCGACAATCCATCGCCGATTCTTGGCCAAAATCCATCGATGACACGCCGGCACGCAAGGATTGGGGTTGGCAGCATCAGTTTGGACTGGAAGAAATGACGACCGACATCCTGAAAAATATCTCTTAGGATTAAACTGTTGTCATCTACGAGCATCAAACGCGAGTAGATGACTGATGACGAAAAATCAAAACATCTCTGCCATCGCGCAGGCTTCGGCTCTTCTTTTTTAGCGGAAAAGAAACAGATGAAGAATTTCTTTGTCAAAGGTGGTGATGTACCCATTGACGTAATTGCCAAGCCTGAGCCGTCCAAAACAGCGATGGGCAAAATGCAATTCAAGGAGGTCTTTCAAAAATCGCGCGCGAATTTAGTGAAGTTGAACCTGTCGTGGATGGAACGGCTGCGCAACACGAACGATCCGCTTCGTGAAAAAATGGTTTTGTTCTGGCACAATCATTTTTCATGCAGAACGCTGATCCCCTATCTCGCGCAACAGCAAAACAATATTTTAAGAAAGTACGCGCTCGGTAGTTTTGCCGACATGTTGCGGGAAGTGTCGAAAGACCCGGCGATGTTACAATTCCTCAACAATCAACAAAATAGAAAAGGCCACCCGAATGAAAATTTCGCCCGCGAAGTAATGGAGCTTTTTACACTAGGGCGTGGCCACTATTCGGAGAATGACATCAAAGAGGCTGCAAGAGCATTTACCGGATGGGGTTTCAACGTCAAAGGTGAGTTTCAGTTTCGCGAAAAACAGCATGACTTCGAGCAAAAAACCTTTCGAGGACAAACCAAAAACTTTGAGGGCGATGATATTCTCAATGCAATTCTTGAAGACAAGCAAACCGCTAAATTCCTTACCAGAAGAATTGTTAATTACCTCGTTGCCCAAGAATTTTCGTCAGACGACATCATAGACGATCTCGCTGGACCGTTTTACAAATCCGGATATGACATCGGGAAACTGGTCAGCAATATTTTGTCATCGGATTTATTTTATAACAGCGATTTTGTCGGTAATCGCGTAAAATCCCCGGTGGATTTGATGATCGGGGTTCAATATCATACGGCAAGCCAGTTTGCTGATCCACAGTCGCTGATTTTTTTTCAACGCGCGTTGGGTCAGCTTCTCTTCTTTCCACCCAACGTAGGGGGATGGCCGAAAGGGAAACAATGGATAGATAGCTCAAGCTTAACGTTCAGGATGGCGATGCCTCAATTGATTTTTCATAATCAAGAAACGGAATTCCAGGCTAAAGAGGATGGTGACGTAAACAGCTTGCGAGAAAAAAAAACCAAGCGAGACTTTTCTTTGAATGTAGATTGGAAAAACCTCGCTGGTCATTTCAAAGGCTCTCCCGAAAATGTGGTCCAACGGTCCGAAGACTATCTGTTGTCACGACCGACTTCCGAAGAAAACAGAAAAGTCATTTTAAAACTGACGGCCGGCGCGAAAGACGACAGTGATTTGGTGAAAAGGATTTTTACGGGAATTATGTCTCTGCCGGAATATCAACTGTGTTGAGTATGGAAAGGATATCGCGAAGGAAATTCGTACAGAGATCAGCACTTGCCACGGCGGGCACGATGATGATTCCGCAATTCTTGAAGGCACTTGAAAATCCGTTCGCGGAAGGAGATAAGATTTTGGTTGTGCTTCAACTTTCAGGCGGAAATGACGGATTAAATACAATCATCCCTTTCAGAAATGATATCTACTTCCAATCGCGCCCCAAAATTGCAGTCAAACCAGAGAAGATGCTGAAGGTGTCGGATGAACTTGGTTTTAACGGCGCGCTTGAAAAACTGCGTTCCATTTACGACCAAGGCTTTATGAGTGTGATTAATAACGTTGGCTATCCAAACCCCGATCGCTCTCATTTTCGCTCGATGGATATTTGGCAATCCGCCAGCGTCAAGGAGTATTTGAATACCGGTTGGATCGGGCGCTATCTCGACGCAAATTGCAATGGGGCCGAACACAATGCCGTCGAGATTGATGATAGTTTGAGTTTGGCCCTGAAAGGAGATGCCATAAAGTCGATGGCGTTGAAAGATCCGGCCAAGCTTTACAAAGCAACGCACCATCCGATGTTTAAGACGATGGCTGAAAATCAACCTGGCGCCCATGCCGATCCAATGGTAAGCTATCTGTACAAGACAGCAGCGGAAACCGTTTCGAGCGCTGCTTATATCTACCATCAAACAAAAACCTATTCGACAACTTCTGTCTACCCGAACTCTGATCTTGGAAATAGGCTAAAAACCATTGGTACTCTTATTAACTCCGGTGTCAACACGAGGGTATATTACGCTGCGCTTTCTGGCTTTGACACACACGTGAATCAAAATGGCCAACAAGAAAGATTATTGACACAATATGCGGAGGCGGTGGCCGCGCTTGTTCAGGATCTGGACACACATCGCAACCTTGATCGAACGATGATCATGACGTTCTCAGAATTCGGGAGGCGTGTAAGTGAGAATGCGAGTGGAGGAACCGATCACGGCACCGCCAACAACGTTTTCATTTTCGGAAAAAAACTTAAGCAAGCCGGTTTTTTTAACGGCACACCCGACTTGAAAAGTCTTGACGAAGGCGACTTGATTTATCAAGTTGATTTCCGAAGCATCTACGCCACACTGATTGAAAAATGGCTGAGCGCTGATTCCTCAATGATTCTCAATGAAAAATTTCCGTTGTTGAATTTTGTCTGACAAAAACCGGAGCGATAAAGTAATTCAGCAAATTATCTGGTGGACTCATAAAACCCTCTACTGACAATGGCAAAAACTATTTGGCCTTTTTTCCCGACGTCGGCGAGTAACACATGAGAGCCTTCGCGGAAATTCACCTGCATGGCGCCTAAGCCGAGAAGCGCTTCCAATTCATGATCCTTCCAGCTAAAATCGGCTTTCCTGGTCTCTTTCGATTTTGCAACCCTACCAAATATTTTCGAAAATAGTGGATGGTTTGGTACGATAACGGCTTCGATTTCCTCCTCTTCATCCGAAACCCGCAGAACGGTTGCGTTCTTCTTGTCGGTAAATGCGGCCTTTAATTCCCGTAGCAATTTTGCCTTTGCCTGGGGGGTGTCTTTTTTTGTTAGCTGTATCAGTCTCATGATTTTTTAACCGCAAGAATCGGTGTCGGAATTTGAACGGCAAAATACGGAATACCCTGTGTCAGTTTAATTACCAAAAAATAAAGCGATACGACTGCTGGATAAATTAACCGACGACTTCCTTAGTGAAAATTCTGAGGATCAATTGTCAGAGAACCTTACTGAAAGGTTGGTGGAAATCCCTAAACGGAATCCGTTGCCCACATATTGTCCATTTTGAAAGGAAGTGGCGAACTCCAGCCGGAACAATCTCAAAAGCCCGTTGATGCCGTACCCCAGCTCGGTGTAATTGTTAGAGTAGGGTGTAGCTAAATAATTCACAAAGAAATTTTCCGTTACGCCGAGGAGCCTGGCTTTTGGAATTCGTGACACCAAGAATTTGCGGAAATGATAATGCACATTCGCAGAAAAATATTGATCTCGTGTGCTGTACGCATAATAGTCAAGCAGGCGGAAGCTGCCGGCGGGGTCCGTGGTCATGAGCGGGGTTTGATTGCCCATGAAGTGTTTATAGTCCATGAAATACATCGACTTTGAATTCAGGAATTTGCCAGCTCTCAAGTTCAAGTCCAAGGTGCCACGAATACCAACACGAATTTGATCGCGCAATCCAACTTCAACCAAGTCGAAGTCCACGTCACTCCCCAAAATCTTGCTGAACCCTTTTTTGTAGTCAAACAAAAGCATTGGTGAAGACCGATCGGCCCTATACTTCGTGCCATTTCTTATCTTGAATTTTTGCCAGGGTCTTCCCTCAAAGCTGAGCCTGCCGATTAGCGCCGTGTTGTCGGCGAAACTTGTGCTAGGCAGTTCCACATTCACTGGGGCATTGGGGGTAAAGCGATCTTTGCTCTTGTCATTGAAGGAGTAATTGTTGTTGTTGAACAATTCGTATCGCCTCGCGAGCGATAATCCACCGGTCAGCGTGAACTTATCTTTGAACGATTGTCGGTAAAAACCCTCGACAAAATCCCGTTCGTAGATTTTCATCCAGTTCTGTCCTTGGAAAAGAGTGGTCAATGTATTGACAAACGGGTGAATTGGCTCCAAGCTATTGAATTGCTGAATGTATCGCCCTCCGCTTACTCTAATGAAATTGGTGCGAGTACGGTAATCGATTCGCAAATAGCCAGTCAGTTTTTCTCTCGCGAAGGCATAACGGAAAAAAGGACTTATTTCCAATCTTTTCGTTTCGGGTCGTTTTTCTTTGTTGACGGTGTCGCGTTTCACCCAGCGCTTGTATAAGCTTAGGCGATAGATCGCGTTTACTCCTTCCACTGTATTGTACCCACCCCACGGACTGTGAATCTCGAAGCTGGACGTCTTGGTGAGCGAATACGAATTTCCAAATAAAATATCTTGTGGTTGAAAGCCTTTGTGCTTTTTCTTCGATTTTAATGTGTCTCCCTCATCGCGCTTACGCTGAACTTCATTCAGGCTGTCTGTTTTTTTGTACCCTCGAACTTCTTCCTTGTCGAGTGGAACGGGGCGCATGTCTGCCCAATACGTTGAATCTTTTTTATACGCCAGCGAGTCGACGGTGTATTTGGACTCAGAGACAACGTCGGGCTCTTTCTGTTTCTCCTGCTCGGATTTTTCGTACGCTTTTGCGAGTTGTTTTAATTCTTTGTTGGTGATCTCTTTGCCATTTTCAAGACGCTGTTTGAGCTCTTGATTTTTTTGACTGAATTGCTTCTTCACTTTTTTCGCTTCTTCTTTTTCGATTTTTTCATCGATCACTTCCATCTCCATGGGAAGCGCGGGATTCAGTTTTATTTTGTATCCCTTCACCGTCGCGAGATAAGACCCCTCGAAATCAAACCCAAAGACTTTTCCTCCCACCACGGCTTGCTGCGACACGGGTAGCCACGCCTTGTCTTCAATGGGATTGTAGATCTGTTTTACCTGGAAGCGAATGCCGAGTTTGGTAGCCAGCAGTTCCAGGCTGTGAATGCTCCACCAGTTCTCCACAATCGAAATTGTTCCTTCAAAGACATTGTCACCTTTTGATCTAGGGATGACTTTGATTTTGCTCACATCGTATTTCCCATCTTTAAACGTACCCAAATATTCAAATCGATAATAGGAAAATGAACGCGGTGACAACGGAGAAACCGTCTCTGCAATTTCGGGCCTATAAAAACTCCCAAAAATGTAGTTGTTAGGAGATGCGCTTCGATTTGCGCCTTGAACATAGACGGCGATTACTTTTTCTTCAAACTTGTTGGGGCGTGTATATTTTATTTCGCTCACTGACTCTGTAATGAACAGGCGATCTTTGGTGATCCCCTCTTTCTCTAGCATTTTTTTTGCCAACCAAGGATAGTCTTTGAGTTTTCCCTTGCCTTTGATGTAGACGTGAGCTGTATAGCTATCCAGTTGCTGAATATGGTAGTTTGCCTTGGCTATCGCTTTGCGCATGATGGTGTAGGCAGGATCTTCTTTTGCCGCCTTGACAGTTACGCTTGAAAGCACGACGACTTGCTCTTTCAAGGTCACATTCACTTCAACGAAATTATCGGCAACGTCAATAATTCGGGTCACCGATTCGTATCCTAGGAACTTAAAGACGAGCTCATAGTGGCCAGCGGGAAGGGCAATTTCATAGTAGCCGTTTTGATCCGTGGCCGCGCCCGATTCGGTTTGCTTAATATAAATGGAGGTGAAAGGGAGAACGTTTCCGTCTTCGGCCTTGACGACGCCCTTGATGCCTCCGCCAAAGGAATTAAAAGTAATTAGTAAAGAGGAGAGAAACAGTAGCGGATGCTTCATAGACTTTCGCACTAAGACGGAAACTTTGTCAAAAAAGTTGTCAGCTAAAATTATTTATAGAATCCTTTCGCACGAATCATTTGCTCCACGACTTCTGGAACGAGATAGCGGATCGATTTATTGTTTTTGATGCAATCACGAATATAAGTTGCCGAGATGTCGAGAAGGGGGGCGTCGATCATTTTTATCTGGGGATGACGCTGCAGCTCGGTATTTGTTACGCGGGGACGCGGATAAACATAAAGCCCAAACTGCTCTAAAATCTGATCATGGTTTTTCCATTTTGGAAAATTCTCGAGGTTGTCCTCACCGACGATGACTTTGAATTCTTTTTCGGGGTGCTTTTCACGAAGGTGCACCAGCGTGTGGATGGTGTAGCTGGGCTTGGTTAAATGAAATTCCACATCGCTGACATCAAATTTGTAATTGTCGGCGATGGCGGCTTTGACCATATCATAACGATCAAATTCGTGCAGCAGGCCTTTGCTGGGCTTCAACGGGTTTTGAGGGGAGACAACAAACCAGACCTTTTGAAGGTCTGTGTTTTCGGCCATGACATTGGCGATAGCCAGGTGCCCGATGTGGATGGGGTTGAAGGAGCCAAAGTAAAGCCCGATTTTCATTTCTTGTTTTTGAAGCCGTCGTAGAGCTTCTGTGCTTCAGCCAACGAATGCTCCAGGTCTTCATTGACGAGCGCCACATCAAATTTGTCTTGAAAAGACATTTCAAAATTGGCCTTAAACAAACGACGCGACAAGCTCTCTTCTGATTCCGTGCCCCGATCGTTCAGTCGTTTTTTCAACACTTCCAACGACGGCACTTTTACAAAAATGGCAAGGGCTTTCTCGCCAAAATATTTCTTCAGCGCAATTCCTCCTTTTACATCAACGTCGAAGATTACATTTTTCCCTGTCGACCAAATGCGATCGATCTCCGACTTTAATGTGCCATAGAAATTTCCGGCATAAACCTCTTCCCACTCCACGAATTCATCGTTGTCGATTTTGTGTTTGAATTCTTCTGGGGAAAGAAAATAATAGTCTTTTCCGTTTTCTTCGGTTCTTCCGCGCCTGTCGCGTGTGGCGGCAGAAATAGAAAAACCTAAATCATGATTTTTTGAAAGGAGGTGATGAACGATAGTTGTTTTTCCCGAGCCGGAGGGGGCAGAGAAAATAATAGCCTTGCCTCCAGCCATTAGGCAGATGTTGAATTGATCTTGGCTTTGATTTGTTCGGCTAAACCTTCGGGGCAATTTCCCCCGCAGCAGTTTGCTTTCAACAGTTCTTTGATTGCCATGTCCACATTGTATTCCTTGTAACAAGGCATGCAGCCATCCATGTGCTGCTTGAAGTAAGCCTTCTGTTCTGCAGAAGCCTCACCGTCAAGGATCGTCTGGAGCATTTCCATGCAAGTCGGCCTTTTGCCATCCGCCTGGATGAATGGATTGGGGGAAGTTGCCATAGCTTATGCGTTGTTGTAACCCATCGATTTTGCGTACGACTTCAGTTTTTCTTTGAGGAGATTGCGCGCCCGATGCAAGCGACTGCGTACGGTGCCTATAGGTATGTCCAATATTTTTGCCATCTCTTCGTATTTAAAACCTTCGAGGTCACACAATATGATTACCGTGCGAAAATCAACATCCAACGAATTGAGCGCATTGCTGATCTCATCGCCGATCATGTCTTTTAGCGACTCTACTCTCAAATCGGGCGTTATCTGCCTATCAACCTCATCCGAGTTATAATAAGTTTCAACTTCCTGGTAATCTACCTTCGAAGGCTCTTTGCTCTTCTTGCGGTAGTCATTGATAAAACTGTTTTTCAAAATCCGGAACAGCCACGCCTTGGCATTAGTTCCTTTCTGGAATGATTCTATAAAGCGATAGGCCTTCAGATAGGTGTCTTGCACCAAGTCTTTGGCGTCATCTCGATCAAGGGTGAGCCGATAGCCGAAGTTGTACATCGAGTGGATGTGCGGCATGAACTCGTTATTGAAGATATTCTGCTTCTCTTGCTCGGAATAGTGTTGTCGTGGTTGGTATTCGACTTCCATGGATCGCAAAAATAAGAATTTAGCGCTCAGGAGTTAGTAGTTAAATGAATGATTTTGTGGCCTGAACCCCGATTACAAAGTTCTTGGCCGGGTGGCGGCTAGAAAATCTTCAGACTCAAATCCAGGCTTTTTGTAGAATGTGTAAGTGCTCCCATCGAAATATAATCGACGCCGCAACCCGCAACCGCACACAAAGTTGACTCGGTAATCCCTCCGCTGGCCTCGGTCTTGCATTTGCCGTTGATCAATTTGACGGCTTCCTGCATTTCCTCAATTTTCATGTTGTCGAGCATGATTACATCTATGGAGTTCGTCGCCAGGGCCTCACGCACTTCGCTTAAGTTGCGTGTCTCAACTTCTATGCTAAGGTTTTTATTTTGCGTCTTTAAGTAGTTGATGGCGCTGTTCACGGCTTTGGTAATTCCTCCGGCTACGTCAATGTGGTTGTCTTTGAGCATGACCATGTCGTACAGCGCAAAGCGATGATTTTTTCCTCCACCGATAGCAACGGCCCATTTTTCAGGTAATCTAAAATTGGGAGTGGTTTTGCGTGTATCAATCAATTGCGCTGTCGTTCCTTCAATCAATTTGCATAGACGGTTCGTAAACGTCGCGATGCCGCTCATGCGCTGCATGCAATTAAGCACGAGCCTTTCGCTGGATAAGATAGACCGCGCGTGACCGTGCACTTCGAAGGCAACGTCACCCACTTTCATGACATCGCCGTCGTTTTTGTATAAAGTGAGTTCAAGTGAAGGATCAACGCTGGCAAATATTTTTTGAGCCAACTCGACTCCGGCAATGATTCCGTCGGCTTTGACGAGCAGTTTCGCTTTTGCTTGCTTCGTTGACGGAATAGTTGCTAACGTAGAATGATCTCCTTCGCCGATATCCTCGGCAATGGCAGAATGGATGAAATCCGATATGGCTTTTTCGGTGACGTAATTTGGTCGCGTCATTCTTTTGTGAAGCTCATCTCATGAATCAAATAGCTTTTGTCCACTTCGCGTACGCGCATCAGCACGTCGTAGCTGTCAGAACCACTCTGATACTTGCCGATAGCGAACTGCAGGCCTG
The DNA here is from genome assembly GCA_035492075.1 of Cyclobacteriaceae bacterium. Taxonomy (GTDB): domain Bacteria; phylum Bacteroidota; class Bacteroidia; order Cytophagales; family Cyclobacteriaceae; genus ELB16-189. Next base: position 29,480 of record DATJJP010000004.1, on the reverse strand, counting down.
CTTTCGACGAGCCGGTATGCACGATGTTGAAATCTTTTGGCGCATGTTTCTTGAAAAAATCGCGAATCACGAATTCTGCCTGGGCCTTACTGTACGTATTCACTTCGCCCTCCAAATTCAAATCGATTGAATTGTTGAAATACTTTACGAGCTCCTTCGCATCGCCCGATTTTACGGCATCCTTCATGGGACCAAAAATATTCTGCGACCAACAAGCCATGCCAGACAGCATCAAGGCGCCTACGACAAAGAATTTTTTCATTTGATAAATCACACCAAAATTATGCCATTGTTGTCATACGAAAAAATGGCTTTTCAGCTTTGATTTTCTTCTTTCCGGAAATCGCTAGCGACGGAGGAGATAAACGGGGATGCATCTTGATGCATCTTAATGGCCTTTCGCGAAAATACGATGCCGATCACCAGCGACGCAATGGCCCCCATCCATAAGCCAGGAACAAATGACACAAACCAAAAATAGTCGTAAGCACCATGAAACAACGTGGCGGCAAGCAGCCCGTACCAAGCCAAATAGGATTTTCCTTTTTCGCACTTGGCCCTTCCAAGATAGTACCCCATCAGTACTGCAAAAGTGGCGTGTGCCGGCACCGCGGTGAACATGCGCATGAACCCAGTGGCCACCCCGTTGTCGCTGTTCATTACATACATGATATTTTCAAAGCCGGCGAACCCCAGACTCACACTCACCGCATAAACGATGCCGTCGAAAGGTTCGTTGAAATTTTTGCTGGGGTAGAGTACCCATCGCACAAAAATGAATTTGCTGAACTCTTCGATCAGCGCGACCAAAAGAAAGGCATGTATGGCTTGCTCTGTCAAATCCTTTTCATCAATAGGAACCAACTTACTTATCGGAAAGCTGATGATCAGGGTTATCAAAATGCTGATGAAACCCAAGAAGAAACTTAAGACCACCAAACGAACGGGTTCACGCTCATATTTGTCTTTCAAGTAAATGTACAATCCAATGACCGCACCCGGAGCCAAGGCCAGCGCGAGGAGAAGAAATTTATTCATGAACGATTTTTAATTCTCGATCACCGCTTCGATCGATTCCATTTTTGCATCGCTATAGGCGCCATTGGTGGCGAACACGATTTTGCCATCCGCATCCAACACAAAGAAATAAGGGATGTCCTTCCTTTCGAAATCCAGCTCGTCCTTGTATTTTTTCAATTCACCTTTATAGAAAAGAATGTAGGGGAGCAATTGTGGGTCCGTATTCTTCATCGCCTTCCGTTTGGCCGTGCCTGTGGCTGCCGCATTGATGCCCGTGAACATCGGAACAAAATAGACATTTACATCATAATTGAAAGTGGACATTTGACCCGTGTTTTTCTGGATAAATGTGGAGTACACAGGGGTGAACCAGGTGTTCAACTGATCTTCTGATTTTTTTGAGTAAGCGAGACCGAGTAACGTGTATTTGCCTCGAACATCTTGAGGCAGTGAAACTTTTTTGTCTTCCACAGTTTCCGCTACCATGTCCGGAAAAGCTTTGCCAACAATTTGCGCCTTCGACACGAACAACACGCCACTGAAAATCACGCTGGCAACAACTCTTATTATCATGATTCGAAGATACAAAATACCTAATTTCATTTTTACCGTCTGTCCCTTTCATTCAACAACCTTGCCAAGAAAACTCCCCCGTTTCGGGGAGTCGAGCAGGGCCCACAACAACTGTTGTCGAAGAAATGAAATCAAGGCCGAAAAATACGAACAGGATTTTCATGGGCAACAACTTGCCCGAAGAATTTGAATATCTTATGAAAGTTTCAAGTTATCGTGGTATTTTGAAAGACCCTTAAGAATTTGAACACGCCGTATGGAAAAAAACCTACTTGATAAAAGCAATCGTATTGAGATCATTGACGTGCTGCGAGGGTTTTCACTCTTGGGAATAGCAATGGTGCATTTCACAGAACAATATTATGCTGGCCCTACCCCAGAAGCCATGGCCAAACTCACGCCCCATGGCATTGCTGATCAGGTCGTCGATGTGATCACAGGCTTATTCATTCGGGGAAAATTTTTTACCATTTTTTCATTTTTGTTTGGCCTCAGTTTCTTTATCCAATTGGACAGAAGTGACAAGCCGAACTCTTTTTTCTTTCGTTTTGCGTGGCGGCTGATCGTTTTGATGGGGATCGGATTTGTGCATTCCCTGCACTATCGTGGCGACATCCTTACTATTTATGCGGTGCTTGGCTTTGGTTTGCTCTTGGTGTACAAACTTCCCGACAAGGCGTTGCTTTTCGTTGCCCTATTCTTGGTTTTTGACTTTCCGGCATTCCTGACACGGGTGGTACAAACATTTATGGAAAGTCCTCTTACCCCCGAAATGAATCAAAAAGACCTTCAGTTTTATTTCGACACGCTCAAGCATGGCAAGTACCTGGCTATTTTGAGAGCAAACATTCCTGAGATCGTTACCAAATTTCAGTTCCAGGTTGAGTTCGGCAGGGCATACATTACCCTTGGACTTTTCTTTCTGGGGTTCTATGCGGGCCGCAAAAACTTTTTCAGCACGTGGGAAAATCAAATCCCATGGATCAAGAAGATGTGCAAAATCGCGGGGTGGATGGCATTGGGCAGCGTTTTGTTTGCTGCCGTATTTTTTGGAGGCACGCAGATCGCAAAAATAGAGGTGCCGCAAACGCTTCAATTTGCAGTAGGCGGGCTGACCATCGACATCTTCAATTGTTGTATTGCAACCCTCTATGTCTTCGGTATTTTGCTTTCGTTCAACAAAGAAAAATGGAAAGCCAGGTGGATGAATTTTTATGCCGTCGGCCGAATGGGGTTGACCACCTATTTAACGCAAACCCTGTTTGGGTTTTTTATCTACTTCTCTGCAGGGTTTTCGCTACTGAATGAAATTGGAGCAGCAACTGCGTTGGCCATCGGCTTAACTGTTTTTCTTGTTCAGATTTTCTTCAGCAAATGGTGGCTGAGTCGCTTTCAGTATGGACCCGTGGAGTGGCTATGGCGGAGCCTTACTTACTTTAAGATTCAACCAATGTTAAAATCCAAGCGCACCACCGAGGGGGAAATCATAAGCGCTTAAAGCGTTTTCTCAACGATTTTCCCCGAGTTCTTATTTTTCAAAATCACTTTCTTGGCGCCGTAGTGCGTCACTTCTTCTTTCACCAAATAATGATCGTTGTCATAAGACTGCAGATGGCTGTCTTTGCTCACACCTGTTTTTCCTCGCCAAATGTTTAATTGTACGGGCTCCCACAGTTTACTTTTTGCTGAGCGATAAGCAGCATCTAATACGGCATTCACTACATAGCCATCATAAAACGTTTCTTTTGGCGCGGTCCCTTTTTCCAGCGCACTAAACATATCCATGAACATGTGGTTGTATCCTAGCTCATTGATCTCGTCGCCCACCGGAAAAAGCCAGCCAGAGTTGCTCTCCGCCTTCTCGGCAACATAATCTGCACTTTTGCCGCTGGTGAACATTTCGAAGCCCGTGCGCAAAAAACTATTTATCCAGATTGTGCCTTCCGTACCCATGACTTCATCGCGCAGATCCAGGCCGCCACGAAAAGTCCAGCTCACCTCGAATTGACCTATCGCGCCGTTTTCATATTTCACTAAGCCGATCGCATGGTCTTCCGCATCAATGGGCTTCACTTGTGTATCGGCCCAGCACATCACCTCGACTGGCTTGATGTCTTTGCCAATGTAACTGCGCGAAATCTCTACGCAATGACACCCCAAATCCAGAATGCAACCACCCCCCGCTTGCTCTATATCCCAAAACCAATCGCTGTGAGGGCCGGGATGTGTCTCGCGCGATTTCGCCCAAAGTATTCTGCCCAGTGATCCGCCTTTCACACTTTCTAATGCCTTCAAAAATTTGGGCGTGTACACCAGATCTTCAAGGTAGCCGTTGAAGATGCCGGCTTTTTCTACTGCCTCGAGCATACGTTGAGCCTCCATCGCATTCCGTCCCAGGGGTTTGGTGGTAATCACCGCCTTTTTGTGTTTACAGCAGAGCATTACGGCTTCCTCGTGAATATTGTTAGGGAGTGAAATACAAACCACTTCCACCTCTGGCCTCGCTATCGCTTCTTCCATTTTGGTTGTGGCAAATGCGACGGTATAATCGGCGGCAAACTTCTTAGCGCTTTCTTCCCTACGCGAATAAACACTTACGATTTTGTCTTTGCTGCGATTGCCGTTAATAGCGTCGGCGTAAAAACGGCCAATGAAACCAGAGCCAAGCATTGCGATGTTCATATTGTTAAGATGGTTTTTTGAATTTATAGATCAGCGTGATTTGAAGAGCGCGGTTGGTGTAATTCGTATGTATAGTTATTGGAGGAATAGAGGGAAGAGTTTGAGTGTCGTTGAGCCAAATGTTTTTCAAGCCCCAGATATACTTGACACTGATGGCGAGATTTTTATAGAGGTCATGTTCCCCACCGAAAACTAGCCCATCGTCATTGTGATGATATGTTTTGGTGATATCTTCATTATTGAACCGCGAACCCCCTAAGGTAAAACTCAAATAGGCGCCGGCATTGAAAGATAAATGCGGAGTCGCAGAATATTGAAAAGTTAAAGGGAGCGTCAGGTAATTAATACTCACGTCACCAGTGAACGAGTTTATGTTAGAATAGCCAAGTCCCCAGAAGTGAGCCCCTAATCGTAGCCCCATTTTTTCATTGAACCCGTATTGGTAAAAAATTCCGAAGGTTGGCTTAACCGTGTTTTGGTAAAATATTGAAATGCTGGGGGGATCGTTGTCATAGTGATTTCGCATTCGTTGGTTGGCCACATTAATGCCCGCATCCACGCCAAAAAAAGACCTCTGGGCAAAGACCTCGACCGAAAGACACACGAAGGAAAGCAGGATGACTTTTCGCATTTTCAAAAGTATTGTTTTTGTAAAGGATTTTGGTATTGTAACAGCGGATTATTGCACTTCAAAAAAAATCGATTATCTTTGCATCAACTTCTTAGTAAATGTTCAGAGGGGACCGCAAGTCCCCTCTTTCATTCTCTAGGTTTTTTTATGGATTTGAAGGAAAAAATAAAGGAATTGACAGTCGCCAGCCTCGCCAATCCCGCCCATTTTTTGGTGGATGTGGTGGTGAGCAAGCATAAGCCGATGAAATTCACGGTGATATTGGACGGCGACAGCGGCATTACCATTGACGATTGCGCCAATGTGAGCCGAGCAGTGAACGATTCCCTGGAGAGCCTTATTGAAGATCAATATTTCTTAGAAGTGTCTACTCCAGGACTCGATCACCCACTGAAACTGAAACGTCAATTTGAAAAAAACAAGAACCGCAAACTGAAAGTGCACCGCCAAGATAAATCGATTGTGTTGGGCACCCTTCAGGAAGTGACCGAGGACAAAATAGTGATTGAAGCCGAGATTAAAGATGGGAACCTGCCTGCCGGAAGGCATGGGAAGTTTGAAACAAAGGCCATGGAAATCCCATTCGCAGAAATTGAGAAAGCATTTGTAACCGTATCTTTTAAATAGACAGAATTATGGACGCATCAACGTTAATTGAATCGTTTGCAGACTTTGCGAAGCAAAAAAACATTGATAGACCCACGATGATCCGCATCTTGGAAGACGTGTTTCGCAATATGATCCGCAAAAAATATGTACAAGACGACAACTTCGACATCATTGTCAATGCCGACAAAGGTGACTTGGAGATCTGGCGCTTCCGTGAAATCGTAGACGACGAATCGGAAGATATTTGGGATCATGACAAGATCAGCTTGACGGAGGCACAAAAGATCGAGCCCGATTTTGAAGTGGGTGAAGAAGTGGCAGAGGAAATTCACTTGGAGGATTTCGGTCGCAGGGCTGTAACCACCGCACGTCAGGCGTTGATGCAAAAAGTAAAAGACCTAGAAAAAGACATTCTTTATCAAAAATATAAGGACATCGTTGGTGAAATTATCAGCGGGGAAGTCTATCAGGTGCTTAGCCGCGAAGTGCTTTTAACGGATGGCGAAGGAAATGAAATTGCAATCCCACGCAATGAGCAAATTCAAAAAGACCGCTACCGCAAGGGCGAAACCGTTCGCTCGATCGTCCACAAAGTGGACATGCTCAACGGCAGCCCTAAGATTATTTTGTCTCGCACATCCCCTGTTTTCCTTGAGCGCTTGTTCGAACAAGAGGTACCCGAAGTGTATGATGGACTGATAACGATAAAGAAGGTGGTTCGCGAGCCTGGGGAACGGGCCAAAGTAGCCGTTGAATCCTATGACGATCGCATCGACCCGGTGGGCGCTTGCGTGGGTATGAAAGGTTCACGCATTCACGCCATTGTCCGGGAATTGCAGAATGAAAATATTGATGTAATCAATTACACTGAAAATCTTGAATTGTACATCCAGCGCGCATTGAGCCCTGCGAAAATCACGAGCATCAAGATCGACAAGGAGAACGGCCGTGTGGCTGTATTCTTGAAACCCGACCAAGTCTCACTGGCAATCGGCAAAGGTGGTTTGAACATCAAACTGGCGAGTCGTTTGGTAGGAATGGAGATCGATGTCTTCCGCGAAACAGACGGCGCCGCGCAAGAAGAGGATGTGGATCTCGATGAATTCAGCGACGAAGTGGAAAGCTGGGTGATCGACGAACTGAAACGCATCGGATTGGACACCGCAAAAAGTGTACTCGCGTTGAATAAAGAGGAGCTCGTTCGCAGAACTGACCTAGAAGAAGAAACAATTGAACTAGTGTTGAATGTGTTGAAGAAGGAATTCGAACAACAGCAACAACAGCAACAGTAGTTCATAGATAGTAGAACTCATAAATCAATAAAATAGCTGATATTTGGGCATGGCTGAAGAAAAAGGAATACGACTAGGGCAAGCTTCACGTAAACTCAATGTGGGTCACAACACCATTTTGGATTTTTTGGCCAAAAAAGGTTTTTCGGTCGAGAATAATCCAAATGCCAAGCTGACGGCGGAGCAGTTTGCTATGCTTGCCAAAGAGTATGCGTCTTCAGCTTCCGAAAAACTCGAAGCGTCAGGACTCACCATTGGAGCCAAACACGGAGAACCGGTAGTGAAGGTGACCGAGCCTGAAGTGCATCGTAAGAAAGCGGATGAAGAGGAGAGCATGCTCATCAAGAATCTCGGCTCCAAGGATATTGTGAAGCACAAGGAAGAGGTAAAGACGGAAAAAGTGGAGATCGAGAAACCTAAACTGGAAGGCTTCAAAGTGCTTGGCAAACTGGATCTCGGCAAGAAGAAAAAGGAAGAAGAAGAGGTTAAGAAAGAGGTTGTTCAGGAAAAAATAGTAGAGGTGCAGCCTGAGTCGGAAAAGGCACCGGAAATAGAAGTCGTAAAAGCGAAAGCGGATAAGCTCCAAGGCTTGAAGGTGCTGGACAAAATCTCATTGCCTACAGCTCCCCCGCCTTCAGAAAACAAGAATTCAGCGGCGGCTCAGCAGCAGAAGCGCCCTCGCAAACGGATCCCCAATTTCAGTGACTCGAAAGGGGTGAAACCTGCCGGTGGCCCGAACAAAGGTGCAGGACAACGCCCGGCACCACGCGTGCAGAAAGTAGAGCCTACAGATAAAGAAATTCAAGATCAGATCCGTGCCACGCTCGCGAAATTGAGCAGCGGTCAAAAGAAATTCACCGGCGCCAAGTATCGGAAAGAAAAACGTCAAGCGGTATCTGAAGCGGAAGAGGAACGTTTGCAACAGGAACAAGAGCAGTCAAAGACGCTCAAAGTGACGGAGTTCATTTCGGCCAATGACTTGGCTTCGCTCATGAACGTTTCTGTGAATGATGTTATTTCCACCTGCATGGGACTGGGCATGTTCGTTTCGATCAACCAGCGCTTGGATGCGGAAGCAATAACGATCATTTCTGACGAGTTTGGATACGATGTTCAATTCACGACATCTGAAGAAGAGCCCGAAGGTGTTGAAGCGGTTGAGCCGGAACAAAATTTGGAGCTTCGTGCCCCTATTGTGACAATCATGGGTCACGTAGACCACGGAAAAACATCATTGCTGGATTATATACGCAAAACGAAAGTAGTGGCGTCCGAAGCAGGTGGCATCACTCAGCACATCGGTGCCTATGATGTAACGACTGCCAGCGGCCAAAAGATTGCGTTCCTCGATACGCCCGGTCACGAAGCATTTACGGCGATGCGTGCCCGCGGAGCGAAATTGACAGATATCGCAATTATTGTAGTTGCGGCTGATGATGACGTGATGCCTCAAACAAAAGAGGCTATTAATCACGCCCAAGTAGCTGGAGTGCCGATTATCATTGCGATCAACAAGATTGATAAACCAGGGGCCAACCCTGAAAAGGTAAAAGAGTCGCTTTCGAAAATAAATATTCTCGTTGAAGACTGGGGAGGTAAATACCAGTGCCAGGCGATTTCCGCGAAGACCGGAGTTGGGATCGATGAGTTGTTGGAAAAAGTATTGCTCGAGGCTGAATTGTTGAACCTCAAAGCAAACCCAAATAAGTCTGCACAGGGATCAATCATTGAAGCAGAGCTTGACAAGGGCCGCGGATATGTTTCCACGCTGATGGTTCAAGGAGGAACGTTGAAGATTGGAGACATTATGGTGGCCGGTTCGAATTACGGGCGCGTGAAGGCGATGTTCGATGATACAGGGAAAAAGGTAAACGAGGCAGGTCCATCAACGCCGGTTCAAGTGCTGGGCCTTGATGGCGCACCGCAAGCGGGCGAGAAGTTTCAAGTTTACGAAACGGATCGTGAAGCTCGCGAGGTGGCAAACAAGCGCAGTCAAATTTTGAGAGAACAAAGCATCCGCACCAAGAAGCACATTACGCTGGACGAAATTGGAAGGCGCTTGGCGATAGGATCATTCAAGCAATTGAATGTGATTGTGAAAGGTGATGTGGACGGCTCTGTCGAAGCGTTGTCGGATTCCCTGTTGAAATTGTCGACACAGAAAGTGGCCGTGAGTATTATCCACAAAGCCGTGGGTCAGATTTCCGAATCAGACGTACTGTTAGCCTCTGCTTCGGATGCGATCATCGTAGGTTTCCAAGTTCGCCCTTCTGCATCCGCTCGAAGACTCGCCGAAAACGAAGAAATCGAAATCCGTTTGTATTCGATCATCTATGACGCGATCAACGAAGTGAAAGCCGCCATGGAGGGTATGCTCGAGAAAGAGATGGAGGAGATAATCGTGGGCAACGCCGAGGTGCGCGAAGTGTTCAAGATTTCCAAAGTCGGAACAGTGGCAGGAACCATGGTGACCGACGGCTACATCAAACGCAACAATCCAATTCGTTTGATCCGCGACGGTATCGTTGTGTTTGCAGGCAAGTTGACTTCACTGAAGCGTCATAAGGATGATGCAGGTGAAGTAAAGTCGGGGTTCGACTGCGGGATGGGCATCGATGGATTCAATGATATTAAAGTTGGCGACGTGATCGAGAGTTACGAAATGCGCGAGGTGAAGAAATCGTTGTAAAACATAATAGCAATTCTGAAGAGCCTGATAATTGTAAAAAGTTATCAGGCTTTTTTTATCCCCAGAGAAATTTGGAGAAGGCATAGAGCCCGAGCCCCAGCAGCACCAACCCGGGAATAACTTTTACCCACCTACTGCCATTCGCGAAAGGCGCCAGTCGTTGGGCGAATTGGATAAGCAAAAGGAGCAACGCAAGTGCGCCAATCGAAGTGCCAAACACATAGCTGTGCAGGAGTCCAGTCGTGTTGAGCGTGATCCACCCTTGCGCTTTGAGGTACGCCGTGAACCCCATCCAGTAGGGAATCGCCATCGGATTCAAAATGCTCAGGGCAATCCCTCGACGGAAGCCACTGTCGTTAAATTTCTTTGCAAAGCCCGTGGGCGATTCTTTGGACGGCCAAAGGTTAAAAATTGCGAGCGCCGTCATGACAACGGCAGCGATCAGTTGAAAATTTTCCACCACGAGCGGTGAAGACGTAAGCCAATATTCAAACTGTACGCCAATCCACGCATACGGATATTCGATGATGGCAACGGCAATCGCGAATCGCGTGGCAATTGCCACTTTGCCCTGCAGCGAGAGCTGCAAAATCGTGACGTTCAATGTGCCGGGAGGAATCGAGCCGATGAAGCTGAAAAAAAAGCCCAGAAAGAAAACGTAGAGATGATACATTCAGTAATTTGAAAAGAACCCATTTGGGATTTGAAAATAGAAATACTTTGCAATGTTACCTAGGATTTCGTGGCCCCCACTCGGCATCTCAAAGGATTACGCCAATAACGATTTTGATTTTTACATCAACACACCTTCCTCTCAAGATTTTACTGTGAAACTAGGCTCTTAGTGCTGTAAATTTTTTGTACACGGACCTCCCCTCGTGGAAAGAGATATACGCGACACCTCGTTCATGATTTTCACGACTGATACGGTACAGGTTTTTCCAATGAGCAATAAGGTCACGCACACCATCGGCGAGTGACGCCTTGGGGTGATAAATGTGGGAGGGCTCTGCGCCACAGCCGTTGAGTTCAACAATTTTTACTTTTCCGTTTTCCAGATCTTCGATAGAACCGCAGCGCAAATCATAACGACCAAAGTAAAAGCCCGACATCTGTTTGCTGATCCGGTCGAAAGATGCTGAAAGCTTTTCGGTGATTAGGTGATTTGCATTCAAAAACTTGGTGCCGAGACAGTGGTTTCCGATAGAGATGAGCTCCACCTTTTTTCCATCTGGAATTATTTCTTCCATTTTTTCACCATATTCTTTCAATAAAGATTTCCATTGTAAGCGGGCACGGTTGTTTTCCATGATGAGACAGCGAAGTGTTTTTTTGCCATCTCCCAGTACAAATAAAAATTCCTTGGCGGTGATCGAATTTACAAACCCACGCTCTTCATTGGGGAAGCGTACATAGAACACACCAAATTCCAAGGGCAACTCTACAAACTCCTGAATTAGAAAATCAATTTTGATCTCCGACAGATACCACAAAGCATCTTGCTCGTTTTTGATTTTCCGGACCATCCAGCCGCGTTCGCCCAGGTCGGGTTTGAAAATGACAGGGAAGGCCAATCCGTTCTCTTGCATCAGACGCTGCACGTTTGCAAGCGTTGAGCCGTGTTTGACAAGCAAAGTTTTTGGTTTCACTTCGTTGGGCAGCATCGACAAGACTTCAAATTTGGATTCACCCATCATGCCGCCGGCATAGATCCCTGGATTGGAGGCAGTGAAATAAAAGAAAGAGCGCTCCTTGAGCGAATACCAAAGCCACATAAAAACGAGCGGCAGTTGGATGATACCAAAAGGCCAGTACTCCCAGTTGAATAGCTTTGTCGAGAGGTTTTTAAGTTTTAGGCTCATTAATTTTCTACAGCCAATTGGGCCTCACGATAGCGAACGGTAGAAGCGGCCACACCAAAGTCGTCAGGCAAACAAACCTTCGGGGCGATTTCCCTGATTCCGATTTTCATGATCGCCATATGATGCACGGCATGTTCAATGTTATAGGTGAGCTCTCTGAAATAACTGGTGTCGACGGACACCACCTCCCGTTCGCCATAGCTCGCTTCAAGAGTCAAATTCCGATCTTGCGCTTGCTTGCCCACAAATGAGTCGATGCGGTTGATCACTTCGAACGCGAGATCACGATCCGTTTCTATCAATTTATCGTGTCCTCGTTTATCATAGTTAATCACGCCTTCTGCAATGCCTTGCTCAAGGCAAATGAAAAATTCGAGTGTGTGGCGCAGATGCTGGCCGATAGATGAACCGCCCAACGTTGGCGACGGTGCGATGAATTCGTCATCCGAGAGTTGTTTTATGGCATCTGCCAATTGGTTTAGAATGATGCGTGCAGCGTGTATGAGTTGACTCATGGTCTCTTGTTGATTTAAGGTTTCAAAGTTCGTGATTATGGGAGAAATTTTTTCCAGTTTTGGTCTGCTTTTGTCTTCAATGTTTTTTCGTTTTTATTCCAGTCCTTCAGCGTATTGTTACCCCAGAAATTGTAGAACAAATACAATTTACCGTCTACCACTTTGTAGGTTTCCGGATCGATTTTGACTTTGTCACCGTTTTCGCCCATGGCGTAGGCACACCATCCCCCGTAAGCAGGTTCATATTTTTCAGGTGCGGTCTTGAATTTATTCGCATTGGCGGTGCTTGAAAACAGATAGGTTATCCCTTTGAACGAAAAGGCGAATTTTGATTCTCCTTCCAAGGGCTTTCCATCAAAATAGCTGACTGCATCGTACCCATCAATCGCCACGTTCTTTTTGATGTTGAAATTTTTCTTCCGTGCATCATCGCTTTGAGCGAATGCCACCTGCGAGAAGATCAACAGAACGAATACAGCCAGTTTTCTCATAGATCCAAGATACGTAAACACCCCAAAGTTGGGTTTACTGTTTGGATGGAATTGTCGCGGACAATACAAAATTGAGAATTGAGATCTTTCAGTCAAAAACCTCCCGAATTACATCCCACACGAGGTCGGGTTCATAGCCCTTTCCGATGGCAAATCGCGCCAATTTGTTTTTCTTTTTAAAAAGGTCCGTTTCGGACGTTTGCGCTGATTTCTTCCTTATTAAACCAGTCAGCGTTTTCAAGTAATCTTTTTGATCGATCTCCGTCAACCCGCGAGCAATGCACTTCGGCGTTAGGCCAGCCATTTCAAGTTCGCGTTGGATCTTAAGCTTGCCCCATTTCATCATGCGGAATCTCCCTCCCGCAAAAGCTCTCGCATACCGTTCTTCATTCAAAAAACCTTCCGTGATCAAACGAGAAAGAATTTCATCCACTTCACCGCTGCGTAAACCGTACTCGAACAATTTGATTTTGACTTCGAGATGCGAGCGTTCTTGATAGGCACAGTAGCGGTAGATTTTGGCTAGCGCCTCGGTGGGAGTTACGGATTTTCTTTGATCCAACGGTCGGCCACCCATCCTCACAATTTCAGCTTTACGCGGTCGATAACAACGTCAACAGGAAGGTCGCGCAACGGCCCACGATGCCGGATGATCGCGTCTTTTATTTGACTTTCGGAAAGGCCAGAGTAGGGAACGTAATCGCCGAAGTCGTGCAAGTCACCGAGTAAAATCAGCATATTTTTAACGTTGAGTGCATTGGCGAAATGAGCGAACGAACTGTCGATGCCGATGAATAGTTTGCTTTGTTTTATCATGCATGCAATTTCTGTGAAAGAAAGTTTTCCGCACAGGTCTACAAACATGCTTGAATTATTTTGGATTCGCGCATGTAACCCAATCTCCACCACATGAAGCCCCTGAGCCATCACGAATTCGGCTAAAACATTCCATTTTTCAGCCGGCCACATTTTAGACTCGCCGTTGGAGAGCGCATGGACTACTACATAATTACCATAGACAGAAACGGGCGGCGGATTTTCGGGCAAATGATAGATGGGACGCTCGTTCAGTTTGGGCAGGCCTGCTGTCAAAGAGAACACCTCCAATAGATTTCCAAAGTGAAAATAGTTATTCACCTTTATTCCGGCTGCATTTGGATTTGATAGAGTGAGATAGTGCCGGAAGCAGACACGCTGATCGACATGAAGGTCTACCACTTCTACAGCGCCAAACCGTCGCAAAAAAAAACGAAGATAAATCCACTCCGACAAGCAACTCACTTCGATGATTTGGTCAATGTGAGGATTGAACTGCATGACTTCTCGGTACCGTTTCTTCACAATCCGAATTACAAATGCACTTGGATTCTTTGCTTTTAAGTAACGATCAACGGGTTCTGAGGCCACGATGTCACCAATGTGTTCCACTAAGGCAACCACTATTTTCTTTCGATTGGGAGCGCGGGAGATAATGGCAAAATTCTTTACGATTACCTGCGGAAGGAGGAAAATCGAAAGAAATCGTTTGAAGCCAGTGAACAGCGCACGGATAGCGCGCGATTTCTTTATTCGCTGAAATGAGGTCGGCATTTTAGGTTAATTCCGACCCTAAGATAAGTTTACTTGATGAGTCCTTTTGTTTTTAAAATGCTGGCCACGAATTTTCTTTCGTTTTCAGAATTGAAAATCTTAAATGGCAGATAAACCAGCTGTGCTTTATTGATGAAAAGGGCATAAAAATCTTTGCCTACTTTGGCACTTTTGAACTGATCCCATTTCATAGGCATCCCCTCGCGCGGGTTCAATTTCATGACCACCTGCTGACTGTTGATTTCATAGGAGTATTTTTCAAATAACATCTTTCCTTGTTCTAATTGGGTAACTCCATAAAACTGAAGCCACCAGAAGAGAAGATATAAACCAGCGCCCATTGCGGCAGCGAAAAACCACCACCAGCTTGGCACCCAGACATAGCCAAGACAAATAGCTACCACGATTAAACTCACCCACCATTGCTGCTTTAATACCGTCGTAAAGGCCAATTTGATGTAAATATTCTTTTCCAGGCGGTAATTTTTCGTTTTTACGATCATAGTTCTTCAAAATAGGAGGGCAAAAATACTGCCTTTCATGTGTTAATAATAATTTTATTGAGGTGACATGCAGTCCGCCGCACGTCGACAGGCCAGCACGCGGTCTTATGAATTGACCATTTTTTGGTCGCAAAGCAGTAAAACCTGTGGTCAGATGATTTTGTAGTTCTTGTATTCGCCGATGCGGTAGCCGGTCAATGCGTACACAAACCGCTTGAACTTCTCTTTCAAGGAATACTGTCTCTTCGAAATATCGTAGTCGAATTTCCAGTTTTTCTTTGCGATCCGATCGAGTAACGCGCTAGGATGCGTTTCAGTGAAAAGCTCCAGAGAATCAACTTTGGTATAATCGAACTCTTCGGCCTTCGCTACGTTGGTTTCGATCCACTGGTCGCTATGGTAAAATTTATTCCAATCCTGCTGCTTGTATTGCATGGCCCTAGGGTCTTTTACCCAGCCGTAGTGGTAGATAAAAGCATCGATTAATTTTACCCGCAGCTTGTCGTTCGGCCACTTCCGAAACCCCTGGGCGTCACGATAGGAGAAAGTAATCCAATTATTTCTTAGGATTCGGATTTCTCTTCTGTACCATCGCCAGGATTCTCCGACATAATCATACGACCCGTAAAAATGCTTGTAGTGAAAAAGGAGCCCGTCGACGAGCCGATCGTCCTTGTATTTTTCCATGGCTTCACGAATCGTAGGATAATATTTCTCGTGAATGGCTTCATCAGCTTGAATATAGATCGCCCAGTCGCAATCAGGAGATATCGCACGGAAAGCTTTATCGGTCTCGAGCGCAAACGTGCGACCGCCTTCGCGCAGGGAATCGTCCCAAACGGTCTTTATAATCCTTATTTTCGGAGAGTCGATGCCTTTGACAAGTTCAAGTGTATTGTCAGAAGAATTGCCTACCGCTACCACGAATTCATCGCAGAGGGGCAGCACGGATTTGATCGCTTCCACTATAGGATAATCGTACTTGACCGCATTACGAATTATCGTAAACCCACTTACATTCATCGCCCTAAAAATAGAAAAGAACTTCAAATACTTTTGGGTTTTTTAATAGATCCTGACGACCGATTTACCTAAAGGCGATGAACCCAGTTATCGTTAGAAGTATTTTTCCAAAATCCGAGAAAAGCGGATCGCCACATTTGGCTACTTTTACTGCGTACAGGTTTTTTTAATGGATATAATTTTTGCGGCAAGTCATGACTGTCCTTGAGATCAATTTAGCAACCGGTTGGAGAGGCGGCGAAAGACAAACCTTCTACAATATGCTGGGCCTAAGAGATGCGGGTGTTATCGTTCATTTGGCTTGCCTCAGAGGATCCACGCTCGAAACAAATGCACTCAAAGCTGGTTTTGCAGTAACTCCTTGCACCTCATTGTTGGCGGCGGTATTTTATCTTGTTCGCATCGGAAAGCAGTTCGATTTTATTCACGCACAGAACTCGCAGATATTAACCTATTGTTTGCTCACAAAAATTTTTCACCGAACAAAAATCATTTTCACAAGACGCGTCAATTTTCCGCAACGCGGTTTCTTGACGAAACTGAAATACATGCTCACCGACCGGATCGTAGCGATAAGTCAGGCCGTAAAAGACACGCTCCGAGTATTCACGGGACGCCAAGATATTGAGGTGATCTCCGATATTGTAGTCCATGAAAACGGACCTAATCCGGATCGAGCAAGAACAGAAATTGCACACCTGAACATCAATGGGCAGCACATAATAGGTACGGTGGCGGCACTGTCGAGTGAAAAAGACCCCATGACCCTATTAAAGGGAATTCAAAAACTGGCCGAAAAAAGGAGCGACTTTTGCTTCCTTCACTTTGGAGCAGGCGAACTGGAGGACGACGTGATACAAAAAATAGAAGAACTCCATTTGCAGCACCGCTATTTTCTGATGGGTTTCGCACAAAACGTGGAAGATTTCTATTCTCTATTTGAGGTTTTTGTGATGACATCCACGCAGGAAGGATTGGGAAGTAGTGTGCTTGATGCCTTTGTCAGGAAAGTACCCGTGGTTTCTACCAATGCCGGTGGCCTCAAGGATTTATTGGCGAACGAAAGAGGCATTGCCTGTGAAGTAGGCGACAGCGATGAAATTGCGCGTGGCATAGAGACACTGCTCGAGGATAAAGCAAAAAAAGAAAAATACGTCAACAACGCTTTTGATTATGTTTGCAAAAATCACAGCATGCAGCACATCAGTGAACAGTATGTTGCACTAATGAGCGCAATGAATATAAGTACTAAGTGAAGGCGTCAATTGTCATTTCCTATTACAAGAATATTCCAAACCTGGAATTGATCCTTTTCGGATTGAGCAATCAATCCGCACGGGGTGCTTTTGAGGTCATTGTTTCTGAAGACGATGACG
Organism: Cyclobacteriaceae bacterium; assembly: GCA_035492075.1. Classification (GTDB taxonomy): domain Bacteria; phylum Bacteroidota; class Bacteroidia; order Cytophagales; family Cyclobacteriaceae; genus ELB16-189. Next base: position 12,624 of record DATJJP010000004.1, on the reverse strand, counting down.
CGAAGGAAACGGTCGACTTTTTGAATATTGTGAAACAGAAAGTTCCGTTCCCGATAATCCATTTGTCACAAAAGGACGAAGGTTTTCTGAAATGCAAGGCGCTCAACAAAGCCATCGAAGCATCAACGAGCGATTTTTTGATTTTTCTGGATGGAGATTGTATCCCTCATCCTCACCTTGTAAAAGAATATATCGAAACCAAGCGACCAGGCAGAGCGCAGTATGGACGGCGAGTGATGCTGAGTGAAAAGATTTCTAAAGACCTATTGTCTCGCAAGAGCTTAAATGTGCTGAATTTTTTCAACCTCGTTCGCTGTGGATGTAAAAGAGTGGAGGAAGGATTGTACTTGACATTTGTGCCCCAGGCGCTAAAAAAGAAAAGCACGGGTCTGTTGCTGGGATGCAACATGGGGATTTCGAAGAGTGATTTGGTAGCCATAAACGGATTCGATGAAGATTATGTCGCGCCGGGTGGTGGAGAAGATTCGGATGTGGAGTGGAGACTCAGCGCCTTGGGAACAGTTTCCTTTTATTCAATGAAGTTTAGATCGATTGTCTATCACATTCATCATCAAGAGCGATTTTCAAAAAATCAGGAGTTGAAAAACGAAGGTATCTTGGCGCGCAAGATGCAAGAAGGATTTTTTAGGTGCAAGAATGGATTGAAGAAGGAGTAAAAAAGAGGCCAGCCATTGGCTGACCCCTTCCCAAGAAAAGTCACTTCGAGGCCACCAACCGATCCGCCTTCACCATGCTAATAAACTCTGCTCGATAACTATCCTTGTCTTCCCCTTGAGCACCCTGAGCCAGACGAAGAATGGCCTCCTCTGAAAACCCGTTTAAGTATTCCGAATTTCTCAACAGCATCCCGAACGATGCCACTGACGAGGCCCAACGGAAATTCTCCGAGGTTTTGGCTAACTCTATGTTGTCATCTTTCATCGCATGAACTATTAATTTGCTCGTGTTGCCGTCCGGTTTTTTGTAGCGGAATTTCACGGTCATCAATTCATTGGAATTGGAAGTCTTCGGATCAAGTTTTGTGGTTTGGTATTTTAGCTCATCCACTTTGAAAAACTTACTGTCCACGCCTATTGGAATTATTTCGTACAGCGCAGTGACGGTGTGACCTGAGCCAAGTTCGCCCGCGTCTTTTTTGTCGTTGTTGAAGTCTTCGCTTTTCAGCATGCGGTTTTCATAACCGATCAGACGATAAGCCTGCACTTTGGCGGGATTAAACTCGATTTGGAGTTTTACATCTTTTGCTATGGTAAAAAGGGTTCCGCCAAATTCATTCACCAGCGCTTTCTGTGCCTCCAGAATGGAATCGATATATAAATAATTTCCGTTCCCCTTGTCGGCAATCGTTTCCATTTTCGAGTCCTTGTAATTGCCCATTCCAAAACCCATGACGGTAATAAAAACACCATCTTGCCTTTTCTCTTCAATCAACCTTTCCATGGCACCATTGCTGGATTCACCAATATTGAAATCACCGTCGGTGGCCAAGATCACGCGGTTATTCCCTTCTTTGTTAAAATTCTCCTTGGCTACTTGGTAAGCCAGACGCAATCCAGCTCCACCTGCGGTTGACCCACCTGCTTCGAGGCGATCGAGTGCTTCGATAATCGTTTTCTTGTCTGAACCTGCAGTGGGGGGCAGCACCAAACCGGCGGCACCGGCATATACGACAATGGCCACATGGTCTTGAGCTCGTAGTTGCTGGACTAAGAGTTTGAAAGAAGATTTTAGTAAAGGCAATTTATTCGGATCACTCATCGAGCCAGACACATCAATCAAGAATACCAAATTGGATGGAGGCAATTTTTCTGTCGGTATCTTTTTGCCTTGCAGTCCGATCAAAACCAGTTTGTGTTTTTCGTTCCATGGCGCCGTCGAAATTTCGGTGTTGATAGAGAATGGATCTTCCCCTTCTGGTTGGGGATAGACATAATGAAAATAGTTCACCATCTCCTCGATGCGAACGGCGTCTTGTGGAGGACGCTGCCCACCTTGAATGTATCTGCGAATATTGCTGTAGGATGCAGCATCAACATCGATAGAGAAAGTCGAAAGGGGACTGCCCTTTGCATCATGAAAAATGTTTTCGGTGATGCCGTCGTATTCTTCGGTGTTGAATGGCTTTTGTTCTTCGCTGGGTTGGCTTGTTGGATGGGAATAATAGAACGCTTTGTCTTGATCTCTTAGATCAGATTTCCCTTGACCTGCCGACTTTGGTGCAGCTTCGTGGCGCTTCGAATTTCTTGCAATGCCATAGGCAACTACAGGCACCTCCGTAAGTTCAGCGACATCGTTTTCAAGGCTGACATCTATCCTGTTTTTGGACCCAATAGATACTTCCTTTGTTTTTAGTCCAATAAAAGAAAATATCAACCTACCCCCCTGGTCGGGTACCGAGATGACATAGTTTCCTTGAGAATCGGTAACGGTGCCCTCAGAAGTGCCTTTTAAAAGGACGTTCACACCAGGAAGTGCAGTGCCGTCATTGACGGAAGTGACTTTACCAACAATCGTCCGACTGATGGGACGAAAACCCGCCAGGACAAAAAGTATCATGGCCAGAGATATGATTTTTGTGTTCATAACATTTTGAATTTTTAATGGAGATGCACGCTGTTTTTGTTTTCCATAGAGGCGAGGAAGATTTTTTTTTAACTTGACCGGCAATGGCAAGTCAAACTGACAATGAAATCATTGAACTCTATAAGGGATCGGGAGATATTTCATTGATTGGTAGTCTCTTTACACGCCACACCACGTTGGTGTATGGGGTTTGCATGAAATATCTCAAAGACCGCGAAACGGCCAAGGACGCCGTCATGCAGGTATTTGAAAAACTCATTGTTTTGCTAAAAACCCATGAGATTGAGAATTTCAAGGCGTGGCTATATGTCACCACCCGTAACTATTGCCTAATGGAGCTGCGCCACAAAAAAGGTAAATTCATGGAAGAAATCTCTCCCCTTCTTATGGAAAATGAGTTTCTGTTGCATCAGGAAGCGGACGACGAACGAGAGACGGACCTTAGGAAGATGGAAGATTGTATTAAAAAGCTGATTGATGGACAGCAGCAGTGCGTCCGACTATTCTATTTGGAAGAAAAATGCTACAAAGAGATTTCATCGATGACGGGTTTTGATATGAACCAAGTGAAAAGCTTTATTCAAAACGGAAAAAGAAACTTGAAAAATTGTATGGAGGAAAGTGAATAACCTGCGCGACGATATCATCAAATATAAAAACGGTGAGCTGACCGCTAAGGAAATGCATGCGCTTGAAAAGAAAGCGCTTAACGATCCGTTCTTAGCGGATGCCCTGGAAGGAATTGAAAATGTTTCGACTGAAAGCTTGGCTGAGGACATCGCTGATTTGAATCAAAAAATTCTCAAGCCGAAGAAAACGGTTTTGTTTACACCTCTTCGAATTGCGGCGGGTGTAATTTTGGCTGCTGCGTCGATCATTGTTTTCTACCAATGGCCGACCAAGAATGAATCTATTGCTTTGAAGAAGGAAAAACAAAGCTCACCCGCAACTCAACAAAAGACTGAACCGGCGAACGACTCCAGCAAACAACAAGCAAAAATCGCCGACAAAAGAGAGGCCAAGAGGAGAGGTGAAGGTCTTATCACACGTAAAGCTGATCGAAAAAAAGAGAAACTTAAGGAAACGGAAGTAGGCACGGATGCAGTAACAGAAAAAGCAACGCCGAAAACGGAAGTAGCTAACGCCAAAAACGAACAGCAGTTGGAAATTGCCGACACGCAAATCTCCCCCGCCGACAAAAAACCGGAAGAGGTAAAAGCGGAACCGAAAGAAGCTCCCGTATCTATCGCCATGCAGCCAACACAACAACTTGCGACCAATGACGATGCAAAAAAGGAGAACATATCAGCACGATCACGGAAATTTGCCGCCAAATCGGAATTAGCCGGCGGTGCAGCCACGGGCGCAGCTCAAAGTGGCCCCAAGCGTATCACGGGCAAAGTGACTGCCGCAGAAGATGGGTCGCCGCTGCCTGGGGTGAACGTCATTGTAGCAGGAACTACGCAAGGCACCGTTACAGATACACAAGGAAACTTCTCTCTTCAACCTTCGAATGAAAATCAGAAATTGGTTTTCTCATTCATTGGAATGGAAACTCAAGAAGTAAGTGTCGCGGACAAAGACAATGTCGATGTTTCGTTGAAACAAGATGTGTCGCAGTTAAGCGAGGTAGTGGTTGCTGGGCTGAGTGTGAAGCGGGACGACGATGCGGAGCGGATCGTGCATCTGGCCAATCCAGTCGGAGGCATGCGTGCTTATAATAAGTACCTCGACAAGAATGTCCGTTATCCACAAGAAGCATTGAAAGACAACATCAAGGGAAAGGTCAAGGTTGAGTTCTCAGTGAAGATAGACGGAACCTTGGATGATTATAAGGTGGTGAAAAGCCTCGGCCACGGTTGCGATGAAGAAGTTATCCGCTTGATAAAAGAGGGTCCGAAGTGGTCGCCCACGACTGAAAACGGCCAACCCGTAGAGAGCACCGTATTGGTTGGGGTGAAGTTTGATCCCGCAAAGGCGGGTAGATAGACCAAATAAAAAGTTCCTTTTTACTTTAATTATTATTTATACTTTTGCCCAGCTTAGGCATAACATAATTTTTCATGAGTTTATTTATTAAGAAGCCGCTTGCACAACTTTTGGCTCAAGCCGCTGATTCAGGTAAGGACTTGAAAAGAACGTTGGGTGCGGCCAATCTGGTGGCATTGGGAGTAGGTGCAATCATAGGCGCTGGATTATTTGTTCGAACAGCCGCCGCCGCCGGACAAGCAGCTGGTCCAGCCGTTGTGATTTCATTTGTCATTGCTGCAATTGGTTGTGCATTTGCAGGACTGTGCTATGCTGAGTTTGCTTCGATGATTCCGGTAGCGGGTAGCGCATATACTTATGCGTATGCCACGATGGGAGAATTGGTGGCATGGGCAATCGGATGGTCATTGGTGTTAGAGTATGCCCTTGGTGCTGCTACGGTCGCTATCTCGTGGAGTCAATATCTAAATAACTTATTGGGAGGATCCATTCCTTATGAATGGTGCCACTCGCCTTTGGAAGTGTCGGTAACCGGAGTGCACGGAATTATTAACGCGCCCGCGTTGGTGGTTTTGACCATCATCACTATGATATTGATCAAAGGAACACAGGAGTCTGCTGTCGTCAATGCCGTTATTGTATTCATTAAAGTATCCATTGTGTTAGTGTTCATCGGAATTGGTTGGAAATTTATTAACCCTACCAATTACGTTCCCTTCATGATTCCGGCGGATGCTCCGGATATTACTTCTCCCAATGGCGATGTACATAGCTATACGTCATTTTTCAATCATGGCTGGGGCGGTATCTTCCATGGAGCGGCTTATGTTTTCTTTGCATTTATAGGATTTGATGCGGTATCAACAGCAGCACAGGAAACCAAAAACCCGAGGCGCGATATGCCAATTGGTATTCTGGGGTCGCTGGTTGTTTGCACCATCCTTTACGTTTTGTTTTCACACGTTCTTACCGGCGTCGCTAACTACAAAGATTTCGTTGGTGATGGACGTGAGGCGTCCGTTGCCTATACGATTATGAAATACATGCCTGGATATAGCTGGCTTGCTACGTTGGTGAGCGCGGCAATCTTGGCCGGATTTTCAACCGTAATCTTGGCCATGTTATTTGGTCAGTCCCGTGTGTTTTTCTCTATGTCTAAAGATGGACTCCTTCCGAAGGTGTTCTCTGAATTGCACCCTACCTTTCGCACGCCGTACAAATCGAATTTGATTTTGCTCGTGTTTACCGGAATTATCGCTGGATTTGTTCCTGAGAATTTGACGGGTACCTTGACGAGCATTGGAACACTCTTCGCTTTCGTATTGGTTTGCGCCGGCATTTGGATTATGAGGAGAACTAACCCCGAAGTGGAAAGACCTTTCCGAACCCCATTGGTCCCCCTTATTCCAATCCTGGGAGCCATCGTGTGTACCGCCCTGATCATATCATTGGATGCAATGACTCAAATCGTGGCGTTTGTTTGGTTGCTGATCGGGCTTGCTATTTATTTCATTTATAGCAGGAAACACAGCGGCTTGCGCAACAACAAATCCTAGTTGATTATTTCGTCAGTGATTTTAAGTACGGTGCCTTCTTGTTCTACTCTGTATTGAACAAGCGGACGTTGCGCTGGGCCACTGGTCGGCTGGCCATCAGAAAAATTGAAACTGGAACGGCATGCATGGTCGACCATGAACAAGGAAGAAAGGTCCACTTGAACCATCTCCCCGTTGGGATTGTGAGGACAAGCTCGATCAAAAGCCAAATAAGAATTTTCGTTCGCGCGGTAAAGAATCAGACCTTTCAAACCACCGTCAAGATATACGGCCCCTCCATCCAACTTGAGTTTTTGGAACTGCGGATAATTGAGATTGACGCTGATCGGAGAAAATGCAGCCTGTGCATACATAGCGGAGCACGCTAAGGCAAAGGCGAATGACAACGACAACCGACGATTATTTTTTTTCATACTCATAATATCCCTTTCCTGTTTTTTTTCCCAGATTCCCTAGGCGGACTTTTTCTTCTTGAATAGCGCTGGGTTTGAATCGCTTGATTTGCCCAAAAGCCTCGTACATCTGTCTACTTACTTCCAGGTTTACGTCATTGCCGATCAAGTCCATCAATTCGAAAGGGCCCAATTTAAATCCAGCGGATTTTGTAAGAGCATCTATTGTGCCAATGTCGGCCGCGTTCTCCTCGAACAACCGCAAAGACTCTAGGTAATAATGTCTAGCCACACGGTTAACGATGAAGCCGGGCGAATCTTTCACCACCACTGGAATTTTTTCGAGCGACTTAACGAAAGAAGTCAACTCGGGAATCAACCTCTGGTCGGTCTTTTCGCCTGCGATCACCTCCACCAGTTTCATCAAATGCGCGGGGTTAAAAAAATGAAGACCCACAAAGCGCTCGGGGCGCTTCAGCAGTGATGCAATTTTGGTAACAGAAAGTGAAGAGGTGTTGGTGGCAAAAATGGCATGTTGATCATTTACTTTCTCCTGCTCGGAAAAAATATTTTGTTTCAACTCCAATTTTTCGATGACCGCTTCAATGATCAAATCCGCCTTCACATCCGCTGGTGAATTCGGTTTTATTTTTGCGAGCGTAATGGCCTTTTTCTCGGCCGTGAGTTTTCCTTTGGCGACGGCTTGATCTAGATTCTTTGTAATGCTTTGAATTCCTTTTTCGACAACCTCAGGTTGGATGTCACAAAGCAGCACATCATAGTTCGCATAAGCGCAAGATTGGGCAATACCTTGTCCCATAGAACCCGCGCCGATCACAGCCACTTTTTTGATCACGGTCATCAAAATACGGTTTTGAATTGCTTCAGGAATCGGACGTCATTCTCTGAATAAAGACGCAGATCATTTACACGAAACAGCAGTTGTGTGACGCGCTCTATACCCATGCCAAAAGCAAACCCGGTATATTCTTCCGGGTCAATATCACAATTTTTCAACACGTTTGGGTGCACCATCCCTGATCCGGCAATTTCAACCCAGCCACTGTGTTTGCAAATATTACAGCCCGCTCCTTTGCAAATCAAACAAGAGATATCAATCTCCGCACTGGGTTCCGTAAACGGAAAGAAAGAGGGCCTGTATCTGATTTTGATGTCTTTGCCATACAGCTCTTGAGCAAAGTGATACAGCGTCTGTTTCAAATCAGCAAAGCCCACGTTCTTGTCTACGTATAGTCCTTCCACTTGATGAAAAAAACAATGTGCACGTGCTGATATTGCCTCGTTGCGATACACTCGGCCCGGCATGATCGATCGGATGGGAGGCTTTTGCTGTTTCATCAGCCGAATCTGAACGTTGGACGTGTGTGTGCGCAGGAGGATATCCGGATTTTTCTCAATGAAGAAAGTATCCTGCATTTCTCTGGCGGGGTGATTGGGAGGAAAATTCAACGCCGTGAAATTGTGCCAATCATCCTCTATCTCCGGACCGTCGGCCACATTGAAGCCCAGCTTTTCAAAAACTTCAATGATGCGATAACGCGTTAAGCTCAGAGGGTGCTGATTACCCAACTTGTTGGGAACGACGGGGAGAGACAGATCTATTTGCTCATTTACCGTTGACACCGAATTATTCAATTCCTCCTGTGCCGTCTTGAATTTCCCTTCGGCTAACTGCTTCAGATCGTTGAGGGTTTTACCTACTTTTTTCTTCTCTTCAGCAGGCGCCAGTTTCATCTCATCAAAGAGGGCAGGAATGAGCCCCTTCTTGCTAATGAACTTCAATCGAAAATTTTCTAAGGAATCTTTTGAAGAAACGTCATACGAGTTTACTTCGAGCTCAATTGATTTTATTTTCTGTTCCATTGGGATTTAACTTCTGCTGTGCCCACTTCAACCCCAAGTTGACGAGCAAACACAATGCGATTACAATACCCAAAATTAACAGATCATTTTGTTTTCGTAAGAGGCAAGCCAAAAGGATCACGACAATATTTAGCCCCGCAATAAACATCACGGCTTTGGAGTGGCTGAGACCCAAGCGAATAAGTTGGTGATGAAGGTGATTTCGGTCGGCGTGAAAAGGGGAAAGGCCTTGACGCAGCCTTAAAATAATCACTCGCAGTGTATCAAAAACAGGGATGATTACCACACAAATGGCGGGGGCCACCGATGCGTGCCATTTGGCTGGGCTTGAATCGGGCAAATTATAGTTTGTATTGATGAAAAGAATGGCCAGAAAAGAAAGCATTATGCCGATCATCGGTGTAATTAGTAATACGTTGAAAAAACAAAGAGGCCCGAAGGCCTCTTGTTCATTCATAATGATTGCAATCTAGTTTTTCTTCAATTGATCGAATTTGCTTTCTCCCGCTGGCTTCTTGGGAAAAGCATTGTCTGCCAAGTTCACATCGCCAGTGTCGTTGCCCGGGTCGATGATCACGTTTGAAACTTCTTTCTCTTTCATGAAAACTTTTTTCACTTCGTTTTCATTCATGCGCCAGATCTCGGCCGGAATTTTTTCAACTTCCTTGCTCCCGTCGGTGTAGGTCCACTCGATCACCACCGGTGTCACGAGACCGCCTTTATTTTTTAACGTGAGTTCATACAAGTTCTTGCCTTGCAGTTTTGCGCGGATGTCAGCATCGCTCACTTTGTTTCTGAACTCGCCATAAAAATTATCTTTTGTATCAAGAACAGTAATTTCCTGAGCGCCTTGCGTGAAATCTGTCGCGTCAGCTTTGCCTTTGGCAGATGCGGTCAAATCTCCTTGCGAGGTTTTCACACCTTTGTTTTCCAAGTCTTTTTGTTCTGATTTTACTTTGAACCATTTCACGGTGCTCAATTCTACATCTACGTGGTCAGTGGTATAGAACCAGCCGCGCCAAAACCAGTCTAAGTCTACCGCAGAGGCATCTTCCATCGTGCGGAAGAAATCGGCGGGTTTGGGATGTTTGAAAGCCCATCGCTGAGCATACTCTTTAAAAGATTTGTCGAATAACTCCGGGCCCATTACGGTTTCGCGGAGTACTGTCAGCGCAGCAGCGGGCTTATTGTAGCCATTCGGACCAAAACTTCTTCCTTGGTTGTCGGACATGCCCATAATAGGTCTCATGATGGATTTATCCCCCTTCATATAGTTGGTAATCCCTTTAGGAGTGTTTGACACGATGCGACTTGAGGCAGGGTAGCGTTCGCGCAGCGTTTCCTTTTCCAAAAACGAGTTCAATCCTTCGTCCATCCAAGTCCATTGACGCTCGTCGGAGTTCACAATCATGGGGAAAAAATTATGACCTACTTCATGAACGATCACCATCACCATCGCGTCTTGAGTGCGTTGAGAATAAGAGCCGTCTTTTGCGGGGCGGCCACCGTTGAAACACATCATTGGGTATTCCATTCCTTGATTCGCCGTGTGCACCGAGTAGGCCACGGGATAAGGATAGTCAATAGTACGAGAGGAATAAACTTCAAGCGCGTTTTTGACAGCCAGCGTTGACTCTTTTCCCCACAGCGGGTTTCCTTCTTTCGGGTACAAAGACTCGGCCAATGGTGTTTTTCCATTGAGGTTAACGGCCATGGCATCCCAAATGAATTTGCGAGAGGTGGCAAATGCAAAGTCCCTCACATTTTCTGCATAGAATTCCCAGGTTTTCTTTTCTTTCGATCTTAGCTTCTCTCTTTCCACTGCTTCTTCTTGCGTTGCAATCAAAACCGGTTTGTCAAAAGTCTTCTTGGCTTTTTCAAAGCGCTCCATTTGTTGAGCAGTCAGCACAGTTTTTGCATTCTGCAGGACGCCGCTGGCTCCCACGATATGGTCGGCAGGCACGGTGATTTTCACGCGGTAATTTCCAAACGCCAACGCAAATTCTCCTCGCCCCAGAAACTGCTTGTTCTGCCAGCCTTCATAGTCGTCAAACACACACATCCGAGGGAACCATTGAGCTTCGGTGTAGAGGTAGTTTCCGTCTTCAGGAAAATATTCGTAGCCTCCACGTTCGCTAAATTTCATTCGGTCTTTTTCCACATAACTCCACTCTACTTTGAAGCTGAATTTTTCACCGGTCTTCAAAACTGTAGGCAGATCAATTCGCATCATCGTGTAGTTCACTAAGAAAGGAAGATCTTTTCCTGTGGTCGCATCCTTTACTGACTTGATTTTAAATCCACCTTCATAATTGTAGGTTTCGCTAGCCACGGGAAAGAAATAAGCTGCTACCGAATCGCGTACACTACTTCCTTGGGTTTTATCGGTCATGTTTCCGGGAGAGAGATTATTTTGATCAAGCTGCAACCAAACGTACTTCATTCCTTCTGGAGCGTTGTTAAAATAGGTGATCGTCTCTTTGCCCGTCAGCAATTGATTTTCATCATTGATCTCAACGTCGATATCGTAGTCGGCGCGTTGCTGCCAGTAGCTAGGTCCGGGCGAGCCAGAGGCCGTACGGTACGTGTTTGGCGTGGGCAACATTTGCTCAAGTTGTTCAAACTTGCCGGCCCACTTTTTGTCCTGTGCACCTGCCGAAAAGACGAGGAGCACGAAACAAACAAAAAACAATTTTTTCATGCGATCTGATTTTAGTTTTAGTTTGGGTTTATCTGAAGCGATGCTTCAGGAGTTGATATAAATTATGAATCGAAAAACACTCACGCGCAGATCTTAAAAATCGGCGCGTGAGTGTTGCTAAAATTCTTTAGTTCGTTTTCTTTTTGAGCTCGTCAAATTTCGACGGTTGTGCCGCACGAGGGAATACGTTGTCGTCTGTGCTGATATCAGAAGTTTCTTTATTCGGATCAACAATAACGCTGGCCACTTCTTTGTCTTTGGCAAACACCTTGGTCACTTTGGTCTCGTTCATGCGCCAGATTTCGGCGGGAATCCGATCCACTTCTTTCGTCCCGTCTTTGTAAGTCCACTCGATGATCACCGGCATTACCAGTCCCCCTTTATTTGACAAAGTGATTTCGTAAATGTTTTTGTTTTCTAATTTGTTCACGATGGCTTTGTCATCCACTTTATTTTGGAATTCTCCGTAGAACCGATCGTTAGTAGGGAGCACCGTGATGAAGCTCGGACCTTTGCTGAAGTCCTCGTCTTTCTTGTCTCCGTCCTTGGAGGCCAGGTCTCCCGAAGCAACTGTTTTCTCTTTGCCTTCAACATTCGTTTTGTCGGTACGCAGTTTGAACCACTTCACTTTATCCAATGACACGTCCACGTTGTCCGTCGAATAGAACCAGCCTCTCCAGAACCAATCCAAGTCAACCGCCGAAGCATCTTCTAGCGTGCGAAAGAAATCGGCCGGCTTCGGGTGGTGGAATGCCCAACGCTGGCAATATTCTTTAAAAGCTTTGTCGAAAAGCTCAGGGCCCATCACCGTTTCGCGAAGAATATTTAGGCCTGTCGCGCACTTCGAATATTGTTCTGCTCCAAAGGCCACTACTTGTTCAGAGTTCGTCATGAGCGGACGCATCATGTTCTTATCGCCTTTCATGTAGGGAACGATCTTGTCGGCGGGTCCGCGCTGTTGAGGCATGTCGGGATAATTTTCTACCTGGGTTCTATATTGAATAAAAGTATTTACCCCTTCGTCCATCCAAGTCCACTGACGCTCATCATTGTTGATGATCATCGGGAAGAAATTGTGTCCCACTTCATGAACGATTACACCGATCATCCCCCACTTGAGTCGATCGCTAATAACCCCATCCTTTCCGGGGCGACCGAAGTTGAAGCAGATCATAGGGTACTCCATCCCGAGCGATGCGGCATGAACAGAAGTGGCTTGAGGATAAGGATAATCAACACTGTATTTTGAGTAGGTGGTGATTGTGTTTTTTACCGCCTTTGTTGATTCCTTTTCCCAAAGCGGATTGCCTTCTTTAGGATAGTATGACATTGCCAAAGGAGTTTTTCCGGCCAGCTTCACAGCTTGGGCATCCCAAATGAATTTGCGAGATGTGGCGAAGGCAAAGTCACGGACATTTTCTGCAGAGAATCTCCACGTCTTCTTTGCTTTTGACTTCTGTTTTTCTCGTTGAACAGCTTCGTCTTGAGTACAGATGAC
>DATJJP010000003.1:0-8048 GCA_035492075.1 Cyclobacteriaceae bacterium | reverse complement strand
TGATAAAAAGGAGCACGCCAGCTTCATGAATTTTATAGAGTCGTTTTTCATGATCGGCATACTCACCGGATACTTTATTTTTAGTGCTTTCGTCAACGATCAGGATCCGCAGTCCACCGAATGGTTGAAAGTATACTACTTGCTCTCGGGGATAGCCTTTGCAGCATTGCTGTTATTGATGTCTGCACCGTTAGACGAGTCATCATTAAAAAGTGAATCGCCCAAAACGATGACGGACGAATTTGGCGACATGATCAAATTGGCTGTAACTCCGGTGGTTTTGGTGTTTATCGTTTGCGCATTTACTTATGTATTGATTGAACAAAGCATCATGAGTTGGTTGCCGACATTCAATAGCAAAGTCTTAAACCTTCCCACCGCGTTGAGCATTCAAATGGCGAGCATCTTGGCGGCATCTACCGCCTTTGGCAGATTCAGCGCCGGATTTGCGCTGCGCAAGATTCATTGGTTCTTGGTCTTGATCATTTGCCTCCTCGCGGCCGGTGTACTAGTGCTGACTGCAATGCCCTTGGCTGAAACCGCAGTCACTCAAACGGTGACAGGGTGGGGCAGTGCTCCATTGGCTGCTTTCGTGTTTCCGCTGATTGGACTATTCATCGCTCCAATTTATCCTGCCATCAATTCGGTTATTTTAAGTGCGCTGCCTCCTCGCCAGCATGGCCCGATGTCGGGATTGATCGTCATCTTCTCTGCTTTAGGAGGAACCACGGGGTCGATTATCACCGGGCATGTTTTTCAAGCTTATGGAGGAAAAACAGCATTCTATTTTTCCCTCGTGCCAATTGTTGTGCTCGTGATTTTCCTTTTCCTGTTTAACAGACTTCAAAAGAAATCGGAAACAACCGTGGCATTCGAGATGAAGAGCGGTCATTAACAGCTTAGCAGTCTTACAATATGAGCCAACAGATTCATGATCTCGGCGAACTGTTTGAAGAAGTCCAGCTCAAAAACATTTTGGGCGACGGTAAGACCTTTCCCGATTGCACCCCGAAGCGCCCATTGACAGAGATTGATAGTGAATACCATTCCATTAAAAATTCGTCAGGCTTCGATTTGAAGAAGTTTGTGCTGGACAATTTTTCGTTGCCAAAAGATTATTCCACCAATTACGTCACAGAAAGTAATACGCCAATAAAAGATCATATCAACGACTTATGGCATGTCCTAACCAGAATCCCTGAGCAAGAAAACTCTTCACTGATCCCTTTGCCCAAACCCTACGTTGTTCCAGGGGGACGCTTTCGCGAGATATATTATTGGGACAGCTATTTTACAATGCTTGGATTGAGAGAATCAGGACGATTTGATTTGATCTCCAACATGATCGATAATTTCGCCTTTCTAATTGATGAGTTTGGCTACATCCCAAATGGCAATCGCAGTTATTTCCTCGGTCGATCGCAGCCGCCATTTTTTTCCCTTATGGTGGCGCTATTAAGTGAAGGCAACGAAAAAGAGATTTTGATTAAGTATTTACCCGCACTAGAGAAGGAATATCAGTTTTGGATGAAGGGGAAAGAGAATTTAACTCAACAACACAGGTGCGAACGAAGAGTGGCGCTCATGCCCGATGGTACGTTCCTGAATCGCTATTGGGATGAGAACGATACACCAAGGCCTGAATCCTTCAAGGAAGATCTTGAACTGTCTCATCGAACTTTACAAAAACCGGAGGATCTTTTTCGTAACCTTCGCGCAGCGGCGGAATCCGGGTGGGATTTTAGCAGCCGGTGGTTTAAGGATATCAATGCATTCGAGACAATTCATACCACCGAAATCATTCCCGTCGATCTGAACTGTCTTTTGGTTCATTCGGAGAATTTACTTTCCAAAGCACATAAGTGGATAGGGAATGAAAAAGAAGCAACTATTTATTCCGCTGCTTCAAGTCGGCGTGTCATGGCAGTAAGAAAATATTGCTGGAATGACACAACGAAATTTTTTTTTGATTTTGACGTTGTTGGGCAGAAACAGAAAGAACACATGACTCTGGCCGCAGCATTTCCTCTTTTTTTGCAGGTGGCCACGCCAGAACAAGCAAACTTTGTGCAGCACGTCCTTGATCAAAAATTTTTGAGACGGGGAGGATTTGTAACCACATTAAATAAAACAGGGCAACAATGGGATGCGCCAAACGGTTGGGCGCCACTTCAGTGGACGGTGTATCGCGGACTATTGAACTACAATTTCAACTCCCTTGCCGAACAACTGCGCAGACGTTGGACGGAAGTGATTACTCGAGTTTATTCACAGACAGGAAAGCTCACCGAAAAATATAACGTCGTTCAAGAAGGTGGAGACGGCGGTGGGGGTGAGTACCCCAACCAGGACGGGTTTGGTTGGACCAATGGAGTGTTTCTGGCAATCTCGGCAAAGGCCGCGCGCTGATCCGCTTTTCCGAAAACGATTTCGGAAAAAATGTTTTTGCACCAAGTGACGCGATTTGACACACACGCCGCCGCGAGAGTTGGAATCGCAGAATGAATTTTGCCTACAGGATTTATAGAGTAAACAGTGCATCAGCGCACTTTTTTTACCTGTGTTTTATCTTTTTGATCAACACGGAGGAGAGTGATTCATCATTCGGATGGAATTGTGTGAGCACACACTACTTTCTCAAATGGCTTGAAAAGCGAGTTTCTTGCAAACGATTGCGTAAAAAATTTTATCTCTTTTCCTACTAAAAGCTTGGTTTATTGTGCGCATCGTGTGAAATTTAGTGAGTACTTCAATTAAAATGTTGTTAATACAATGTTATTGTCGTTAGTCCAAAACTATTTTCTAAACCCTAAACCAATTAGTTATGACAAAATTGTATCTGTATTTGTGCAGATATCTGACTGTCCTTTTTCTGTGCACGGCCACAGTGGCTATGGCTCAGCAGACAGTAAAAGGAAAGGTCACGTCATCAGATGATGGCTCCGCTATTCCAGGCGTAAACGTTCTCGAGAAAGGAACGGCCAACGGTACAGTGACCGATGGCGATGGAAATTTCACGATCACAGTAGGAGCAAATGCGACGCTGACTTTCTCATTCGTAGGCTTCAAAGCGCAAGAAGTCCTGGTGGGCACACAAACCACCGTCAATGCCACCTTGGCATCGGATGTCACCGCACTTTCTGAAGTAGTGGTTGTTGGTTATGGATCACAAGAAAAGAAGGAGATCACAGGCTCCGTTGTTTCTTTGGATACAAAAGATTTCAACAAAGGTATGGTGAACGACCCTACGATGTTGATGCAGGGTAAGGTTGCTGGTCTCAGTATTTATAATAAAGGAGGCGACCCTAACGGAAGCCCAGTTATTCGTTTGAGAGGTATTTCTACCCTTGGTTCTAATAACTCACCCTTGATAGTTGTGGATGGAGTATTGGGCGCCACATTGGAGAATATAGATCCTAATGACATTGCAACAGTAAACGTCTTAAAAGATGGATCGGCAGCCGCTATCTATGGTAGTAGGGGATCAGCTGGTGTAATCTTAATCACAACCAAAAGAGGCTCGAAAAAGGGCGGACTTGGAGTAACTTATAACAGCTCGGTATCTGCTCAGTCCATTTACCGGACAATTCCTGTTATGTCGCCTGACCAATATGTTGCAGCCGGCGGAAACGACCTTGGCTCAAGGACAAATTGGCAAGATTTAGTTACACAAACCGGTGTTTCAACTGTTCAAAACCTGGCTATATCTGGCGGAAATGAAAACACAACATTCCGCATGTCAACCAATTTGAGAAATGTAAGTGGTATTCTTAAGAATTCGGGATTTGATCGAACGAATACGCGGGCTAACCTGACGCACACCGCCCTCGATGGTAGATTGAAAGCAGACATGAATATGTCATTCACGACGCAAAATAGCGACCTCTCTTTCTCCGAAGCGCTCCGTTATGCGGCACTGTACAATCCCACAGCTCCTGTTTATTTTCCTAATGGATCTTATTATCAGGCTGTTTTGTTTGATAACTACAACCCTGTTGCCATTATTAATCAAAATACTGCCACTAGAGTGAAAAAGAATTTGAATTATGGTATTAAGCTGGATTATCAGCTGATCAAAGGATTGACATTGACATTAAACTATGGACAACAATACACTGATCAGAATGACTACTCCTATTTTTCGATTAATTCTTTGTGGAGAGGATACAACTCACATGGATTGGCTAAAAGATTTGTTTCAGATCAGTACTTTACCTTGTTGGAGGGCTATGCAAACTATACCAAAAATTTCAACAAGTTGGACTTGTCAGTTACAGGTGGATATTCGTATCAGGAAGATCAATACAAAGACCTTACTGTAAACCTTGGAAACTTTCCGAACGATCAGTTAGGAGCAAATGCGCTCCAGAACTCCGGCAATTTGGTAACGGGTGTTACTGGTGCTGGTGGTAATAACAGCGGTATATATTCGAGCGCTACACCCAAAAATAAAATCATTGCTTTCTTTGGAAGGGTGAATTTGCAGTATGACAAGGGTATTTACCTAAATGCCTCTGTAAGGAGAGAAGGCTCAACGAAGCTTGGAGCTAATGACAAATGGGGTCTGTTCCCTTCTGTAGGTGCAGGTGTTGACTTGAACCAATACTTGCAACTTCCCAAAGTAAGTCAATTGAAATTTAGACTTGGATTTGGAGTTACTGGATCACTTCCTGGTGCAGCAGGTTATTCACAGTCTAATTTTGTTTACAGCTCAAATGGAGGTGGTGCTATCGGCCAACTTCCTGGTACTGGTGCTTACAGCCCTAACCCGGATTTGAAATGGGAGACCAAGACTGAACTTAACGGAGGTATTGATTTTGGCCTTTTTGATGGCAAATTGACGGGATCATTGGATGTATACAACAGAACGATCAAAGATTTCGTGTTGCCAGTAACCGTTTCTCCGACTCAGTTCCCGGGTGGACTTCAGTACAGAAATTTAGGTTCGATAAATACCCCTGGTATCGAGTTGGCGTTAAATTATAATGATATACAAATCGGTGAATTACGATGGACACCGGGTATCGTTGTTAGTCACTACGCTACCACCCTGAAATCTTACAACTTGACAGGTGACCCTTCACTTGATAGTCAGGCACACATGCGTACCACATACGATTTTGGTTCACCTGGTCAGAATGGTACATATACGAATAGGATAAAAGTGGGAGAAAAAATTGGACAAATCTGGGGCCCCGTATTTGATCACGTGTCGATGGGAAGCGGGGCAGGGGATGGCAACCAGGCCAAAGGACAGCCCGTGTTTAAAGACCTGAATGGTGACGGTGTTGTTGATTTCGATCCATCGCACGCGCTCACTTCCCCTGACTTTAAACAATTGGGTAACGGAATTCCTTCACTTGAATTAGGATGGTCTAACCGATTGACTTACAGGAACTGGGATTTCAACGTCTTTTTCCGCGGAGCATTTGGTCATAGCTTGGTGAATCAATTCCGTGCTTTCTACGAGCCAATTGATCCAGGTGCAATCAACTCCTACAATCGTGTTATTACTAAGCTTGCGCCCACAGCATCGGATGGAACCCCGTTGACAGGAGCTAAATACAGTTCCCTCTATGTAGAAAAAGCGGACTTCTTGAAATTGGACAACATGACAATTGGGTACAATTTTAAGTTCTCATCAAATGGTTCGTTCAAAAGCCTTCGGATGTTTGTGTCGGGACAGAACTTGTTCGTGATCACGAAGTATAAAGGAATCGACCCTGAGCCTGTTTTACTTGATTATGGGTCTACCGATAACGGTGCTTTTCAAGCTACAACACCTGATCCACTTGCTCCTGGTGTTGATCGACGGAACAACTACTTCAGTTCCAGAACCTATACTTTTGGAGTTTCTTTTGGATTCTAATAGCTAATGACGATACATATGAAAAACACAATAAAATATTTTACTGTAGCGGCTTTGACAAGCGTTGGGATAGCGTGTACAAACCTCGACGAGAAACTTCCAGGTCAGTACACCGCTCAGGCCGATGTTACCAACGTGGGCTATGGGATCTCGTTTACTGAGAGTCCCCCAGCTCGGCCGGCAGACGGATTGCAGACCGCATATAACCAGCTTTTGAGCGGGATTGCTACAAATGGTGGTTTCTTCGCCGTGCAAGAAGGCGGAACTGATGAAGCGGTGATTACTCAAAAAGGAGGTGACTGGTATGATGGTGGTTTGTACATTCGAATACACCGTCATGAATTTTCATCCCAAACTTGGGCCATTAATGATGTATGGAATCAAGCCTACAATGGTATTTTTCAGTGCAACGACCTTATGAACGGGAAGAATATCATTGCGAATATAACTCCGTCTCAAACGGCTCAGTTGAGGTTTTTAAGAGCATTTTTCCACTGGAGATTGATGGAAGTATTTGGTAATGTTAAAATAATTACCACTGCAGGTGTTGACGCTCCTCAAAAAAGTAGAGCCGAGGTTTATGCCTTCATCGAAAACGAAGTTTTGGCTGTACTTCCTGACTTGCCAACAGGAAAAGTATATGGAAGGGCTACTCAGATGGCGGCGCATGCCTTCTTGTCAAGATTTTATTTGAATGCAGGCGTTTATACAGGTACGACGCAATATCAGAAGGCGATTAATGAGGCTGATGCGGTGATATCATCAGGTCTGTATAATCTTGGAGCTAATTATGCCAACGTATTTTCGTACGATAACAGTATGAACGCTGACGCGGCTGCTGAAATTATCTGGACGATCCCGTTTAACGAGGCGACAGACCAGGGAGCGACATGGCATTGTGAAACACTTCACTATCCAAGCCAGTTGACTTATAATTTCACTGACCAACCATGGAATGGGTTCTCAACGTTAGAGGATTTCTACAATGCATACAGCGATGATGACAAACGTAAGGCGGCCAATTTCATAGTGGGCCAACAATATGCATCCGACGGCACAACCCCTCTTTTGGATTTGGCCTTCACCAAAGGCTATCCTAATGGCGCAAACCTTAATTATACGCCGAAAATAAATGAGCTGGAACCCAACGCATGGCGTGCAGGAGGAGCTCGATTTGGCAAGTTTAAATTTAAAATGGGAGCTAGGACCAATGATGATAACGACTTCCCTCTTTTCCGTTATGGCGAAGTGTTGCTCAACAAAGCTGAAGCGATGCAGAGACTTAGCGGTACGTGGACGGACGATGGTGGAGCGAGATCCCTTGTGAATCAGATCAGAACGCGAGCTGGCACCACTCCGTTTGCTTCTATGACGGAGGTTGATATGCTTGCAGAACGCGGTAGAGAATTATTTATAGAAGCAATAAGGAGAACGGATATGATTCGCTTCGGAACTTACACCACTGCTTCATGGTGGGAGCATACTCCTGGTGCTCTTGACGGAAGCGGTTATACAAAGTTGATGGCAATTCCGAATGAGCAATTAAATGCTGGACAAACATATCAGCTCACTCAAAATCCTGGTTACTAATCTGAAGTTTAGATAAAGGATTTGTAAATTTGGGAGCGTCTGACACTTTGTTAGGCGCTCTTTTTATTTATAATGACCAGATTCCTCGTTGCCCAAATTATTCTGTGTTTTCTTGTGATGTCCTGCTCTAAAGAGCAGGACAGGTTGCCAGCATTGTTTTCAGACATTACTTCCAGCACGAGCATAACCTTCAGCAACAACCTGACACTAACGGAAAGACTTAATCCGTACACGTATAGAAATTTTTACAACGGAGCTGGCGTGGCGGTTGGTGATATTAACAACGATGGTCTGCAAGACATTTACTTTACAGGCAACCAGGTGGGCAACAAATTATATCTCAACAAAGGCAATCTTCAATTTCAGGATATTACAAAAAGCGCCGGCGTAGCTTGCATCGGAGTTTGGTCCACAGGCATTACGATGGTAGATATCAATGGCGACGGATTTCTGGATCTTTATGTCTGCAAGTCTGGCGATCCTCGGACACCCAATAGAAATAATGAGCTGTTCATTAACAATGGTAACCTGACGTTTACCGAACGATCTAAAGAGTACGGGCTCGACATCACGGGATTGGCCGTCCAAG
>DATJJP010000002.1:0-57041 GCA_035492075.1 Cyclobacteriaceae bacterium | reverse complement strand
TTCAGAAACAATTACTCAACTCTACTCCAGAAAAAAATTTAAACCCAACAGCGTCATGGCAAAGAAAGCTAAAAAAGCAGCTAAGAAAGGCAAGGCAAAAGCTAAAAAGTCGGTGAAGAAAGCGGCTAAGAAAAAAGTCGTAAAAAAAGCCGCTAAGAAAAAAGCCAAGAAAGTCGCCAAAAAGAAAGTAGCGAAGAAGGCCGCGCCTAAAAAGAAGAAGGTAGCGAAAAAGCCAGCCGCACCGAAAATGTCGATGCCTGCGCCCGCACCAGCACCTATGCCTGAACCTACCCCAACACCTGAGCCTCCATCTTGGAATTCGGGGATGGATTCAGGATCCGGCTCCGGAATGTAAAACAGATAAAACCTTTTTACTGAAGCGATGCTCGTGCATCGCTTTTTTTATTTCTGCACTTTGACCTATTCAGGAATAAACTTCACGTGCTTCAAAGTATCTCTAATCTAAAACCTCTAATTTTAAACCTCTATTCTCCAAACCCCTCAAACCAAAAAATATGCAAAACCGCAGACTGCCCATCATTATCATTGCCATCATCGGAATCATTGTATTGCTCACGTTGTCATCGAGTCTATGGTTCACCATAGAAGCCACAGAACGGGCCATCGTCTTCCGACCCTTTGGAAGTGGTTTAGACAAAACCAACGTGATCGGACCAGGCACTCATCTGAAGGCGCCTTGGAATGATATCTATATCTACAAAGTGAACGAGATGTCATCGGATGAAAATATGGACGTGCTCGATAAAAACGGACTATCCATTCACGTTGACGTGAGTGTCCGTTTCTTCCCCGTGCCCACCAAAATCGGATTCATCCACGAACAGTTTACGAAAGACTACGTGAATGTGTTGGTCATCCCTGAAGTTCGTTCTACCGTTCGCCAAGTCATGGGTCGCTATACCGCGGAAGAAATCTATTCGACCAAGCGCGCAGAAGTGGAGAGCTCAATAAAAAATGAGACAGAGAAAATTCTCAATCAAAATAATGTCAACGCCACTGCCGTATTGATTCGCTCCATAGCTCTGCCGGAACAAATCAAACAAGCCATTGAAAATAAATTGCAGCAAGAACAAGAGGCCCTTGCTTACCAGTTTCGTCTCGACAAAGAAAAGAGCGAAGCCGAGCGCAAACGCATCGCGGCGGAGGGAGAGTCGCGCGCAAATAATATCATCAACAACAGCCTTACCGACAAGCTATTGAAGATGAGAGGCATAGAGGCAACCCTGCAGCTCGCACAGTCACCCAACTCCAAAATAATAGTGGTGGGAAGCGGAAAAGACGGAATGCCGCTGATCCTGGGCAATAACTAAATTATATAGCGTCCTTTTTTCTGATAACTCTTCATTCTATCTTTAAAACGAAAGTTAAAATTCAATACCATGGCTAAAACCGCAGAACTAATTGTAGACGGAAAATCCTATAAATTCCCGATCGTAGAAGGAACAGAGCAAGAGACGGCGATTGATATAAGCAACCTGTTGGAAGAAGCGGGCCTGATCACCCTCGACCTCGGATACAAAAACACTGGATCAACCAAAAGTGCCATCACCTTCCTGGATGGCGACAAAGGTATTCTTCGCTACCGCGGCTATTCTATTGAAGATTTGGCGGCGCAATCCAATTTTTTGGAAGTAGCCTATCTATTGATCTTTGGCGAGCTACCCACGGCTGAGCAGTACAAGAAATTTTCCGATGATATCAAGAACCACACGATGGTGCATGAGGACACGCGCAAAATTCTGGACGGCTTTCCCTCATCGGCTCACCCGATGGGCGTACTTGCCTCCATGTTTTGCGCACAGACTGCCTTTTATCCCGAAGCGCTGGACCCAAACCGATCTTCCGAGGCTGTTTATCTGAGCATTGTGAGGTCACTGGCCAAAATGCCAACGTTTGCCGCCTGGGCGTATAAGAATGCAGTAGGCCATCCCGTAAA
The DNA here is from genome assembly GCA_035492075.1 of Cyclobacteriaceae bacterium. GTDB lineage: Bacteria > Bacteroidota > Bacteroidia > Cytophagales > Cyclobacteriaceae > ELB16-189. The sequence continues at coordinate 55,084 of DATJJP010000002.1, read as the reverse complement.
CTATCCCGACAATTCCTTGGACTACTGCTCTCGCTTCATGAAAATGATGTATGCACTTCCTGCTGAGCAATATCAAACAGATCCTGTGGTGGCAGATGCGCTGGACAAATTGCTGATTCTTCATGCCGATCATGAGCAAAACTGCTCGACATCTACCGTGAGAATTGTAGGCTCTTCCAAGGCAAGTATTTATTCTTCCATCTCTGCCGGCATTAATGCACTCTGGGGCCCTTTGCATGGGGGAGCAAATCAAGAAGTAATTGTGATGCTGGAAAACATTCGCAAAGACGGTGGCGACACTGACAAGTGGATTGCAAAAGCGAAGGACAAAAACAGCGGCTTCCGCTTGATGGGATTTGGTCACCGCGTGTATAAAAATTTTGATCCACGCGCGAAGATTATCAAAAAAGCAGCCGATGACGTCTTGAAGAAATTGGGAGTGAATGACCCCGTTCTTGACATCGCCATGAAACTCGAGGAAGTCGCACTCCGCGATTCTTACTTCATCGAGAGAAAACTTTATCCCAACGTAGATTTCTATTCCGGAATAATTTACCGCGCCCTTGGTATTCCTGTTGACATGTTCACGGTTATGTTTGCGATGGGTCGCCTGCCGGGTTGGATTGCCCAGTGGAAGGAACTGCGTGAAAACAAGGAACCTATCGGCCGCCCCAGGCAAGTTTATACCGGTCAGAATTTGAGGCCTTACGTGTCGATTAAAAAAAGGTAAACCAGAATTTCAATAAAATAAAGAAGAATGCGTTACCTAGTGACGCATTTTTTTATTCACACAAAAATCCCCAACCGACATGAATCTTCTTGAAAATTTCAACACGGCAGTCACACAATCAAAAGAGCTGCCTTCGCGCCCATCGAACGAAGACTTGCTGCAACTTTATGCCCTGTTTAAACAAGGCACCGACGGTGACGTGAACGGTGAACGCCCCGGAGGGTTTGATTTCAAAGCCATTGCCAAATACAGTGCTTGGGAAGAGAAAAAAGGGATGAGCAAAGAACAAGCCATGCAACAGTACATCGATCTGGTGGAACGTTTGAAAAAAGAACTTGCCTGAGTGAACCTCTTTTATCAACCCAATATTCCGCAAGGGCTTCATCACCTAGATCGAGAAGAGTCTCACCATGCCATACGCGTGCTGCGAATGGAAAAGGAGCAGGCCCTCGAGCTGACCGACGGCCGAGGCTCTTTTTATGTCGCCAAAATTGTAAAGGCCGATCCGAAAAAATGCGAATTCGAAATCATTGAAAGGCGGGAAACAAAAAAACGGGATTTTCGGATCCACATCGCCATTGCGCCAACAAAAAATGCGGATCGCATCGAATGGTTTATAGAGAAAGCCACCGAAATTGGCATTGATCAAATCAGTTTTATGCTCTGCAAAAATTCAGAGCGTAGGTCAATCAATTTTGATCGTCTGGAAAAAGTGGCGGTGAGCGCCATGAAACAATCTCAGCAAGCGTGGCTCCCCGCCATGAGCGAGCTAATTTCTTTCAAAGAAGTTTTGCTGGGTGCGGCAGACCAGAGATTCATTGCCCATGTCGACTCATCGAACGCAACCTATTTGCACTCCATAGCCAAGCCAAAAAAAAATTATTTGGTGCTGATCGGACCCGAAGGCGATTTTTCGAACGATGAATTGGAGCAGGCCAAAAAAAGCAATTTCGAGAAAGTGAGCCTTGGATCTAATCGATTAAGGACGGAAACTGCGGGACTCGCGGCGTGCTCGGCGCTTAACCAAATCAATTTGAATTTGTAAGATCCCTCGTTGGCCAAGGGAAAAGTACTATTGTGCTGGTCGGATTTTTACTAATTTTCAATTCTGATTTGTAAATTGAAAATGACACCTGCCGAAGCTCAAAAGAAAATACAAGACCTTACCGATCAAATCAACTACCACAACGATCTCTATTATCAAAAAAATAAATCAGAGATCAGTGATTTTGAATTTGATCAGCTGCTAGAAAAACTTAACACGCTCGAAAAAGAATTTCCTAAACTTCGCCTTCCCGACTCTCCCACGCAACGCGTAGGTGGAACCATCACAAAGGAGTTTGCTTCTGTCGTGCACGAATATCCGATGTTGTCTCTGGGCAACACGTATTCCGCTGAAGAGTTGAAGGATTTTGATGGCCGCGTTGCCAAAGGCCTAGATGGCGAACCGTATGACTATTTCTGCGAACTGAAATTTGACGGTGTGTCCATCAGCCTGAAATATGAAAACGGGATTCTAGTGCAAGGTGTGACACGCGGTGACGGTGTTCGGGGCGACGATGTGATTGCCAACGCCAAAACGATCCGAACTCTTCCGTTAAAAATCAAAGGAAAAAATATTCCGAAAAAATTTGAAGTTCGCGGAGAGGTTTTCTTGCCAAAAAATGTCTTCAAACAACTCAACAAAGAACGCGAAGACATCGGTGAAGAAACCTATGCCAACGCCCGCAACACCGCCAGCGGAACGTTGAAAATGCAAGACAGCACCGAAGTGGCCAAGCGAAAACTTGATTGCTATCTTTACTATTTGTTGGGGGAAGAAAACAATGTTGAAACGCACGAAGAGGCGATCAAAAAAATCGAGTCGTGGGGATTCCAGGTTTCGCCGACGTATAAAAAATGCAAAAACATTGACGCTGTTTTGAAGTACATCGAAAGCTGGGAGAAAAAAAGAAGCGAGCTTCCACTCGAGACCGATGGCGTGGTAATTAAAGTAAATAATCTTCGACAGCAGGAACAACTCGGCTTCACTGCAAAAAGCCCGCGCTGGGCGATTTCATTTAAGTACAAAGCCGAAAGCGTAAGCACCCGATTGAACGGTATTACCTATCAAGTCGGAAGAACGGGGGCGGTGACGCCTGTCGCCGAACTTGAACCGATCTTCTTGGCAGGAACTACAGTGAAGCGGGCGTCGCTCCACAATGCCAACGAAATCGCAAGACTCGATCTGCGAATCGGCGACTACGTTTTTGTGGAAAAGGGAGGTGAGATCATCCCCAAAGTAACGGCCGTCGACATCTCCAAACGCGATGCAAAACTCCAACCTGTAAAATACATTTCGAAATGCCCTGAGTGTGGCATCCCTTTGATTCGCCAAGAAGGCGAAGCAAATCATTACTGCCCGAACGAAGCGGGTTGTCCTCCGCAGATCAAGGGACGCATTGAACATTTTATCCAACGCAAGGCCATGGACATCGACTCCCTTGGGGAAAGGACGATCGCTCAATTGTACGAATTAGGCCTCGTAAAAACACCTGCTGATTTATATGACTTAAAAAAAGAAGACGTAATGAAATTGGAGGGGTTCAAAGACCTTTCCACCAAAAATCTTTTGCATGGAATTGAGACATCAAAATCGGCCCCGTTTGAAGCGGTGTTGTTTGCGATCGGCATTCGTTTCGTTGGAAAAACCGTAGCAGAGAAATTAGCCCGTCATTTTAAAAATCTAGACTCGCTTGCGCAAGCCTCCTATGAACAATTGCTGGAGGCGCCAGAAGTGGGAGAAAAAATTGCCCAAAGTGTCTTTGATTTTTTTCAGCGCAAGGAAAATCAGCGCGAAGTGGCGAGGCTGAAAAAAGCAGGTCTTCAATTTGAGAGTTCGTTCAAAGAACCGGAGAAAGTCAGCAACGCGCTTGACGGAAAATCGTTTGTCATCTCAGGCACTTTTCAGAATTATGAACGCGATCAACTGAAAGACGTCATCGTGGCGAATGGTGGGAAAGTACTTTCATCCGTCTCTGGTAAACTGGACTTTCTGGTGGCGGGCGAAAACATGGGGCCTGCCAAACGCGAAAAAGCCGAAAAGCTCGGCGTCAAAATCATTGACGAGAAAGAATTTGAAGCGATGCTTAAATAACCCAAACTCCATATTCAAAATTCAAAATTGCCTATGGTAACGAATTTTGAATAATTTTGAACCTCGAATTCTTAAATCTTGAATCTCCGTGTTTAAAATGAATTTCCTTCGGATGCGCACACGCAAGGCGTTGAAAAAAAACGAAAACCTTCGCGCCAGCATACCTTATCGACAAGCGTTAAGTGTTGGTATTCTGTTTACTGTTGAAGACAAACAAAAGCATGCGGACATCAAGGAATTCATTCATCAATTGGAACAGGACGGGAAAAAAGTGTCGGTGTTGGAGTATTTGCCGTTGAAGAAAGAAAACTATGAATTTAAGTTCGACTTTTTCACCATTAAAGACCTGGATTTTTGGGGGAAAATCAATTCTTCTCATGCGCAGAAGTTTTCTGAGATGCCCTTCGACTATCTTTTCTATGTTGACAAAGACCCGAATCCGCTCACCTATCATTTGCTTGCCACCAGCAAAGCTCGTTGTCGCGTAGGGCGTTTCGTAGAAAGTGACGAACCTTTTTTTGAAATGATGATCGGGCAAAACGGGACAACAAAGGGTTTGATCGACACGATGTACAAATACGCAAAGCAAATAAAGTAACGTATGAAAAAGTTTTTTGGCACGGGCGTGGCCTTGGTCACTCCACTCAATTCCGACGGTTCGATCGATTTCAATTCTTTGAAAAAATTGCTGACGCATACGGCCAAGGGGGTGGATTATTATGTGGTGATGGGCACCACCGGCGAATCGGCAACAATGACAAAAGAAGAAAAAAAGGAAGTGTTGAAGTTCGTGCAGAAAAACAACCCAAAGAAGCTTCCTATTGTTTACGGCATTGGTGGCAACAACACCGCGTCTGTAATTGAGGAAATTGCATCGACCAACTTGAGAGGCGTGAGTGCAATTTTATCAGTGAGTCCCTATTATAATAAACCTTCGCAAGAAGGCATCTATCAACATTTCAAAAAAGTAGCGGACGCCTCCCCCCTGCCAGTAATTTTGTACAACGTGCCTGGCCGCACTTCATCCAACCTAACGGCAGACACGACGCTGCGATTGGCGCAACACAAAAATATTGTGGGGGTGAAGGAGGCATCGGGTAATCTTGAACAATGCATGACGATCGCGAAGGAAAAGCCCACGAATTTTTTGTTGATTTCAGGTGACGACCTGCTGACTGTACCGATCTGCTCGATTGGAGGTGTTGGTGTGATTTCAGTTTTGGCCAACGCGTTTCCAACTATTTTCCAAAAAATGATGGAGCACGCACTCTCCGGGAATTATCAGAAAGCTAAAACGGAGGCCTTCAAACTTTTAGAGATCAACGGCCCGATGTATGAGGAAGGGAATCCAACCGGCGTAAAATATTTGCTGAGTCTTCTGAGGGTATGCAATCCTCACGTGCGGTTGCCATTAGCACAGCCAAGCGCCGGTTTGAAGAAAAAAATCGAAAAAGCTTTTGGTAATGTGAAGTAGCACCGAACTAACTTTGCTTGACTCCTGTTTATTTCCTACTTTAAAGACCATTTCAAAAACACAATCATCAAACTATTATCTCTATGAAAAATTTATTAACAATCATTGTGCTTGTTATTTGCGTAAGCGCTTTCGGCCAAGGCCAATTGCAGAAAGAAGCATCCGGAAATCTCGGCTTTTCTTCCAGTCAGGTGCAGCAACTCGCATCAGCAATTCCCGCCGACAAATACAGCTGGACGCCACAGCCTGGGGTTCGCTCGGTGGCAGAAGTTTGCGCTCACATCATTTCTGCGAACTATTTCTTCGCCTCAAAATTGGGTGCTAAAATTCCAGATGGTGTAAAAATGGAAACCCTCGAAAAAGACTTAAAAACCAAGGAACAAATTGCTCCCGCATTGAAACAGTCTTACGAGGTCATCATCGGCGCTGTAGCGAATTTGAAAGACGATGACATGGCTAAAAAAGTCGAGTTCCCGTTCCCTGGCCAATATACCGACATGTCGGCTGTGCTTATTGCGGTTGGTCACTCGATGGAACACTTGGGTCAGTTGATTGCTTATTCCAGAGCGAATGGCATCACTCCTCCATGGAACGAAAAGAAATAATTAGTTCGATCTAATTTGAATGCAGAGTTTGCGATGGCGAGCTCTGCATTTTTATTTAAAAAAATTATGAAGTTATTATCACTTGAGCCCTTTGTTCCTTCGGGCAATGATTTCGAAGGTTCAAAAAAATTGTTTCAAGAACTTGGCTTTGCTGTCCATTGGAACGCCGGCGATTACGTGGGGTTTGAACGAGATGGTTGCAAGTTTATCTTGCAAAATTTCGCTAACAAAGAATTCGCCGAAAACTTCATGCTCAGTGTGAAAATCAATAGCGCCGAAGAATTTTGGAAAGAAGTCAACGAAAAACAACTGGTCAAAAAATTTGGCATTCGGATTTCACCTCCCACCAAGCAACCCTACGGCACCGAAGTAAACATGATTGACATTGCTGGTGTTTGCTGGCACTTTGTTGAATAATCATGAGCAGATATTTTCTTTTTCTTTCGCTTTTTGTTTCGCAATCTATCCTGGCGCAAACGAAAATCTTCCCCTCCGACGAAAAGGTGAAGGCGGCCATGGACGATGCTATGACGCAGAGCGATTTACCGGCCGTCGTTGCCATTGCCATTAACATTAAAGGCCAGCGTATCGATTACACATTCGGAAAAGCGATTTGGAAAGAACAAGGCCCCGTCACGCCAAAGCATATCTTCCGGATTTTTTCGATGACAAAAATGGTGACAACGGTGGCTGCGCTGCAATTGGTTGAACAAGGGCGCATTAAACTAGACGATGATCTCTCCAAGTGGCTCCCTGAAATGTCGACGATTCCTATTCTGACAAACGGGAAACTCGTTGATGCTAAAAATCCGATCACGCTTCGCCACTTGCTCACTCACACCGCTGGCTTTGGATATACAACCACCGATGAGGAACTCGCCAAGTTTGACCGAAGCAATTGGCAATTCAAAGATCTCCCGAGGCGATTTGAAAGTGGAACGCAATTCCTTTACGGAACAAGCATCGATTGGGCGGGTAGGCTTATTGAAAAAATAACGGGATTGACCCTCGAAAATTATTTTCAGAAAAATATTTGTGGCCCGCTGGGAATGACCCGTACTTGGTTCAACGTGCCTGATTCACTCAAGCCGTTTATCGTGTCGCGTGGTGAACGTGGAGATAATGGCATGAAACCATTGGCCGAAATACCGGACCGAATTCCGTCAAAATTAGCAAAGGAATTCAGTGGTGGCGGTGGACTGTTTTCCTCGCCTGCCGACTTTGCCAAACTAATGCAGTGCCTCTTGAACTACGGTGAATGGAATGGCGTCCGTATCCTGAAAAAAGAAACCGTTGAAGCGATGGCGAAAAATCAGATCGGAAATATTTCGATGGCCGACGCGGGGAAATATTTTACAAAAGGTCTGTGCTGCAATTTTGATGGCATTATCTCAAGTACCACCAAGTGGGGATTCGGGGGGCTGATCGACAATGGAGACAAGCCCTATGGAAGAAAGGCAGGAACCATTTTGTGGGGTGGATTGATGAATACTTATTTCTTTATCGACTATACATCGGGAATTGCGGCGAGCATCTACACGCAACATTTGCCGTTCAATCACCCTGCCACCACGCAATTATTCAATCGATTTTCGGAGCTGATCTATTCAGGAAAATAAAGCACCAAAAAAAATCATTGCAACGATTTAAAACGACCGGTCGCCAACTTAGTAGCCAGGAATATTCATTCCAAGGGTGATGTCACGCTTCCCTATCCAAACGCCATTTTCCTTTATTAGGTGAACAATTCCGCTGCCTCCGCGATTGCTTTGTTTTGATTTTTCTTCATTTGTCAGCAAAGGATCGTCGTCAAAAAGGTATTCATCGATCCAATAGCGCATAAGTCCTTCTTCTTTGATCAGTGGGTGAATGTGTTGCGGCGCCCTACGGTTGGGATAAGAAGCCGGTCGAATGGTTCTGAATTCATATCTGCCTCTGTCATCGCTTTTCATCCACCCGCGCAAGTGACCATGGCGTAGTGCTTGCGTCTGATTTGGCGACCTCGAGTATAAACCTTTATTATCGGTGTGATAGACATACAAGATCACATTCGGAGCGGGAGTCTTCCCGTCCTTCTTGAAAATCGTTCCTTTGATGATCATCCGCTCCCCGGGCTCGTTCGCATCGGTAATGGTGGTCTGCCAAGATAAATTTTGTGGCATACCTTCATACATTTCATCACAAGCCTCACAACCCCCTCCAACCGCCCTGTCCCTTCTTGATTGAGCGTAAGAGGCATTCATTAACCCAATCACCAAAAATGCAAGCGCAATCTTTTTCATGGCCATATCCTTTTTTGAAAAAACGAATGACCCGCGGCGCAGGTTGGGCATAGAAAAAAGTCTCGTGACAAAACGAGACTTTTTCTTGACGAAATGATCGAATACCTAATCCTTCAGTTCATAGGCCATCACTGAATTTGCAAAGAACGTGGGCACAAAGAGCATTTTGCTTTTGGCGTCATATTCGATGTCGGCGGCGTTTATCTTTTTTTCTTTGGTATCGAGCAATTTCTTGGCTTCACCCGTAGCGCTCACATAATAAACTTCGCCATGCCAGCTCGACACCAGATGTGCCCCCTTGCCAAGTGCAACCACGCCATCTGCGCCCTGTGACGACATTCCGATTTTTTTCAAATTCTTGTCGGCACTGAGGAGATAGTTGTTACCATTTGCAAAGTCAACTACGTAGATGTCGTTTCCTTCCGCGAGCAGTCCATTGACACCTTTGAATTCAGCACTTTCAAAATAAAGCTCCGCCTTGTTGCCGTTCAGCGTAAATATTTTTCCCGTGCCCGTATCAGACACAAAAACTTTTCCATTTTTATCTATTGTGACGTCATTCAAAAACTTGGCGCCCTCGATTTCAATTTTATCGGAGATCTTCCCGGAGGCAATATCAATGACATCCACGCGAGAAATGTCCGCTACGTATAACTTACCTTTGTATACGCCCATGCCTTTTGGCGCATCAAGGCCGGTGACCCATTTGAGGTTTTCAATTTTGCCGCTCGGGCTGATCTTCGAAATAAATCCAACGCCATCTTTTCCATCCGGCTTGCCATCGATATTGGCCACGTAAAGCACTTTTCTTTCTGCATCATAAAGTACCGATTCGGGAACGCGAAGAACGGTGTCCGTCTTCCATTTCAATTCCAGTTTTTGTGCTTGTAGTGTTGAGCATAAAATACAGCAAACGACAACGAATATTTTCTTTAATTGAATCATGAGATTTTGATATTTTAATGTGAACAACCAAAAGTAGATTTTTTTAGTGCGCCTGAAAGGCATCGAACGGGTGAGCGGTCATCGGGCTCGTTGACAGCAATAAAAAAAGGACAGCCAAAAGGGCCATCCTTTATTCAAAGCCGCCGAGGAGACGACTTACTTGGCTTCTTTATTCTTCAACTCTTGAACCTCAGCGCGAATTTGCTGCGCAATATTCTTCAAATCTTGCATTCCCTTGCGTAAACGGGTCCCAGCAGCGCTATTGGCCTTGTTATAAAACTTGTCGGCATCCATTTCGATGGTTGCTATCAAAGCCTTGAGTTCCTCGAATTTTTTCATTGTTCTATTGTTTAGTTGTAAAAATTGGATTGCTTGTTTACGCCAATTTAAATAAAAACCTTTAAAAACAAGCTAAAAACCCACTTTTTTAAAACTTGGTGACTGAAACAAGCTCTTCTTTACGGTAAAATCCGCTGTCCAGCTTGGTTTTTAGGGCTGAAAACGCAGTCAAAGTTTCCTCCACATCAGACAACGTATGGGCCGCCGTGGGGATGATCCTGAACATAATCACGTCTTTTGGAACCACCGGATAGATCACCACCGAGCAGAAAATCCCATAATTCTCACGCAAATCCATCGACATATTGGCAGCCTCGCCCACACCGCCTTTGAAAAGAACGGGCGTAGGAGGTGTTTGTGTTTCATTGATGGCAAACCCTCTTTCTTTTAAGCCGCTTTTCATGGCCCTCATTATTTTGTGAAGATCTTGCCTGAATTCCGGATGCTTTTTCACCAACTCCAGGCGCTTCAGTCCCCCGATTACCAACGGCATAGGGATTGACTTTGCATAAATCTGCGAGCGCACTGAATAGCGCAAGAATTTCAAAATCTTTTTGTCACCTGCAACAAACGCGCCGATGCTTGCCATAGATTTTGCAAAAGTAGAGAAGTACAAGTCGATTTGGTCTTGTACACCTTGTTCTTCGCCGACCCCTGCACCTGTCGGACCCATCGATCCGAAACCGTGCGCGTCGTCAACAAACAAACGGAAATTGTATTTCTTCTTTAGTTCAATGATTCCTTTCAAATCACCCATGTTTCCGCTCATTCCAAAAACACCTTCAGTGATCACGAGAATTCCGCCGCCTGTTTCATTTGCAAGTTTGGTAGCACGTTGGAGTTGTTTTTCCAAGTTCTCCATGTTGTTGTGCGTGTACACAAAACGCTTTCCCATGTGAAGACGGACGCCATCAATAATACAAGCGTGCGATTCGGCATCATATACGATTACGTCCTTACGATTTACAATCGCATCAATTACTGAAAGAACGCCTTGATAGCCGTAGTTCAGCAACATGGCATCTTCTTTTTTCACAAAATCCGCGAGTTGTTTTTCCAACTCAAGGTGATAAACCGAATTTCCGCTCATCATGCGCGCACCCATCGGCGCCGCCAAACCAAATTGGGCTGCAGATTCAGCATCCGCTTTGCGAACCTCTGGGTGGTTTGCCAAGCCCAGGTAATTATTCAAACTCCAGTTGAGCACAGTTTTTCCATTAAACTTCATGCGTGGCCCGATCTCTCCCTCCAGTTTCGGAAAGAAAAAGTAATCATCGGGCAAGTGAGAGTATTTTGCCAAGGGCCCTTCTTCCATGCGCAGTTTTTCAAATAAATCAACCATTGCTCGTCTTAGTTAAGTTTTAAATAAGGTTTTATTCTTGGATTCAGTACCTATCCCAATCAAAACCCAGCAAATCTGATGTTTCTGACGGGAAATTAGGGGCAAAGGTAAAAAAATCGGTACACTTTGAAATGACTTTTATTAGGGGTAGGTAGCCATTTAAGCAATCATGATGCCGTTTTGTGAGGCTGCTCGCACATTTCTCACTATCTTTGCGGCCTCAAAAAAATATAGGGCAATTACTTAACGTTTTATGGAAGTCAGCAAGATCAGGAATATAGCGATTATCGCTCACGTCGACCACGGCAAAACTACGCTGGTGGACAAACTTTTACACGCAGGGCACCTTTTTAAAGACCACGAAAACCCTGGCGAACTGATCATGGACAGCAACGACCTGGAGCGCGAGCGCGGAATCACGATTTTGGCCAAGAACGTTTCTGTTCGCTATAAGGACTATAAGATCAACGTCATCGATACGCCGGGCCACAGCGACTTTGGCGGTGAGGTGGAACGTGTGTTGAATATGGCGGACGGCTGCTTGTTGCTGGTCGATGCCTTTGAAGGTCCCATGCCTCAAACTCGCTTTGTATTGCAGAAAGCGCTGCAATTGGGATTGAAGCCAATTGTGGTGATCAATAAAGTTGACAAGAAAAATTGTACCCCCGATGAAGTGCACGAGCAAGTGTTCGAGCTGATGTTCGCGCTTGATGCTACTGAAGATCAATTGAACTTTCCTACTTTCTACGGTTCGGCGAAACAAGGCTGGATGAGCAAAGATTGGAAACAGCCCACTACCGACATCAACGCGTTGATTGAGGGTGTGATCGAACATATTCCCGCACCGAAAGTGTCTGAAGGCGCTACTCAGCTGATGATTACGTCGCTTGAGTATTCATCTTACATCGGCCGAGTGGCCATCGGTCGCGTACAGCGCGGTTCAATAAAAACAGGTCAGTTTGTAGTATTGGTGAAACGCGACACCGGGGCCATTGTAAAAACACGTGTAAAAGAAGTGTACGTGTTTGAAGGTTTTGAGAAAAAGAAAATGGAAGAAGTGAAAGCCGGAGAAATCTGTGCGCTTGTTGGCTTGGAAGGTTTTGAGATTGGCGATACTGTTGCAGATGTGGATAAACCTGAAGCACTGAAATCCATTGCCATTGATGAGCCCACGATGAGCATGCTTTTTACGATCAACACCTCTCCCTTCTATGGCAAAGAAGGAAAGTTTGTTACCTCCCGCCACATCAAAGAGCGACTTGATAAAGAATTAGAAAAGAACCTTGCTCTTCGTGTGGGCGATACGGGCTCTGCGGACAGTTTCATGGTCTTCGGCCGTGGTGTACTTCACTTGTCGGTCTTGATTGAAACCATGCGTAGGGAAGGATATGAATTGCAAATCGGTCAGCCGCAAGTAATCATCCGAGAAATTGAAGGCGTGAAGTGCGAGCCGATTGAGGAATTGACCATCGACTTACCGGAGAACGTTGCGGGGAAGGCGATTGAAACGGTTTCTATGCGTAAAGGTGAAATGAAAAACATGGAACCTAAAGGCGACCGTATGATTCTGAAATTTGAGATGCCTGCTCGTGGTATCATTGGGTTGAGAAATTATTTGATGAACGTAACCGCGGGTGAAGCTGTAGTAACACACCGTTTCAAGGATTATCAACCGTACAAAGGAGAAATTCCAGGAAGGATAAACGGATCATTGATCAGCATGGAAGTAGGTGAGGCTATCCCTTACAGCTTACACAACCTGCAAGACCGCGGAAAGTTCTTCATCGATCCAAGTGAGCCAATCTACGAAGGACAAGTAATCGGTGAACACAGCCGCTCAGGTGACTTAGTAATCAACGTGACCAAAACCAAAAAGCTCACGAACATGCGCGCTTCGGGTTCAGACGAGAAAATGAAAATATCACCGGCCGTTAAGTTCTCGTTGGAAGAAGCGTTGGAATACATTCAATCCGATGAATATGTGGAAGTGACTCCGAAGTCCATCCGGTTGAGAAAGATATTCTTGAACGAAACCGATCGTAAGCGCGAACGCAACAAAGCTGCCACTACTGTTTAAATCGAGGGATGTCAGCAGTTTCATTTAACCGCGAAGACGTTAAGGCACTACGTACTTTGCATCCCTTTGCGCCCTCACGCCTTTGCGGTAACGAATTGTTTTTGTCTTGCCTTCTCATTTTGGTTTACGTGGGTTTTGCCCGCGCACAAGAGAAGCAAGCCCGGTGGAGTGAATGGGAAACCGAAGCCGACACACTTATGAGTCATCAAGACTATGCGAGCGCAGCAAAACTCTACACGAAAATCATCGATGAATCAAAGCTCAAAGACAAAAGCGATTTCAAGCCACTCTACAAGCGCGCCGTTAGTTATTACAGTGCCGGCGACTTGGATCATGCCCTCACCGACGTCGATAAATTCATAACGGAATTTCCCGAGAGCGCACAGCCTCGATTGCTACGTGCGCTTATCAACCGTCAAAAGGAAGATGAGGAAGCGCAACTGACCGACCTACAAAAGGCCATTGACCTTGGCAACTCCAATCCACAATTGATTTACTGGCGAGGCACTCTACTGGCAGGTAAGGGCGAGAACGAAAAAGCTAAGAAAGATTTTCTGTATGTGCGGAGCATCGGTGACGATGCGGAACTTGAAACAGCGCTTGGCAGTGTTTACAGGGCTCTCGGAAAAACCGATAGCGCATTCATCTGCTTGAATAACGCCATCGTACTTGACGTGAATTATTCCCCCTCCTACGTTTATGCAGGATCGTTTTGTGTTGAAGATGAGAATTACGACCTCGCTCTAAAGTATCTGAACCTCGCATTGCGTGTTGATGCCGAGAATATCTCGGCTATATTTTATAAAGGTGTGGCGCTGGTGCAGCAGGAAAAACTGGAAGAGGGATGCAGTTGCCTACGCAAGGCCCTCGATGCGGGCGAAGACGACGCAGCGGATTACCTGAAAGAGTTTTGCTTCGATGTGTTTAAGTGACCTTTTGGCCGTTAATGGCTAATAGTCAATGGTCGTAATACCGATCAACTATCCGATAAGTAGCAAACAATTCTAGTTCCCCGTAATGACCCTCGCAATGTCATTGTAGAACACAAACACCATCAGTGCCAAGAGAATTGCCATTCCCACCTTGATCGCATTTTCAAAGAATTTCTCCGATGCCTCACGACCGGTGATCATTTCATATAACAAGAACATCACATAACCGCCGTCGAGCGCGGGAATAGGGAGCAAATTCATAAAGGCGAGTACCATAGAGAGGAGACCCGTCATGCGCCAGAAATTTTCCCAATCCCAAGTACTGCCATACATCTTGGCCATACCCACGGGGCCAGAGAGTGATTTTTTCAAGGAGATGTCGCCGCTAAAAATCTTTTTGAATGCCTTTAATTGAAGAGCAATCACTCCAAATGCTCTACCTGGCCCAAGCACCACCGATTCGCCAAATGAATATTTAGTAGTGATCAAACCTTCTTTGGGGATCAGGCGTTGCGCATAAAAACCAATCCCTTCTTCTCCTTTGTAACTCGCTTTATACGACAGGCTTTCTCCTCCCCTTGAAATCTTAAAGGAAATACTATCACCTTTAAAGGGCTTGACAATAGAAGAGACTTCATCAAAATATTTTACGGGCTGGCCATTGATTTCAACAAATCGATCGCCTTTTTTTAACCCGACACGTTCTGCAACGGTTTTGTCTTTTACTGAATCCACCACGGCTTCGGTTCTAGGGATAAGAAAATTCGCAAGTGAACCTTTGCTGTTTAATTTTTCGATGAAATTGGAGGGGACAGAAATATTGACTTCTTCAGCACCCCGTAGCACCGTAAGGTTAGCATCCTGTGTCAACAGCTCATTTGGCTTATACACGTCATCGAATACTTGAATTGTTCGGCCGTTTACCTTGACCACTTTGTCGCCTGACTTAATGCCAAGACCTTGCGCGAGTTCACGAGCCTCTACCCCTCCGTGTGCATTTACATAGTCGTTGGAAACTGATGTGTCACCGATGACATACGTCATGCCAATAAAAATCAAAACACCAACGATCACGTTCACGATGATACCTCCGAGCATAACGATGAGTCGTTGCCACGCGGGCTTTGAGCGAAACTCCCAAGGTTGTGGAGGTTGGTTCATCTGTTCTTTATCCATGCTCTCGTCCACCATGCCCGCTATTTTCACATAGCCCCCAAGCGGGAACCAACCCACGCCATATTCGGTATCTCCTTTTTTCCATTTTAAAAGAGAAAAATTGAGGACGTTGGCCATCGGAAACAGGAAATCGAAGAAGAGGTAAAACTTCTCTACTTTAATTTTGAATGTGCGTGCTGCAAAAAAATGACCCCACTCGTGCACCACAATCAATATCGAAAGGCTCAACAAAAGCTGGGCCGTCATAATCAATCCTTCCATACTACCAATTTGAAAATTTGAAGATTAGTTAATTTGAAAATGTCCTTCGCTGCTAAATGAATTCCTTTGCTTTAATGCGCGTTTCCCTGTCCGTGAGCAGATAATCGTCAAGTGTCGGCTTCGCAATAAAGTCCATTTTTTCCAAGCAATTCGCCACCACATCTGTCATTTCTAGAAAACCCACTTTTTCGCTTAAAAATTCCGCTACGGCTACCTCATTTGCGGCATTTAACACACAGGGCATGTTGCCACCGCGGGCCAGTGCTTCAAAAGCGAGCGCAAGATTACGAAAACTTTCCGTATCGGGCTTTTCAAACGTCAGGGACGGGTATCTTGAAAAATCGAATCTTGGAAAATCAGAGTTCAATCGCTCGGGGTAAGTCATTGCAAATTGGATCGGTAAACGCATGTCGGGCAGGCCGAGTTGCGCTTTGATCGAACCATCGCGAAACTGCACCATCGAGTGAATGATCGACTGTGGATGAACAACCACTTCAATTTGATCCGATTTCAACCCGAAAAGCCACTTCGCCTCTATCACTTCGAGCCCTTTATTCATGAGCGTTGCCGAGTCGATGGTGACCTTTGCGCCCATGTTCCAGTTAGGGTGCTTGAGTGCCTGTGCTTTGGTTACTTTACTCAATTCAGCGTTTTTCTTCCCTCGAAAAGGTCCGCCAGAGGCCGTAAGGATTATTTTCTCGATCGGATTATGAAACTCGCCAACGATACATTGAAAAATCGCGGAGTGCTCTGAATCCACAGGATAAATGTTGACGCCTTTTTGCGCGGCAAGCGTTGTTATCAGATCACCCGCTACAACCAACGTTTCTTTGTTGGCAAGGGCAATATTTTTTCCAGCTTCGATTGCTTTTATCGTCGGCCTTAGTCCCGAAAACCCGACTAGCGCAGTTAACACCAAATCAATCGAATCCATTTGAACAACAGAGGCCAACGCATTTTCTCCAGCGAAAACTTTGATATCGTGAGAAGCCAACCCCTCTTTCACTTTCTGGTAATGATCATCGTTCACAATAACCACCGCATTCGGTTTGAATTTTTTAGCTTGGTCGATCAGTAACTCGGCATTGTTTTGAGCTGTCAAAACCTCCACTTCAAAATAATCGAGATGTGATTGAATTACTTCCAACGCTTGCGTACCGATTGATCCGGTGGAGCCGAGGATGGCGATACGTTTTTTTGATGAAGACACTATAGCTGGGAATGAATTTTTTGCAGTTCTATTTTAAGAGCTGGAATGTCTGAGACAACTGCCTCCCAAACCGTTTCAATATCCACTCTGAAATAATCGTGAACCAATTTGTCTCTCATGCCGGCAATCTTTTTCCATGGCACGTTCGAATACCTCTCTCTAAAGTCGTTGTTCAATTGTTTGGTCGGCTCTCCAATAACGGTAAGATTTCTGACTACGGCATCTTGAACCATAAAATTCTTGCTGAAAGAATTAAAATCCATTCCCTCGGTATAGGCAATTATGTGGTCGATGCTATCCAAAATATGGCTAACGTAGACTTTGTAGTCCTTCACGGAAGTATAGCTTTATAATCCTTTTCCACATAAGGTCTAATGTAGGGACTAAGGCCACCCTGCGTAACTAAGCCCACTTTAATGCGCAAATGCTCCGTCAAATCTTGTTCCAGTCCAGCAAGATCGAGCAGACTGAGTTTGGCGCCAAACTCTACCAACAAATCCAAATCGCTCCCCTCCGTGTTTTCGCCCCGCGCATATGAGCCGAATACACCAATTTTCTTTGGTTGAAATGGCTTCAATGTAGTAATGATAATTTCCTTCTGCTCTACAGAGATCATGGCCCAAAATTACTCAATTCTCTCATTCCATTTGACCGATTCACCTTTGCCTCGTATTAGTTGTAATTTTCAGAATGGACCAAGCAATCGAGCTTAACCTAGTCAGGAAATCTGCGGAAGGTGACCATCAGGCGTTTCGCCAGTTGGTGGAAGCGCATCAGCACCTGGCGTACTCAATTGCTTTCCGGTTTACGCAAGATGAAAATGAATCGGAAGACATAGTGCAAGAGGCTTTTGTGAAGCTGTGGAAGAATTTACCGAAGTACAAGGTTGAATTCAGGGTGAAGACATGGCTGAGCAAAATGGTGACGAATCTTTGTCTAGACCATTTGAAATCAGGCCGAAAGAAAAACTTAGTGAGCGAAGGGAGGGGCAAAGGAAATGAGCCATCTATTGACGAAGACAAACTGGAGCACGAAGAATTGAAATCTATTGTCGTGCGTCTGGCCGAGCAGTTAACGGAAAAGCAAAAAGCCGTTTTTGTGCTGCGCGATCTTGAACAGCTGACACCCGAGGAAGTTTGCCAGGCATTACAAATGTCGGCGGGCAACATGAAAAGTAATTTGTACTACGCGCGATTGAAGATAAAAGAAGGCTTACAAAAATTTTATAGCGTCAAAAAACCGGAATGACATGGGCTGCAAAGAATTTGAACAGAATATCTATCTCTACGAGGAGCTTTCAACGAGTGAAAGGGAATTGCTTGACGCTCATTTGGCCACTTGCGCTTCTTGTGCGGTCGCTTTTGATGAGATAAATGAAGCACAGCGAGTAATAAAAAAATTAGCTACTGACGAAATTGTTCCACCTAATGCGGCGCGGCTCACAAGCGATGTCATGTCAAAAATTGCCGACGAAAGATCGGATGGAAATTCTATATTCACTGTTCCCTTTTGGGCGCGCGCACGAGTGGCGCTTACGGCGGTGTCTGTTGTTCTGCTCGTAAGTTTTGCAGTTGAATTTCTCCGGGATTCGGCACAGCTGCGAAATATCCAAGCCTTAACCGCCGATCACTGGGTAGTTTTGAACTCAAAAATCTTCCGCGATAATTTTTCTCAGGGAAAGGTCAGGCACAGTCTGTTTGCAGATTGTGGAGGTCGATTCGGAGTAAGCCAAGGATATTTAGAATGTGTTAGAGGTAAACTGAAATAAAAATTAAAATCAATTGAATATGAAAATGCGACTATTGATTATTTGCGCTTGCGCCATTTTGATCATTTCATGCGAAAACCCGATGACTTTCCGAACCAAAGTGAACGAGGACGGCTCGCTTGACAAGACCATCACCTTCGAAAAGGCAGAAGAGAAAGTAGCTACCAATAACATATATGGGATTTCAGAGAAGAACGGATGGGCGACGAAAGTGAATTCGCTTGAAAGCTCCACCGAGAAGGCGAAAGACAAGAAATTTCGCATCGAATTGAATAAGCATTTTGCATCTGATCAAGAACTGAATAAAGAATTAGATAACACAAACGATTCGCTGTTCCATGTTCATTCGCAATTCGAGAAGAAGTTCCGTTGGTTTTACACCTATATCCGATATTCTGAAACGATACGTCCGATCAACCGATTTAAAATGGTTTCGCCAAGGGATTTTTTCAATCAAGAAGATAGTCTATTCATTCAGCGGCTACCTGCCGAAGGCAAGCCTATTTCAAAGGCCGACAGTTTATACCTGCAGATACTGAATGAGAAAATCAATGATCGTTTTGCCACGTTGGCGATTTTCAAAGAGACCATTATTTTAATAGAGGCCATTGTTCGAAAAAATACGAGTGACAAAAAGTGGCTAGACACGCTTTCAAAAAATTGGGAGTTGGTTTACAAACTCATCGAAAATGACCAAAAGGTGGAAAACCTCATCCCAAAAGTTTTCGACACTTTATCGATACCTGTCGACAGGCTAAAAGCGGCTAAGGATTTTGATTCGCTTTCAAAAGAGCTGACATCTCGCACCCATTTTATGAGCTTCGCGCGCGATGGAAAATATTTGAATGCTTTTGAAATGCCCTGGGACATTGTCTCCTCCAACGCCGACTCTTTAGCGGGCAGAAATGTTTATTGGAAACCGCTCGTTAACAAGTTCGCATTGTCGCCTTACGAAATGTACGCGGAGTGTCGCAAAATGAATTGGTGGGCGGTAGCAATTTCGGCAGGAATAGTTTTTACGACGCTAATTCTGTTGTGGAAGAAGCGAACTTGATTTGTGAGTTGTGATTATTGATTAGTGATATTAACGAGGCAAATCAATAATCAATAATCGAATTAGGTTTCGGAAACAAACTTCGACAACTCTTCCGCAATCCTTCGGTCGTTGCTTAACCTCGGCACTTTGTTTTGCCCTCCGAGTTTTCCGAGCGATTTCATATAATCAATGAATGCGTTCTTTCGAAGCGAAGTTATTTTCAACGTGCGCAGAATATTTCCGGTGATCAAATCATCGTAATAGACATTCAGTTTGCGTAATTGATGGTCGAGTTCCATGGCAAACGCGTTGATGTCGCCCGGCTGATTTGCGAATTCAATCAACCATTCATGATGTGGCATTCCTTCTTTTGGTGAAACATTTGGTGCCACCGTAAATTCCACAAGATGTGTTCCGGGAAATTTCTCAGCCGTTGCCTTCATCGCTTTTTCTACCTCCTCTCCGATCACATGCTCACCAAACGCCGAGATAAAATGTTTGATACGACCGCTGACGATTATTCGATAGGGATTTTTAGAAACAAATTTGATCGTGTCTCCAATAGAGTAGCCCCACAAGCCAGCATTGCTATTGATTACTAATGCGTAGTTTTTTCCTAGTTCTATATCGTCAATTGAAAGTCGAGTGGGTTTGTCGTTAAAGTATTCTTCCGCAGGAATGAATTCAAAAAAGATTCCTGAATTGAGCAAGAGCAAAAGTCCCTCGGCGTGTTGTGAATCTTGATAGGCGATGAAGCCCTCAGAAGCCGGGTAGGTTTCGATCGCATCTACCTTTTTGCCGATCGTTTCAAACAGCTTTGAACGATAGGGTTCGAAGTTCACTCCACCATAAACGAACATCGAAAAATTTGGAAACACGTCTTTTATCTTTTTCCCCGTGCGGGCAACAATTCGATCAAAGTACATCTGTGCCCAAGGTGGAATGCCTGAGATCAAAGTCATATCGGCATTCAAAGTTTCATCAATAATTTTTTCAAGCTTCTGCTCCCAGTCTTCGATGCAGTTAGTATCGTAGCTCGGTTTTTGATTGCTTCGCAGATAGCCAGGCACATGGTGATTTACAATTCCAGACAGGCGGCCCGTTTTGATGCCTGCTTTCTCAGTCAACTCCGGGGATCCTGAAAGGAAAATCAGTCCACCGTCAAGAAATTTTGCATTGCCTGTTTCGTGCACGTAACTCAACAAGGCATTGCGAGCGCTGTTGATATGATTGGGGATTGAATCCTTGGTGATAGGAATGTATTTCGTTCCCGAAGTTGTTCCAGAGGTTTTTGCGAAATATTCGGGTTTGCCCTTCCATAAAATATTTTCCTCGCCGTGCAGAACACGCTCCACATAAGGTTTCAGAGCTTCATAGTCACGAACAGGAATTTGATTTTTGAAATCATGGTACGAGCGCACACGATCGAGGGCGTGATCTTTGCCAAACAATGTGCCTTTGCCCACTTGGATTAACGATTGAAAAATTTTTTCCTGAGAGGTTGATGCGTTCGAAGACCACTCTCTTGTTTCTTTTGCGATATAGGCCGCAAACGGCTTTGCCAAAACAGAACGTATACCCATGGCACAAAAATAACCACAGTTGACACAGATCACACGGATGGCTTGAAATTAACTCCACCCCGATTTCAAACCCTCTTCATACGCTAGCGTCCAACGTTATGATTTCGAATCATTATTTTCGTGCCATGAAAAAAGTTTTCGTCATTTTTCTTCTTGCCGTGATTGTTGTTGATTGTGGGAAAGTATGTCCATGTGGACCCGACCCTCGCGCGGTCTACTATTTCTTTTACAAGTCTTCGACGAATCCCGATTTGCTGCAACCTCAGACGGGAATTTACAGTTCGGCCGACGTAAAGCTTTTGGAAATCGTTAGCGACAACGGCACGTTAACTCAAACGGCAGCGCCCACCATCAACGGTCAATATGTCTTTACTAATGATACCCGCCAGGCAGGCTATTTTATCAACTATCAAAGCTCTATTTTCCAATATCAGAGCGAATTGCAAAAAACCTTGATTCAGCTTAAGCCAGGAGTCACAGATACCCTGACGTACACGTTCATCGCCAGTAGCTCATACCCTAAACAAATCTTCTACAACAGCAAGCCCGTGTGGAAAATTGGGGACGCCATGGAAATTACGATTGTGAAATAGCGCCGTTCGTTATCGCTTCAAAATCATTGAATTTTTCTTCATTTCGAGGTAAATAGTTTGGGTTTGTCATTTGCATAAACCCCCGAAAAACATACTTTTGCGGCTGGATTTTTAGGGTTCCCCCGAATAGTCCTCAACCAGTTATAAATCAACGCATTAACTATAATTCTGAACGAATGGCTAACTACGGTAAAATCACACAAGTAATCGGTCCGGTGGTGGACGTGGCTTTTGATGAGCCCGGCTCCAAGCTACCCAACATCCTTGACTCATTGGAAGTAACCAAAGGCGACGGCACGCGCGTGGTGCTGGAGTGCCAGACGCACTTGGGCGAGGACCGGGTTCGTACGGTGGCTATGGATGGAACCGAAGGCTTGGTGCGTGGCATGAAAGTGACCGATACCGGAATGCCTATCAAAATGCCGATCGGTGATGATATCAAAGGCCGTTTGTTCAATGTGATTGGTGAGGCGATCGATGGTATCCCGCAACCAAAGGGCGAGCAGTCGCTGCCAATTCACCGCTCCGCTCCGCGCTATGAAGACCTTTCTACGTCATCTGAAATCCTTTTTACCGGGATTAAGGTGATCGACTTGATCGAGCCTTATGCCAAAGGTGGTAAAATTGGTTTGTTTGGTGGTGCCGGCGTGGGTAAGACCGTTTTGATCCAAGAATTGATTAACAACATAGCGAAAGCCTACTCTGGTCTTTCTGTGTTTGCGGGTGTGGGTGAGCGTACGCGTGAGGGAAACGATTTGCTTCGCGAGATGATCGAGGCGGGCATCGTTGATTATGGTCCTGAGTTCATGAAGTCGCTCCACGCAGGCGGTTGGGACTTATCAAAAGTGGACAGCCAAAAACTGAAAGACTCAAAAGCCACCTTCGTGTTTGGTCAGATGAACGAGCCTCCGGGTGCACGTGCACGTGTGGCATTATCTGGTTTGACCGTGGCCGAATACTTCCGCGACGGTGACGGAAAAGGGAAAGGAAAAGATATTTTGTTCTTCATCGATAACATCTTCCGTTTCACACAAGCGGGTTCTGAAGTATCGGCTCTTTTGGGTCGTATGCCTTCTGCCGTGGGTTACCAGCCTACGCTTGCCACTGAAATGGGTGCAATGCAAGAGCGTATTACTTCAACGAAGAATGGTTCAATCACTTCGGTACAGGCGGTATATGTTCCTGCCGATGACTTGACTGACCCCGCTCCCGCCACCACATTTGCGCACTTGGATGCAACAACGGTATTGAGTCGTAAGATTGCCGAGTTGGGTATCTACCCGGCAGTGGATCCATTGGATTCAACTTCACGTATCCTCCGCGCTGACATCGTCGGTGACGAGCACTACAATTGCGCGCAGCGTGTAAAGAATATTCTCCAGCGCTACAAAGAATTGCAAGACATCATTGCTATCCTCGGTATGGACGAGTTATCTGAAGAAGATAAACAGACGGTGTCTCGTGCAAGACGTGTACAGCGCTTCTTGTCTCAACCTTTCCACGTAGCTGAGGCGTTCACCGGCTTGAAAGGTGCCTTAGTTGATATCAAGGATACCATCAAAGGCTTTAACATGATCATGGACGGCGAGGTAGATCATCTTCCAGAAATGGCCTTCAACTTAGTGGGCAACATCGAAGAAGCTATCGCGAAAGGCGAGAAGATGATGGCAGAAGCGAACGGATAATTAAAAGTTTCAGGTGGCAAGTTCCTGTGCCAATTCGTGGCATGCAACATGTAACCTGTACACGTAACCCGAATAAAGATGCATTTAGAAATAATCACACCTGAAAAAAAAATCTTCGAAGGAGATGTTACGATTGTGACATTTCCTGGCGCTGATGGTTCTTTTCAGGTAATGAATGATCACGCGCCGCTAGTGTCCTTGCTGAAGGATGGTGAGGTGGTCTATAAGTCAAAAGACTCAACTCAGCAAGTTACCATTACGGGAGGCGTTGTGGAGGTTTTGAAAAATAAGGTGATCGTTCTTGCGGACGGGGTAGCCTGAGTTTATTCAATCAACTTTTGTGAAGGACTCGAAAGAGTCCTTTTCTTTTTACTTCAGTTTCTGCTTGGAAGAGTAACGATAAATTCCGAACCATGTCCGACGATGGTCTTCAGGTCGATCGACCCATTAAGTTTTTCCACTATTTCCTTGACCACATATAGACCAAGTCCAGTTCCAACTGATTTATCTGTGCCTCTGAAAAACATCTCGAAAATCTTCTCCCGATGTTCGTCCAGAATACCAATGCCATTGTCTTTCACCGAAATAACAAGGTTCTGATTTTGATTTGCGCAAGTAACCTCGATAATGGATCGTTCCTTTTGCGCGTCGTGGTATTTGTATGCGTTGGTAATCAGATTAGTCAGAATGATCTTGAGACGGAGCGGATCTGTCTGTATGGTTGGTTGTGAGCAATTCAAAACCAGATCAACCCGTCCGTCGCTGTCCATATAGCGCAAGCTATCTGTCACGTCGTCAACCATAGCGCACACATTGACCGACTGCACTTGAACATCAGTCCTTGAATTTCTTGATAAGTTTAAAATGTCTTGGATGAAGCCATCGAGCCTGACCGTGCTCGAGGTAATTTTCTCAAGGCAGAATTCGATTTCTTCTTTTGACTCGGCTACCCGAACAATGTCTACTAGCCCACGAATAGAGGCAATTGGTCCGCGCAAATCGTGTGACACGCGATAAGCGAACAGATCCAGTTCTTTATTTATTTTCTCCAGTTCTTTGTTTTTGATTTCCAGGAAGGCACTGGCATCCTTGATCCTTTCAATATCTGATTTCGCAGTGATCACGACAAGCAACACAAAAAAAGCGCCCACAAAAAAAACTGCGCCGGTCACCATTAATAGAATACCGACTTTGTTTAAAATCACTAACGCAACGGAGATTCCATATCCCACAAGGAAGAAAATCATCATATAGATCAATGCTTTCCATCGTCGGGCATTGGGCCCTTTCAGTAAAAGGACGCGCAGTTTCGCCGTCTTCGACACAGCAAAGAACATGACAACAGTGCCTAGCAAGATGCCAACGAGGGTGACGATCAAGGTGGGGTGTATTTAGTTGACTTAATGCAAGTTAAGGTATAAAGTCAAACCTGCGACAATATGAGTCAACTGACTTATTCAGTCACCTTATTTTTTATCCTTTTTCACGAATGGAACGAAATCACGCACGCTCTTCTTCAAAATTCCGAATTCCTTGAAGCGATATCCCACCACGACTTTGAACGTAGCGTTGGCACTTGTGAATTGTACTTGGTCCATTTTAATATTGCGAGCCTGCGTGATAAAGCTGAGGCCACTGAAAAAACAATCGCCGTTATATCCTACTGACATTCGAAAGTCAATGAACGAATTGAGGGTGATTTCTTTTCTCGATCCTGCAGCTGATTGATAACTCACCCAGTGGTTTGCGGGGCCAAAAGAAAGGGATGTGTTGACGAAGAAATTTTTTATCACAAAAGTTTGAGCATAGCCTGGTGCCAAGCTAAATGTGGTGTAATCCAATTTGCTAAAATCAGCTGTCGTCCCGAATTGAGCTTCGTACTTTGCACCGTACACCGCTGAGTCTGCACGCAAACTAAAAGTGTTGAGCGTGCCACTCAGCAAAAACGACCCACCACTTCTTATCTGCTTTTCAGAAAAATTGTATGCGGCTCTTATGGAATATCTGTTTTTGTTGAACAGGTAAATGCCGTTGATGCCGGTGTTCCAGGTACTGATGTCGGGGCGCTGTGGATACGGCGTGGATGGCGGAATAGTTATGTTTTTGTCCGTGCGGTAGAACCCGTTATAGTTCTGCGTAAATAGATCCATTCCCCAGTTCTTCCCAAGAACATTGGCTTGAAGGTCACTCACCCGCGAGTGGCCGTATAAATATTGGGTGCTTTGTTTCGGTTGAATAGAAAATGTTAACTCAAAACCGATTTCAAAAATATACATACCCCAACCGAGCCCATAATTGCCATTCGGTTTGTAGGAAAGCTTTTCTGTCTTGCTTGGGAGGTTTTCGATATCAAACGACGTGCTCCTTTGTTTTACCACGGGCCAGATAAAGAAGTAATCGGGGAAACGTTTGATGTAGCGTTCCCGAGTTGAGTCCGATGATATCGCAAAGGAAAAATGAAATAAGAAAATAGCAGTGACGAACAGAATGAACTTCCTAATCATCACAAAATATACTCACTCAAATCTTTATTATTGACCAATTCCCTCAGTTTTTCGTCCACCATGGCTTTGGTGATCTTGATGGCCTTGTCTTTCGAAATCTTATCAGGCACGTCAAACAAGAATTCATTGAGAAGTTTGCTCATCACCGTGTGTAGTCTCCGAGCGCCGATATTCTCTACTTCTGCATTTATTTCAAACGCCGTCTGAGCAATCGCGTCAATTGCTTCATCGTCAAAATCAATTTTAAATTCCTCTGCCTCGAACAAGGCTTGGTATTGGCGCGTCAACGCATTCTTGGGTTCTTTCAGAATTCGGACAAAGTCATCTTTTGTCAAACTGTTCAACTCAACACGAATAGGGAAGCGTCCTTGTAGTTCGGGAATCAGATCAGAGGGCTTTGACACATGGAACGCGCCCGCTGCGATAAATAAAATATGATCGGTATTGATTACGCCGTGCTTTGTGTTCACCGTACTTCCTTCAACGATCGGAAGCAGATCTCGCTGCACCCCTTCACGGCTCACATCTGGTCCGCCTCCTCCCTTTTTTCCGCCGGAGGCAATTTTGTCGATCTCGTCAATGAAAATAATTCCTGCGTCTTCTGCTTTGCGGATCGCCTCTTCCTTGACTTCATCCATGTCGATGAGCTTTGCTGCCTCCTCTTCCAGTAGTACTCGTCTTGCCTCTGCCACCGTAAGTTTTCTTTTCTTGTTTTTCTTCGGCATCATTCCGCTGAGCATCTCTTGCAAATTCATCATCGAGACTTCATCCATCGCACCTGCTCCTACCATGCCAATCCCGGGAAGGTTGTTCTGCTTGATGTCGATCTCGATTTTTCGATCTTCCAATTCACCATTCCTTATTTTCTCCCTGAAGATATTTCTGGTGCGCTCGTTAAGTTCCACGTCGTCTTTGGGGGCTTCTTGATTCCCTTCATCTCCGTACGTTGCTACCGAGAATCCGGCAGGTTTTCTCATCGGGGGAATCAGCGCATCCAAAATGATTTCTTCCACCGCCTGTGCAGCTTTCTCTTTCACTTCTTCCTTCTTGCGCGACTTGACCATGTTCACGGCTTGCTCGGCAAGATCGCGCACCATTCCCTCCACATCACGCCCTACATAACCCACTTCAGTAAATTTTGAAGCTTCTACTTTTATAAACGGCGCATCCGCGATTTTCGCCAGCCGACGAGCAATTTCCGTTTTTCCTACTCCCGTGGCCCCAATCATGAGAATGTTGTTGGGAACAATTTCGTTTCTCATTTCGGGGCTAGCATTCATTCGTCTCCAACGATTGCGCAGCGCTATGGCAACGTTGCGTTTGGCATCTTTCTGGCCCACGATATATTTATCGAGCTCCTGAACGATTTGCTGCGGAGTCAAACTTTTGGGATGGAGCATGTTGCAAAGTTATAAGTTAATAGTTGATGGTTAGGCGTAAATTGTTGCTCGCTGCCGACGATTAACAATTCGCGATACCTGAATTACGCTTTTACGTCGGGCAAATTAAAATGAATAGGATGATCCACTTTTTCTTTCAAGAGAGCGAGTTTCAGCACTTCATCAACGTTGTCGACATATTTAAATGATAGACCTTTCACGTACGATTTCTCGATTTCCTGAATATCACGTTTGTTTTTTGTGCTGAGTATAATCTCTTTGATACCACTGCGTTTCGCTGCAAGAATTTTTTCCTTGATACCACCTACCGGAAGAACTTTTCCTCTCAAGGTAATCTCGCCCGTCATGGCCACCTGCGATTTCACTTTTCGCTGGGTGAAGGTGGAAGCCAGCGACGTCAGCATAGTGATCCCGGCCGACGGGCCGTCTTTTGGTACAGCACCGGCAGGCACGTGGATATGCAAGTCGTAATTTTGGAATATGCGGTGATCGATATGCAACGAGTCTGCATTCGCTTTGAGATAGGAAAGGGCTGCCGTGGCCGACTCTTTCATGACATCGCCGAGTTGCCCTGAGATCGTCAGATTTCCCTTGCCTTTGCTCACACTAGATTCTACGAACAATATATCTCCTCCTACCGACGTCCAGGCCAGACCCGTTACAACACCCGCAATATCATTGCCTTGATACAATTCTTCATCAAATATTTCGGCACCAAGTATTTTTACAACTTCCAGCGGCGTAATCTCCGCGGGTATTTCTTCCTCCATCGCCTTTGACTTTGCCATATTGCGAACAACGGAGCCGATCTTCCGTTCCAAACTTCGCACTCCAGACTCGCGCGTATAAGCTTCTATGATTTTCAAAATGCCTTCCTTCGAAAAATTCACGTCGTCGATGGCTAAGCCATGCTCCTTAATCTGTTTCGGAACCAGGTGCCGAATGGCAATCTGCAGTTTTTCTTCAACGGTATAACCCGAGAGTTCTATGATTTCCATGCGATCGCGCAACGCCGGTTGAATGGTATCAAGCGAATTGGCCGTGGCGATGAACAAAACTTTTGAGAGATCATACTCCACTTCCAAATAGTTGTCGCCAAAGGCATTGTTTTGTTCGGGGTCAAGCACTTCAAGTAATGCGGAGGAGGGATCTCCGCGAAAATCCGTTTTCACCTTGTCGATCTCATCTAACACAAAAACCGGGTTCGACGATTTTGACTTTTTGATATTTTGCAAAATCTTCCCGGGCATAGCACCAATATAGGTTTTGCGGTGACCACGGATCTCGGCTTCATCATGCACGCCGCCCAGCGACATACGCACATAATTTCTTCCCAAAGACTTCGCGATCGATTTCCCCAATGACGTTTTGCCTACCCCCGGTGGCCCGTACAAACACAAGATTGGCCCTTTCATGTCTTGCTTTAATTTCAGGACCGCGAGGTACTCCAAAATGCGTGTCTTCACTTTCTCTAAACCGAAATGATCTTTGTCCAAAATCTTTTTGGCTCTCTTCAAATCGAAATCATCTTTGGTATACTCATCCCAAGGCAAATCCAGCATGAACTCGACGTAGTTCATCATCACAGGAAAATCGGGGGCTTGCGGGTTGGTACGCTGAAGTTTGTCTAGTTCTTTGTTGAAATGATCTGCCGCTGCTTTTGACCATTTTTTCTCGGCGCCACGCTTGCGAAGTTTTTCTATCTCTTTATCAGGTCCATCATAGCCGAGCTCATCTTGCAACACTTTTATCTGTTGCCGCAGGAAATAATCACGTTGCTGCTGATCGATGTCGGTGTGCACTTTCTTTTGGATCTCGTGCTTTATCTCCAGCATCTGGATTTCCTTCATCATGTATTGCAACAACAAAGTGCCGCGGTCGATGATGTTGCTTACCTCAAGAATCTTTTGTTTTTCGGCGACATCCACATTCAAGTTGGACGACAAGAAGTGAATCAGGAAGGCAGTGCTGTTAATGTTGTCCAGAGCAACTTGCGCTTCTTGTGGAATATCCGGATTGAGCTTCAAGATTTTAGTGGCGGTGTCCTTCAAAGACTGCACCAGCGCCTTCACTTCTTTACTTTCCAGGTTAAGGGTGGGCTCAATCTGCAGCTCGAAACGGGCCATCAAGAATGGTTCTTCGCTGGTGTATTCCTTTATTGCAAAACGATTTTTGCCTTGAATAATGATCGTTGTGTTGCCGTCGGGAAGGACAAGCATTTTGATGATTCGTGCCACTGTTCCAAAGCGATACAGGTCTTCAATGGCGGGGTCTTCTGCCTGCTTGTTTTTCTGGGCGATTACTCCAATGATTCGATTGCCTTGGTACGCTTTTTTGATCAATCGAATCGACTTTTGACGCGTGACGGTGATTGGAATAACAACTCCGGGAAAAAGCACTGTATTCTTTATCGGCAAAATGGAAAGCTCTTCGGGAAGATCTTCTGGGCGCAGCTCAATATCTTTTTCAGGGTTGATGAGTTGGATCAACTCTTCAGTTTCCTGTTGATCGGCTGGCGCAATAGCTATTTCTTTGAACATAAAATCAGTGCCAATTTGACACAAAAAAGTTGCGACTCCTATTAAAATTATATAGACACCCTATTGGTCAATCCTTATGCCAATCAATAAATACGTCAACCGCCCGCCTCGCTAATTTTTTGCTAATGACATATTTTTCAGCCATTTTACGTAGAATGGCTTGAATTAATAACGCTTTATGAACCCATTCAAAGCATTTTTGGCTGCCTTTGTTTGTAGCGTGCTTTGCTTTGAACCCTGTCTTGCCCAAGGGCGCAAAAACAAAGTAGTAAAAACCGTATTTGTCGATGACTCGATTACCCATTACAGTCAGTCTGACATATTCAATTTCCCCAATGTCAACA
Source organism: Cyclobacteriaceae bacterium (assembly GCA_035492075.1). Lineage (GTDB taxonomy): Bacteria > Bacteroidota > Bacteroidia > Cytophagales > Cyclobacteriaceae > ELB16-189. The sequence continues at coordinate 25,122 of DATJJP010000002.1, read as the reverse complement.
AACTGAGGTATTATACAGACCCCGCCAAGCTTAAAAAGTTGAAAGAACTGAGCGGCCGGCCAAAAGAAATGTATCAGGTGTTGAGAGGTTACGTGAAGAATTTCGGTATCGAGAATTTTACAGAGAACGTAGCGATGATTTGGAGGCTGGCCGAACTGGCTGAAAAATTTGGACCGAAGGGCGAGGCGATTCTTCTTTACAAACTTGCCCTCAAGCACCACAAGCAAGGCATCAACATCAACAACATCTACCGGAAAAAATACGACTCCATTGAGACGGATAAAATAAAATACTACGTCCCCTTGCAGCATTATTACGAACTGGTGAATTACCGTAAAGAAGTTGATACGCTACGGCCACCTCACTCGGTGCTCGAGCCCATGGGCGACCTTATCAATTCAACCAAAGAAGATTATGGGCCAACGATCGGCAACGTAGACTACGTATTGCTTTTTACTTCAAAGCGCAACAAGCACCACGAACGTGCCTATGATGAGGATATTTTTTACAGCTTGAAGGTGGATGGTGCTTGGTCTGAGGCGCAGGCTTTCAAAAACATCAACACCGACCTCAACGAAGGCTCTGCTTGCCTGAGTCTGGATGGAAAGCATTTGTTCTTCTCTCGGTGCAATGCACCAAAAGGGTTTGGGAACTGTGACCTGTTTGTAGCCACGGTGCAGAAAGACAGTACGTGGGGAAACATTAAAAATCTTGGCGCTAACGTCAACACCGTCGGATGGGAGTCGCAGCCTGCGATAAACCACACCGGCGACACCCTTTATTTTGCAAGCAACCGCTTGGGCGGATTCGGTTTGTCAGACATCTACTTTTCGGTGAAAGACAAAAAAGGAAATTGGGGGCGAGCACAAAATGCAGGGCCGATTATCAATACGATCAAGAGTGAAGTAAGTCCATTCTTCCATCACAAATTCAACGTGCTGTATTTTTCAAGCGACGGCCATCCACTTAATTTTGGCGACTTTGATATCTACAAATCCTACAAACAGGAAAACGGTTGGGGCGAGCCTAAAAATATAGGGCCGTTGGTGAATGGAGCCGGCAGCGAATATTATTTCACCATCGATTCAAGAAGTCACGAGCTATATTATGCGCGATCGGATGAAAAAGACATTAAAAACCTGGACCTATTTTCGTTCTTACTGCCGATGGAGGCGCATCCAGAAGCGGTCGTTGAACTTTCGGGACTAGTTCACGATCAAAAAGGCAAGCCCATGCAAGGAATTGTCTCGGTGGTGGATTTGGACCACGGGGTGGAGGTGGCTCCGAAATATTTACGCGAAGACGGCACTTACGATTTTAGCTTGATCAACAAACGGAATTATCTTATCACCATTCAGGGCGACGATTTCTTCCGTATCGAAGAGGTCTTCTTTATGGATGGCAATAAGCGTGCTGATCATATTGCGGAGCCCATTGAAAGTAAAATCGCTTTTATCTCGCTGGAATTTGAAAATGGGAAATCGGATATTCTGCCTGGCATGCACAATGACCTGGCGAAGGTTGGGAATTTCTTAATCGATCACCCCGAAGAAAAATTAAAGATTTCGGGACATACCGACTCCGATGGTCACGAGGATCTCAACCGAAAACTCTCACAGGCAAGAGCCGATGCCATCAAAACGTATTTGATGGAGCAGTTCAAAATTGACGACTTACGTATTACGGCCATCGGGTATGGAAGTTCTAAGCCCATCGTGGAAGAGACAACAGACGATTCGAAAAGGCTGAATCGAAGGGTGGAGTTTGAATTGATCAAAGAATAAGTCTACTTCAGGTGTATCGCGGTCTCCTCAGCATCGATCACGATATCGTCTTCGCCCACCTCATCAAATGGATTTTCAAGTTGGTCTTGAATGTTATCCAGGCTCACCAAGATAAAACAGTACATGATCGGCATCACGTATTCCAGTTGTGCCGAAAAATCGTGAAAAGTACTGGCAAAGTAAGGTCCGTAGATGATCGGAAAAGAATAAATGAAAACCCGGCTGTAGGCACGCAATGTAATTGGCGTTCTGTAGCGATGGATAATTCGCATACTGTCAAATGCGATAATCATTTTGCTCACGTATTGGCTTACTCGTGAGACCTCTCCACTCTGCACGCCGTGCTGCCGAAATTCCATGGTGAGCGCAGAAAGTTTTGAAAACAATTCATAAATGGTCTTCTCGTCCTTGTCCCATACTTCACGTTCGTTACTTTTAAACATATTCTTCATCGTCACCAGCATGTCTACAATCAAAACACGGGCTTTGTTGGCCAAGTCATGATCTTTCCCTGTCGACCAGTCGCGAGAAGCATAGTAAATCGCTATCGCGTGGCCTTTGAACTCGGCAAAGCGTTGCAACGCAGCCTCCCTTCGGGTATATGCCGAACCGATGCTGAAAACCACGGGAAACACGATCGCTATCCCGATGAGCATATCGGGAAATTTTGCCGTGAATCCATAGTGATAACACAAATAACTTGAAAGCACAGCAAGGCCTGTTACAACGAACGTTTTGTAATTGATAATCAGTTTAAGGCTGCGAAACATGGGAAGAAAATTCATGGGCTAGGGGGGTAATGATGGATCGAAGGTTTTAAAAAGACGGCATATTAACAAATTGTTAAGCGGGCAAACCACATCCACAATCGCTACTTTTGAGCATGACCTATCGGATTGACTTATTCGCCATTTTCATTTTTCTCGGAATCGTGCAGGCTTTTTTTCTTTCTTATTTTTTTCTTACGGGCGAAAACAGAAAAGTGCAGGCCAACTTCTTTCAAGGAATTTTGTTGTTGGCGATCGCGTTCAATAACATTGAGATTTTCATCATGTATACCGGCTATATCGTCAACTGTTTGTACCTCGTTGACTTTTCCGAGCCCATTGCGTTTGCCATCGGTCCCGCACTCTACTTACTGACCCGTAGCCGAGCGGAAGGAACAGTGGATCGAAAGCAACTTTTGCATTTTGTCACCCCGATTCTGTATTTCATTATCCTACTTCCATTCTTTTTGAGTTCTGAAAATTCACGCTACAACGGGTTCATGGGAGCCTATCACCCGGAAGGGCCATTTCGCGATACGCATTCGGAAAGCGATCCACGAAACTGGATTACGCACCACGCGACGGAGTTCATTTTGTCTAGCCTTTTCATTTACATCATTCTTTCGTGTATTGAAATCGGGAAGACGTTTCGCAGCAAGAATGAATCCTTTTGGAAACCCACAAACCCTATTCTGATCTTATTGAGAAACGAAGTGATCGTCATCGCCGCTATTTTTGTGATGATTATCGTGGTGAAACTGTCCAACAGAAACGATACGGGGGATCACTTGTTTGCTGCATGCATTTCATTCAGTGTCTACTTGACCAGTTTCAGATTGATCAAAAATTCGGGCTTTTTCAAGCAAGCTACGTTAGATGATACAGCGAAATACAAAAGTTCATCACTGTCATCCAGTCAAAAAGAGACGATTCTTTCTCGGTTGGCACAGGTAATGGAAATTGAAAAACCTTTTCTTAACCCGGCTTTCTCACTACCCGACTTGGCCGACAAATTAAAAATTTCGGTCCATCAACTTTCGCAAACCATAAACGAGGGCTTGAACAAAAATTTCTTTGAGTTGGCGGCGGAATACCGTGTGAACGAGGCCAAACGCCTTCTCAAGGATCAGCCCCATATAAAAATTGAAGAGATTGCGGAGCAGGTGGGCTATCATTCAAAGTCTTCGTTCAACACTGTGTTTAAAAAAATCACTGGCATGACGCCCTCTGAATTCAGGCAGGGATAAAAAAATAGCTGGCAATAAAGGCCAGCTATCTCCGTGGTGTCCGGCTGGACAATTGTTATTTCTTGGGATCCAAAGTCGGCAAAACAAAATCGTCAAGGGCACTCGGCATTTTCATCGTCGCTTCAATGTCCTTTACCGTCCGAGGTGCAGAAGCAGAAAGGTGATCATAACCCTCTTTGGTAATAAGAAAATCATCTTCGATGCGCACGCCAATTCCCCACCATTTTTTATCGCAGGCCGAATTTTCGGGAATGTAAATTCCTGGTTCGATAGTAATCACCATTCCTTCTTGCAGATCGCCTGTACCCCGGTCGTGTACATCCAAGCCAATGTGGTGGCAACATCCGTGAGGGTAATACATGTGTCGGTCGGTTTCATTTTGAATGATCCCCAATTCTTTTAGTCCTTTATTGATGGCATCCCTCCCCGCTTTGTCGATGTCCTTCAATTGCGCGCCGGCTTTACAGACCTTCATCCCTTCCTCTTGCGCTTTGAGCACCAGCTCGTAAATAAGTTTCTGTTCCGGCGAGAATTTTCCGTTTACGGGTATGGTGCGTGTGATGTCGGCGGTGTACCCGCGATATTCTGCTCCGAGGTCCATTAAAATCAATTCCGTATTGGATACACTTGGCTTGTAGTTTTCTTCATAGTGAAGGATACATCCATTATTGCCGGCACCTACAATGGAAGGGTAGCCCATGTCTTCTGCCTGATATTTTTTGAACACCAATTGATGAATACCATCGATTTCGCGTTCGCTCATTCCTGGTTTCATCGCTTTCATTACCTCTACTTGACCCGCACAGGAGATCTTCACCGCTTTGCGAATTAGCTCAAGCTCTTCTTGCGTCTTGATCCCACGGAGGCCGGTAATGATTTTCGACAACCCTTTCATGTCGAGATTGTTTTTCTGAGGTTCTACCGCGAGCGTTGAAGCATTTTTTTCAGGGTATTTTACTTTCGCCTTAAACTGCGCAATCAGATCGTACAGATCCGATGAATCGTAGGTATCTCTTACGTCATTCTTGAAGTCGGAAAAGAGGATCGAAGCGAACTTGCTGAAGTCGACGTTGTATTTCTTGAACTCTTTATTTTCAAAAGAGAAATCGAAACCCAGTTTATCTTTTACACCCGCCGACCCAAGTCTGCGGCCCGTCCACATTTCTGCGCGTTCGTCGCGCGGCTGCACAAAAATGATCTCGTTGTATTGAGCTCCATTGTTGGCCGTTTGCATGTCCTTGAAAACAAGTAATACAGCATCGGGCTCTTTATATCCTGTAAAATAATAGAAGTTAGGGTCTTGATGATAAACAAAGTCGACATCATTGGCGCGGTTTCGCACTGCGCTGGCAAAGAAAGCCGCCACGGAATTAGGGGGCATCTTTTCGCGTAGCTTCTCCCTACGGTCTTTAAAAAATGCTTTGTTCAAAAAGTCCTCAGGCATCAGGGGCTGTCCGAAAACAGACAGTGACACGAGGAAAATGAAAATCAGGGTAAAAAATGATTTCATGGGTTTAGTTTTTGTGCAATTAAACTGTTTTTTTCTCGGACGGTTTCAATAATTTGATTGGTGGGTATGTTCGACTTTATAAAAACGCCCCGCGACACTATAAAAACCGCCTTACTAAGCCTTTTACGCCCCGTTCATTTGCTAAAAAACAAATGAGTATGCTTACACAACAAACACTTGAAACCCCTCCACGCAGGCATGACCTGGACTGGTTACGACTAATCGCTATCCTAATCCTTCTGTTTTTCCACACCGGCATGTGGTTCAACACCTGGGAATGGCATGTCAAAAACAACGAAACCACTGATAGTTTCAATTATTGGATGGTGTGGCTGCATTTCTGGCGGATGCCGATGTTGTTGTTTATTTCTGGCGCCGGCACCTATATGGCCTTGGGCAAACGATCGCCTCTCCAGTTTGCAGGAGAACGTCTCAGAAAACTTTTTATTCCATTGGTTTTTGGGATGTTCGTGATCGTACCGCCACAGATCTATTATGAACACATTAAAGAGTATAGCGGCTATGCAGATTTTTATAAAACCGTCTTCAATTTTGTGCCTTATCCGAAGGGAAGTTTTAGCTGGCACCACCTTTGGTTTGTCGCTTATTTGTTTTTGTATTCACTCGTCGTCATTCCGTTTCTGATCTTCTTGCGGTCTCCGAAATCGTTAGATTTTAGAAACAAAGTAACCAAGTTTCTTTCCAGTCCTGCGGGGATGTTGTTCATTCCATCGATTATAATTTTGGTTACGCAGATTCTGCTCCGCCCTTATTTTCCAGATGAGAAGCACAATCTTCGCGACCTGTCTTATGTGGTGTACTATTTCTGTTTTTTCCTTTTTGGAATGATCTGCTACTCATCGCAGCAGCTATGGGAATTGATCGGAGAAAACAGAAAGTATTTTTTGGTGGCTACCGTTTTCGCACTCGTTCCTTTTTATGCCGTGTATCTTCACTTCAGAGGTGTACTGCACTACCCTTGGAGCGACGACACCGTTGAAACCATATTCGATGTGATCGCCATTTTCGTGGGGTGGTTTTCGCTGATAACCATTATTGCATACGGCCAACGTTATCTCAGTCGTTCTCATCCATGGCTGAAATACTTTAATGAAGGACTCTACCCCTTTTATATTCTGCATCAGACCGTGATCATCGCCATCGGTTATTACATGTGTCAATGGGATTGGAGCATTGGCGCGAAATTCTGGGCAATCAGTTTGTTGACGCTGACAAGCTGCGTATTACTTTACTTCGTGATTCGCACGAACAACGTTACTCGCCTTTTATTCGGGTTAAAATTGAAGAAAGCGAATACCCTCACCGACGCATCGGAGCGTCCTATTCTGGAGGCATAGGTTTTTCTGGTTGGTCTTGGTGCCTCCGTGGTCTTCGGGGGCACCAAGGCAAACTCATAGCGTTGCATTCTCATGTCTTCAATAGAAAACCTATTTTTGTGGCATTAACTGATCTTCATGCCGCACATTGCCATTATCTCCGCCAGCGTTCGCACAGGACGTCACAGTCACCGCGTTGCGATGTACTTTAAAAAATTTATAGAAGAGAATAAATCAGGAACCGCCGAGATTTTGGATTTGAACCAGTATCAATTTCCTGTTTTTAACGAAAGGTTAAAGTTCCAACCCAGTCCGTCCGCGCCTGTTTTGGATTTTGCCAATCGGATCAAAACCGCTGACGGTGTTATCATTGTTACTCCGGAGTACAACGGCGGTTATCCTGCGGCGATAAAAAACGTGGTCGATTTACTGTATGATGAGTGGTTCAAAAAACCGATCGCTATCAGCACGGTTTCTGACGGCGTTTTTGGAGGGACACAGGTAATTACATCCCTGCAGTTCTCTCTTTGGAAGATCCGATCCTGGACAGTACCAGCAATGTTCCCGGTGCCAAAAGTGGGGGAAATGTTTGATGAAAACGGAAACGCTACCGACAAAGCGAAGACCGATAAAAGAGCGATGACTTTCATAAAGGAATTGCTTTGGTGCATCGAAGCAAAAAAGAGGATGTCCGATTATCAATGAAAGAAGAATTTTTAAAACATCTTTCGAAAAAGAAGCTTTGCACAGACAAGGACAAGATTTTATTGGCCGTGAGCGGAGGCATCGACTCGATGGTCATGCTTCATTTGTTTCAGGAGTGCAAATTTGATATCAGTGTAGCTCATTGCAATTTTCAATTACGAGGAAGCGAATCAGGTGGCGACGAGCTATTCGTAAGAGAATTCTGTACTCATCATTCCATTCCATTTTTTACAAAAAGATTTGATACTTCCGAATACGCGACGACAAACTCACTGTCAACTCAAATGGCAGCACGGGAGTTGCGCTATGCATGGTTCGGCCAATTAATGGCAGACAATCATTTTGATTGCTTGGCGACGGCGCATCATTTGAACGATTCCGTTGAAACCGTTTTGATGAGTTTTGTTCGAGGCTCGAGCACCGAAGGCCTTGACGGAATTGCTGTGAAGAATGGAAAAATCGTCCGCCCGTTGCTTTTCGCTACTCGCGATCAGATCTCCAGCTATGCACAAGAAAATAAAATCAGCTGGCGAGAAGACAGTAGCAACGCGAGCAATGACTATCAGCGAAATTTCATCAGGAATAGGGTAGTTCCTTTGCTAAAGGAGCTGAATCCCTCATTAGAAAATTCTTTTCAAGATTCAATGGAAAAAATGGCCGGTGCAAATGAGTTCATCTCATTAGGCATCTCACGTTGGCGCGAAAAGTTTGAACAAAGGAACTCGGATCAAATTTTATTCTCAAAAAGCGGGCTTGACCATTTCCCAAACCAGGTAGGGATCCTATGGAACCTAGTCAAAGAGTTTGGGTTCAATCTCGATCAGTGTAGACAGATTGTCAACGGGCTTCATGGCCAATCAGGGAAGCATTTCCTTTCTCATGATTATGAATTGACCATCGATCGCGAGCATTTAGTCATTTCGAAAAAAGAAAATACTCCAGTTGAAGTTAGAATTGCCAAAGGTCTATCCGAGGTACGTTTGGGTGACCGTACCCTAACGATTGAACAAACTGAAAACCTCGAAATTTCTAAAGATCTTTCCGTTGCCAACCTCGATGCTTCAAAAATCACATTTCCTTTGGTGTGGCGAACTTGGAAGCCGGGAGACGCATTTCATCCCCTGGGCATGGACCACAAAAAAAAATTGAGCGATTTTTTGATCGATCAAAAAATTTCGGTGGCGGATAAAGAAAGAATTACGGTGCTAGAGTCAGGTGGTGAGATCGTGTGGGTGGTTGGTCACCGTGTTGATGACCGCTTTAAGATTTCAACGGGATCTACAAAAAAGACGTTAAGGATTAGCCTTACCTCCGTCCAATGACCAAATAAAGTATCGGCCCTAGGATAGGAAGAAAGACTACGGCAATAATCCACAAAATCCTTTTCTCTGTGTCCTTGTTGCTTTTCAGAATATCTAGGATAACGATGACATCCAAAACTATTACAGCAAGTGAAATCAGTCGGCCCATGGTTAGTTGGCGTTTAGAATTTTAAACAATTCATCCAAGTTTGGCGTCACTATAATCTCTGTACGTCGGTTTTTCTGTTTGTTGGCGGCGTTGTCATTTGATGCCACCGGTGTGTATTCGCCCTTACCCGCCGCTGTAACTTGATTTGGCGACATTCCGGCTTTTGTAAGAATCCTCGTAATCTGTGTCGCACGCATCACGCTCAAATCCCAGTTGTCTTCCATGTACTGCGACTTTTTAGAAATCTGCACATTGTCGGTATGTCCTTCGATCATCACTTGGATATCTTTTTGATCTTTCAATGCCTTTGCCAGTTGCTGCAGTGCTCCCACCCCTTTCTTATCCACCTCGATACTCCCCGACCCAAACAAAAGTTGTTCCGCAAGAGACACGTACACTTTTCCGTTCTTCACCTTTACGGTCAGGTCGTTCTCCTTGAAGTTAAGAAGCGCATTGCTGATCCTGGATTTCAACTCTTGCACTGCTTTGTCTTTATTGGCAAGCACGTGCTCCAACTCGTTTACCTTTTTTTCCCGTTCGGCCAAGCTATTGCTTAGAGAGTCATTTTGTTTCCTGGTTCTCTCCAAGTTGTCCTGAATAGCTAGTAATTGATCGCGTTGCTGAAGAAGGTCGGCGCTTAGTTTCCCGCTTTTGTTCAAAGATGATTTGTAGTTCGCGTTCAGTCGATCGTACTCATTGTTGAGTTCCGAAAGTTTTTTACTGGACGTCTGAAGGTTTGAAGCGATATCGGTGGAGTCTTGTTTCAATTTCTTCAGCGTCTCGTTCAATTTGGAAGCCGACGTATTGGCCTCTTCCAGTTTCTTTGTCTTGTCGGCCAACTCGCCCTCGGCTTTAATCTTTTGAGCAAGGATGTCATCAAATTTTTTTTTGGAGACGATACACGAGGAAAGGGTGCACGAGAGCACAATGAGCAATACGGTGGTGTTTTTCATAAAGAGCGAGTTTAAAAAATAATTAAGGCAAAATTATCATAATTCATTGGAAGGCAACAGTGGTTACCGCTATCTTTCCAATAAAAACCAACGTATGGAAGGCATGCTCAAACCCGACTCATTAAAAGGCAAAACCATTATCGTTACGGGAGGCGGAACTGGTCTTGGTCGATCAATTGGAAAATACCTGTTGGAGCTCGGTGCCAATCTCGTCATCACAAGTCGAAAAAAGGAAGTGCTTGACAAAACAGCTACCGAGCTCGAACAACAGACCGGTGGAAAAGTGCTTGCCGTTGCGTGCGATGTTCGTAAGTACGAAGAGATCGTAAATATGCTTAAAGAAACAGAAACTCGTTTCGGAAAAGTGGATGCCGTGTTGAATAACGCAGCTGGAAATTTTATCAGCCCTACCGAGCGCTTGTCTCATCGCGCTTTTGATATCGTGGTGGATATCGTGCTGCGTGGAACTTATTATACCACGCTTGCCGTTGGCAAAAATTGGATAGAGAAAAAACAACCTGGTGTTTTCCTAAATATTGTCACCACATATGCTTGGACGGGGTCAGGATACGTTGTGCCTTCTGCCTGCGGTAAGGCCGGTGTACTTGCACTCACACGTTCATTGGCCGTGGAGTGGGCGAAGTATGGAATTCGAAGCAACGCCATCGCTCCGGGGCCTTTCCCAACTGAAGGTGCGTGGTCCAGATTGCTCCCGGGTGACCTCGTCAAAAAGTTTGATCCCGCCAAAAGGATTCCGCTCGGCCGCGTCGGTGAGCACCAGGAACTCGCTAACCTGGCCGCCTACTTGTTGTCTGATTATTCGGCTTATGTCAATGGTGAAGTGATGACCATCGACGGTGGTGAGTGGTTGAAGAACGGCGGCGAGTTTAGCCATTTGGAAATGGTGCCCAATGAGATGTGGGACATGCTGGAGAAGATGCGAGGGAAATAACCTTTTCATGTGAAAATAGCGTTGGTTGTAGCTCTGTCATCAGTACCATTATTTGCTTATGCGCAAGCCGCCTGCAAACTTCGCAAAGACGTGGATGGAATAAAGGTCTACACTTGCAACACCGACACATCGAAATTCAAGTTGATCAAAGTGGAATGTGAGCTGAAATGCTCGCTTGACATACTCGAAAAGTGCTTGCTCGATTTTGACAACTACATGCATTGGCAGTTCAATACAGTAGAATCCAAGACCGTAAAAAGAATTAGCGACTCCGAATTCATCTACTACACAAAGATTGAAGCGCCTTGGCCCGTCAGTGACCGTGACATGGTGGTCCGACTTCGATCGAACAGATTAGATCATCAACTCATCATATCTGCTAACAGTGACAAAGGCATCATGGCAGAAAAAGAAGGTCTGGTACGCGTGCCGGCATCCCGATCGCTGTGGATAGTCAACGAGGAAAATGAGGAGCGACTTGAAGTCAGGTACTCGATACAAATAGACCCAGGTGGAAACGTACCCGCGTGGTTGGTGAACTGGGTTTGTGCCCATGCACCTTTGCAATCTTTTCAGGCGCTTAAAAAAAGAGTAGAGAAAGCTAATCAGTGATCACTTGCTTCTCGATCAGGAGCATAAGAATATGGATAATCTTGATATGCACTTCTTGAATGCGATCGGCATATCCGTGGTGAGACACCCTGAGCTCGACGTCGGCCAGGGGCGCAAGTTTGCCGCCATCTTTTCCCGAAAGGATGATGACTTTCATGCTCTTTTCTTTGGCTATCTCCGCCGCACGAATGATGTTCATGGAGTTTCCGCTCGTACTTATGCCCAACATCACATCGCCTTTATTACCCAGCGCATCAATGTAACGAGAGAAAATAAATTCGTAGCCATAGTCATTCCCAACGCACGAAATATGGCTTGGGTCTGAGATACAAATGGCAGGAATTGCTTTTCTGTTTTCTCTGTATTTGCCGGTGAGTTCCTCCGCAAAATGCATAGCGTCACAGTGCGAGCCGCCGTTGCCGCAGGATATCACCTTTCCGCCCTGAAGGATCGAATCAGCAATCACTTTTGCTGCACGTTCTACCAACGTAATGTTATGTTCATTGTTCATGAACTTTTCCAGCACTTGCGCAGCCTGCGAAAGCTCAGCTTGAATAACTTGCTTAAAGTCCATACCTGTCATTCTGGATTAGTGACATTTTTTGCGTCATTGCGCGACCAGAGAAACTCGATCACGAGCAACACTACGCCGATCATTGCACCATACTTAAACAATGAAATGTCCTTAAACATTTCGAACAAAAAATTGAGGTCATTCTTTTTGGACTCCATGTAAATCGTGAACAGCAAGATGGAGATCTGATACAGCCCAAAGAGGGAGAGGAAAATGATTCGGCGGGTGTTCATGGGTTGGTTTTAAAGGTCGCAAACATAGGCGTTTCCAAGTTATACAAAATTGCAATTCTCATCAAAACCTTGCATGGCAGGCACTTACACGGTTCTCTGAATGTCGACCAATTTTCTGTACAATCCGTTCTGGCTGTTCAAATCCTCATGGCTTCCCCGCTCTACAATTTGGCCTTGTTGAATCACCAGAATTTCGTCCGCATGCTGAATGGTGCTAAGGCGATGGGCAATAACCAGGGAGGTACGGTTCTTCATTAAATTAAAAAGGGCCTCTTGCACCAGTTTTTCGGACTCCGAATCCAATGCTGAGGTAGCCTCATCCAATATTAATATTGGCGGGTTTTTCAAAACAGCACGGGCGATGCTCAACCGCTGACGCTGGCCGCCAGAGAGCTTCGACCCTCGCTCCCCGATGAGCGTTTGATAACCATTTTCTGTCTGTGTAATGAAGTCGTGGGCATTGGCAATTTTTGCTGCCCGCATCACGGCCTCCTCCGTCGCGTTTGGACTACCAAAGGCGATGTTATTATAAATCGTATCATTGAATAGGATAGACTCTTGCGTAACAATGCCCATGTGCTGACGAAGAGATTCAATCTCATAGTCTCTAATGGACTTCCCATCAATGCATACTTCACCTTTCGAAGGATCATAGAATCTAGGAACCAAGTCGGCCAACGTTGACTTACCTCCCCCCGACGGCCCCACGAGGGCGATCGTTTTCCCTTTTCTTACCTTCAAGTTGATGTCCTTCAAAACAAAATCGGACTCATAAGCAAACGAGACATCCCTGAATTCAATTTCGCTTTCAAAACTCTTCAATTCGATCGCGTCAGGCTTATTTTGAATGGCGGGCTCACTATCGATCACCTGAAAAATTCGTTTGGCTGAAGCAGTGCCTCGCTGCAACGACGTAATTCCATTGGAGAAATTCTTTGCCGGTTGTATGATCTGTGAAAAAACACCGATGAAACCCAAAAACACTTCGGGCGGCAAGCCTTGTCCATCGCTGTTAAGAACCATATTGCCACCGAAGAAAATGATGCCCGCAATAATCACGGTTCCCAAAATCTCGGAAACAGGCGATGCCAATTCGTTTTTGTACGACATCGATTTGTTTACTTTTTTGTAATAGTCACTTTCGGCTTCGAGTTTGCCCAAAATAAATTTTCGAGCGTTGAACGCTTTCACCACCCGCATGCCCCCAAAAGTCTCGTCCAGAATATTCACAATTCTGCCGAGCGACTCCTGACTATCTTTCGCTTGCCGTTTCAATCGCTTTATAATTTCAGCTAGCACACCGCCGGTGATCGGCAAGACCAGCAACGTGAACACGGTGAGCTGCGGCGACAGTGTAAAAAGAACAAAAAAGAAAACAATGATTGTGATCGGTTCTTTCAATACGGCCTTTAAGCTGTTCATGATTGCACTTTCCACTTCCAACACATCATTGGTAAAGCGCGACATCAAATCTCCTTTACGCTCGCTGTTGAAATAGCCAATGTGGAGTAGCGTTACTTTACCGAAAATGTCCATTCGGATATTCTTCACCAGATCTACCCTGATTTTGGTGGCAACCACTCGCTCCAAAAACCGGAATACATTGGCCAGCGTCATACTTAAGATCAACAACGCGCAGACGAAAAGCAACGCATTCAATGTACCATAATCACGTATGATGAGCGCGTTATAATGATTGAAAAGGCTATTGATATAATCCCCCGAAACTTCAAACCGTGGAATTGGGGGAACAGTGACGGGGCCTTTGCCTTGGCTGAACAGAAGTCTCAGCATCGGGATAGCGAGCAGTATGTTAAAGACGCTGAAGACAATCCCCAGAACTGAATAAATAAAAAAGAACACGAGTCTTCGCCCGATGAAGTCGGCATAAGACAAGATGCGAACGAAAATCTTCATTTGTTAAAAATCATAAGTACGCGCAGGAATATTCCATCGCAGTGATACGGAAGTAATTGTAGAGTTGTTGTTATACAAGACTACCGGGCTTGAGCTCTTACGCATCGTTGCTTTGAAATCGATGAACACATTGTGCTTGATCATGTACGAGGCAGTGAAATCCATAAAAGCAATCGTGTTGTTCACCCCTTCGCCGATTTTATGTCCATAATCTCCGCCCGTTCGGGTAGAGTTGTCCTTCAAAATATCGCTGCCCCAATTCACGCCCGTTGTGTCTCTCCCAATTTTGGTATAAAAGCTCTTCGCGATCAAGTTCAATTTGGGCAACGGCTGGTAACGAATGATGGCAACTCCCTCTAATAGATTTGCCCCCAACGGATGTGCCAGTGGCTGGCCGTAGTTGCTATAATTGCTGTATTGCGTATCGTGGGAGTACGTATACGGTTTCACCACATTGGCCTCCAACTGTATATCCAAGTTAGAGACGTTAAACGCATCGATATATTTTAGTCCACCTTGCATGGCGAACTTGTTTCCCCACCAGCCCTTACCTGCTTTTAACTCATGCAAAACAAACTCATCGATCACAATTTGCCCGTAGAAGGAGACTTTTTTGAGCGCATTCCATTTGAAATCACCTCCCAACAAAACGTTGTCGGGGCTTCCCCCTTGCTGCTCTATGGCGCGATAGAAAATAATCGGGTTGAGATAATTTAATTGAAAATTGTTTTTGTTGATCGTGTCTTGTGGAGTAAACACTACCGACTCGAAAACACCGAGGTTAAATTTCTTACCTATGTTCAAGCTAGCGTGGTGAAAAGCCATAAACTTCACCGGATAGTTCTTGTTCGCAGTCGATCCTCCCGGCGTTCCCATTGGATCTGCCGTCAAACGATTGAGTTGAAAAAGATAGTTCAGCTTCCAGATTTTTGCATTCGCGCGAAGAAAAAGATTGGGAGGCGAATAGTCAGAAAAAATCAATGACCTAAAACCGTTGCCAATGAACGTGCGGTCATTTCCGAACTGCACATAAATATTTTTGCTGACATTAAAATCGATGTACCCGCGTACCTGGAAAAAATCCACCCCATTCGATTTAAATGTTTTCCAAAACCCTTCGTGCGGCACAACATAGGTGTTGTTGTACATCATGGCATCTCGAGCATAAGCAGGGAGGATGGCTTGATTGTCGGTGAAGAAGGTGTAGAATCCAATTTTCTTATCGATCATACCCCGCATCTCCACGCCTCGAGAGTTGATGTACATCGATTGGTTCAGCCGGCTATCCTTCCCGGTTCCGAAGTATAAAACGGGGCTCACATGAAAATCAAATTCCGGGATATCAACATACGCCAGATCCGACTTCTTTTTATAGACACCCAGTATCGACTTCGAGCTATTATTCGTCTCCGCGCGGCTCCATTCCCAGTTGTCGTTTCTTAGATACTCATAATTGAACTTGTCAGCGGCTGAAGTGAATACATGGTCCCTTTTTTCGACCGAGTCCACAAAAGCAGCAATGGCTTTGCGAGAGAAAGGCTTGACTGAAGAGAAAATTTCGGGGGCTATTTTCCCTGTTTTTATCTCATATCGAGTAATCCAATGGTAATAGTCCTCATTGAGCGTGGCATTGGTACTTTGACTGTACGAAACCACCCACCCGAGCGTAAAAAGACCGATGAGAGATGTTTTTTTCAAAACTGTGACGCCTTTAAAGCCCAAAAATGCCCATTTTTATTCGATTTTTGGTCCATTTCTTAAGTTTCACCAAAATGGTTAATGCCTATTATTGCAAATCCGTCGGGTTTCCCTATTTTTGCAGTCCTTTTTAGTGAAAAGAATATGAAGAAAGACATTCACCCGAATTATCAAGAAGTTGTTTTTTGGGATACCTCGAGCGATTTCAAGTTTTTGAGCCGTTCTACGAACGTACCCAAAGAAAAGATCAAATTTACCGATGGTAAAGAGTATCCAGTGATCAAAGTGGAAGTAAGCTCAGCTTCTCATCCCTATTTCACTGGCAAGAAAATGTTTGTTGACACCGCTGGCCGTGTGGAGAAATTCCAAAAGAAATACGGCAAGAAATAATATTGCTATTAGCGTTTTTACGAAGATCCCGCTCACGCGGGATTTTTTTTTGCCTTTGATCACATCAAGTACTTCACTCGAATTTCAGGTATATTTGATCTATGAAAACGATGACCATTGAACTGGAAGAGCCGAGCTCAGAGATATGGAAAACTCTACCTCAATCTTGCCAGCAATTGCTTACCTCCAGAGCTCTTGATGCAATTTTGAAAGGCGAGCCGTATCCAACTGGCACAGATCAACTGGATCTGGCTATTGACTTGGCTGAAGCAGGAGTAACAGCTGATACAATTAGTAAACTTACCCAATTAGACCCGGAAGTCTTTTCTCAATTTATGCCCAAATAGTGGTATCAATGCTTTTTGTTTTTGATACCAACAGTTTAATCAGCGCGATACTTAAACCACAAGGTTTGCCCAAGCTAGCGCTGGATGTCGCCCAACAAAAAGGTAAATTAGTTTTCTCAGAAGAAACAAAAAACGAGCTCCTTCAGGTTGTGGCCAGAGAAAAATTCGAAAAATATATTGCCTTCGATACAAGACTAGGAACTGCATTATCAATAGTGGAGAAATCAGAACTGGGGCTAATTTCATCAAGCCCAAAAATTGAGTGCCGCGACCAAAATGACCTCATTTTTCTAAAGCTTGCTTTTAGTGTAAATGCTGATTGCATTGTTAGCGGGGATATTCATTTAAAAGAATTGAACCCGTTTCATAATATTCCGATTTTAGCTCCTTCAAAATTTCTTGAATGGATTAACAAAAACTGAAAGTCAGATTCATGAACATCATTCTATTTGACGACCCCTCGATTCGCGCCAACCTTCTGCCTCTTACTTTTACCCGGCCGGTTGCGGAAATGCGTGTTGGTATTTTGACTATCGCTGAAAAGTGGGAAAAGCATTTTCAGTCGAAGCCTTCTTACTCTACTCAAGCTTACCTCTCCAAAAAATTTGCAAAACAAACATCAAAGGACAATCTGTGGATTAACGGTGCGGCATGTCCGGATGCAGCTTTGGTTGAAGCAATTAAAAATTTGAAATTGGGCGAGGCCATTCACCAAAACTCAAAGATCATTGCCGTCCGCACGAACGATGACGAATTGCCCGAAGTGATTTCGGGAAAAGCGACCGAGTATTCCAACGAAATTATTCTGATCGATAAACTCTGGAAGATTTTCCAGAACAATGGAAATCAAATCCGGGCCGATTTTAAACTGATTACTTCCGGTAGAAAATCAGCAGCGATCGCAGATCCACACACAAAGGTTTACAATCCTTCTGAGGTTTTCTTAGAAGAAGGCGTTGTGCTTCATGGCGCTATTCTCAATGCTGAAAGCGGACCGATTTATCTCGGAAAAAATTCTGAAGTACAGGAAGGAGCCGTTATTCGAGGATCGTTTGCTCTTGGTGAATCATCCGTTGTAAATATGGGCGCTAAATTCAGAGGCGATACTACTGTTGGCCCCTTTTGTAAAGTAGGCGGAGAAGTAAGTAACTCGATCCTTTTTGGCTACAGTAACAAAGGCCACGATGGTTTTCTAGGAAATTCTGTTTTGGGCGAATGGTGCAACCTCGGTGCCGATACCAACACTTCGAACCTCAAAAACAATTACGACAACGTGAAGCTGTGGAGCTACGAGAAAAAAGGATTTGTCGATACGGGCTCTACATTTTGCGGATTGATCATGGGCGATCACAGCAAGAGCGGAATCAATACCATGTTTAACACGGGCACTGTGGTAGGTGTGAGTTCCAATATTTTTGGCGCTGGGTACCCACGCAATTTCATTCCATCATTTCAATGGGGAGGCGCAGCAGGCTTTGTCAATTATAAATATGAAGCCGCCATGGAAACAGCCGAACGTGTAATGGCAAGAAGAAATGTAAAGCTCGATGAAATTGAAAGAGAGATTTTGAAGAGTGTGTTTGATGATGTGAATAAATAGCTTCGAGCTAATAGCTAATAGCTACGAGTTTTAGAATACTCTGCTAGAAGCTAGCAGCCAGAAGCCAGAAGCTTAATAAAAATGACTTTCTCCTCCATACCTGGTCTTGAAGAAACAAAGAAGCAACTCACCGCTTCCGTGCAGTCGAACCACATTGCGCATGCGCTGTTGTTTGCGGGAAAGCCGGGGGCCCTTGGTTTTCCTATGGCATTAGCCTTCGCCCAATATCTTCATTGCACCAATAAAAATGGGACCGATGCCTGTGGCACTTGCCCGGCTTGCAGCAAAAGTCTGAAGTACGTCCATCCCGATACTCATTTTGTTTTCCCGTTAGGAAATATCAGCAGCGATAAAGATGAAGATCGTTTTCGAGCCGAAATATTAAAAACATGGCGAAGCTTTTTAATCGAACAGCCTTTCGGAAATCTCGCGCAGTGGATGGCAGCCTATGGTGGTGAAGACAAACAAGCACTCATTGCACGTGAAGAGAGCCGCAAGATTGTGCAGGCCCTTTCGCTGAAGCCTTTTGAGAGCCCCAACAAAATCATGATCATCTGGTTACCCGAACTGATGCACCCTTCGGCAGCCAACGGAATTCTTAAAATCCTGGAAGAACCACCGCCACAAACATTTTTTCTTTTAGTTACTAACGGGGCTGAACAATTACTACCTACGATTCTATCGAGAACTCAGATCGTACACATTCCTTTACTCAACGATGAAGATGTAGAAGGCTATCTCTCGAAGAATTTTGAGCTGAGCGATGAACAACGTCAGGAAATTGTTCAGATGGCAGAAGGCGATTTGAATTTTGCTATTCAATTAACGAGTGCTGAAGACGATCATCACCAACAACGTTTCATCGACTGGATGAGATCTTGTTTCAAAAAAGATTATGTGAAGCTGCTCGGCCTGGCTGATGAGTTTCATGAACTGGATAAACTGGCTCAGCGCAATTTATTTCACTACGCGCTTAGCATGATGCGCGAAGCGTTGATTCAAGTTTCTAATGCGGGCTCCATTAGTCGCGTGAAAGGGGCTGAAGAAAAATTCATTAAAGACTTTAGCAAAACCGTAAGCCTTCCAAAAATTGAAATCTTCAATAAACTGATCAACCAGGCTACGTATCATCTTGAGCGCAACGGAAGCGCTAAAATGATTTTCATGGACTTGTCGTTGCAGCTCTCTAAAACCATCAATCCATAATTCGTATTTTTGCGACTTACATTTTTAAGAATGAAGAAACTTCTTATCCTCGCGTCATTGATTGCTCTTTTCACCAATGGCGTGGCTCAGAAAAAAGATTTTGTGGTTACGATCAAAACGAGCTACGGAAATATAGTAGCCATACTTTATGACGAGACTCCAAAGCATAAAGCGAATTTTATCAAGCTCGCCAAAGCACATTACTTTGACAGCCTGCTTTTTCATAGGGTTATTGAAAGCTTTATGATTCAAGGGGGAGATCCCGAATCAAAGAAAGCAAAGGCCGGGCAGGGTTTGGGAAATGGTGGCCCCGGTTATACCATCGATGCGGAGTTCAACCCGAAATATTTTCACAAAAAGGGAGCGCTGGCCGCTGCGCGATTAGGTGATGGACAAAACCCAGCGAAAGCGTCAAGCGGCAGTCAATTTTATATTGTACAGGGAAAGGTCCTGGATCAGGCGCAAGTTAATTCATTGAAAATCGATCAAGCTAAATTGAGTGCAGCTATGCCCAAGTATTTATCGAAGCCTGAAAACAAACCTCTTTATGATACTTTAGGAAAACTTTACGCGTCAGGGCAAACCGCAGCATTCAATAATAAAATTATCGGTCTTGCTGATGTAGTTGAAAAAGAAACAGGCATAAAAATTTTGAAAGATGTGCCTTCAGAAAGAATAAAAGCCTACACTACAGTTGGCGGAACTCCTTTTCTGGATGAAAGCTACACCGTATTTGGTGAAGTGATTAAGGGCTTAGATGTAATTGATAAAATTGCCGCAGTAAAAAAAGGTGCCGCAGACAGACCAACTGAAGACGTGCGAATGTTTGTAACGGTTGAGGAGCTATCTAAGAAGAAGATTACAAAAGCGTACGGCTACGTTTATCCTCAAACAGAAAAGAAAAAATGAGAATCCTCGTAACAGGTTGCAACGGATTGCTTGGCCAAAAATTGGTAGAATTAATTTCTACTCAACCCGATTGTTATCTGATTGCCACAGCAAAATCAAAACTGATTCCAGAATTACCACAAGGAGAATTTCATCTGCTTGACATCACGAAGGCCAATGAAGTGGATGAAGTAATCTCAAAATCAAAGCCTGATGTTGTAATCAACACAGCTGCCATGACACAAGTTGACCACTGCGAAACCGAGCGCGAAAAATGTTGGGCTGCCAATGTTGATGCAGTTTCTTACCTGGTTGACTCTTGCGAAAAGAATAACGTTCACCTTATTCACGTTTCAACGGATTTTATTTTTGATGGCACTCATGGTCCACTGGATGAAACTGAAAAGCCAAATCCACTTAGTTATTATGGAGAAAGTAAATTGGCTGCTGAAGTAGCCATTCAAAAGAGTTCTATTGACTGGGCCATCCTCAGAACGGTACTTGTTTATGGTGTTACCAAAGACATGAGTCGTAGCAACATTGTTTTGTGGGTAAAGAAAAGCCTGGAAGACAAAAAAACAATCAACGTAGTAGACGATCAGTTTCGTACGCCTACATTGGCTGAAGATTTAGCAATGGGCTGTTTGTTAGCTGCAAAGAAAAAAGCAAAAGGTATTTTCCACATTTCTGGCGAGGCGATGATGACTCCTTATGACATTGCGATTGCCACGGCAGATTTCTTTAAGCTGGATAAATCTTTAATCAACAAAACGGATTCAACAAAGTTTACTCAACCAGCTAAACGACCACCGAAGACCGGATTTGTTATTGAGAAAGCTAAAAGAGAATTGGGATATCAACCTCATAGCTTTAAAGAAGGATTAGCGTTGCTTGCGAAGCAATTGTCGTAACGGAGATTTGTGTCTCTGTGGCAAATCTTTTAGATCCCCAAAACAGTTTTCAATTTAGCATAGCCAGATTGGCTTAACGGAATTCTTGTTCCGCTTTTTAGCAAGGCCACATGATTATCTTTTTCCATTGGCTCAATGCGCATTAGCTCTTGAAGATTCATTAGGTAAGAACGATGAACCCGAACAAACTGCGAGGAATCCAAAGTTTTTTCAAAGAAGGTCATCGTCTTCTTTTTCAGATAGAAACCTTCTGCGGTAAACACTTTAACATAGTCATCAAACGCTTCGAAATAATGAATGCGCTGCACGGGCAACACCACAATGTTCTGACCTTTTTTTACCACTACTCTGGTCTGGCTCTCAGGCGGACTTACTTCTTCCGTTAATGATTCCGGAACATTCGTTTTCTGTTGCGAAAGCGCTTTATTCATCGCTTTATCGAACCGTTCTTTACCAAATGGTTTCAAAAGATAATCGATGGCGTGGGTTTCAAACGCCTTAATGGCATACTCATCAAACGCGGTTGTGAAAATTACCGAAGGTGGATTGTCGATCAATTCCAGCATTTCAAATCCGTTGATCTTTGGCATTTGAATGTCGAGGAAAATTAAATCGGGTTGATGCTGTGCAATTGCTTTTACACCTTCAAATCCATCACCACATTCAGCTACAATTTCAGCTTGAGCGAAAGTCTTCAAATATTCTTTTACAATTCCCCGAGCTAACGGCTCATCATCGATTATGATTACTTTCATTTAGAGGTACTATTTACAATGCACAAATTTTCTTGTTTTCAGTTGCCACTCGTTTTTATCGAATCCTGTGGAATTCTTATTCGAGCGATAAATACATTATTTTTTTTCTCTACAGAGAACAAATCATTCCGATGAAACATCAGCAAAAGCCTTCGTTGAACAGAACTTAACCCAAATCCTGTTCCTGATTTAGGGTGGGCCGTTTCGGGATCAAAAGGATTTTTAATTTCGATGACCAAATTATTTTGAATCGCTTTCGCTTCAACTGTAATCGTTACATCACCGGTAATATCATACAATCCAAACTTGATGGCGTTTTCTAAAACTGGTTGCAATAATAATGATGGTAATTTTAAGCCGAGCACCGTTTTGTCGGCTTCGATAGTGGCAATCAACCGATGTCCGAACCTTACTTTTTCAATATCTAAATACAGTTGAAGGTGATGCAATTCATCGCGCAGAGGAATTAATTGATGGCTATCTTTTTTTACAGTGCCTCGAAGAAAATCGGAAAGCTGCTCAATCATTTTTCTGGCTTGCTCGGGTTGGGCGATAGTCAACGCGCTGATTGAATTCAAACTGTTGAATAAAAAATGTGGCTGAAGTTGTTGACGCAAATTGGCAAGTTCCGCCTCTCGCATGAGTTGATCTGTTTCTTTGGCACGCTGTTCAATTTCTTTTTGTTCGTTTACATACCACCACACCCATCCTTGTGCGCCTACAATCAAAGTCATCAACCACATAAAGACAAACCGCAACCACATAATGGTGTCCAGCTTATCGAGGTAGTGGCCGTCCATAGGAAACTGCCTGACGATCCATCCCAAAGCCAGGCAAGCTAAAACCGCAAGAACAGCACTGGCTGCTAAAACATAGAAGACATGCTTTGGAGACGGCCGAAAGTATTTTACCATCATTGCAATGTCAAAGCCAGCCAGTGCTAAAAGTGCAGCTGTAAAAGCGGCATCGATCACAGATTCGCGAAGTGGAATTTTATAATGAGTCATCACAACCACCTGAACTATGGCCCAGAGCATCCACCAGCTAGTGGCCGCAAGAATTAAAAGTCTTTTTTGTTTAAACACGGTGGCTAAAATACTGGCTTTGCGCTCAATTGCATGAAAGCCGCCTGGTTATGAATGTAACTAATGTAAGGAGCTGATTCATCCATTTCTTTTACCTCCGAATACAACTCCATGCCACTCTTCAATTTCATAGGGCGAAGATCGGCAACATTGACAAACTCCCACTGTACCACACCGTGCTTTTGATTGATGATCGATTCTTCAAACGCTAGTCCGACCATACGGGCTTTCAAAAAAGCTTCTTCAAAATTCTCAGCTTCAATCAAGCGGAGATGTTCGTCAAATTGATGACGCTGCATTCCTTTGCCTTTAATTTGAAAAACGATTTTAGCGATATACCACATAGTAACAGATTTTAAGATTTCAGATATTGATTTACAATTTCGCCAACCGTTTAGTAACTCTTGATCTCAATTGAGCCAAATACTACCGAACCTTTCAATATCAAAGTTTTATTTTCAGCCACTTCTGGAGCGTCTTTTCTTTTATCTTCCACCGAGCCAAGTACACATTCTATTTCAGATTGAATCTTCCAATGTGCAGGCACAATTAGTTTAGTGCCACCGAAAACAAGGTTTACCTCCAATTTTGCCGTACCATTGACATCTGCCTGAGAAAAGTCAATATCATTGCCTCCAAACACCGTATTCACTTCACCACCTTTAAAATCCTTACTCACTATTTTTTTTTTGGTTCCACTAAACACCGTATTGATTTCCATGGTGTTCTCCGATTCAGTTGAGGTCGATTCAAATTTCCATTCGCGTTTGTGTCTGCGTGGCTTAAGAATCATGAACAAGCCGATGAAGATGATCACCATAGGCCAGATGTAGTGCCTGAAACTAAGATCTGGATAAAAATCATCGATGATGAATACGCTACCGATCAAGATTAAAATCATCCAAGGGCCTGGTTGAAAATTTCTGCGGGCGCCTACGAAAAGCCCGATAGCTATGATCAACGCCTCCCACGTAAAGAGCCACTCGGGAATCAAAGCTCCCATTTGACGAGCCAGCAAGGCCGCCCCAACGGCTACCATTATTAATCCTGCAAATACGCGGCCCGATCTAGGAGCTATAAATCGTTCGTTATTTCTGTCTTCAGAGGTCATATTCCTTTTTGTTTTGAATTTATGTTCAAATCAACGCAAGATTACTCGCCTAAGCCATATTAGATAGGTTATTACCGGCCGGATGTCGGTGAACGAGGTTATGGCGTAGGCGAATACTTCAGGGATTAGGAGTTGGAGAACTAATAAGGAGCAAGTGACAACAATCTTTGCTCCGATTGACCATTATCAGCGTTTCAAAAATTATTTAAGTGCAACTTTCTTATGAACTCAAGCGAACTGAAAACCTAAATATTTGGCATATGAACCAAGGCTTAAAACATTTGAGTCATGAGGCTGAGTATGTTGCAATCACGACCGTTGCGCTTGTTTTTTTGAGCTTTGTGATTTTTCCGCTGTTTATCGCGTTTCTTCCACTCGCGTTAATAATTGGGTGTTCGGTAGTGTGGAATGCGGATAATCTTAAAGACAAGAGGTAGCGATTTGATTTGCCCATCTAACCCCCGAGCGGCAACAACATTGCCGCTCTTTTTTTGATCAGGATTTAAAAAATTTTCAGGATTGATTGGATTAATGCAAGATTTCTTCACTCGGCTGAGCCGGATCGATCATGGATTTTGATTTTACTCAAATCAATATCTACATCTTCCTGTTCATTGTAAAAATCAGAATCAAATTCATCGATAAGTAGTTTCTCTTTATCCTTCCTGGGTTTATCGAAAGTCATGATCAGCGCAGGAAGCAAGAGCAAGTTGGTAAACATTGAAATTACCAGCGTGGTTGATGTGAGCACACCAAGAGCGATCGTTCCGCCAAAAGAAGAGAAAGCAAAAATGATGAAGCCCGCAAATAATACTACCGATGTATAAATAATACTTTTCCCTGTTTCTAAAATACTTTCACTCACCGAAAGCGGCACAAAGAAATTATTGACCTTCTGTTCTTGTCTGTACTTCGCTAAAAATCTAATGGAGTTGTCGACAGAGATACCAAAGGTGATGCTGAAGATCAGGGCTGTACTTGCCTTAAGCGGAATTCCGAAATAGCCCATCAAGCCTGCAGTGATCATGAGTGCAAGTAAATTAGGCACAAGCGAAATGATAATCATACGC
>DATJJP010000001.1:0-93348 GCA_035492075.1 Cyclobacteriaceae bacterium | reverse complement strand
GTGCTGCCCTTTGAGGCCGTCAACCTAAAATCAGTGACTGTCCAAATCGTGAAAGTGTTCGAAAATAATGTGTTGCAATTTTTTCAAGTGAATGGCTATGACGGAAATTATGAAATGAGACGAGTTGGAAAGCCCGTCTTGAAGAAATCCGTTCCACTTGAGAACACCGGGGTGACCGACGTGGGGAAATGGAACCGATTTACACTCGACATCTCGTCCATGATCAACACGGAACCAGGTGCGATCTATCAAGTGAAAATCAGCTTTAAGAAATCCGACGCTGTCTATGCTTGTGATGAAAAAACGGACGATAAGGATACACCCGAACGGAATGAAGACGCCTATTGGGAGCAGCAAGGAGACGGCGAAAACAGCTATTGGGATTATTCCGAAGACTACTACTACGGAGACTACAATTGGGAACAGCGCGACAATCCATGTGATAACTCCTACTATAGAAATCGCAACGTCAAGAAAAACATTATCGCATCAGACCTGGGATTGATTGCAAAACGCGGTGCCGACGGCAACACGTTGATCTTTGTCACTGACTTGAAGACCACCAAACCTGTATCAGGTGTTACGCTGGAGCTGTACGATTATCAACAGCAAGTCATCGGAACGGCTTCTTCGGGATCGGATGGCAAAGCAACAATTGCATCAAAAGAATTGCCTTTTGCGCTGATCGCCAAGAACGGAAATCAAAGAGGCTATCTGAAAATGCCTGATGGAGAATCGTTGTCGCTTAGCAATTTTGACGTGGGCGGCGAGCACATTAGCAAAGGGCTCAAAGGATTTTTGTATGGCGAGCGCGGCGTATGGCGGCCTGGGGATTCGTTGTATCTCACCTTCATTCTAGAAGACAAACTGAAATTGATGCCGGCGAGTCATCCGGTGGTTTTTGAACTACAGAATCCTTCGGGCCAAGTCACCGGCCGCATCGTAAAATCCAGCGGCGAAAATGGTTTCTACAAATTTGCAACGGCTACTTCCCCCGATGACCCTACGGGCAACTGGCTCGGACGTGTAAAAGTAGGGGGAACAGAATTTTCTCAGCCTCTGAAGATCGAAATGGTAAAACCAAATCGGTTGCGGATAAAACTTGACTTTGGCGTCGACAAAATAAAAGCGGGCGATGGCAACCTAGCGGGTGACCTTCAAGTGGATTGGCTGCATGGTGCCCCTGGCAAAAATCTAAAAACACAATTTGAAGTACTCCTCACAAAAGCGGAAACGAAATTTGCGCGTTATCCGGATTACACCTTTGAAGACCCCACACGAAGTTTCTCCAGTGAGGCGAAGCCCATCTTTGATGGATTCACAAACGACGCTGGTCATGCCAATTTCAATGTAAGCCTCGAAGCAACCAACGATGCACCAGGAATGCTGAACGCGGTGTTCCGTGGAAAAGCATTTGAAGAAAGTGGCAACTACAGCATCGACAAGTTTAGTATTCCCTTTTATCCGTACGAATCTTTTACTGGCCTTCGGTTACCGGCCGGCGACAGAGCCCGCGGAATGTTGCTTACCGACACCACGCACAAAGCCGAAATTGTGACCATCGATGCAGATGGAAATCCTGTGTCGCACAACGGCATTCAAATGACTATTTACAAAATGAGATGGCGCTGGTGGTGGGATCAGTCGGACGAAGGGAATGCGAACTACATGAACGGAACGGATGCGCAGCCTATCGCAACAGGCGTGGTCAATTCGGTGAATGGAAAAGCAACTTGGAATTTTAGAATCAACCACCCCGAGTGGGGACGGTATTTGGTGAAAGCCTATGACCCTGTGTCTGGCCATAGCACGGGCAAGTTCATCTACATGGATTGGCCGGGGTGGGCAGGGCGCGCCAGACAAGACGGACAAGGAGCAACCATGTTGTCATTCACTTCCGACAAAAATAAATACAACATTGGCGAACAAGTCAATCTTGTCATCCCAGGCAGCGATGGCGGTCACGCGTTGGTCAGCGTTGAAAACGGAAGTGGCGTAGTGAAAACATTCTGGCTTGAGACGAACAAAGGTGACAACAAATTCAATTTTGAGGCAACCAAAGAAATGACACCCAACGTATTTGTGCACGTCTCTATGTTACAGCCGCACGCGCAGACGGTAAATGATTTGCCGATCCGTTTGTATGGGGTAATTCCCGTTGGCGTCGAAGATCCGAACACCCACCTGGAACCAATTCTTGCCATGCCCGATGAGTTGGAGCCGGGGCAAGAAGTGACGATCAAGGTTTCTGAAAAAGACAAGCGCAAAATGACGTACACCATAGCCATTGTGGACGAAGGATTGCTCGATCTTACCCGATTCAAAACGCCCGATGCGTGGAGCAGATTTTATGTACGTGAAGCACTCGGTGTGAAGACATGGGACTTGTTTGACAATGTGATCGGTTCGTTCGGAGGAAGGATAGAGAGACTCCTTGCCATTGGCGGCGACGATGAGATCCGAAGCAAGAAAGACGACTCAAAAGCAAATCGCTTTAAACCGGTGGTCCTGTATTTCGGGCCTTTCACCTTGGATGGCGGAACCGCCGAGCACAAATTCATCATGCCTCAATACATTGGCTCGGTCAAGACAATGGTTGTGGCGGGAGACCAGGGCGCCTATGGCCGAACCGATAAGGCTACTCCCGTGCGCAAACCTCTTATGGTACTGGCCACGTTGCCACGCGTGCTCGGACCGGAAGAGACGTTGAAGTTGCCCATCACCCTTTTCTCCAGCGACAAAAACATCTCCAACGTAAAGGTGGATGTAAAGATTTCCGGACCACTCACCCTGCCTGATGGAACAAGTAAAACGGTTGCATTGAAAGGAATCGGCGACATGACGGCCGATTTTGCGCTGGCCGTGAAAAGCGAAACAGGAAACGCAAAAGTAGAAGTGACCGCCACCAGCGGAAATTACAAAGCCACGGATGTCATCGAAATCGAAGTGCGAAATCCAAATCCGCCTGTTTCAAAATCACAGGAAGTAATTCTCGAAACCGGTAAAACCTGGAACGCACCTGTTGCGCCCATTGGAATCGCAGGATCAAATTCGGCCGTGCTTGAAGTTTCCAGTTTGCCTCCCGTCAATTTGGGTCAGCGCCTGAAATATCTCTTGCAGTACCCGTATGGCTGCATTGAGCAGACCACCTCTTCTGTTTTCCCTCAATTGTATCTCGATCAGGTAAAGCAATTGTCGGAAGGAGAGAAGGCGATGATTCAGAAAAATGTGAAGGCAGGGATTGATCGATTAAAATTATTCATCAACCGTGATGGCGGATTTTCCTATTGGCCGGGCTATGAAGATTCGGACAGCTGGGGAACAACCTATGCTGGCCATTTCTTGATCGAGGCCGAGGCGAGGGGATACTTTGTTCCGAATGATATGATCAAGCGCTGGAAAAAATATCAGAAAAAC
Organism: Cyclobacteriaceae bacterium; assembly: GCA_035492075.1. GTDB lineage: Bacteria > Bacteroidota > Bacteroidia > Cytophagales > Cyclobacteriaceae > ELB16-189. Next base: position 89,931 of record DATJJP010000001.1, on the reverse strand, counting down.
AAAGCGCAGGGCTGGAGAAGGAATCAAGAATACAGCAGCAGCGAATTGATCCAGGCGTATCGATTGTATACCCTTGCGTTGGCAGGTGACCCTGACCTTGGCTCGATGAACCGTTTGAGAGAAACTACACTGCCTACCACCGCGGGCTGGATGCTGGCGGCTGCTTATCTCAAAGCGGGTCAAGCGGAGGCCGCAAAAAATTTGCTTGCAAATCTTTCAACGAATGTGAAACCGTATCAAGAAATGGGCTACTCTTATGGCTCCGACCTCCGTGACAAGGCCATCATCTTGGAGACACTTTTGTTGCAAGGAGATCGAACCAGGGGTTTTGAATTGGTCAAGGAAATATCCAAAGAGCTCAGCAGTTCGTCCTATTGGATGAGCACGCAAACGGTGGCGTGGTGTTTGAAAGCGGTGGGCGCATTTGCTGGAAATGAGAAGAAAGGAGACATCCGTTTTTCTTATTCCTACAATGGAAAAGACGTTTCAGCCAACACAGAGCTGACCATAGCTCAGGTGAGCCTCCCGATGAATGGAATTGCCACGGGTAACTTGAAATTCACTAACGAAAGCAAAGGAATTTTATTTGTACGCGTGATCACCGAAGGGGTGCCGGCGCGCGGCGCTGAGGAAAGCGCGGAAAGCAATCTGTCGCTCAATATCAATTATGCAGACACCGATGGAAATGCAATTGATCCAACCAAGCTAGAACAAGGCCAAGAATTCGTTGCAACAGTGACGGTGCGCAATCCAGGAGTAAGAGGCAATTACAAAAATCTCGCCATCAATCAGATTTTCCCTTCGGGTTGGGAGATCAACAACTTGCGATTCGAAGGAACTGAAGATCGCTTGAAAGGAGATAAGCCAACGTACCAAGATATCCGCGATGATCGCGTTTATACCTATTTCGATTTGAATGCCAATGAGACAAAGTCATTTAAAGTGCTACTCACCGCGAGCTATGCGGGAACGTATTACTTGCCGGCGGTAAGCGGCGAAGCAATGTATGATCACAGTATCTACGCCCGCAAGAAGGGACAGGTAGTTGAAGTAGTGAAGAAAGTGACTCAATAGATTGCGATCGAGCGGGTGGATTTATTTGGCTGAAGCCGATCTCGGAGAGATTCTCAGACCCTCGGCGAAAGCCGAGGGTTAATAATCGCGCACCACTGTGAAGGTGACTCGATTAGGATTTGTGCTCTTACCAGCATTTTTCTGCAAAACCGTATGGAGTTGCAGTGTCAGAGGTTTGTGCAGAAATAATAATAACCTGCGGCTTTAGCCGGAGGAACATGATGCTAAAAGTTTCGGGCTTTAGCCAAATAAACTGCCTATGAGTTATGTGAGAATTATGGTTCATGCGAAAGGCAGAGAACCGCTGCTTATCAAAGAAAAAAGAGATGCCTTGTTTGATCATATTCGCAAAAATGCGCGAGCAAAAGACATTTATATCGATTCCATTGGCGGATACGTCGACCATGTACATTGCCTTATCAGCTTAGGTGGTGATCAAAATATTGCGAAAGTGATTCAGCTGCTGAAAGGCGAATCATCTTTTTGGGCCAATAAAGAAGGGATGATAAACCCGAAACTTGCCTGGGCATCTGACTACTTTGCAGCATCCGTCAGTGAATCTGCGGTTGTGAAGGTGAGGACTATATAAACAAGCAAGAAGAACATCACAAAAGGGTTTCTTTCGCTGAAGAGTATTTGGGATTCATAAAGAGTTACGGTTTTGATTTGGCTAAAGCCGAGGGTTAATAATAGCACGGTTATGAAAGAGGTTGTTGATTTCTTGAAACGGATTTTATCTTTCATCAAACAAAAAATTCGAAGCTATCCCAAGCTCACGGCTCTCCTTGTGCTTCTTGCAGTCGTCTACTATTTTTCGTTGCCGCCCGTTCTTTTTGATGACCCCTACGCCACCGTACTCGAAGACCGTCACGGGAATTTACTCAGCGCAGCGATTTCCTCAGATGGGCAATGGCGTTTCCCTGAAGGCGTGAAAGTGCCCGATAAGTTTAAGGAAGCAGTTGTTCTCTTCGAAGACAAACGATTTTTCTATCATCCGGGTATTGATCCGATTTCGTTGACGCGCGCCGCCAAGCAGAACATTTCGTCGGGCAAAGTGGTGAGCGGAGGCAGCACCATTTCCATGCAAGTCATTCGCTTGTCGCGAAAAAACAAATCGCGGACGTATATCGAGAAAATCATTGAAATCATTCTGGCCACTCGACTTGAACTACAGTATTCGAAGGAGGAAATACTTGCGCTGTATTCCTCGCACGCACCGTTTGGTGGAAATGTAGTTGGTATTGAAGCTGCCTGCTGGAGATTTTTCGGGCGAAATCCGGAGCAACTGAGCTGGTCAGAAGCTGCACTGCTCGCCGTATTGCCAAATAATCCATCATTGATTCATTTGGGCAAAAATCGCACGAAGCTAAAAGAGAAGCGAGATCGGTTGCTGGAAAAACTTCAACAGACCGGGCGGATGGATGCACTCACGTTGGCGCTGGCGAAGTCGGAACCAATTCCGGAAAACCCGCTTCGGCTTCCAAAGATTGCCCCGCATTTGTTAACCAGATTTATCAAAGAAGGGAAGGCCAACCAAAAAATAGTTACCACACTTGACCTTGCCCTTCAGCAACGGACCATGCAGATTGTTCACGACCACCATCAAGTATTAAAAGGCAATCAAATTTTCAATGCAGCGGCGATTGTTGTTTCAGTGAAGACGGGAAATGTTCTTGCCTATGTTGGTAACACAGAATCTGGTAGGGAGAACAACGAGCAAGTAGACGTAGTCGACGCGCCCAGGAGCACTGGCAGCATTTTGAAGCCTTTCCTTTTTGCGGCGATGTTGAATGAGGGAAAAATGCTGCAGCATACCCTCGTGCCTGACGTGCCGGTGATCATCAATGGCTATTCGCCCAAAAATTTTTCCAAGGAGTATGATGGAGCTGTGGCGGCAAACGAGGCATTGATTCGATCGTTGAATGTACCGGCCGTACACGAGCTACGCGATTATCGCTATGAAAAATTCTACGAACTCCTGAAGAATGTTGGATTTACACCTTTTAAACATCCGGCCGATCACTATGGGTTGTCGCTAGTACTTGGCGGAGCGGAAGGAACGTTGTTTGATATCACGAGCATGTACGCATCGATGGCTAGAACCCTTGAGCATTATTTTGAGCACGCGGGAAAAAACAAGTACAACAAAAAAGATTTTCATCGCGCGGGGCTAATCGCGGGCGATTCAACTTCGCAAAATGACTTGGAGGAGAATTCATTTCTAAGCGCAAGTTCCATCTACCTTACGTTCGATGCATTACTGGAAGTCTATCGGCCAGGAGAAGAATCGGGTTGGAAATATTTTAACAATGCAAGGCGCATCGCGTGGAAGACAGGAACTAGTTTTGGCTTTCGTGACGGATGGGCGGTGGGCGTCAACCCCGACTATGCCGTAGGTGTTTGGGTCGGCAATGCAGACGGCGAGGGCAGACCTGGCCTGACGGGAACAGAAACAGCAGCGCCTTTGATGTTTGATATTTTTTCTTCCCTTCCCGGAAACAACGTTTGGTTTAAGGATCCAAAATCAGAGATGGCAAAGACAGCGGTTTGTAGAAAAAGTGGTTTCCTCGCGACATCCCTTTGCGAAGAAAAAGATACGATTGAAGTTGCGCGTGCTGGCCTGCAGACGCTGCCTTGCCGACATCATCAGCGTATCCACCTCTCACCCGACAGAAAATTTCGAGTACACAGCGAATGCGAGTCGTTGTCAAATATTCAGACGGTAAATTGGTTTGTACTTCCGCCCGTTCAAGAATACTATTTCAAATCAAGAAATATTAGTTACAAGCAATTGCCCCCCTTCAGAAGCGGATGCGAGACCCCTTCGTCATTTGCGCTGATGGACGTGATTTATCCGAAAGTGAATTCAAAAGTATTTGTGCCGCGAGAGTTGAACGGAGACCTGGGGCAAACTGTTTTTGAAGCAGTACATCGAAATCCAAAAGCGACTGTATATTGGCACATCGATGGAGACTATGTGGGTAGTACAATCAAGTCGCATCGACTGGCGCTATCTCCGCGAGCGGGCAATCATGTGCTCACTCTGGTAGACGAAAACGGAGAAACGATCAAGCGGCCATTCAGTGTAATCTCAGGATCTTAATTGTGCGCCAGCTCAGGGCTGCTCAATCACTGTTTTCAAGGACGATAGCTGATCCGCCGCGGACCCCGTCATGTACGACTTTGACAGGAAAAGAATGGATTTCCAAAGTATGTTGTTGCCCGTGATTTTATAGCGGCTTGTTATTTTGGTAGGTGAGTTTCCTTCGAAGGAAAACGTGTACTCTGATGTAAGGACTTCGTTTTTCAGCTCATACGATATTCGCATAGGTGCATTTACCTCTGTCAATTTCTCGGTCATCACCATTCGATGGCCGTCGTCGGTCACCACGATTTCATAAAGCGACCCTACGGCCAGCGAGTCGCCGCTTATTAAGGTAAGAGACTCAAACCCACGCAACCACTGATTCATTTTCTTGACGTCGTGAAAAGTATCCCAGCACTTTGCAACAGGGGCACTTACTTCTATAGACGATTGGTATTCGTAGGACGGCATAATTAATCCGATGCCTAGGAAGGCTACAACGATGAACGTCAGTGTAATACCGATGATTTTTAATGCTTTCATTTTTGACCGATTTTGACTCAAAGGTGATCGAATGATGATTAAAATAAAATTCTGACTTGAGCGTATTGTTCACAATTATATTTTTTTGACATAAAACTTACATCATAATATTTTCCAATGGCATGGTTTTACAAATCCATCAATCAATTATATTGCATAGTTGTACCTATCTGCCTATGGAGAGAAAACCGACCACTAAGGTCAATTCCGCCGCTGTGACTCCGGCTAGTCTCACTAGGCAAAAACTCCATGAAGACATTAGTGAAAATGAACAACGCTACCGCGACCTGGTAGAGCATTTGCCCGTTTGTATTGCTGTTCTATCCGAGGGAAAAGTGGTTTTCATTAATGAGTCTGGCGCTCGCATGATGGGCGGACAAAAGCCAGACGACATTGTGGGTCTTTCGGTGCTTGACTTCGTACACGAGGATTACCGAGAAGCGGTGGTGCAACGAATGAAACAAGCCTTGAAAGGAATTTCAGCACCCCCCCTCGAAGAAAAATTTGTGCGCCTGGATGGAAAAGTGATCGACGTCGAGGTTTCGTCCTATCCATTTACACACCAAAACAAACCGGCGGCCCAGGTGATCGTAAAGGATATCACCGAGCAAAAGGAGAATAGAGTTGCCGCAAAAAAGTCGGAGACCCTTTTCTCGCAGCTGTTCCATGTATCGCCGATGGCCATTGTGATGCTCGACAATGACGGAAACGTAGCGCAAGTCAATCACGGTTTTGAAAAGATGTTTGGCTATTCCTTTTCGGAATTGAAGGGAAAAGGATTGAATCAATTTATCGTTCCGGATGCATTGGAATCCGAAGGCAATGACCTCAATACGCTGATATCCACGCAACAAGTTGTTCGAATAGATACGCGACGGAAGCGCAAAGATGGAGCAGTGCTGTCAGTAATCGTGTACGGTTTGCCTGTGCATTTTGAAGACAAGACAATTGGTATTTTCGGTATCTACGTGGATATCACCGAACAAAAGAAAATCGAAGAAGAGTTGAAAGTCAGAAATACCGAGCTGGATAATTTTGTGTACAAGGTCTCGCATGACTTGAGAGCTCCTTTATCTTCTGTTCTCGGCCTTGTGAACTTGGCCCAGATGCCCGGCAACAATGACAACCCCGCAGAATATCTCAATGTCATTGGGCAGAAGGTTGGTCAACTGGATCACTTCATCACGGACGTACTGAGCCATTCCAAAAACCTGAAATTGGATGTGAAGATCGAAAAGATCAATTTCAGAAGCATGATCGACGAGACTTTCACTGACTTGAATTACTTGAAGGGCGCAGACGAAATCATCCGGAGCATTACGGTAGAAGGCGTGCCGTTTTATAGCGATAGTTGGAGAATCGCCGAGATTTTCAGGAACCTGATCTCCAACGCCATTAAGTATCGCAATTTTCACCGGGCCGATTCGGAGATCATCATTCGTGTGGGGATTACCGAAGATCAGGCCCATATCATTTTCAGTGACAATGGGATAGGTATTGAGCCTGCGAATCTGCCCAAGATTTTCAACATGTTTTATCGCGCCAGCGTGCAGTCGGACGGGTCAGGCTTGGGTTTATATATTGTGAAGAACGCGATTGAAAAACTGAGCGGTCAAATCAACGTCAACAGCAAGTACACCGAGGGCACGACGTTTATTATTAACTTGCCAAACCGCCCACCTGCGGTTGCGGAGTAACTTTCAAAATTTCACATGACCATCAAAGAAGTCATCAGCGCAGATGATCGGCAAGAATTTTTACGCTTGCCTCTGCGCCTTTATAAAGATTCGCCACAATGGATCAGGCCGCTGGACAAAGATGTGGAGTCTGTTTTCGATCCGGAAAAAAATAAATCTTTTCGAACAGGTGAATGTACCCGCTGGATTTTAAAAAATGAAAATCAGGAAACCATCGGCCGAGTCGCCGCCTTTTTCGACACCAAAGTAGCAAACAAAGGCAATGACCAACCTACGGGAGGGCTCGGGCTCTTTGAATGTATCAATGATCAACAAGCGGCGTTTTTACTGTTTGATCAATGCAAACAATGGCTTCAGTCAAAAGGGATGCAAGCCATGGATGGCCCAGTGAACTTCGGTAGCCGCGATCGCTGGTGGGGATTGCTCATCGAAGGGTATGACCGTCCACCCAACTACCAGTGCATTTATAATCCACCGTATTATAAAGATTTCTTCGAGGCCTACGGGTTTCAGGTATATTTCTATCAGCTTACGTTTGGCAGAAAAGTGGCGGGGCCGTTGGATGAAAAGCTTTATGCCAAAGCCGCACTTGTAGCACAGGATCCGGACTATCGATTCGGTTTCCTGAAAAAAAGGGACTGGGGCACCCTTGCCGACAAGATTCGCCAAGTTTACAACAAGGCGTGGGCCAATCGAGGTGAAATCCCGGAACTGACCGATCAACAAGCCAAACTAATTGTCAAGCAGATGAAACCGATCATGGATGAAACGTTGATTTGGTTTGGGTACTACAAGGATGAGCCGATTGCTTTTTTCCTTTCCCTTCCCGAGGTCAACCAGATTTTCAAGCACGTGAACGGTAAGCTCGATCTGTTGGGCAAGCTGACGTTCCTCTGGCATCAAGTGATGAAAACCAATCGGAAAGCTTTTGGCGTTTTGTTTGGCGTGGTACCCGGGCATCAAGGCAAGGGGGTGGACGGCGCCATTATCGAAGCGTTTCGCCTCGTGCACCAGAACGAATTCAAACGGTACGATGACTATGAGATGAACTGGATCGGTGATTTCAACACGAAGATGATCCGGGTATGCGAGCAAATCAACGCCGTGGTTGTTAAGCGCCATGCGACTTATCGCAAAATTTTCGATGGATCGAAGCCGTTCAAAAGATTCCCCATCAAATAGCTAAAAAATTAGTTATAAATTGGTGACAGTCATTCAGCTTTAATCGACATGCCGCACAAAGTTACCTCATGGCTTAAAGTAGCCGCCGGCTTCCAATTTCTCACGGCCGCTTTCCATTCCATCAGTTTGATCGTTTCTCCACAGGGACAAAATGAATCGGAGAAGCAATTACTCGATTTAATGCACAGCTACAAGATGGACATGGGTGCCGGTATCCACCGCAGCATGTGGCAGTTGTACAGTGCGATGAGTGCCTGTTTCGTGCTCCTCTTTTTGTTGGGCGCATTAGTCAATTTGTACATCGTCAGAAACAAAACGTCACCCGAATGGATTAGGGGTATCCTTGCCATGGAGATGATTGTTTTCGGCATTTGTTTCTTGGTAATGACTTTCTTGACGTTTATTCCGCCGGCAGCTCTTACGGGTCTCGTCTTTGCTTTCTTGATAGCAAGTTATTTCCGTACCAGGTGATGGCCAGGTTTCGGCCACAATGAAAAGCAAGCGGGCCTTAGTATGCCTTTAATCGATTAATGAAAAACACTTTCCGCAAGTTTTCTGGGGTCTTTACAATCTGCACTCCCGACACAATAAAATGGTTGCCGTGCCAATACTCCAATTTGCTTGACCGAGTGCCCAGAATTTGCCCACCGTCATTTGCGACTATTGGTGTTTGTACGGTACTCTCGATCACTTGATCATCTTTGATGATTTTTGACCGAATTGCATTTTCAAAAATATAGACCAACACAATGTGGTCAGGTGTGGGGAATATTTTTACGAATTGATCCAATTGAAAAACCTTGATGCCATTGATTTCAAAACTATTATCCCAGGCGAGCTCAGCTTTCTTATCAAAACCAATAGCCACGGCATGGGTGTACTGGTATCCATCAAACACAAGATCAGTGCCGTAGATCCGGGACGCGGTCCCTGACATGCCGTAGTTCCACGGCGAGTTGAACGTGTTGCCCATCCCACCTCCTGTGGATCTATTCGAGTAGCGCGGGATGAAAGCCTCACCAAGCATGATGAATTGATCTTTGTAAGGAATGAGCTCGTGCACCATCAAACGATAATTGAACTTGGTCTTCTTTCCCCTGATTTTTCTTCGTTCTATTCTGTCTTTGATTCGCTTTTCGCGTTTGGCCTTCATGTAGTGGAAAAAATTCTTTAGATCGGCAAAATTATAGTAGTGAATTTTATACTCACCGTAGGCATTGATGTCCGCTACAAAAATTCCGCGAACGTAAGTGGAACTGCGCCCATAAACGCCGGCGATGACTTGATTGTTGTCCATCATTTTGGTAGCACGCCCAAAAATCAAATCTTTCTTTTCCTCCGGCTCCAGGATGGTGGTTTTGATCAAGTCGCCATTCCCGTCAAAATGCCGAACCCAAATGCATTTTCTTCGCGACGAATTCTTAGCACTGGTTACCACATCCACGTTGCCATTATTATAGTTTTTGATTTGGATCAGCTCCCCCTGTTCATTGAGGAAGCCAGGAAGTACGCGCGAAGTTGTCGTTCGCATCGAGTAGTGAAGTACAATAGGTCGATAGTTAAAATACCCTCCGATCAAAATCGATTCTTTGCTCACGACAAAGTGGGTGGCGTTAAATGGAACAGTTATTTTGATGTTGGCAGTGATATAGCTCCCGTCCTTGATGTTGATCGCTAGCGCTAGAAACCCCTTGCCAGGCAGCCCGCGAAAGAAAAAATAAATTTTCTCTCCATGGGCTACCACTTGAGCGAAATTATATTCCTTTGACCAAGACACGTACCCGTGCCACAATTGATGTAACGCGGTGTCTAAACGGGTAAGTTCAAGCTGATTTTCTACAGGCCCAACGAAATTGCGATAGAGCAGTAAACCGGACGTATCAAGGGAAATGATTTGATGTGCCTCCGCGTCTTGATTTATGCTGACTTCATAACGACCATTTTGTTCCACTTGACCCCACGAGACAAAAGCAGCAGTTAGCAAGAATCCGGTTAGGCTAATCCATTTTGATTTTGTTGATGTAAAAAACATCATGCGATTCTCTCTTTACGTTGTCTCTTAGTGCCTCGTACCCGTACACAAAAAAATAGCGGTCGTACCAAGCGCGGATGCTGCTGTCATTTTGCGTTTCCGAACGGATGGTTTCATTTGGGTTTTTCAACTCAGGAGTGATTGTTTCTTCCTTTACCGTGGTCCCGTCGCTCTCCGTCACTTTTACGCTCACTTCTTTTTTCCCCTTATACATCATGATCGTCTGATCGTTGTAGACAATAAAGTCAGAAACCTGTTCTTTTGAATTCAGTTTTACGTCTTTAAACTTTAACGAATGGTCAGAAACGAGTTTTCCATGCGTATCAAAAAAGCAAACCGATGCATTGATCATTTCAAACTCGGCAGGTTGCCAAGAGGATGTGGTGTAGGGGTTAGTATAGTAAGGAGTGTAATAGCGATTCGGCATCGAATTGAACCCGCCATAAGGATTATATCCGTAGGGATTGTAAGTGTATGGTGAAAACCCGTAAGGATAAGCGTTTGTCCTTGCGTAAGACGCATCGTAAACTTCGCACAAAAAACCAAAGCCTTCCTTTGTTTCGGCGAGTTTTACACTCGCCAAGTACGTTCTAAATTCCGGCGTTTTTCCAGCGCTTTTACGCCACTCTGCTTTTGCTTTTATTTTAGCGACGCGTTTTGGTTTCATGTAGTCAAAGAAGTGACTGAGCATCGAAAAATCATAGAAATTGATTTGTTGATCATGAAACGGATCTACGACAACTGAAAAAATTCCCGCGGCTTGTTTCCCTGCGCCATAGGTCCACGTTCCGATGATGATCATTTCATCTCGCACAAGGGAGCTTGTCACTGCTTCAAGCACTGTTTTCCCTTCTTCGATCGGAATGACGTCATCGACGAGCACTACCCCATCGGCATCATACGTGCGGACGACCAGCTTTTTGTTTTTGCTCATTCTGCCCTCCACCAACAAGGCGTTGAAAGTGCCATTGGTGTTCACTCGAACGTCGGCCAAATCAACGTTGGGCTGGAACACGCCAGGGACAATTTTGGCTTTTTCTTCGCTGAGGTCGTAAAGGAGCAACGCCGGCTCGCGGTTGATGTAACCTCCAAAGATTGCTTTTGACTTTAAGGCGGTGAAATGGGTGAAACGAACGTTGACTTCTGGTTTAAACGAGTGTTCCCGGAACAGTGAATCGGATGGGTTGAACTCAAAAATATCAACGGGTTGACCAGGGTTTTGAGGCTCTTGAAAAATCAGATAAACGTTTCCACCATTATACTCGTGTCCCAAAATAGACATGCGCTGATTCACCAGGATTTTAGTGTTCCGGACTTCTTGAAGGAGTGTATCTAAAAAGATGACTTCCCATTTGCGTTTGCTTCCGTCAAATTTTTCGGTGTCTCGCACCAGGGCAAGCCCGTTCCTGCCCATTGAAATAATAATGAACTCGTGATCACTGCTTTTGTGCTTGAGCTCATACCGAGCAGGTTGAGATATTTGGGCGAACAGATTTGACGAAAGGAAAAGAAGACCTACGATGCTAAGTTTGGTGAAGCTGAAAATAGGCTGTAGCAACGAAATATTCCGAGATAATAACGATTCACGTTTTTTCATGATTCACTCATGGCCATCACCAAGTCAAATTCATCTTTAGTTACAGATTGTACAGACAAACGGGCGGCTCTCACCAAATACATGTTTGCTAATTTTTTATCCGCCTTCACCTCCGAAAGCAGTACGGCTCTTTTTAGTTTCTTTTTGTAGCCGATTTCAATCGCGGCCCAGTCTTTGTCTTTTGGGTCAGGAAAAAATTCTTTGGTGATTTCGGCGAGACCCACTACCGCCTTTTCATCTCCCGTGTGGTAGACAAATGCAAGGTCACCTTTTTTCATGGCCTTCAGGTTGCTGCGTGCCTGAAAATTTCGTACCCCGTCCCACGTGGTTTTTTTGTCGCGCGAAAGGTCGTCCAGGGAGTAAGTTTCGGGTTCGGTTTTTACAAGCCAGTAGTTCATTGCCTTTGATTTAAGTTGATAAAAGAAAGATAGCACAAAAAAGTAATTGGTATTTTTGGCTGACCAAGAAATTTTGAATGAAGATCCTGATCGTTCGGTTTTCCTCTATCGGTGACATCGTCTTGACCACGCCCGTGCCTCGGTGTGTGAAGACGCAACTGGAAAACGCAGAAGTGCACTACGCAACTAAGGAGCAGTATAGGTCGATCCTGGAAAACAATCCATACGTAGACAAAGTCTTTTTGCTAAAGGACAGTCTTGATGAGCTATTCGTAGAATTGAAAAAGGAGAACTATGATTATGTCCTTGACCTTCACAATAATCTTCGAACCAGAATCCTGAAATGGAAACTTGGCGCCCACTCCTTCAGCTTCAACAAGCTGAACATTGAAAAATGGCTGATGGTAAATTTCAAGATCAACAAGTTGCCGGATGTACATATCGTTGATCGCTACTTGGCCACTGCCAAGCCATTGGGAGTCAAAAATGACGCACTCGGTCTGGATTATTTCATTCCTGAAAAAGATGAGGTGCCGTGGGAATGGTTTCCCGAAACCCATCGCGCGGGGTACGTCGCCTATGCGATTGGGGCACAACACGAAACAAAAAAACTGCCCGTCGAACGTATCGTTGAGCTTTGCAAAAAAATTAGCCGCCCGATTGTATTATTAGGAGGAAAGGAAGATTTTGAAAACGGCGAGAAGGTGAAGCTCGAACTCGAACGCAAAAATCCGTCTATCCCCATTTTCAACACCTGCGGAAAATTCAACCTCAACCAATCGGCCGATATCGTGAAGAAATCTGCTGTTGTCTTTTCGCACGACACTGGATTGATGCACATTGCCGCCGCGTTAAAGAAAGAAGTTTACAGCATTTGGGGAAACACGATCCCTGCATTCGGTATGTATCCTTACCGAACAAGCTATCATTCATTAGAGAACAAAGATTTGGATTGTCGCCCCTGCTCAAAAATAGGCTACCAAAAATGCCCTAAAGGACATTTCAAATGCATGCGAGAATTGCCATTCGACTTTGAGTTGAAGTAACGTTTGCCTGTGCAAGGTTTCTCTTCGCCTGTCTGATGTGCCTTTCGTTGTGAGCGATGAGGAATTGCAAGGTATCCCCCAATCTTAACTTAATCCATCGCGTGATGGAAATGGCGATTTTGATTTTGTTCAAGTCTTTATTTCGGGCCGATCTTAGATAGCGCAAAAGTGTTTCTTGCTGTTGAATAAATTCAGCCACGACGGCAGGTGCATCTAGATTTGGCGCTGGCGAATATTCCTTGAAGGCTTTGATTTTCTTTTTACCGGAATCAGCATTCATCATTTTAATAAAATAATTTCCCAGCCAAGTACTTTTGAACTCGTCATTATACGACCCGTCTTTTTCCAATCCTTTTTTTATTTCAGGTAGATAATAATTTCCATATCGATTCAAATGTTCCAGGCATTGTGCTATACTCCATCCCCCATTGATGGCTGGCTGAAGTAATTTTTTCTCGTTCAAGTTTTGAAACGAATGGATGGCTTCGAATAAATGGGACTCGGTTTGCTGTTCAAGCGCATCGAGGAGCGCATGGGTGCTGATTTTTTTCATCCTGTTTTTTTCAACAAAATTACCGCAGACCTTGGAAGGAAACCTTGGTATTTGCCAAGATTCTAAATTCTAATGGAATTCATCAGTTTGCTGAAGTTGGTGGCGTCAATGCCGATGTAGTTCGCCAAATATTTGTGAGGCACCAATTGCAGAATGTGAGGACTTCGTTTGAGCAACGCTTTGAATTTTTCTTCTGAAGAATAGCATTGAAGCTCAACCATTCGCTCCAGCAATCCTGACATCGCTTGCGTCGTTCCTTTCTGAACAAAGGTTGCCACATTTCTACTCGACCCAATGACCTGAAACAGTTCGCGAGCCGAAGTTCGTATAAATGTGGACGGGGTCAGCGTTTCATAGGAATAGTGCGAGGGCTGTTGTGACAGGAATGAATCCAGCACACCGCCAAAGGAAGGAGCATAGGTAAATACCAACGTAGCTTCGCGCTGTTGTTCATCGAAATAAAAAACACGTTGCACGCCGTCAACGACAAAATAGAGATGATCTTCTTTTTGCCCGGCCTGTGTTAGAATTTCTTTTCGCTTTGCTTTAAAGGGTTTCCAAATGGCAGCCAACGAATCCCATTCGGAAGGGTCAAGAGGGTGAACAGCATCAACTACATTTTTTAGGAGTTGTAGCGGTTCGGGCATAAAGGTCAATAAGCGCGCACCAATTTTCCGTCCATATAATTCATGTAGGATTGGTTGGCGACTTTCATTCCGCCCGGTGTTGGGTAGTTGCCGGTAAAATACCAGTCGCCGGTATGGTTGGGAATTGCTTTATGTAGATTCTCGATGGTTTGGAACACCACTTCGACATCCGCGGCCATTCCTTCGGGCCGCACTATGTCAGCAATTTTTTCTGATATCTCTTCTGGTGAAAAGAGCTTGTACAACTTTTTTACAAAGTTTTCGGTGCCGTCGTTCGTCGAGCGGCATTGTTCATACACTTCGCCAAGCAAGTGATCCATTCCTTGTTCTTTCACCAACTGCACCATTGCTCGGAACGCCACGAACTCGCCCATTTTACTCATATCTATTCCATAACAGTCGGGGAAACGAATTTGAGGGGCCGAAGAAACAACGATCACTTTTTTGGGGCTCAACCGATCGAGCATTTTAAGAATGCTCTTCTCCAATGTTGTTCCTCGCACGATAGAGTCGTCAATGACAACCAACGTGTCTTTACCTTTGTTCACCACTTCGTAGGTGGTGTCGTAGACGTGAGCCACCAATTCGTCACGGTGGTCGTCGTCGGTAATGAAGGTGCGGAGTTTCACATCTTTGATGACAATCTTTTCGACGCGTGGACGGAACGACAGAATTTCTTCCAAAGAATCTACCGAAGGCTTGCCGTCGACAATGATGTCTTTTTGTTTGCTGATGAGGTACTCTTGAATTCCCTCCATCATCCCAAGGAAGGCAGTCTCGGCTGTATTGGGGATATAAGAGAAGACCGTATTCTTCAAATCGAAATTGATTGACTTCAAAACCTGAGGCACGAGGAGGCGCCCCAATTGCTTCCTTTCTCTGTATATATCCGGGTCGTTTCCTCTTGAAAAATAAATGCGTTCAAAGCTGCATGAAGTTCTTTCGAGAGGAGGAGTAATTTGTTTCTGCTCAAAGTCGCCACTCTTGTTGATGATTAACGCGTGACCTCTTTCAATCTCGGCGATGTCGCCATAATCAACGTTGAAAGCGGTTTTAATCGCTTGTTTTTCAGAGGCCACCACCACGATCTCATCATTCGCGTAATAGAATGCCGGCCGAATACCTGAGGGATCACGCACCACAAATGCAGAGCCTGAACCCGTCATTCCAGCCATCGCGTAACCGCCGTCAAAATCTTTGCAGGCACGTTTCAGGACACGTCCAAGGTCTAGCTCGTTTTCGATGATATCGGAAACTTCTCGATTGGTAAACTGGTCCTTGTATTTTTCAAACAATTCTTGCACTTCCTGATCCAAAAAATGACCGATCTTTTCCATCACCGTCACGGTGTCCACTTTTTCCTTGGGGTGCTGCCCTAGCTCCACAAGTACATCGAAAAGCTCTTCCACGTTGGTCATGTTAAAGTTTCCTGCCATCACCAGATTTCGGCTGCGCCAGTTGTTTTGGCGGAGGAAGGGGTGCACACTTTCGATATTGTTGATGCCGTGGGTGCCATAGCGCAAATGACCGAGCCAAAGTTCTCCGGAGAACGCCAAGTGCTCCTTTAGCCACTGTTCATCGCGGAATTTCGACTTGCCTTCTTTTTGAGCTTTTTTATACTTTTTTGCTATCTTTTTGAATAGGTGGGCTACCGGCTGCGCTTTTATGGAGCGATATCGTGAGAAAAATCTAAAACCTGGTTTTTGGTCGATTTTTATGTTTGCAATTCCTGCTCCATCCTGCCCGCGGTTGTGCTGTTTTTCCATGAGGATGTACATCTTGTTCATGGCATAGGTGGGGCCATATTTGTCGATGTAGTACGAGAGAGGCTTTCGCAATCGAATGAGGGCGATGCCGCATTCGTGAAGGATGTTGTCGCTCATAGATGGAAAACGCAAAGTTAATTTAAATAGTTTGTTACTCCATGAACTGGTGGTGGATAGCCCTGATTAAAAAAGCTTTGCTGTAGACGATTGACCATGGACTATCGACTTTTAGTTATTTTCGCGCATTATTTGGGTTTATGATAGAGACAGACATTATCATAATAGGTGCAGGGCCCGTGGGCCTTTTTACTGTTTTTGAGGCAGGATTGTTGAAACTAAGGTGCCACCTTATTGACTCTTTGCCTGTGCCGGGGGGACAACTGATAGAGATTTACCCCAAAAAACCAATCTATGACATTCCGGGTTTTCCTATCGTCAATGCGGGGGAGTTGGTAGATAACTTGATCAAGCAGTGCGAAGTATTCAAGCCGGGTTTCACTCTAGGTGAAACAGCTCAAACGTTGGAAGAAATCGATAATCACTTTATTGTTACTACAAACAAAGGCACAAAACATAAGGCTCCCACCGTCATCATTGCCGGTGGACTCGGTGTCTTTGAACCAAGAAAGCCACCGATAGAGAACCTCGAAAAATTTGAAGACAAGGGAGTGGAATATATTGTGCGTGACCCCGAACTCTATAGAAACAAAAGAGTGGTGATCTCCGGCGGTGGCGACTCTGCTTTGGACTGGACCATTTACTTAATGGAAAACAAAATTGTGAAAAGCTTGGCGCTGGTTCATCGCAGAACTTCTTTCCGAGGGCATCTTGATTCAGTTCAGAAAGTAATGGATATGGCCAATGCGGGTAAGATCGAATTAATTACAGAATCGGAAGTGGTCGGAATAAATCCAAATGGAGATGGTCACGTGGGTTCGGTCTTGATCAAGCATACCAACCTTGGAGACATGGTGAAGGAAACCGATCACTTTGTTCCGCTGTTCGGATTGACCCCTAGTCTTGGCCCCATTGCGGACTGGGGTTTGGAGATCGAGAAGAACGCAGTGAAAGTGAACACACTCGATTATTCAACCAGCCGTAGAGGTGTTTTTGCCGTAGGAGACATTAACACCTACCAAGGAAAATTGAAATTGATCCTATGCGGATTTCATGAAGGAACGTTGGCGGTGCAAGCTGCCTTTGCGAAGATCCATCCAAATAAAAAGAACGTTTTGAAGTACACCACCGTAAACGGCGTAAGCGGATTCTGATGGAGAACATGATTAAAGTAACGGTGATTGATCGTGAAGGCAAGCCGCATTTGCTGGACGCACCCACCGACATGAACATGAACATGATGGAGATATGCAAAGCGCATGAATTACCGGTGGAAGGCACGTGCGGTGGGATGGCCTTGTGTGCATCATGTCAAGTTTATCTGGAGTCGGAGACGGAGCTGCCTGAGCAAAGCGACGCAGAACTCGCGATGCTCGATCAAGCTTTCCATGTGAAAGACAACAGCCGGTTAGGTTGCCAGATTAGAATAACGGAAGAGATCGACGGGATCGTAGTCCGTTTGGCACCGTGAGTGTGATTTCAACCTTTCTTTACTGTGAAGTAGAAGGTGCTCCCTTTACCCACTTCACTTTCCAGCCAGATTCGTCCGCCATTTTTTTCCACAAACTCTTTGCATAGAATTAAACCCAGGCCGGTCCCCTTCTCGTTGGCGGTGCCGCGTGTAGTGTAGCCCGCGGTTTTGTCGAACAGGATTTTTTGAATGTCAGAACTTATGCCAATGCCCGTGTCTTTGACTGACACAACCAATTCATTTCCATCGGAACGGGCGTCGACTTCGATTGATCCGCCGTTGTCCGTGAATTTGATGCCATTGAGCACCAGATTCCTTACCACCAAGTTCACCATATTCATGTCCCCGAAGGCGAATGTTTCGGGTGAGACACGATTGATGGTGTTGACTTCCTTTAAATGCAACGACCCGAGCATGGTGAAATTCTCGTCCACCAGTTTTTTAAGATCAAATTTTTCAGGCTGCAGCTTCAGTTTATCCATTTGCAGAAGAGCCCAATCCAGCAAATTGTTGATCAAGGTCTTGGTGTGATCGAATTGCTTGCGCAGTTCTTTGTTCAGCCGTTTGAATTCCTCCGGCTTGATTTTGTCGTTGTCCATCAAATCCAAAATGGCAGACAGTGCATTCATTGGTGAGCGTAAGTCATGCGAAATGATTGAAAAGAATTTGTCTTTCACTTCATTCAACTGCTCGAGCTCTTTGCTGCGTCTTTTCACTTCTTCTTGATGTTCCATCAACAGCCGGTTGATCCGAATTCGGCGTTGCCCGCTGCGATAAACATTGAATAGCAAAATAACGGTAAGGGCCACTACAACTACCAAGATATTACGCACCAAACTCTGTTTTTTCAATTCGTCCTTGCTCAGCTCTTCCAACCGCGTCAACGTCTTGATTTGATCTTCCTTCGAAGCAGTCTCGAATCTCACTTGATCCTGCAAAAGCTTAGCCTGCATACCTTGGCTGAAGAGGCTGTCTTCCAACTGCTTGTATTGCTTGTAATATCCCAGTGATGTTTTGAAATCTCCTTGTTGTTCGTAGAGCGACGCGAGATTTTCATAGCACTCGATTTCAAGTGACCATGAATTGGTTTGCCGCGCGATGGCAACGCTGCCCTCCAAAAGTTTTATCGCGAGAGCGAATTTTTTTTCTTTGATGTATACTTTTCCTCTGCCTAGGTCAACCTGAGCCAATCCGTAGTCGTTGTCTGATTTCTTGTAGATGGCATAGGCGGTATCGTAGTAAGCGAGAGCACTGACATTATCTCCCTTGCTCAAGAACGTTTTGGCCATCTTGCGTAACGTTTCTGTTTCGAGATCGTCGGGATTTAGCTTCAGCGCTCGGGCAACCGTCAGCGAAATCCGTAGCGAACGAAGGGCAGAATCATACATCCCTCTCCGGAAGTAGATGTCACCAATTTCGTCGTAGTTGTAGGCTTTCCCTTCGTAATCTTTGATGGCATCACTTATCCTTTGTGTATGATGCAAGTAATCTAAAGCGCGATCGTACTGTCCCAGTTCTTTGAAAACACTGGCCATATTATGCAACGCCACGGCCATGCTGGTAGAATCCTTTTTGGCGAAAGACAGATTGTAACTTTGCGTATAGTAAAAATAGGCTTCGTCGTATTTCCCAAAGTTGTAGTAGTTAAGACCAAGGTTGTTGTAGCACCTGGCCATTCGAATGCTGTCTCTCAACTGAAAATTGATGTTCAGGGCGAGGTCGTAATATTTGGCCGAAGCCCTAAAGTCACCGCTGATGTTAAGGAATCTTCCTAGGACGAAATATGCTGCCGCTTTTCCCCAACGCAAATTTTTATCTTCAGCGAGACGAGCGGCCTTTTCGGCGTAGCCAAAAGTCTTCTTTAAATCAATCGAGCGATAATCATCGGCCAGATTTAGCAACACGCGTATGCGGAGTGAATCGCTGAGAGTGCCCCTCAGCTTGTTTTCAAGACTATCGATGTTTTGGGCCCTCGTGGCGCAAGCCAACGCACAGAGGAAAACAGTGGATATGACAGTTCTACGAAGCATCACGATAAAGCCATTTTCAGAATGCAACAAATTGTAAGACAACTAATTCGTTGGTTTTTGCCCAACCAAAGCAAGTTAAAAATACAATTAAAGTGCATGGATAAAATGCAACTATTGGCAAATTCCATACATGTAATTGGTTTGCAATAAAAGGTTAATTCCATAGGCGGTGGCTTTCGAGACGGACATTTTCCCCAAAAAATAAGCGCGTGGAGGCTTCAAAGGATTCGGTGTAGTCTGAGACAAAGAAATGACTTTCGGGTTTTGGTACATTGTTAAGGAGTCCCTTTTCAGCCAGCGCCGAATGCAACGACTGAGCTGCCACCACCGACGAATCCAAAACCTGAGTTTGCCCATGGTAGTAAGCTTCAATCTCTTTTTTGATCAAGGGGTAATGCGTACAGCCGAGGATCAACGCGTCCAGGGCGCCCAAATGAGGATCTGCCAGGTATTGAGCCACAATCTCCCTGCTGATCTGGTTGTTGAAAAAACCCTCTTCGATCATGGGGGCCAGCAGCGGGGTAGCCAGCGCCTTAAGAACAATTTTTTTATCCGAATGGCGGAATTTCTTGGTATAGACATCCGACTGTACGGTGCGTTTTGTACCAATAAGGCCTATCTGCCCTGAAGGGAAATGACGGACCACGAAATCAACCATCGGGTCAATTACGTTAACCACAATAGCTTCGTGGCGTACATATTCTTTCAGCAACTCATAGGCAGCCGAACTTGCCGAATGACAAGCAATAACGATCACCTTGCATCCTTTTTGCAAAAGGACGTTGGCAATTTTGACAGAGTAAGCTTGAATGGCCGCCTCCGATTTGTCGCCGTAGGGAAGATGAGCTGTATCCCCAAAGTAAACCATATGTTCATGGGGCATCAAAGTGCGGATGGCATGAGCAACCGTCAAGCCACCAATACCGCTGTCAAATATGCCTATGGGATTTTCCGGTCTGTTGTTCACGGGGCGCTTATGAACGTCAAATAAAACAAAAAAGCCCCGACGGTACCGCCAGGGCCATTGAAAAATCTTTTAGATCGAAATCAAGCAACGTTCTTTGCCAATGCCGATAGCCTTATTTCGCGCGCCTCACGGTGGTTGCAATAATCGCATTGATAATGTTTCAGCAACACACCTGACTCGGTTTGCGTAGGTTTAACTTCTACCTCTTCCCTAGTAATCTTAAAGGTAAAGAAGCCACATTCAGGGCATTGCTCTGCATGCAGGTAGCTTTGGTATTTTTCTATTTTCTTGAACCCGGTTTTTTCGTCGATCCAGACATCGTAGTCGATAGAGTGTACACCGCTGGCTTCTTCCGCGATCTGCTGCGCATCAAGGTGGGCATCCTCCTCTTCTTCTGAAAGTTTGCGCATCGGGTTGCCTGCGGGGGAAATCCTCGGTTTGTTACGAAGTTTTACCAAACGCTTCTCTACATAGCGAGGGTAATAAATACGCACCATACTGTAAAACACGAAATAACCAATTATCACAAAGCTCAGCGTGATGAAAAGCCTTACATAAAACCACAAGATGCCATGGGTAATGATCCGTTCTGTAGACAAAGAATTGGCATAAAATCCAAGTGCCACCACTACCGCTAACACAGCATACCAGAAGAAGCGTACTTCATTCAAGTTAACGTAGTCGTACTTCTCCTTGTAGTCTTTGATCTGCATTACCCTGAATTCATGATAAAGCAAAATAAGTACGCCAAGGGCAACACAAACTACAGAGCCTAACTCCATGTATTTGTCCCATTGACTGACAAAAGCGGTTTCTTCCATAAAGGGTTTGGTTTTGGATGGTTTAAAATTAGCAGAATTCTTTTGATTCATAGAAAGTGACGGGGAATAAATTCCAAAAAAATGCCACTTTACAGGCGCTTTCGGGGAGTACCATGCCTCCCAAAGCCACCAAAGTTACCTGGAGACCTGCGATGAGAATGAAGCTGACTTGCTTAGTGTTGGTTTGTGGGATTTTTGCCTGCTCAGTTGCTTGCGCACAATCGGAGATAGATAGTCTTCTCATGATGATTGCCTCTAGAAACGATCACGATGCGGAGAAGCATACCAAAGACTTGGTCGCCCTCTTAAGCCGCGAAAGTAACAGCGAATTGGAACGAATGGCCCCGCGGATAGCTGACCAATTGACCCACACCGTCACTGGCAATACTATCCGCGCCCTGCTTTCCATTGGTCAGCATGTTTTTGAAGAACACCATATGGCCGTATGGGCGATCCAATTTTACAAAGAAGCGATAGCGCAGTCGGAGCGCATTCGTGACCAACGCTTGATTGCGTGGTCCAAAAAAAATTTGGCGGTGGTCTACACGGCCCAGGATCTGTTGCCGGAAGCATTGAAATATTCTTATGAATCATCGTTGGCGTATGAACAAATTCAGGATTACACTAACGCCACTCGCCTGTTCTACAATTGTGCTTCGATCAACTATCGATCGGGAAATTTGGCGAACAGCATCACCGACTTTGATTCTTTCTTAAAATATTTTGGAAAACTGCCGCCCGACTCCGTGAGCGCTGACCTTCGATTCTCTTTGATGAGCGGATGGAACACCATGGGACTGGCGCATCGAAAGATGTCCAATTTCGGCAAGTCATCGGAGGCCTTTCAGAAAGCTCTTCAGCTTGCCAAGGAATCTCAAAATCAATTTTGGATTGCTCTGGTAAATGGAAACAAGGGTAATACGCTGTTTGTCATGGGCAAACCAAAAGAGGCCATCCCTTTTGCTCAGGAAGACATGAGAATTAGTTTGGCATCTCGGCAATATACGAGTGCCGGTTTTGCGTGCATCCTGTTGGCGGAAATGCAGGTGGCCTTGAACAATGTGACTCAGGCAAAAATCTTGCTGGATTCGGTTCCATTTTTTCTTCGTCATGCCGAAACGGACAAACACCAACTGCGACGGTCATTCGCCAGAGTGCAAGCAAAATTTTTTGCACTGACCAAGCAATTTGAGCAGGCGCACGAAGCCTTGCTGCTTCAAGTGAGACTGGACGACTCGATTCGCAACGAAGAGCGATTCGTGCAGCTTGCGCAGATTCAGGCAGGATATGACCTGGAGAAAAAAGAAAACGAAATACGGCTCCTTGGCAAAAACAATGAATTGCAGCAAAAGGAAATTGTAACGCAGCGCTACCTTATTTCAGGAGCAATTCTATTGGGTGTGCTCGGCATCGCTTTTCTTGTCTATTTTTTTGTGAGCTACCACAAGGTGAAGAGGCAAAAAGAAATCATTGAATTGCAACGCGAAGATATCGAAGAGAAAAATTCGGAACTCGAAGCCCAGAGCAGTACGTTGCTCCATCAAAATGAAATCATCCGCAGCAGCAACCTTTCGCTGGAGACGAAGGTCATGGAGCGAACATCTCAATTGCACGAAACCATCAAAGAACTGGACACTTTTCTTTACCATGCATCACACGATATCCGGCGGCCAATTGCGACGCTTCTTGGCCTCGAAAATGTAGCGCGCGCTGAACAAAATGAAAATGAACTTTTCAAGCACGTAGCCACTACCGCGCGAGACATGGACAGCATGCTTTCCAAATTGCAAATGGCCTACCGCATCAATCAGCCGATCGATGACTTGACATCCGTGGATTTGGGCAACCTGGTTTTGGCTACCTCCAACAAATTTGACGATCAGTTTAAACAATCGGGAATGGATTTCAGTTTTGCGGGGAAAGACTCGAAAGTGACAACAAGCCCTTCGTTGCTGCAGGTGGCCTTTCAGAATGTGATTGAAAATGCCATCCAGTTTCGAAACTCAGAAAATTCATGGGTTCGAGTGTCGGTAGAAGAAAATGAAAATCACGTTGATGTCCTGTTTCAGGACAACGGTATTGGAATAGAAGAGAAACACCAAGCAAGAATTTTTGATCTGTATTACCGCGGCACCGATCGGTCGAAGGGAAATGGCCTTGGATTATATTTGACAAAGAAATCATTGCAGAAGATCAACGCGGACATTACTGTGACCAGCCGGTTTGGAAAAGGGACCACCTTCAAGGTATCTATCCCGCGGAAGGGATAAAAGACAAAGCTGGATTTTGTATTATTGCACCTTCAAAACCTTAGATCATGTCATACCATTTATTGAAAGGAAAAAGAGGAGTCATCTTCGGAGCTCTTGACGAGAATTCGATTGCTTGGAAAACCGCGTTGAAAGTGCACGAAGAAGGCGGGAAATTTACGTTGACTAATGCACCCATTGCTATGCGTATGGGCAAGATCAATGAGCTGGCCAAGACGTGCGGCGCTGAAGTGATTCCCGCCGACGCAACTTCCGAACAAGACCTTACTAACCTGTTTACCAAGTCACAGGAGATCTTAGGCGGTAAACTGGATTTCGTGTTGCACTCGATTGGCATGAGCCCCAACATTCGCAAAGGCAAAGAGTACGGTGACATGAACTACGAATGGTATTTGAAAACGCTTGACATATCCGCCCTTTCATTTCATAAAATTTTACAGACGTGCGAAAAACTCGACGCACTCAACGAGTATGCCTCGGTGGTCGGATTGAGTTATATCGCTGCCCAGCGTGCTTACCCGGACTACACGGACATGGCACAAGCCAAGGCGATGCTTGAATCTGTGGCAAGAAGCTATGGCCAGCGCTACGGCACCAAAAAGAAAGTGCGTGTGAACACCATTTCGCAATCGCCCACCAAAACCACGGCAGGGGCGGGGATCTCGGGGTTTGATGTATTTTTTGACTACGCCGACTTAATGTCGCCGTTGGGCAATGCGTCGGCTGAGGATTGCGCGAATTACATCGTGGTGATGTTCTCTGACTTCACTCGCATGGTGACCATGCAAAATTTGATGCATGATGGCGGATTTTCTTCTTCGGGAATAACTGAAAACCTAATCCAGCGGCTCACGAAATAGCGGTTCCAAAGGGTTGGTGGTCTTTCGCTCGGAGGCTAGTTTAGCGCTCACTACTACTTTATGATTAGCTTTCCCTATTGTAAGATTAACCTGGGTCTTTGCGTTTTATCGAAAAGAAACGACGGCTATCATGAAATTGAAACCTGCTTCTATCCCGTACCCCGTACCGATATCTTAGAAGTAATTCCAGCCAACGCTTTCACTTTCACGCAGTCGGGTCCTTTGGTGGACGGTGGCATAGAAAATAACCTTTGTGTGAAAGCTTTCCGGCTGATTCAAAAAGAATTTGGAATTGGCGAGGTTCAAATTCACTTGCACAAAACACTTCCCATGGGCGCGGGATTAGGCGGAGGATCTTCGGACGCCGCCTTTACGATGAGATTGCTCAACAACATTTTCCAATTGAATATTCCCGTGCCTCGATTAAAAGCTCTTGCCGCTCAATTGGGCAGCGACTGCGCTTTCTTTGTTGACGATGCGCCGATGATAGGAACGGGGCGTGGCGAAATCTTAACTACGGCCTCCGTCGACTTGAAAGGAAAATATTTGGTGCTGGTGAAACCGGATGTTCACGTATCAACGGTGGAGGCCTATTCTGGAATTCAAGCCAAAAGGCCAGCGCATTCTATTCAGGAAACGTTACGACTTCCAATTACGAATTGGAAAAATAAACTGGTGAATGATTTTGAACCGACCATTTTTAAAAAACACCCGCTGATCCAACAAGTCAAAGAAAAACTCTATTCACTCGGAGCCCTCTATGCCAGTATGAGTGGCTCAGGTGCCTGTGTATACGGGATATTTGAAAAAGCCGCTGACTTAAAAAGAGATTTTCCAGCGATGGATTACTGGAGCGGCGAATTAAAGTGATGTTCGAAATTTCTCTTTAAGATCGGATAGAACGCCACGGCGGTTAAAATGATTAAAGTACCAATGTAAAAACTCCAACCCATGACTTCCTGCTGTCCAAAAATCACAATGGCCAACGCGATGCCATATACGGGCTCGAGGTTAAGTGCAAGTTGAATAAAAAATACCGAGAGCTTTTTCGTCAACTCGATCATTTGCGAATACGCGTAAACAGAGCAAACCCAGCCCAGTACGGCCAAATAAATCCAGTCGACGGCGGCCGGTATTAAGTGAAGCTCGCCATTTGAAAAATAGGCCTGGTAGAATGGAAAGAAAAGGGTGATGCCAAGGCACGCAGAAACCATCTCGTAAAACGTAATCGCGTGCGATGACATGCGCGTGACCATTTTTGAGTTGATAACGCTAAAGATGGCAGCAGTAAGCCCGGAAGCAATCCCGAGCAGCAAGCCCAACGGATAGTTGAAGTCAAACGAAAAAATAATATATAGCCCAATGAGCACGGCAATACCAAGCCCCACTTCCATCGGTCGGATTTTTTTCTTTTTTGCAATGGGCTCAATGAACGCCGCCCAAAAAGAACAGGTCGCAAAACCGACTAAGCTTACCGACGGATTGGACACTCTGCCCGACCCAAAAAAAGTGAGCCAATGTATAGCAACGATCAGGCCGGTGAGCATCAACTTCCAGAAGTCTTTTGTGGAAGGGAGTGCGAACGACCTCTTTGTAATACCCATGAGCGCTGCCATGCCCACGGCCGCGAGCAGTGTCCTATAAAAGACCATCTCCACACTTGGTATGGACACCAACTTTCCAAGGATGGCCGTAAATCCAAAAAGAAAAACGATCAGGTGCAGTTTGAAATAATCTATGATGGTGGGCTTCATCTCAAAGATCAACGCGGAACGTACTTGTACATGAAGAGCGAGATTACTGTGAAAATAGAATTGGGCAACCAAGCCGCTACGACAGGAGGGAGAGATCCTGTTTCTGCAAAAGTTCTAGTCATGGTGAAAAACAGGATGAAGATAAAAGCCAGCAAAAAACCAAGCGCAATTTGAAATCCAGTGCCGCCTCGACTCTTTCTGGCAGAAACGATCACTCCCATGAAAACCAGAACGAAAGTAGTGCAAGGTGCCGCGAATCGAATATGCCTTTCCGTTTCATACGCCTCCACTCCAGTGGTGCCACGAAATTTCAGCTGGGCGATTTGGCGGCCGAGTTCAGGAATCGTCATGCCATCATATTCATGTGCATTGTTCTCAAAATCCTTTGGCGTGATGGCCAAGGTGGTGTCAATCGCTTCACCTGTTTCAACGAATCTACTCGGCGCAACCCTCGACTGCGACATGAGCTGCACCAACTTCTTTGACCTGTTACGCCCAGGGACCGGGACGGGAGTAGGATCATTCGTTGCTTTAAAATCGTCGCTCGATTTAATTGGGGTGACGGGGTCGGTGATGGACAACGAATCGGAATTGCCTCCCACATAGAACATTTCGTCCACCATCTTTCTCTTCCAGAAGCGCAGTGTCCATTTGTGTTTCGTGGTATCCCACGTAATGTTGTCGGCCGTAAGTTTTTCAACCAGTTTATTGTCGCTGAACCTCTCCAGACTAAACTGGTAACCTGTGTTGTTTTGGTTGTTATAATTCTGGATGAACAAGTACACGTTTGGGGCGGTTTGCATGTGCACATTTCTGCTCTCGAAGTAAAACTTGTTTTGGAAATACTGCATCTCAAAAGTCATTCGATCGCGGTTGGAATGGGGAATCACCCAGCCGTTGAAGGCGAAACTGATCGCGGCGATAAATGCAGAAGCGAGGAAGTATGGAACGAGCAACCTTCGAAAACTGATACCGCTGCTTAACATTGCTACAATTTCTGTATGGGCGGCCAGTCGTGACGTGACATACACTATAGCAATGAAGCAAATGATGGGCGTGAGCAACCCCGAGATCCAGGGAACGAAATCAAAATAATAACCGAGGACCACCGACATAGCCAATTTGTGGTCATTGAACTTGTCCACTTTTTCGGTGATGTCAATGACTACAATGATGGCCACCAGAATCATCATCACGAAGAAAAAAGTGGCAAGCACTTTCTTGATGATATATCGATCGATGAGTTTCATAGTTATCTGATGGTCGATGGTCCATTGCCCATGGTGTCTTTGCCCAGACTATTGTCCATGGACGTCGACCATGAATTTTTCATAATCTAGTCGAAACTGTCTTTACCATTTTGTTCTTCCATTCCTGAAAAACGCCTTCTTCTATTTTTTGCCGCGCCTGTCTCACGAGCCAAAGATAGAACGTCAGATTGTGGACAGAAGCAATTTGCGCGCCTAAAATCTCTTTTGAGATGATTAAATGACGCAAATAGGCCTTGGAATAATTGGAGCTGACGTATCCGCCCAAGGCCTCGTCAATCGCGCTGTTGTCGTCTCTCCATTTCTCGTTACGGATATTGATTATTCCTTGTGTAGTAAACAGCATCCCATTACGGGCGTTGCGTGTAGGCATGACACAATCGAACATGTCGATGCCGAGAGCAATGCACTCCAAAATATTTTCGGGCGTGCCCACTCCCATGAGATAGCGAGGTTTTTCTTTAGGTAAAATACCGCAAACCAAATCCGTCATTTCGTACATCATCTCGTGGGGTTCGCCCACGGACAACCCACCGATGGCATTGCCTTGCTGATTTTGTGAAGTAATGAATTCGGCCGACGCTATTCGTAAGTCTTTGTACGTGCTTCCCTGCACGATAGGAAAAAGGGCTTGACTGTATCCGTATTTTGGTGGTGTATGGTCAACTTGGGTGATGCATCTTTTTAGCCACCGATGGGTGAGGTCCATGGAGTTTTTGGCATAGCGATATTCGCAGGGATAAGGCGTACACTCATCAAAAGCCATGATGATATCGGCCCCTATCGAGCGTTGAATGTCCATTACACCTTCCGGCGTGAACACATGTTTTGATCCATCGATATGCGATTTGAAGACCACACCTTCTTCCGTGATCTTGCGATTTTCGCCCAGAGAGTATACTTGATATCCGCCACTATCAGTGAGAATAGCACGATCCCAGGTATTGAACTTGTGCAGTCCGCCTGCTTTTTCAAGGACGTCAAGGCCGGGCCTTAAATAAAGGTGATATGTGTTGCCCAAAATGATCTTGGCATCGATATCCTGTTTTAGCTCGCGTTGATGCACCGCCTTTACTGACCCTGCGGTACCTACGGGCATAAAAATTGGCGTTTGGATTTGACCGTGGTCGGTGGTGATTAGTCCAGCGCGGGCACGCGAGTTGGGGTCGGTAGCCTGAAGTTCAAATTTCATGAAACGGCAAAGTTATTGATTTGGATGGGCCATTTCACCTTTCTGTTGAGTTAACGTTTATATTTGCCCGTTTTTATTCCAAGAAATTGATACTCACAAGCATTTGCCTAACGATACTGGGCATTCAAATCATTTACTTTTCTCTGTTGTTATCGGCTTTTGTGAACGCGAAAGTTCAGACGACGGAAGCTCAACCACCCGTCTCGATCATCGTTTGCGCGCACGACGAGGAGGCGAATCTCCGTGAGCTTGTTCCGAAGCTTCTTTCGCAGGATTATCCTGCCTTTGAACTGATCATTGTGGAGGACCGTAGCAACGATGGCTCTTACGACTTTCTGTTGGAAGCCACCAACGAAAATAAACGGTTGAAAATGGTGCGCGTCTCGCAGAAGCCGGAACATATTACGGGTAAGAAATTTGCCCTTACTTTGGGGATCAAGGCGGCGCGCTACGACTGGGTGTTGCTCACCGACGCCGACTGCTTGCCCACAAACAATCGGTGGATTGCAAGCATGTGTGAGAAAATTCAAGGTGACAAAAAAATTGTACTCGGCTTCTCCCCCTATGTCAAAGAACCCGGGTTACTCAATTCCTTTATCAGGTTTGAATCCTATCTCACGGGTATTCAATTCATCGGCTTGGCACTGTTGGGCACACCCTATATGGGCGTTGGTCGCAACCTGCTTTATCGCAAAGAATTGTTTCTCGATCATAAAGGATTCAATTCTCATCTGAGCGTTGTGGGCGGCGATGACGACCTTTTTGTGAATCAGCACGCTACCGAACAAAACACAGTGGTAAGCATTGGAGGTGACTCAGTGGTATTTTCAAAACCCAAAACCACATGGGCCGAATTACTTCATCAGAAGTTCCGGCATCTATCCGTGGGCAAGAGGTATAAATTCTCCCATAAAATCGTGCTGGGCATTTTTTCCCTGTCGTGGATATTGTCATGGTTTTTGGTCGTGCCTGCTATCCCGTTCAGTTTGTGGCCTGCCCTCCTTACCGGGGTATTCCTGGTGCGATGGATATTGGAAATCACGTTGTTCTATCTGGGCCCCGAGAAACTTGGCGGCTCGTTCGAAGGGTGGAGGGTGCCGTATTTAGATTTTATGTATGCCTTTTATTACCTTGTAACCGGTGCGAAGGCATTATTCGTTAAAAAAGTAAAATGGAAGAACTAGACGAAGGCCGTTTCTCTTCAAAGGCGCTGGAGGATTTCAAGTTGATTGATATGGCCGTTGGCGGAGATGATAAAGCCTACGGCAAACTGCTGATGCGTTATAAACGGCCAGTGTACCATATGATTTTGAAAATGGTGCGCAATGTGGATGACGCTGAGGATCTGACCATGGAGTCATTCAGCAAGGCGTTTCGGAGCCTTCACCGATTCAAAAAAGACTTTACATTCAGTACATGGTTGTTTCGCATCGCTACAAACAACACGATCGATCATATTCGTAAGAAAAAACTGAATACGCTCAGCATCGAAAATACCTATACGGATGACGATGGCCAGCCCGTAGGTATTGACGTGAAAGATGAAAACAACCCTGACCCACAAGAAGAGGCGATTCGTTCACAAAAAGAGGAGCTGATTCAAGTCTTCGTGAATATGTTGCCAGGAAAATATCAGAAGTTAGTTCGTCTTCGCTATTTTCATGAGCTGAGTTATGAAGAAATTGCGGAGGAGCTGGATGCGCCGCTCGGTACTGTAAAAGCACAACTTCATCGCGCCCGCGAGTTGATGTACGATTTGGTGAAGAACAAGAAGGAGCATTTGTGAACGAATTGATTTAAACAAAATTTTGCCTTGAACAAAGCCACACTCTACACGACTAGCCTGATCGTTTCCATTGGGGTAACTTTAGTGGGCGCGTATTTCAAGATCCAACATCTGGAGACGGCGCGGTTCTGGTTATCTCTCGGAGCCATTTTGGCTATTCCGTTTGTTTACCTCGGGATTATCGATGCATTCACAGATCGGAAAAATGAGTCGGTCGTGAAATTGATGTGGGGCGTTGGGTTTATCTTCTTGGCTTGGATCGCAGGATTTGCCTACCTCGGAAATTTCAAAAAGCGAAACGCCGCTTAAATTGTTGACGCAGGCTTCATGAAAAAGCTGGCGCCAAAGAAAAAGATGCAAACAGTCGACTTCAAGTCCATTGAAGAATTTCTTGAATTCCTTCCCCCCGACGAGCGCAAAATAGTTGATGCGCTACGAAAATTGATTTTGGAGAGCATCCCTGATTGTGAGGAAAAACTCAGCTACAATGTGCCTTATTACCGGCGGCATTACAACATTTGTTATCTCTGGCCGCCATCCATCACTTGGGATGGGTTTTCGCATGAAGGTGTCCACCTTGGATTTACTTACGGTAATCTCCTGCAAGATGAGGTTGGGTATTTAGAGCGTGGCAAGCGGAAGCAAGTTTTTTGGAAAAGTTTTTTTGATGTGCGGGAGATCGACACACCGCTCTTGCAAGCGTATTTGCACGAAGCTGCTTTGATTGACTCAGAAAAAGCAAAATCAAAAAAGAGAAAGTCGTCGAAGTCAAAAAATTAGTTCAGCTTCCAGGTTTTCAGTTTGGCGTTGCCGAATGTTTCGATGTGAATCTTTTTCGGAAAAAATGTGAGATCAGTCATATTGACGCGCCCATCGACAGAAAAGACTTCGGTGATGTATTGATCGATGTAAATGATCAACCCAATCGAATCGCCCGACTCTGCCGGAGCAGTTTCCACACTGGGAAAATCAGGGTGAAATTTTTTACTCAAGCTTCGGTCGAGAAATATTTGTTGTTTAGAGAAATCGCAGCCAACGCGCACGAGGCAGCTGTCGTTCCCAATCGAAATGCCGGAGGCGCCCGAACCTGACAGCTCAAGCTCTATCATCAAGGCACTATTGCTGTCGATGTCTCTTTGTTTAACTTCGCTTGCTCGGACAGCCATCTCTTTGACGGGACCTTGAATAAGCCGATAGCCATTGGCAAATTTTTTCAGCGACAATGCTCTTGGAATGGACATGGCACCGCGCCATGAGTTTGCTGGTATGTCATTGGCGTACGTCCAATTGTTGACCCAGCCGATCATCACCGTTCGTTTTTGTGACGACGGTAATTGATTGAAGACGATGCCCGCATAAAAATCCTTTCCATAGTTGACATACCGGGGAGCTTGTTCTGGATTATCAACGGTAAATTTCTTGCCGTCAAATTCTCCTACAAAATATTGCATGCCTACGAATTTTGGGCCTTGCGGATGACTTCCGGAAAGCGAGAGGACCCATTTGCTGTTGCCGCCGTCGCCTTCCACCGGCAATTGAAAAAGGTCGGGGCACTCCCAAATTCGAAGTGTATCGCCCGCGTGACCGAACTCGCCCGTCTTGGCCCATTGCTTTAAATCCCTTGACTCATAAAACTGAATTGTAAATTGATCAGGCACAACGACCGCCATTACCCACTTTTGTTCTGGCTCATACCAAAAAACTTTAGGATCACGGAAGTCTTTGCGGCCAATCGTTAGAACAGGATTTTTATCGTAACGCTTCCATGATCGGCCCCTGTCGAGGCTGTACGCCAAACTTTGATGCTGTACGATGGCATTGCCCCCTTTATGGACATGAGAAGTGTAGATGGCAACCATCGCATCTTTTCCAAACCCGGCTGTGTTTTTTCGATCCACCACCGCGGTACCTGAAAAAATCATGGTGCTGTCACCGCTCGAGGGGTCTGTGTATTCTCCGAGCGCAACAGGCAAATGCTTCCAAGTCACCAAGTCTGAACTCACTGCGTGCCCCCAACTCATGTGACCCCATTTTTTGCCGTAGGGATTGTATTGGTAGAACAAATGGTATTCTCCATCAAAGTACACCAGGCCGTTTGGATCGTTGGTCCAATTTTTTTCGGGAGTAAAGTGAAATGCCGGTCGCGAAATAGTGGAGGCGTCATCATTTTTAACGGATGACTGTTTTGAGGCACAACCAATAATTAGTAAGAAGCAGATCGAGGATAGGCTTTTCATAATAAAAAACGGTTGTTGGCTAAGGAGCCGGTTGTCATACGCTTATTTTTTTGAATCTCATCACTTGCCAAATTACGATTGGGGCGCCGATCAATGAAGTTAATGCATTTAATGGAAGGGCTTGTGTGTGGCTCAAACATTGAGAAATGAAATCACAAAATAAAAGGAGAATGGCGCCACCGCACATTACTGTTGGCAACAGTACTTTGTGATTGGTGGTTTGCATGAGAAGGCGAGCGAGGTGAGGCACCGCGAGCCCGACGAAAGCGATAGGCCCGCAGAACGCGGTGACTACACCCGTCATCAATCCCGTGCTGATCACCATCCACAGCCGTGATTGATTGACATTGATGCCTAAACTTCGAGCGTAGTTTTCACCTAGCAGCCAACTGTTCAAAGGCTTTAATAGCATAAAACTGATGGCAGCTCCGATGAAAAAAATAATCGCGATCACACCAATTTCATTCCAGCTGGTGTTTCCTACGCTGCCCATCGTCCACAGTACATAGAATTGCAAATCATCTGCGCGACTAACAAACTGCATCACACTCATGATGGACGACGTTGCGGCCGCCAACATGAGGCCGATGATCAATAGTGATGCGTTGTCTCTCACTCTTCGGGCGATCGTCAGCATCAACAGCAGCACAAGCATGCCTCCACTCCCCGCTGCAATCGCCAAGCTCCATTCGTTCGCTGGAAAATTTAGTCCTCGCCCCATCAGCACTAGCGTGCCAACGGCGAGACTTGCCCCTGAACTCAAACCTAACACATCGGGTCCTGCCAGCGGATTTCTAAAAAGAGTTTGCATCATCAAGCCCGCAGAAGCCAGCGCTGCTCCAGCGAGTAGGCAGGTGACTGCCTTAGGCAGGCGAAATTGCCAGAGGATGGTGTGCGCGGTAGAATCCGTTTTTGAAAAAATGTTGGTGAAAAATTCCGAAAGCGAAATGGAGACGCTCCCCACACGCACATCCACAATGAACAAAATGGCTAACAGCAAAATGAGGCACAGAATTTTTAGCCCGTATTTTTTTTTATTCATCGAAGCAAATATAGCAACAACGGGTCGCGAAAATTGATCGAGGAAAGTGATTTTGCTGGGACTAACATATCGTCAAAAAAAATTGGCATCCCTTTCTTACGGGTGCCAATTCTACTTCCAGTTCGAGTGGTTCAGCCTTTACATAATGTCGTCCACATTTACTGCGCTCACTTGCTTTTGTTTTACCAGCTCGTTGAACTTGGGTAATTTTTCTTTCAAGATCAGCCGCAAGTTGTTCAATTGCACGTCGATCTTGTCCGTGATCTCTTTGTACACCGCTTTCACTTGCTCGGTGGGCTTGTAGTCGCTGCCGTCAGCTTCGCCGGCAAGGGCACCCAATTTATTGTTCAATCGGATGGGATAGTTGAGTGGATCTTGGCCGCTCTTGTTCTTGGTTTGATATAATGCTTCTTCAACTTTTTTCATCTCATCATTGATGGCCTTGCCCATTTCGGTGACGTCCTTCAACTCGGGCTTGTCTTTCATCGGATCGGTGACGCGGTTGATTTGATCGCGCACGGTTCGAATATTTTTCACCGCTTTGTTTGTCTCGGTGAGTTTGTCGCGTACGGCGATATTGAAATCGAATTGTGCTTTGATATCAGCAAGGGAACCATTGGTGCGTGGGTCTTTTAGGATTTCAAATTCCGTTTCATACGTCTGACCATTGGCAGTCAGTTTTGCTTTATATGTGCCCGGCACTGCTTTCGGTCCGGTCAGTGAAGCACCCCACATGATCAAACCATCAAAACCTTCGGCATCCGCATAGCGCATGTTCCATATTTGTCGGTTCATTCCCGGCTTGATTTTCATTTGTTCTTCTTTCAATTTCTTATCTGGCTTCGTCGAAAATTTCTTGATCAGTTTGCCATCGGTTTCAAGAATCTCGAGAGAGACTTTTGCTTTGGTCGTGTCCTTTAAAAAATAGTGGATCATGACGCCGTTGGGATGGTTTTTACCTTCGGTCTTCGATTCATTTCTGCCTTGACCGCCGTTCATGCGGTAGCTTGGCATTGGTTTATACAGGTGCCCGTCGCTCTTCGCGATGGCGTCATCGAGCTGGTGAAGAGGAGTGAGGTCATCGATCAGCCAGAAACTTCTTCCTTGCGTTGCCGCGATCAGGTTGTCGTTTTTGATGGTCAGGTCGGTGATCGGCACTATTGGCAAATTCAGTTGAAAAGGTTTCCAGCCGAGGCCATCATCAAAGGAAATGTACATACCAAACTCAGTTCCCGCATAAAGGAGTCCCGCGCGCTTCGGGTCGGCCCGCACCACGCGGGTGAAGTGACCGGGATCTATTCCGTCGGTAATTTTTGTCCACGTTTTGCCATAGTCTTTGGTGCGGTACAAATAAGGTTGATAGTCGCCCGCTTTGTAACGGGTGCCCGCTACGTAAGCGCCACCTTTCACGAACGGATCAAATTCAATGCTGTTGAACATCGTCCACTCGGGCATTCCGGAGGGCGTGACTTTCTCCCAATTTTTCCCTCCATCTTTTGTGATGTGCAGGAGTCCATCATCTGAACCGGCCAAAATCAGGTCTTTTTCATAGGGAGATTCCGCGACGGCGAAAACCGTGCAGTAATATTCGACGGCGGTGTTGTCTTTCGTAATAGGTCCACCGGAAGGTCCGAGTTTGGTGGCGTCGTTGCGGGTGAGATCAGGGCTGATGAGCTCCCAACTCTCGCCGCCGTTGTAGCTGACGTGCAAGTGCTGAGAGGCAGCGTATAATTTTTTTGGATTGTGTGGCGAAAAGAAGATCGGAAAGTTCCACTGAAAACGGTATTTGGCTCCTTCGGCCCCTGAGCCCATTGGATTATCAGGCCACGCATTGATGCTGCGCGATTCGCCGGTACGGTGATTTTTTCTTTCGAGGTAGCCATCATAGCTGCCGCCATACACCACATCCTCGTCTGTTGGGTCTACGGCAATGTGCCCACTCTCTCCGCCGGCGGTCGATTCCCAGTCATGTTCGCCAATGGAGAACCCATCCGTGCGATGAAGGATTCGCTGCGTGGAGTTGTCCTGCTGCGCTCCGTAAATACGATATGGAAAATGATTGTCGGTGACCACTCGGTAATATTGCGCTGTCGGCTGATTGTGGTAAGTGCTCCAATTCTCGCCCGCGTCAAAAGAAACTTCAGCACCTCCATCATCGGCGATGATCATGCGCTGATTGTCTTCAGGGGCAATCCATAAGTCATGATGGTCGCCGTGATTGGCGTTCATTGATTTGAACGTTTTGCCGCCATCTTTCGATTTGTGATAAGACACGTTCATCACGTAAACAATATCAATGTCTTTGGTATCGGCGTATATTTTTGAATAGTACCACGCGCGTTGACGGAGGTTGCGATCTTCGTTCATCTTCGTCCATTTTTCACCGCCATCGTCAGAACGGTACACGCCTCCGTTATCATTTTCAATAATGGCATATACGCGGGTTGAATTTACGGGCGAGACGGAAACGCCGGAGATTCCCCAGGTTCCCTTGGGCAGCCCCTCGTTCGTTGAAATATTTTTCCACGTGTCGCCACCATCGGTGCTTTTCCAAAGGGCAGAACCGTCGCCACCGCTTTCCAGGCTATAGGGTGTCCTGCGAATACGCCAAGTGGAGGCAAAAAGTATTCTTGGATTATTGGGGTCCATACAAAGATCTGCAACACCGGCATCGGCGTTGACGAATAATTTTCTCGCCCAGGTCTTTCCCCCATCGTCCGAACGGTACACGCCACGTTCTTCAGAGGATTTGAAAAGATCTCCGAGTACAGCCGCGTAGACGACCTCTGGATTTTTTGGATGAATACGAATTCGCAAAACATGCTTTGAATTTTTTAACCCTACGAAAGCCCAGGTTTTGCCGGCGTCGGTGGATTTATAAATGCCACTTCCAAAAGAAACGTTTCCGCGCACGGTAGCTTCGCCTTGACCAACGTAAATCACGTTGTTGTCCCACTCGCTGACGGCCACTGAGCCAATGGACCCACCAAAAAAGCCATCTGAAATATTTGACCAACTACTGCCCGCATCCGTAGTGCGCCAAACACCACCTCCGGTTGAGCCGAAATAAAAAAGATTGGGTTTCCCCGCAACGCCCGTGACTGCGCCCGAACGCCCGCCACGATACGGGCCAATGCCACGCCACTCCAGTGCATTGTACAGTTTTTCATCATAAGTAAGGGTGTTCTTGGCGGTAGCCGTTTTCTTTTGCGAGAACAATTGAATCGACACGCACAGCCCCAGGAAAAGGAAAATGGTTTTCATAGTTTGAAAAATTAGGTCAACGATGTTACGAAAAATCCATCGACCAAAAATTACTTTTTGATAATCGGAAAAAAAACTGACCGAGCCAATTTTTCAAGGACGACAATCAGCACCGTGGGCCGCTGAAATCTGATGCCTGTATGAAGGTGATGTGATTTTTATTTTTCATTTTTGAAAAACAAAATCGTATGGAGGAAAAAAACCTAAAGTCCTTACTTAGCGTGCCTGTGATTGTAGCAGCCCTCGGTTACTTCGTTGATATCTATGATCTGCTGCTTTTTAGCATCGTGCGAAGGCCAAGCCTCGTTGGTCTGGGCGTAGCAGAAGATCAGCTGTTCAGTCAGGGCGAGTTTCTCTTGCAAGTTCAAATGACGGGCCTTTTGGTGGGCGGAATAATATGGGGCATCATGGGCGACAAGAAAGGCCGTTTGTCGGTTTTGTTTGGTTCCATCCTGTTGTACTCTCTTTCCAACATTGCCAATGGATTTGTGACGAACGTTTCTCAGTATGCCGTTCTGCGGTTCATTGCAGGAGTTGGTTTGGCGGGTGAACTTGGTGCCGGCATCACTTTAGTATCGGAGATTTTATCGGCCCGGATGCGAGGCTACGGCACCATGATTGTGGCAACCGTTGGGTTGTTTGGGGCAGTAATCGCCAATTTTGTGGCGAAGAAATTTGATTGGCAAGTCGCGTACTTTATTGGTGGTGGCCTCGGGCTGTTGTTGTTGATTGCTCGCGTCAGTGTCTTTGAGTCGGGAATTTTTATGGAGCTGAAAAAGAAAGAAGAGAAAGTGGCGCGTGGGGATTTTTTTATGCTTTTCAATAACAGAAAAAGGTTGGTCAAGTTTTTAGGATGCATTTTGATCGGCCTACCGATATGGTATGTGATCGGTGTCCTGATTACCTTCTCTCCGGAGTTTGCCAAAGAACTGGGGGTGACGGGAATCGTAGCTGGAGATGCCGTAATGTACAGCTATATCGGACTCACTTTTGGGGGGCTATTGAGCGGCTTAATCAGCCAAGCGATGCGCTCGAGAAAAAAAGTAGTGCTCATTTTTGTGTTGACCACCTTGGCCGTGGTCCTTCATTACATCTATTTGCCCATACAGTCATCGGCGTATTTCTATATCGCGTGCTTTTTGTTAGGTGTCGGCACAGGTTATTGGGCTGTTTTTGTCACTATCGCTGCAGAGCAATTCGGAACGAACTTGAGAAGCACGGCGGCCACGACGACCCCCAACTTTATTCGCGGCACGGTAGTGCCCATTACACTTTCATTTAAGTACTTGCGCGGAAGTATGGGCATTTTGAATGGAGCCTTGGCGGTTGGGCTAATCACCATTGTGATTGCCTTGTTGGCCCTGCGCGTCATCGACGAAACGTACGGCCGAGATTTGAATTTTTTGGAGGAAAAATGAACAAGCGTTCATAAAAGAGTAAGTTTCCGCCAATTTTTATTTTTAGTGGATACCCCTCTCTCGCCAGTGGAATACCTATTATCTTTGCACATCTCCTTTGGTATTCCGCTTAACTAGAACTATGGCTTTGACTCGAAAACTGCTTATCGCGCTTATTTTCCTGCCTTTTCTGGCAATTGCTCAAAACTTGCAGAAGATTGACAGTCTTCGAAAGAAGCTGCCGAATGCGTCTGCCGAAAATCGTTACAAGCTATGGAGTGATCTGGCGTGGGAGTTCCGATTTGCATACCCCGACAGTACATTGTTTTATGGCCAGAAAGCCTTTACGTTGGCGGAAGAACTTCAGCTTCCCACAGATAGAGCTCGCGCCCTCAATTATCAGGGTGTTGCCTACAATTATCAAGGCGAGCGATTGAAAGCGTATGACCTGTACTCGCAAGCCCTGCAATTGAGCACCAAGCAAAATGATTCTGTACAGATCGCACACAGCAACAATAACCTCGGCCGTTTGTTTTTTGAACAGGGGCTGCTGGCGAAGGCGTATGAATATTACAAAAGATCGTATGCTATTTTCAAAAAGATTCATGACAACTATGGATTGGCGTACACCATTCAGAGTTTGGGTACGCTCCAACGCACACAAAAGGACTTCGTTCAATCAGAGACTAATTATGCGGATGCCTACCGAATTCGACTGCAGTTAGGCAACAAACGTGATATCACTTCGGCACTTATGATGTTGGCTCGCCTGTATCATGAGCGAAATGAATTTGAGAAGTCGAACGCATCCTTGGCGAAGGCCGATTCGGTTTGTCGATACATCAATGATCAGCTTATTTTTTCTGAGATAAAATTGTTGATGGCCAAGAATTTCATTGGCCTAAATAGAATCGACGACGCAGAAAAGGCGGCGGAGGCCGGAGCTGCCGTAATTACTAAGCTTCACTACATGCCTGTGTTGCCCGAGACAATGAGCACGCTCGGGCAAATCAAGTTCTTAAAAAAGCAATTGAAGAGCGCGGAGGTGTACTTTAAGTCAGCGTTGAAAATCGCAACCGAGATCAAAGATTTGCAAGCCCAGATGGATGCTTACCATCGACTGTGGTTGTTGGCCGAGGCGGAAAACAACAAGGGTCAATCAGTGGAGTACATGAACCAATATTTGGTTCGCAAGGACTCCATCAAAGACCTGGACCTTACTCGCCAGGTGGAGCGCTTGCAGTTTCAATTGGAGATCGAGAAAAAGGAGAAAGAAAACGAAATGCTGAAGATGAGTGAGGCACATCAAGCGGAGGTGATTGTCAAGCAACGTGGCCAAAACATTGCGTTGTTTGCTGTGCTCCTTTGCGTGATCACCATGGCGGCTGCCCTTTGGTACTACAGTCGAAAAAGAACACGCATCAATCTGAAACTGGAAGCGCAAAATCAATTCATTGAGTTGCAGCGGAGGCAGATTGAAAAACGCAACATTGATTTGTCAACGCAAAACCACAAACTCGCCGACCTCAATCACGAAAAAGACATGCTCATGAACATCGTGGCGCACGATTTGAAATCACCTTTGTCGCGAATCATGGGTTTGACAAATCTACTTGCCATGGAGGGTAAACTTTCAAACACACAACAAGAGTATGTGCGCCTCATGAAAGATGTTACACAGTCTAATCTTGATCTGATCGTTGATTTGCTTGATGTCAATGCACTTCAAACAGAGGAAGAGACACCCAACAGTGTTGTCTTTGATTTGGGTGAATTGCTTGAAGAGCGTGTAGCATTCTTCCAGCATTCCAGTATTAGCAAGAGAATTGATTTGCAGTTGATTCATTCGATCGAGAACAGCATTACAGGCCATCCTGGATATATCACGCGTATTGTCGATAACTTGATCTCAAATGCCATTAAGTTTTCGAAAAGTGAGTCGATGGTAACTGTAAAGGCGGATATCAGCAGGGGCGCGCTGACGGTGTCAGTAAAAGACAACGGCCCTGGGTTTTCAGACACGGATAAAAAATTGCTCTATC
The DNA here is from genome assembly GCA_035492075.1 of Cyclobacteriaceae bacterium. Classification (GTDB taxonomy): domain Bacteria; phylum Bacteroidota; class Bacteroidia; order Cytophagales; family Cyclobacteriaceae; genus ELB16-189. The sequence continues at coordinate 49,793 of DATJJP010000001.1, read as the reverse complement.
AGCGATTCAAGAAATTAAGCGCAAGGCCAACGGGCGGTGAAACGTCCAACGGGCTTGGACTGGCTATTGTGAAGACATTGGTGGAGCGCTTGCATGGCGAGATCAACCTCGAAAGCCAGTTGGGCATGGGAAGCGAATTTATTATTCGAATTCCTGTGAAGGTGGTGGAGAATATTTCAGCCTAGTTAGGCAATCGCGTTGTTCAGGTAATCGTTCAGCTTCTTGATGCTCTTCGCAACGATTGCCACTTTTTTCACAAATTTTGGGTCTTTCACTTCAGCGTCCGTAAAAGTTTTGGATACCGTGAAACTTTTGTTCTTGATCAGATCGATTTGAGGATGATCCTTGGGGTATCCTTTCGGCGCGGTCTTCACTCGATCCCAATCCGATAAGCCACTAAAATTATTTTTGAACTCCTTGTCATTTAATATTTTTAAAATGCCTTTGGGGTTATAGTCGATCTCTTGCCTGATTTTCGCCAAATTTTCAGGATTGGGCATGTATATGCCACCGGCAATCATGTTTTTATTGTTCGGTTCGAAGTGAATATAAAACCCCGCCTCCTGTTCCATTTTTCCATTGGGAGAAAAACCCGCCCCCATGTTGGTTTTGTAAGGTCGTTTGTCTTTGCTGAAACGAATGTCTCTATAGATTCTGAAACCAAGTTTGCGAGGATTGAGTGCGGAAAGGCTCGGATCGATTTTTACTAACTCTTTGTGCAACGCCTCTAAAAAATCTTCAAACGATCCTTTTGCCTCAAGATAGGTAGGCTTATTTTTTTCAAACCAATCGCGGTTGTTGTTCTTGGCAACGCCTTTAAGGAATTTGAGAATGAGTGGAACGTTCATAAAAAACAATGTTGATCTCGAAATTAAATAAAATCCAAAACGCTTTCCAGTCCGATACCCCGAGAAGCTTTGATCAAGACCGTCGCCTCTTGAATGGGGCGGTTTTTCAGCTCATCGATGAGCGGCTGTTTCGTTTCAAAGTAGTGGGCGTCGGGAAGCTCCTCCAACGCGGATTTGAAAAACGTACCAACGAGATATACGTGTTTGATGTTTTTTTCCTTGACCAGTTTTCCGATCGCACGATGTTCTTTTTCAGGTTCTTCCAATTCAAACATGTCTCCAAGAATCAAAACTTTTTCAGCTGCCTTCATGGACGCGAGGTTTTCAATCGCGGCGATCATCGAGCTCGGATTCGCGTTATAAGCGTCAAGAATAATTGTGTTCGTTCCTTTTTTCACTACCTGCGAACGCATGTTCTCAGGCTTGTATTCTGCGATGGCTGCAGTTGCCTGCTTTGCATCCACGCCAAAAAATTTCCCTACGCAAAGAGCAGCTGCAATGTTCTCAAAATTGTAGGCGCCCACAATCTGAGTTTCCACTACCTCGTTGCTCTCTGCCTTGAATTTTACAAAAGGATCGGCGGAAAGGAATTCAGCATGGTAGTAATCTCCCACGGCCGGATAATACAAGGGCGACTGAAATCGCTTGGCCATGTTTTTCAGGATAGGGTTTTGGGAGTTGATGAAAACCTGGCCATGATTTGAAATCAGGTGCTGGTACAACTCTGATTTCGCGCGAATCACGTTTTCAAATCCTCCAAACATGCCCGTGTGTGCTTTGCCGATATTGGTGATAAATCCATGTGTTGGATTTGCTATCGCCGATAAATCGGCAATTTCACCTACATGATTTGCACCCATCTCAATGACTGCAATCTCAATGGAATCGTCGATCGATAAAACAGAAAGGGGAACACCTATATGATTGTTGAGGTTGCCTTTGGTGGCAAAGGTTCTGTATTTCTTTTGAAGCACAGCATTCAACAACTCCTTGCTTGTGGTTTTTCCGTTCGAGCCAGTCAGCCCAATTACCGGAACCTTGATTTGCTTTCGATGATGGGCAGCCAATTTCTGCAGGGACTGAAGCACGTCGTCCACCAAAAGATATTTGTCGCCTTTGGCAAAAGCACTATCGTCTATCACTACGTACGCTGCGCCTTTCTGCAAAGCCTCATCAGCAAATGTATTGGCGTTAAAAGTTGGACCTTTTAAGGCAAAGAAAATAGAGCCCTGGATGATTTTACGAGTGTCCGTGCATACCGTTTTGCACGCTAGAAACGTTTCGTAAAGCTGTTGAATACCGATCATGAAGGTGATGTCGCAACTATTTTTTTTCCTGCTTCGACTGCGTAGTGTCTTTGGTGATCGACATTAACTCTTGCATAGTTCGTTTCATGTTGTCTGTGGAGCCGTCGAGAAAAATAGTGTTTCCCTTACCTTGCTCGGCAAAATGACGAATCGATTCCGTCCACATCGAAAACAAAATGAAGGAGGCATCTAGATTTGCGGTCTGCATTTCTTTCGCTGCTTGAGACATCCCCTTGGCAACTTCTTCTCGAAACAGCGCTACTCCCTGACCGCGCAATTGTGAGGCAATTTTTTCAGCCTCGGCTGCGATTTTGATGGCATTTCCGTCGGCCTCGGCGGCTTTGGTTTTGGTGATCAACAGCGCCTGGCCTTCATTTTCAGCCGCCGCCCGTAAATTGTTTGAAGCCACTACTTTTGCCATCGACTTCATGATGGTCTCATCAAAAGCAATGTCGTTCAACTGCAGATCAATTAAATGATAGCCCCAGCCTTCGAGCGTATGATCCAACTGTTGTTTTACTTCTTGTACAATTTCGGTACGAAGCGAAAGAATTTCCGATTGCTTCTTTGTCGCCACAAAGCTGCGAATGGACCCTTCGATCGTTCTGGTCAAAGCGGTCATCAAACTTTGTTGATCCATGAATTTGAATGCTACATTTTTGATCGTGTCCTCTTCCTGATTTAAGACCGAAAAAAGCAGCATCGCTTTGAAATTGACATTGGCCTGGTCCATTGTCGTCGCCTGGAATTCCAGTTCCACAGAACGATTTTGAATAGAGACCCGAGAATGAATTAATTCGATAAAAGGAATTTTGATATTAAGACCTGGCCGTAGAATACGTTTGTATTTACCAAATACAGTAACCACCGCAATGGTACCCTGCCTCACCGTGACAAACAGTGTGAACAGGCCAATCAGCCCGATAAATAGAATGACGATGGAGAAAATAGCCATAATAGTAAGGTTTGTTTTCGCTTAAAGATAGAGAAAATCTGATCTGACCGTTCATCGAAAATTTTTATCAAGCGGGAACGGAAAACCGTTGTTACGTATGGTAAATTCGAGGTAGTCCAATAAACCAAAATCAAAATGAAACGATCCTATTTTATCCGTCAATCCTTGGTTGGAGGAGCAGCACTGGCGATGCCTTCGCTGATCTTCGGGCAACAGGATAAGCCTGCGCCCATTAAACTGGAAGTAGTGAAGGAGTTTGTTGGCGTAGCGCATGGAAATTTTGCGCGTGTCAAGGAGATGTTGGAGAATGACCATTTGTTGCTACACGTCTCCAATGATTGGGGCGGTGGAGATTATGAATCTGCGATTGAGGCGGCAGGGCACGTGGGCAATAAGGAAATCGCAAACTATCTGTTGGGCAAAGGCGCACGATACAATATTTATCTCGCTTGCATGTTGGGCCATCTGGAGACGGTGAAGAACGTACTGACCTTCAATTCCGGCCTCTTGAATTCAAAAGGCCCTCATGGATTCACCATGTTGCATCATGCGAAACAGGGCGGCGAACAGTCGAAGACAGTAGTGGATTATTTGCAATCACTGGGGGCTAAGGAGACGAAGGTAGACTTCTACGCAAAGGCCTAGTTTGCCGAAATCCACTCGTCCGCAAATTTTTCAAGGTCGGGAAAGAAGGAGAAAAATTCGTTTTCAAAATCCGAGTAATGATTTTTCAAGTCCTCAGAAGCTTCATCCATTTTTGATACGAATTTTGTTCGGCGCGACATTCCGTTCAACGCGCGGTGGATCCCTTCTATTTTGGAATAATTGGTCAACCAATTTCCGTTGATCATGTACGGCATCATGTATTTTACATCTTCGGGTAAGATAGAATCATGCTGCTGAATGATGGCATAACACTCATCCGCAAAATCAGGCAGAATGATTTTAGAGTATCGGTCAAAATTCTTGGCAAGAAAATGATCGTAAAAAACGTCAACGATGACGCCAGAGTAGTGATGGTATTTGGCGCGCAAACGATCCTTACTTTGTTTCACCACCGGATGGCGATCAGTAAACCAATCGATTTCGCGATGGAGGGAAATCCCTTTGGCAATTTCCTTTCCAAATCTTTCTTCTACGTTTTTGCCCTTGACAAAATCGCCGATGAAGTTTCCAACTTTGATTTCATGATTTTCACCCGAAAGAAAAAGATGCGCCAGAAAGTTCATACGGTATGGGAAAGATACGAGACTTCAGACATAACCACAGCCTTTTGGATGAATGTTGTTGACGTTGTTCGTATTTTGAGCTAACATTGAATGACTAAACCAAAACCCAACATGAGAACTTCTTTCATCCTCGGTCTAATGGTGGCACTAACCTCCTTGGTGCAAGCGCAAAATGCTAAGCCCGCACCATTGACCTACGGCGAACCCATAAAACTTGAGCAAGCTGAAAAAATAATGACAGCAGCGCTCCAAGAGGCAAAAACCAACAACTGGATGATGGCCATTGCCATTGTTGACACCGGCGGGAAACTGGTGCTTTTCAAAAAAATCGACAACACACAAATTGGCTCTATCGACGTCGCCATCGGAAAAGCAACCACCGCAAATAATTTCAAAAGGCCAAGCAAGGTTCTTGAAGATGCGGTGGCCGGAGGGGGAATCGGTCTGAGAGTACTTGCCCTGCCGGGAGTAACTCCGTTGGAGGGTGGAGAGCTAATCATGCACGATGGAAAAATAATCGGAGCGATCGGTGTTTCCGGGGGCAGTTCAACTCAGGATGGACAGGTGGCGAGGGCAGGAACGGCAGCGGCCAATTGATCGATATGTATTCTCCCTCGTGCTTACATTTAATTTTATAGAAACGATATATCCATGAAAAAATATTTGCTCTTCCTGGTCGGTATACTCACTGGCGTTGGCTCTTTCGGGCAGAAAACATTAATCCATTGTGGTTCACTGATCGATGGAAAAAACAAACCCCTGCTTCAGCAAGTAACGATTGTTGTCGAAGGGAATAAAATTTCTTCGGTAGATAATGGTTTTACGAAACCCGGCAAGGACGACAAAGTGATCGATCTGAGCAAGAAAACGGTGATGCCCGGGCTCATCGATATGCACGTGCATTTGGAAGGGGAGACAAGCAAGGATGCGTTGGTAAAGCGCTTCACTCAAAATGAAGCAGACATCGCATTCCAATCGACCGTGTATGCAAAGAAGACATTGATGGCTGGATTTACAACGGTGCGCGATTGCGGCGGCACAGGAGTAAACATCTCACTGCGTAACGCGATCAATGCGGGAATTGTGGTCGGCCCCCGGGTATTGACGGCAGGGAAAAGCATTGCATCCACTGGTGGTCATGCAGATCCAACCAACGGTTCGCGAAAAGACTTGATGGGAGACCCAGGACCGAAAGAAGGCGTGATCAACAGCCCCGAAGATGCGCGCAAAGCGGTGCGTCAACGGTACAAAGATGGATCTGATTTTATAAAGATCACCGCTACCGGTGGAGTCCTCAGTGTTGCGAAAGATGGTAGCGGCCCACAATTCACACAAGAAGAAGTGAATGCGATCGTCGAGACGGCAAAAGATTATGGAATGATTACGGCTGCCCATGCTCACGGTGCCGAAGGGATGAAGCGAGCAGTGCTTGCGGGTATCACAACGATTGAGCATGGTACGTTAATGACTGAGGAGGTGATGGATTTGATGAAACAGAAAGGAACATTTCATGTGCCCACTATTATTGCAGGAAGGTCGGCTGCCGAGTACGCAAAAATTCCTGGATACTATCACCCTTTGGTTGTTCCCAAAGCGTTGGAAATCGGCTCTAAGATTCAAGAAAATTTTGGAAGGGCATACAAGCGTGGAGTGAAAATCGCTTTTGGTACCGACGCTGGAGTTTTTCCGCACGGCGACAACGCAAAGGAATTTGGGTACATGGTGGAAGGAGGGATGCCGGCCATAGAAGCACTGCTAAGCGCCATGCAGGTGAACGCAAACATCATCGGTTGGGCAGATAAAGTAGGTTCCATCGAAAAAGGAAAGCTGGCCGACATTATTGCGGTAGATGAAGACCCAACCAAAAATATAGCTACGATGACGAAAGTGAGTTTTGTGATGAAGGATGGTGTGGTTTATAAAGATTGACGCTGGCGATATGCCCCAGTGATGCGCTATGCTTTCGTTCAAACACGAAGTTTTTCTTGAAGTCGCGCGACAGCTCAGCTTTACGAAAGCCAGCCAGGTGCTGTTTATTAGCCAACCTGCCATCAGCAAACATATTCAGCAACTCGAAGACGATTACAAAACAAGTTTATTCGAGCGTAAGGGCAGCTCTATCGTGCTTTCCGAAGCTGGCAATATACTCGTTGAACACCTGACCAGGGCGAAGGCCATTGAAAGGCAGTTGGATTATGAAATCAGCTCGTATAGAGATCAACTGCATGTAAAGGGGGAGTTGAAAATCGGTGCAAGTACCACCGTGGCTTTATACATCATCCCGTCCATTCTTTCAGGCTTCCGCAACACCCACACAGAAGTGAGGATGAGCCTGCTGAATCGAAATTCTGAAAACGTTATCAAAGCACTCCTTGATCATGAAATTGATTTGGGAATAGTGGAAGGCAAAAACAAGATGACACGCATCAATAGCGAACCGTTTCTTACCGACGAAGTGATTCCTGTCTGTTCTGCAAAGAGCTATCTGGGAAAGAAAGGCAAACTACTCATCAGTGATTTGAAGCGCGTTCCTGTGGTACTGCGCGAAACAGGCTCGGGTACATTGGCTGCTCTTAAGGGCACTTTGGCGAGTCATCATGTCAAGCTCTCAGATTTAAAAATAACGATGCGCCTCGGAGGGACCGAAGCATTGAAGAATTTTGTACTTGCCGACGAGAGCCTAGGCTTCCTGCCCACACGGGCAGTGGCCAAGGAACTTGCCGCCGGCGAATTGGTTCGGATTTTCATTGACGGGCTTACAGTAATAAGACAATTCTATTTTGTGCAACGACAAGGCGAAAATGACGGCCTCAACAATGCGTTCATCAAATTCGCGAAAAGCCATTATAACATTAAGTTATGATGGATAACCAATCGATATTGGACATCGGTTAAACGCCAAGCTACTTTCACGGTCATAATTGTCATTTATGCTGGTGAAAGAAAATATCTCGCGCATTTCTCATCTTCAATGTCCCGTTTGCAAAAGGCCCTTTCCGTTCGATCAGATCAATACCTACGCGCAATGCGAGAACTGCCAGAGAAACCCATTGTTGACTTTTTATGACTTGACTGGCCTCTCAAAAGATGATATCGATTTCAGGGAGCGTTCGATGTGGCGGTATGCGAAGTTTCTGCCAGTTCTCGAGAAAAAGAATATCGTTTCGCTGGGAGAAGGCTGGACGCCTATTTTGAATCTGAGTAGACAGGCCGAGTTGCTGGATGTAGCACATCTTTTGATGAAAGATGAATCGCCCAATCCCACGGGATCATTCAAGGCCCGCGGGCTAAGCGCGGCAGTTTCAAAGGCAAAAGAACTTGGCATCAAAGAGGCGATAGTTCCTACGGCAGGCAACGCCGGCGGAGCGATGGCGGCTTATTGTGCACGGGCGGGCATGAAGGCAACCGTGGTGATGCCATCCCACACACCAAAATCGTTTCAGATGGAGTGTGAGTTTTTTGGTGCGGAACTTATTTTGGTTGATGGGTTAATCAGTGATTGCGCAAAAAGAGTAGCCGAGCTAAATAATGAAAGACAATATTTTGATTTCTCTACGATGAAGGAGCCCTATCGTTTGGAAGGGAAAAAGACGATGGGTTATGAAATCGCTGAACAAATGAATTGGAAATTGCCTGACGTAATTTTGTATCCCACCGGCGGTGGCACCGGGTTGATCGGCATGTGGAAAGCCTTTCTCGAGATGATCGAAATGGGTTGGATACAAAACAAATTGCCGCGCTTGATAGCCGTGCAGTCTGATCAGTGCAGGCCCGTGGTTGAAACTTTTTTGGAAGGAAAGATATCGTCACCGCTGAGGCAGACGATCGCCAATGGCCTTGCCGTTCCCACTCCATTTGCGCAAGCCATGATTCAAAGGGTACTGTGCGAAACCAACGGCAATGCAATTTCAGTTTCGGAAGAAGAAATCGTTCGGGGCGTTCAAGAGATGGCAATTACGGAGGGAATGCTTATTGCCCCGGAAGGCGGAGCGTTGCTGCCGGCGCTGAAAAAACTCTTGCAGGAGGAGATTGTTAAAAGAGACGAAACAATCTTGCTTTTAAATACAGGATCAGGATATAAATATTTTGAGAATTTAGGCTAAGATCTGCGAAGCAATTTTTGAATCGCAAAATCGCTGATGGCCACCTTCTCGTCCAAATCCAAATAGGCTACGATATACTTTCGCTTAAAAGCGGCACACCTAAACGTTGGACGAAAGACCGGGGCATTAACTTACACCCTTTTCAATCCTGTTGTCAAACCTGCTCACCTGCTCCACGCCCTCCACTTTTTCCAATTTACTGATCAGGGTCTCCAGGTGGCGTGTGTCGTTCACGTAGAGCATGATCTCTCCATGGAAAATCCCTGGATCGGTTTTGAAAGAAAGCGAACTCATATTCACTTTCAATTCTTCTGAAATCACTTTGCTCACGTCGTTGATCAATCCCACGCGGTCGGTACCGACAACTTTCAAACCGGTGAGGAATGAAACCTCATGCTGACTGGTCCATTTGGCTTTGATGACTCGGTTGCCATGATTGGCAAGTAGCTCTGGTGCATTGGGGCACGTGGCACGGTGAATTTTAATCCCCTCATTCACGGTGACAAAACCAAAAACCTCGTCGCCTGGAATTGGGGTGCAGCACTTCGCCAGTTTGTACTCCACTACATCCATATCCTCCCCAATCAGCAGCGTGTCTTCTTGTCGCTTTGCTTTGATTTCTTGTTCAATCGCTTTTACATCCGGTACATCTAGCGGATTTTTCTTCAGCGGTGACGAAGGTTTGTAGTCCTGAAATTTCTTGAGCTCCGGTGCACCGATGATTCCCTTGCCGATTTTATAAAGAAGTTCAAGTTGCGAGCTGACTTTAAAAAAATCACGGAGTTGTTCGTTCACTTTCTGACTTGGTTCCATTTTCATGGAGCGCAGTTTTCGGTGCAAGATCTCTTTTCCCTCCTCGGCCACCTTGCGTCGGTCTTCTTTGAGTAGGTCTTTTATTTTGCTTTTTGCTTTCGAACTCGTCACGAACCGTAGCCAATCTTCATTCGGCTTCTGTTTCGAGGACGTGAGGATTTCAATTTGATCACCATTTTTCAACACATGGTTGATCGGCACCAACTTCTGGTTCACTTTAGCACCAATGCATTTTGCGCCAATGTCCGTATGAATTTCAAACGCAAAGTCGAGGGCTGTTGCTCCTTTTGCGATTGTCTTTAGTTCCCCTTTAGGAGTAAAAACAAAAACCTCTTCGTTGAATAAGTTTCCTCTGAAGTCGTCGACAAATTCCAGCGCAGACAAATCTTGTTTCTCTAAAGTTTCCCGGACGCGCACTAACCACTTTTCCAAATTGGATTCGTACTTCGCGGTGTTGTCCTTGTATTTCCAATGAGCCGCATATCCCTTCTCCGCAATTTCATCCATGCGTTTCGTGCGGATCTGCACTTCTACCCACTGTCCGTTCTTGGCCATGACGGTCGTGTGCAGTGACTCATACCCATTTCCCTTTGGCGTACTGATCCAGTCGCGCAGGCGGTCGGGATTTGGTGTATAATAATCGGTCACAATAGAATACACTTGCCAGCAAAAAGATTTTTCCTGTTCGATCGGTGTGTCAAGGATAATTCGAATGGCGAACAAATCGTAGACTTCCTCGAAGGGAATATTTTGTTTGCGCATCTTATTGAAGATAGAGTAGATCGATTTTGGCCTGCTTTTAATTTCGCAGTCTACATTTAGCTTTTCAATCTCCTCGGTAATGGGTTGCACAAACTGTTTGATGAAGCGGTTTCGCGACGTCTTCGTCTCATCAATTTTGTTGGCGATATCGCGATACGATATGTTGTCGGTGAACCTCAAATAAAGGTCTTCGAGTTCTGTTTTGATGGCGTTCAACCCAAGGCGATGGGCAAGAGGCGCATATAGATAAATGGTTTCGGAAGACACCCGGAGTTGCTTGTTGCGCGGCATGCTGTCGAGCGTGCGCATGTTGTGCAGGCGATCGGCCAGTTTGATCAAAATCACACGCACATCTTCACTGAGCGTGAAAAGCATTTTGCGAAAATTCTCCGCTTGTGCCGATGTACCGGCTTCAAATACGCCGCGAATTTTGGTGAGGCCGTCAACGATCTTCGTTACCTTCTTTCCAAAAATCCGTTCAATGTCGGAAAGTTGTATGTCCGTGTCTTCCACAACATCATGAAGCAAGGCGGCCACGATAGACGTGGTACCAAGACCTACTTCCTCAACACAAATTTCGGCAACAGATAGGGGATGGAAGATGAATGGTTCGCCCGACTTCCGGCGCATGTTTTTGTGTGCCTCCATCGCAATCGTAAAAGCCCGCTTTATCAATTTGGCATCACCTTCTTTCAACACCGGCTTGGCCTTGCGAAGCAGCCTGCGGTACCGGTTTATGATCTCACGTTTTTCTTCTACAGCATCTACAACCACAACAGATTTGTCTAACGATTCAAGATACAAATTTAGGACCTAGTTTCTTACTAGTAGGGGCGTCATCTCCGCGCAGTACGACACAAGTACAGAACTTTGGTTTATGATGCCCAAAATGGCGGCAGGATTTCTTTGTATAAAGATTCTTTAAATAGGCTAAATGTTCTAAATTTGCGCTCCCTTTTCAAGAAAAAGGCTGTTTTCAGCGCATGTGGCGTAATTGGTAGCCGTGCCAGACTTAGGATCTGGTGCCGAAAGGCGTGGGGGTTCGAGTCCCTCCATGCGCACTTCGTGGGGTTTCAAGTTTCAGGTTCCGTGCTTCAAACGAACCGGAAACTTGCCACCCTGTAACCTGGAACTTGTAACATTAAATCAGATTCCCTTGAACATTACACTCGACAAGAAAAGCGCCACCGACGGCCTTATCAAAATCCAATTGAAGGAAAGCGACTACCTGCCCAAGGTGGAAGAAAAAGTGCGCGACTACTCTCGTAAAGCCAATATCAAAGGATTCCGCCAAGGCAAAGTGCCCACCGGTGTGATCAAGAAGATGTTTGGTAAAGGTATTTTGGTGGACGAGGTCAATCACATCATCTCGCACTCGGTGTCTGATTACATTCGGGATAACAAATTACGCGTGCTTGGCGACCCGCTTCCCAACGAGGAAAAGGCCCGCACGATCGACTGGGATGCTCAAAAAGATTTTGAATTTGAATTCCAAATCGGAATGGTCGAAGATTTTGCGGTAGATCTTTCAAAAAAAGTAAAAGTGACTTCTCACCCTATCGAAGTGGATCAAAAGACGATGGATGAAACGCTCACCGATATCAAACGCAGATTTGGCAAGCGCACCAACCCCGATGTGAGCGAAGCGATGGACAATTTGTTTGGCGAAATTTCCAAGCAAGGCACAGAGGAAAAACAAGGTTCGTACATTCGAATCAGCCAAGTCGAAAAATCGCAACAGAAGAAATTCATCGGCGTGAAAAAAGACGATGCGATCGAATTTGTAGTAGAGAAAACGGTCACTGATCCAGTGGCACTATCTCAACTTTTGAACGTAACGGAAGAAGAGGCAAAGAAAGTGACAGGTAGCTACGTCTTCAAGGTGACCAATGTCAGCCGGATCGAAGACGCCGAAATCAATATTGAATTGTTCGATCAAGTTTTTGGAAAGGACGTGGTCAAGACAGAAGAAGACTTCATGAACAAAATCAAGGAAACGATTGGTGGAAACTATAATCGCGAGACGCAGCATTTGCTTGATCACGAAATTCAACACTACTACGTTGACCACACCAAGATCAATATGCCTGATGGCTTCTTGAAAACATGGTTGAAGGCAACAAGCGCTGGCGAGGTCACCGACGATGTGCTTGAAAAAGAATTCAACAGCTATCGCGATTCGTTGAAATGGGATCTCGTCAAAAATAAAATCGCGGAAGACAACAACATCAAAGTGGAGGAAACGGAAGTGCGCGAGAAAGCAAAACAGATCATTGCAGATCAATTCGGCGGAGCGGCCATCGCAGAGCAATTAGGAGACAAGTTTGATGGTATTGTTTCCAACTACCTTGCCGGTAAAGACGGGAAAGGCGAAAATTACTTGCGTACCTATAACCAATTGCGCAGCGAAAAAATCATGGAGGTGATTAAAAGCAATATCACAATTGATGAAAAGAAAGTGACCCTCGATGAATTCAAGAAAATCGCGGAGTTGCACAATCATTGAACTTAATTTAACCTAAATCAGTTCTACAAGGGCCTGTCCTATGACAGGCTTTTTTAATTTCAAATTCTTTGTCAACTTGAAATAAATTACTTCAACAAACGACTAACTGAGTAACTACTTTCTATGAATAACACGAACGAATTCCGTAAGTACGCCGTGCACCACATGGGCATGAGCGGCAATGCTCTCGATAGCTACATTAAATATGTAAACCAAAATCCGTATCAGGTGACAGCAATGACTCCAAACATTGTGGAAGAACGCCAGATGCGAGCGACCGTCATCGATGTGTTCTCACGCCTCATGGCCGACCGCATTATTTTCTTTGGAACTCCAGTAGACGACTACATCGCCAACGTGATCACAGCTCAACTGTTGTTTTTGGAATCTTCCGATCCCAAAAAGGATGTGATTATGTATATCAATAGTCCTGGAGGATCGGTTCATGCGGGCCTTGGCATTTATGATACAATGCAATACATAAATCCCGACGTTGCCACCATTTGCACTGGCTTGGCCGCCTCTATGGGAGCGGTGCTTTTGGCTGCCGGGGCCTCCAAAAAGAGATCTGGTTTGCCACATTCCAGAATAATGATTCATCAGCCGTCGGCAGGCATGCAGGGAACCTCGTCAGACATGGAGATATCCATGAAACAGACGCTCGAATTGAAAAAGGATCTGTACAATATCTTGTCCAAACACAGCGGACAGACCTACGATAGGATCGAGAAGGATTCCGATCGCGATTATTGGATGCGCGCAGCTGAGGCGAAAGCCTATGGCTTAATAGACGAAGTGCTGGAGCGTAACAAAAAATAGCCCAATTTTCAATGCTCAATTTTCAATGAGCCAATTGCCTAATTATGAGTACCTTTGTATTCTAATTGTCAATTGGCACATTGACAATTGACAATTACCATGGCAGAAGTAACCTGTTCGTTTTGCGGCAGAAATAAGAAGGATGTTGATCTCATGATCTCGGGCATCCATGCACACATTTGCGACAAGTGTGTAATGCAGGCAAGTCAAATCCTCACAGAAGAAAAGAAGAACAAAGTGGAGACGGGTGCCCTTCCCAACTTTAAACTGATCAAGCCCCGTGAGATTAAAAAATTCCTTGACGAGTATGTGATTGGGCAGGATGAAGCGAAGCGGATCATGAGCGTGGCGGTGTATAACCACTACAAGCGATTGATGCAACGCAAAGTCGACACCGATATTTATATTGAAAAGTCGAATATTATCATGGTGGGTGAGACCGGCACCGGAAAAACCTACCTTGCTCGGACACTTGCAAAAATATTACAAGTACCCTTCTGCATCGCCGACGCAACCGTACTCACTGAGGCTGGTTATGTAGGTGAAGACGTGGAAAGTATTTTGACACGCTTGCTTCAAGCGGCAGATTATAACACCGAAGCAGCGGAACGTGGAATCGTTTATATCGATGAGATTGATAAGATTGCACGTAAATCGGATAATCCCTCTATCACCCGCGATGTGAGCGGTGAGGGTGTTCAGCAAGCGCTTTTGAAATTGCTGGAGGGTACTGCAGTCAACGTGCCCCCGCAAGGCGGACGTAAGCACCCCGATCAAAAAATGATCTCGGTGAATACCGAAAATATCTTGTTCATCTGCGGAGGCGCATTTGAGGGGATTTCAAAATTGATTGGACGAAGACTGAATACGCGCCCCCTCGGTTTTTCCGCCAGCGCCGATGGCCTGCGCCCGGGAGATATTGACAAAGACAATTTGCTTCAATTCGTGTCGTCACAAGATTTGAAAACCTTTGGTTTGATTCCCGAATTGATTGGTCGCCTGCCGGTGGTTTCATTCCTGAATCCACTCGATCACAATGCACTCCGGAAAATATTGACCGAACCCAAAAACGCACTCGTCAAGCAGTACAAAAAATTGTTTGAGATGGAAAACATTGAGCTTGAGTTTAAGGACGGTGCTCTTGATTTTATTGTTGAAAAAGCGATGGACTATAAGCTCGGTGCTCGTGGGCTCCGCTCGATTTGCGAAGCGATTGTGAACGATGCCATGTTTGAAATGCCATCTGAAAAATCCGCTGATCGTTTGGTGATCAATCGCGCTTATGCGGAAGAAAAATTCAGCAAGTCACATTATAGTAAGCTGAAAGTAGCTTAATCAGAATTTTAAGGTCAAGTAGATGTTTGCTGGTGCAGTGAAATGAAACTGCTTTAGCTTCTGCGTTGATTCAGTCGACGAACTACTAGAATTTGAGACCTGCTGACCCGTGCTAGGGTTGATCGAAATCGTTGTGCTGGAGTTGGTTGTGTTCTGCGAAGTAGTGATCGCTTTGTAGTAATAGGTGACTTCAGTTCCAATAAGGATTTTAGGAGTGACGAAAAAATTTAAAGTGAACCGAGGGCCAAAACCGGAATCTTTTGTGATAAGGTCAATATCTGTTTCATTGGAGTTAAATTGAAATTGAGATTTGGCCGTCGACGTCGTGTTCATTTTATCCTCCAGAAAATCAAACCCATAGCTGAACATCCATTTTTTTGCAAGGGCTACTTTTCTCTCGGCACCAATCCTAAATGAAAAATTAGTTGTTTGCGAATTGTTTGTGGTATTGGCGTCCGATTGATTTGATTGGTCCACCGTATAGCCTATACCGACGTTCAAACCCCAGCCAGATTTGGCCGAGTTTACTGAATAATTGATCAAATACGGGTTGGCGACTACGGTTGTATTTCCACTTAGATTGAAAAGCTGACGTAAAAGTTGGTTGGCTTGTACACCCAAGTAGTGATTTGCCTTCTTGGTATTGGAACTGTCGCGTTGAGCAAACGACGATGAGACAGCTAAAAACATGGTGCCCACCAAAACAATTGATCGCATGAACCTTATTTTGATTTAAACGGAGATGAGAATTTTGGATCCGTGATCATCTGATAGTCTGTGAGCGTATTCAAAAATGCAATGATCGATTGCTTTTCGGTCTCTGAGATCATCATTTGGTTAGGCACGTTATTCTTGGTAAGAATAATATCGAGATTTGGGCTGTTAGCGATACCTGAACTGTAATGATCAATTACTTCGTTCAGAGTGGCAAAACGTCCGTCATGCATATAAGGCGCTGTGAGGGCAACATTGCGTAACGTTGGAATTTTGAATCGGCCAATGTCAGATGGAGCATGCGTAACATCGGCTCTACCAATATCATTTGGAGAGGCATCCAAGCCAATATCGAGGAACGCTTGATCAGGTACATAGCCACTGCCAATTGAATCGCCAATGAATTGTATCCCTTGGCCAGGCAAAACACGGTGACAGCTATTACAATTGTATTTGTTAAGGAATAGGCTAAACCCATTGGCCTCCTGCGCCGACAACTCAGCTTTTCCTTGTCTTGATAAGTCAAATTTCGATTGGCTTGTGTTAATGCTTGAAATAAACCGACTTAACGCGATGGCTATTCTTCCTTCAGTTACCTGACTGTCTCCATAGGCATCTGCAAACAAAGAAGAATACTCAGAAAAGCTTGACAATTTCGACACTACGTCATCTATCGTCATACCCATTTCAATGTGATTTGTAATCGGCATCAATACCTGTGCGGCGATCAGGGTTTCTCTTCCGTCCCAAAACAAGGGCAGGTTGGCATCTGAAACGAATGAGGAGTCTAAAATCGGTGCGTTAGGAAAATTTCTGGCCCTTAGATTTTGAATGGGCATTGAATTCCGTGCTGTTTGCTGGCCCAGAAAGCCGAGGCTAAACCGCCTGTTATCAGAAAACGCGCTTGCTTGTTTATGGCAGCTGGAACACGAAATAGTGCTGTTTGCTGATAGTCTCGAATCATAAAAAAGAACGCGCCCGAGCGTTGGGATATTATCATTGGGAGCCCCTGAGTTATATTGATATGGGGTTTGGGGCAAATCAAGATAGGAAGTTGTCAGGGCCGGATCATCTTTTTGCTGACAAGAGTAAAGCCCAACCATCGCCAACAGTATAGACAGCGGAATAAAAACTCGCTTTGCCATATATTTAAAGTTAACAGATTTGCGTCACTCTACTAAATACTTCACCATGAGGAACGCAGCATTTTCAGAGGCGGAACCAGTATCCAAGGCCCGAAAAATACCTTCGTAATTTTCCTTTATTTCAGCTCGGTACTCTTCATTTCTTATCAACTTAGACAACTCCGCATTGAGCAAGGTTGGAATTGCCTTCTCCTGAATAAGTTCTTTGACGACTTCCTTACCTGCAATTAAGTTTACCAGAGAGATGAATGCTACTTTGACCACCCGGCTCGCAATTGCGTATTCAAGACCCCCCGTTTTGTACACTACTACCTGTGGTACTTTGAAAATGCATGTTTCCAAGGTGGCGGTTCCTGAGGTTACAATGGCGGCATCTGCAACTGTCAGTAAATCATAAGAGGCATCGAACACAAACTTCACATTGGGTAAATTTTTGAATCTGGTATATAATTCCTCGTTGAGGTTATTAACGGCCGCGACAACAAATTCGCATAACGGATTGGTCTTTATTATTTCGGCCATAAGCGGCACGATCCTCTTCAATTCCATTTTACGACTCCCCGGTAACAGCGCTATTATTTTTTTTGATCGGTCAAGGCCGTTTTTAGTCAGAAAATCAGGGTCGGGTTTGAAGGCTTTGATTGCATCCAAAACAGGATTTCCAACATAATCAACGTCCCAATTGCATTTGTCTTTAAAGAATTTTTTCTCGAAAGGCAAAATGACAAAAAGCCGATCCACATTTTGTTTTAACTCAAATGCGCGACTTTGATACCATGCCCAGACTTTGGGTGGGATGTAATAGAATACCTTGATGCCTTTTTCCTTCGCAAACTTTGCGATCCTTCTATTGAACCCCCCATAGTCAATCAAAATGATGGCCTCAGGCTTGAACTGATCGATATCCTTTTTGCAAAGGCTTATGAATTTGAAAATGGTGAAGAGATTGGTGACCAGGGCTACGAAGCCCATAAAGGCAAGCTGTTCATAATGAACAAAAATATCCACTCCGGCTTTTTTCATTTCGTCGCCACCGAATCCTCGTAGGGACAGGGAGGAGTCACGCGCGAGCAACGCCTTCGTCAAATTGCTTCCGTGCAAATCGCCAGAACGTTCACCCGCAACAATGTAGATTTTCCTCATTCGCCAAAATACTCCACATAATTCCGCGGAGTTTCGTAAAGCTTAATGGAATGCAATTTGCCAAAACTGGAAATAGTTAAAATTTTTGGTTCAAGTATTTGCCAGATCTCTTTTGTCACGATTTCTGTGCTGGCCATTTTGCCTTTCAAGAAAGGCACATCGAGATTCAGGTTTTTGTGATCGAGCTTCTCGATAACCTCGTTCCTGATCAGGGTGCTTAATTTTTTCAAGTCAATGACAAACCCTGTTTCCGGATCTGGATTTCCTTTGACTGTCACGATCAAGTCATAATTATGCCCGTGCCAATTTTCGTTAGCGCACGGCCCAAATACCTCTATGTTCTTTTCTTTCGTCCAGGCAGGGTTATAAAGTTTGTGGGCAGCGTTAAAGTGCTCTTGGCGACTTACGTAGATCATTTTTGTGTTAAATCGAGCACAAATATAATGGATCGACCGAAGTCCACTGAATGGTTTATTTTTGTGTCGAATTTAATCTTGAATCATGATTGTAGTAACAGGAGCGGCAGGGTTCATTGGAAGTTGCCTTGTAAAAAGACTCAACCGCGACAATTTTAACAACATCATCGCCGTAGACAAATTCGGAGATGCTGCCAAAATGAATAACCTGGCGTCGGCAAAGATCAAAGAATATGTTGATCGAGAGGAGTTCATGCCCTGGCTTGACAAAAACAACGAACTAGTCGATTTTATTTTTCATATCGGAGCGAAAACGGATACGTCGGAATTTGATACGGTGTTGCTGAATAAGATGAACACGCAGTACACGAAAGATATATGGAAACGATGCATTCAATATCAAATTCCCTTGGTTTATGCTTCGTCTGCCGCGACATATGGACTGGGCGAAGTTGGGTATGACGATGACGAATCCAAGATCAGTTCATTAAAACCATTGAATCCTTATGGTCAGTCGAAGCAAGATTTTGACCTATGGGCATTGCAACAAAAAGAAAAGCCTTTTTTCTGGGCCGGCCTGAAATTCTTTAACGTCTATGGACCGAACGAGTATCATAAAGGCAGAATGGCTTCCGTGATTTGGCATGCGTTTAACCAGATTGGTAAGACCGACAAGATGAAATTATTTCGTTCTCACAATCCACGGTTTAAGGATGGAGAGCAGATGAGGGATTTTGTGTATGTAAAAGACGTTGTTGAAGTGTGCGTGTTCTTGATGCATCATAGAAGGAATTCGGGCATTTACAACCTGGGATCAGGCAAGGCCCGCACATTTTTAGATTTGACGAAAGCCACCTTCCAGGCGATGGGCAAGACCGAGGATATTGCATTCATAGATACGCCCGTGGATATCCGCGACAAGTATCAATATTTTACGGAGGCGAATATGACCAAATTGCAGACCATTGGCTACTCACGACCATTCCATTCGTTGGAAGAAGGGGTTGCTGATTATGTTAAAAATTATTTGATGCCCGGTTCAGCGAGTTACTGATACAACGACGCGTGAGCTGTGTGTATCAGCCGCTGATGTTCACAAAAAAGCCTCGGAGAGTAACCTCCGAGGCTTTTTCATTTTGACACCAGTTTATCTTATCACTGGGCGGTTATAAACCTTTACTGGTTTTGAACGATCGCCGTGTTGGTTTGCAATTCAGTGATCGGAATAGGCCAAGCATATTTCGCACTGGTGTTTGGCAAAGAAGCAATGGCGCCTTTACCTGGGAAAGCCTGGTTGAAACGCATGATGTCAGAGTTGCGAAGTCCTTCGCCGAGGAATTCGATCCTACGCTCTGTCATGATATTAGTTAATAGCGTTGCATTGTCAGGAGGCGCAAGTGTTCCGGTAACGCCTGTCGAACGTGTGCGAACCGCATTCAATAGGGCAAGCGACTTTGGATCCACTCCGGCCGTTGTTCTAGCTATCGCCTCAGACAAGTTGAGCAACACTTCAGCGTACCTAATTACAGGCGCCTTGTCGATATAAGGTGTGCCAGATGGGTATTTGCCGCAGAAAAACTCTGTGCCCACTTTATACACGAAATTGGTTCTTCGAGCGTCTGTTGCTGGGAACGACACCGCATCAGCTAAAATACCGGCAGCATTTAACGAATACTCACCACCACCCGGATTTGCACCAGCACCGCCAGAGCGATAATAGAATCCTATTTGGTTTTGCGTACCTGGCGTATTTTGAGCCGTGAATGGCATTGACAAAATGCTTTCCGAGGTTTCTTGCGGCGTAGCAAAGACATTGTTCACATTGGCTTGCAATGCGTGCGCAACTCCAGAAGAGGCAACGAAAGGAGCAGAAGCCGAAACAATTTTATTTGCTTCAGTGATCACATTGGCATAATCACCTTTTGTCAAATACACTCTTGTCTTCAAAGCAATGGCTGTATTTCTATGAGCTCTTGTTACGTTTAAGGTCTGCGTAGTGTAGCTCAACGGCAGGTTTTGTTCAGCAAGATTCAAGTCAGAGATAATCTGATCATAGATGTCTGAAACGGATGACCGTGCCAGCGCATTGTTCAAAGAATTCTTTTCAGCATTCAAACGGAGAGGAAGGCCGGGTTGACTTCCAGAGCCATCAATGAAAGGGCGTGCATAGAACTGCAACAGGCAGTGGTATGACAATGCTCTTAAGAGATAGGCTTCACCAACGTATTGTTGTGCCGTTGTCGCAAAGTCCGGGGCAAAAGTAGGAGGTACAAATTTTCCTTTGTTGTCGTCCATGCCCTTGATGAATACATTGAGCTGGTTGATGGCTGCATAAGCCGCCGTCCACATGTTGATATCATCATTCTGAGACGTTTCAGTGATGGTGTGGTTCCAGACCGTGTAGCCAGTCACCGCATTTGATGTGCGGTTGAGAAAATCATCGGCACGGATGTCACCATAAATCTGGTAGCGGCCGCCCAAGAAGTTTCCACTCTTGACGCTAGTGTACAAATTGTTCACTTGTAAAGCGATACGGTCAGGCGTATTAAATGCCACGAGATCCGATATCGATGTTTGAGGTACTGGATTGAGGTGATCCGTTTGGCAGGAGAAAACTCCCATCGCAATCACGGCTATAACCACCGACAGTTTGTTTCGAAAATTATATTTTTTCATGCTGATTCTACTTAAAAGGTTACGTTGATACCTACCGTGTACGTTCTTGCTTGTCCAACGGAGTTCCTGTCCACACTGGCACCGCTAGGGCTATTGCCATTGGCGTTATTTTCAGGATCGATCCCTTTGTACTTCGTGATGATAAAGGCATTTTGAACTGACGCATAAATTCTCGCGTTCGAGATTTTTACTTTCTCGAGCAAGCCCTTATTGAACGTATAGCCTATTTGCACATTTTTCAAACGCAGGAAATCTCCTTTTTCAATATTTTCAGAGATAACGATAGCAGAGCCGTTTGACACGTTGTCGCCATAAACTACACGTGGAATTTTGCCACTTGGGTGTTCGGGAGTCCAACGATCGAGTACGTCAGTGTGGTTGTTCCAAAAGCGCTGATCTCTCAAGCCGGCTTTTGTTCCGTTATACACATAGTTGCCTCCTGAATATTGGAAGAAAATTCCGAGGTCGAAGTTTTTGTAAGAGAACGTGTTATCGATACCACCGTACCACTTGGGCAGTGCAGGACCATAGAAGCGACCATCATTTGCTTGAGACGCTGCGGTCACTGTATTCCCATTTAAGTCCGTCCATCCAGTGCCGAGGTGATCGTACTGCACAACGGTACCGTCAATCTTCTGGAACAATCTTCTGCCATTGGCCTGGTTTACTCCCAATGTGGGCACGGCCAAGAAGGCTCCAACGGATTGACCAACCTTCACGTAGTTCACTGTCTCCAAACCCAATGTAGTGTTTCCAATAAGAGCGTTATCGGAGTTCAACGTCAACACCTTGTTTGTTGATGTAGTGACGTTAGCACCAACTGTCCATCTGAAATCTGAGCGGTTGATCGCGTTGTACTTGATTGTGATTTCAATGCCGGTATTCTGCATTGAACCAACGTTGGCAGGTAGCGAGTTACCTGGTACTCCTTTTGAAGGGGCCTGTGGTACGTTCAAGATCAATCCATCTACTAAATTTTTGTAGTAGGAGAATTCACCTTGGATCTTGTCGTTGAGAATTCCATAAGTGAAACCGATGTCGGTTTTCTTACTCTTCTCCCAAGTGAGGGCTGTGTTTCCTGCTTGGCTGTATCCAAGGGTAGCTGCCGCGCCATAAAGACCTGAGCTGTAGAGCTGGAGTGAAGCAAAGTCACCAATGCCGTTACTATTTCCTACTTCACCATAGCTACCTTTGATTTTGAAGAAATTGATATTGCTCAAGAAGGAGTTGTTCTTCCAGAAGCCTTCTTCAGAAATAGCGTAACCTACAGCTGCACCATAGAAATTACCCCACTTGTTTGCCCAGGCTGAATATCCATCTCTTCTCGCATTGAGTGACACGAAATACTTTTTGTCGTAGTCGTAGTTAACCCGGCCGAAATAGGAAACCAAATAGTTCTCACTTTGCAAAAGTCCAGATACCGCAATGTTCGTATAGTTGCCCTGGAAGCTGGTAAAGAAAGGATCTGCCAAAGCAGTGCGCTGAGCGCCCCAGCGACTAACCTGAGTATATTGCTGCTCACCACCTACAAGAACTGACAAGTTGTTTTTTCCAATGGACTTGTCGTATTGGATCGTATTCTGCCAGTTCCATCTTTTGTTGGTACGATAGAAGTTCGCGGCCAAACCGCCATTGCTATAACCATCACCGCCCAATGAGTTTTGGAAAACTTGGTCTTCAAACGAGCTGCGGTTGACGCCATACAAGGTTTTGACGGTCAGGCCTGGGATGACTTGCCAGGCGGCGTAAATATTTCCCTGCAGTTCATTGCCTTCTGAAGTGTATTTGTCCTTATCAAGGATCAGATCCGGGTTATAATAACCTGGAAGCAATGGAGCTTGCGTGGGTGAAGTGGGGTTTATGTTTGCTCCTGCGCCGAGTCCGCCGCTACCCAAATTATAGCTTCCATCCGGATTAAATGCCGCCACATTTGGTGGTAACACCAATGGCAAGCGACCCAACCCAGCGGTGTTGAACGCTGCGCCAGGAAGAGAGCCAGTACTTGGCGCTGAATTGAAGTTGTTGGCATAGTTAATGGTAGCGCCAACGGTAAAGTTTTTGTACACCTTGTGGTCTATGTTAATACGAACCGATGTTCTGTCGAAGTCATTTTTCTTCAACATCCCTTTTTGACCGGTATATCCCACGGAAACATAGTGTGAAGTCTTATCGGTTGCACCCGAAAAACTGATACTGTTGAAATGCGAGAAGCCTGTTCTATAAACGTGATCGTACCAATTGGTATTGATCGGGTTTCCATTGGCATCCAGAGATGGTCGGAAAGAGCCTTCAGTGGCTGTTCCATAAGTACCGGTGGCAGCCAGTGTATTTTGGTTTAAGTTAACAACAGCTTCATTTTTCATCGTCATGTATTGATCCGCATTGAGCATTTTGAACAAGCGGAAAGGTTGGGTAACACCAACCCAGGCGTCATACTGGAATTTTGAACTTCCTTTTGTGCCTCGTTTTGTGGTTACCAATATTACCCCAGAAGCAGCGCGCGATCCATAGATGGCACTGGCGGACGCGTCTTTCAACACCTCGACACTTTCGATATCAGATGGGTTAATATTGGCCAGCGGGTTGTTAGGTGAGTTGGTTGCTGAGTTGTCACCTGTGAATGCAGGAATGCCATCAATAACAACCAACGGAAATGAACTTAAGTTGATAGAGTTAACTCCTCGAACACGGATAACGGGAGGGTTGTTCAACACACCGTTTGGAATAGAAACCTGCACGCCGGCAGCACGTCCACCAAGAGCTTGTTCGAAGCTTTGATTTGGCATGGCCTTGATCTTGTCTCCGTCCACAGTGGCAATAGCGCCGTTAATGTCGCGCTTTGACTGAGTACCGTATCCAACGACAACGACCTCCGACAATTGAGTTGCATCGGCCGCCATAGAAATATCTATGATCGTCTGCTGTCCAATTTCGATTTCTTGAGAGGCTAATCCGATAAACGAAAAGACCAGAGTACCCCCAGCGTCGGGCACTGAAAGGGAATATTTTCCGTCGGCATCAGTGGTAGTTCCATTGCTGGTTCCTTTCACAAGGACATTTACCCCGGGTAGAGATGTACCGTCTTCTTTTGACGACACCTTCCCAGAGACCGTTCGTGTTTGCGCCCATGCTGCGCTCGTAAAGAGCAGCAGCAAGACGCCCATGGTTAGGCGTAAAACTTTTTGCATAGTGTTTAGTTTAGGTTAGAAAAAATTACTTAACCTCCTAATTTAGGAAATAACAATTAAGTAATGCAAAATCCAGGCGGGTCAAAATAGCGGTTTAATGCGTTTTTAACCCTGATTTCGGTAAGCGGAATGACCAATTGGGCGGCGTTGGAGCTAATTTTTAAAGCTGAAGCCGTTCGTGTTCAATAGGTTTTCAGGGTGATATGATGCCCTTTTCCGGAAGTGATCTTGACTTGCTGCCTCCTGATTGCGAACGCCTATCGAGATTAAATTTTGATTAGAAATCATAAGAAGGAGCCGCATGGCTTATGAATATTGATCGAAAGGATAAGGTCAATTGTCATTTTGCTCCAACTCTAAAAATCAAGGAGGTTGCCTTAATGACAACCTCCTTGTGTTCTTTAATTCACCCGAGGATTACTCGTTGGCGCGCCTGAAGCAGATGGGGGGTTATAGACAATCTCGTTATCGGGTACATCCCAGTAGTCGAGAAAGTTGTAGTTGATGGTGGCACTGGTATTCACTTTACCGGTCTTGTCAACTACAATCGCTTTTGTCCTGCCGCCGCCGGCCGAGACGGGATCAATTACACCCCAGCGCCTCGCATCATAGAACGAGAGACCTCTAAAGGCCAGTCCAATTCTCCTTTCTTTTCTCAGCTCTTCGAGAGAGGTAGGCAGATCGACTACTGCCGTTGCACTTAACCCTGCACCCTGGTAATTGCGTACGGCATCTACGCTTGCCAACCCGCCAGCCAAGTCGCCCGTAAATATTTTTGCCTCGGCTTTCATTAATTCGTTCTCTTCGTATGTTGGGCCGATGAAAAATTCACCGCTGCCCGCTGTCCGATTGGCGAGAACTACAACTCCAGCACCTGATGGACCAATTCCTGTTGCGTTGTTTAACAGCTTCCATCGCGTATTGAAAATGTTGCCCCGATCAGAATTTCCCAGCCATTTTCCACCAGTTACAGAATTTGAAAAGTTATTCGCCAGGCGTTTATCCCCCGCTTTAAAATCTTGAATCAGTCGTTCACTGATTTTAAAGGTTGCTGAAGAAGGATCAGCGGCTGCAACCAATGCAACAGTGCCTCCGCTGGCAGACATGAAATCGCTTGTCGCATTGGACAGTGCTCTAAAAATATTGTCTGTCGAAGTTAGCCCACTACTGGTCAATGTGAGCACGGTGGCCCAGTCGGCTGCTGTCATTGTGCTTCTTTTTTTGTTCACCAGTAAGTTTCGAGCCTTCATGGTATTGATGTTTCTTATCCACATTGCGATAGTGGGCGCATTCCCTTTACCCGACTTGAAGATACTCGGGATCAAATTGCCGATCATTGTGTTATAGTCTGCGATTGAAGAGGGGTCAATTGCATTCAAGGCCGCGGTTGCCCTATCCAAATTGGCGTTTGCTTCAACGATCATCGCATCTTTGCTCACGTAGTCGGAGACAACCGGATCTGGGTAGGCCCCGTCAGTGATGATGCCAGCATAGTAGATCGAACCAATTCGTGAATAGGCATATCCTTTCCACCAGTAGGCCCATGCTTTTAATGTATTTTTTTTCGTATCCTGATTTCCAGTGTAGGTGATGCCCTCCACATTTTTGAGTATGGCGTTGCACGCATTGTTGAGTGCGTACATATAAGCCCATTCATAGTACACTGGATTTTGATCTGCGTAGGAGTTTTTATTAACAACCCTCAGTAAAGCTACCTGTGTGTTTGGTGTTGCTGGGTTAAGTACGCGCGAGGCGTCGTCCAGCATTACATCGTCAGGCATCCCCAGCTGATTGATGTAGACATTTGCTGCCTCCACACCTATTACATCACCCATGATTTCATGGTAGGAGAGCACATCATTTGCAAATTGCCCTTGAAATCCACCGTATTTTACTCCTCTAAATCCAGCGGCATAAATACCTAAGCCTAATGCGGTGATATTATTTTCTGTCGTAACGGCAGAAGAAACCGGCTGATTTGGGTTTTTTACGTCTAACTGATCTTTGCAAGAAAAAACGAGAAGCGTAGTTGATAGTATGAGTGTTAATACTTTAAACTTTTTCATAGTTATTTTTTTTTAAAATCCGATGTTTAAAGTTGCCTGATAGGAGCGATAGTTGGGAAGCGTGCTGTGGTCAACCCCCCTGTCAAAAGCGGAGTTGGTAAAGCCCGCACCCGCACTTGTGTTGATGGCAGCAGAACTAGGGCTTGTGCTACTTGGCCCCGAACTTAGTTCGGGATCAAAGCCGGTATACTTTGTAGCTGTCCACAAGTTTCTTCCGGATAGTACCAATTGTAGTTTTCTGAAGCCCGGTATTTTCGTTAGCTTCGTTAAGTCAACGCCTACGGCAACATTTCGCAATCTCAGGAACGTTGCATCTTCGTAGAAATAATCCTTTGTTCCGTTATTTGATCCTGCCTGGTAGACACCTCTGTAAAAGGCAGTCCAAGCACCGGTTTCTCCGTTGATTGTGATCGGATTTTCGTAGTCTTTGGAAATCCCATCACGGTACATCCAGGACTTGGTTTGGTTGTACAGGTGACTTTTGTAGACCCAATCAAGCTGGAAGGAGAAAGTCAGGAAACTTTTATACGTCAAGTCGTTGATAAAAGACATATTGAATTTAGGGAAGGAATTCCCTAGGCTGTATAAGTCTGTCGTCCCGATGGGTTGTTTGGACGCGGTATTAACTACATACCCATTGCTTGCCACTTCATATTGTGCTTGGTTGGCCGGCGCGATGTAGGGATTTCCGGTAGGATCAGTTTGGTCAACGTGGCGTAACAATTTGTACCCATATAATTGACCGATGGTTTCACCGGCTCTTAAAATGTAATTCGAGCTTCCCGCGTTCGACAACACTACGACTTGTCCGTTGCCTGTAACGCTGGTTATTTTGGAAATTTGCTTGCTAAAGTTGGTTGTCAAATTCCAACCCACTGTTGGAGTTGTAAGGATAGGTGTGTTTAAGCTAAACTGCACACCGTTGGAGGCAAGCGAAAATGCGTTGTTTTTGACAGTGCCGACACCCGCCGAGGGCGCAATGTCAACATCGTAAATAGCATTTGCAGTTGACCGATCCCAAACAGTAAATGACAAGTTGAGCGTTCTGAGCCAATCTCCTTTTAGTAGATCGACGCTCATGTCTGTACCAAATTCCGTCTCTGATGAAACTTCAACATTGAGTGCTGGATTACTTTGGGTGGCGCCGTAGTAAAGGGAGGTGCCAGCTCCAAAAACTCTGGTCGAAAGAGTTTGATATCGATCGAATGGCTGGGGTTGAATCCCCGCTTTTCCGAAAGCAGCGCGCAATTTAAATTCCAAAATGGACCTTGTGATCCCTGCAGCGTCCCAGAATTTTAGAGATGACAACCGCAAGTATGCGTCGCCTCGAGGGAAAGTAAATGGAGTAGAACCAGATCCAAATGCCGAGGAATAGTCGCTGCGAAATCCGCCAGAAACGCCAGCAATGTCGCCATAGTCAAATCGCTGATTGACTAAATAACCATAAGTGACAAATGGCTGACTAAAGTCCGAAACAATTTTGAAGGTGTTTGCTTGGCTTGCGTTGAACGGTGCAAATGTGGGCAGGTTTAAGCCATAGACGATCGACCGAGAAAAATCATTTTTTCGGTAGTCAAAAGTGACCAATGTCGTCGATTTGATCGGGATGTTTAATTTCAGATCCTTGTCAAAGTCGACTGTTCCAGTTGCAGAAGCGAGAAAATTTTGAAATACTGTCTTGGTTTGAAAAGTTGTGATCTCACCTTGGTTGGTTGAATTATAAAGTGACAGGAATGCCCCTGAGCTGATGGCGCCGCGAACTTGCGATTGGTTGCCCACCAAGTTGCGATCTTCATCCGTTTGATAATTTAAACCATACTTTGCGGTTAGATCTATGAAACGATTTAGTTTATAAGTGGCAACAAAACTCTGTAGCACATCCACCTTATTGTCTTTGCGATTACTGAACTGATATCTATAATTTGGATTTCTTCCATTTACACCAGCTGCATCTCCAAGTCGATAACCGTAGTTTCCATCTACATCTACAGCATCATAGTCAGCGAAAGGACGCGTGTTCAAAAGATTATAGATCACGCTTCCACCGCCATAACCGGGTTGGTTAAAGAAATTAATTGTGTTTTTGGTGTATACCAACTGCGTGATGGACCTCAACTGCAAACCCTTAATGACTTCAAACCCCAAGTTTGTAGTAAAATTTGTTCTGTCGTTGTAGCCATCGCCTTTAAAATTGCTCTGCTGATGGTTGTTGGAAACGGAAATACTGAAGTCCGAATTTTCCTTACCGCCGGACAAAACAACGCTGTTATTCATTGTATTGGCGGAGACCAGATATCTTTTGAATTGATCGATGTAAGGTAGACTACCCACATAAGGCTTATTAAACTGGCCCACTGGATCTAGCGCATTGTAAACTACGTTACCAGTGAATTGCATCGTGTTTGGATCTAAGGAGATTGGATTGCCTGATCCATCCACAATATTTCCAGCTGCGTTTGTGGCAAAGTTGTGATACTTCGCTTGACGAACGTCGCCGATGTTGAGTAGTGTGTTTTGAGAGATGCCGGATGATATGTCGATGTTCAGTTTCCCGTTCTTTCCTTTCTTAGTGAATAACTGAATAACGCCATTGGCGCCCTGTGCGCCGTAGATAGTTGCAGCGGCGGCGCCTTGCACAACCTCCACGCGTTCGACGGTGTTGAGGTCAATCGAATTCAAATTGGTAGCTCCCATTTGAACGCCATCAACCAAAATCATTGGGCTGGTTCCTCGGTTGATGGTATTGACCCCCCTTAGAAGGATATTGATGTTTGCGCCGGGGGTTCCATCCACTGACGAAATTTGAGCACCGGCGATTTTTCCCACCAGTGCCTGATCGATGGAGGCCGTTGGGGCAGGAGGTAGTTTGTCGGCGGTGACTGATTCTACGGCAATGGCGAGCTTCTTTTTTTCTGTTGCCACTCCCGTTCCCGTCACCACAATTTCAGACAATTGGGTGGCATCTGGCCGGAGTTGAAGATCGATAATGCTTTGTTCGCCAATATTGACTTGTTCCGTTTTCAAGCCAATGAATGAAAATACGAGGGTTCCTCCAGTGTCCGGAACGGATAGGGAATACTTTCCATCTCCATCGGTAGTTGTTCCGTTTGAAGTACCCTTGAAGACAACATTGACGCCAGCCAACGGTGTGCCATCGTCACCTGTAACACGACCTGTAACCGTTCGTGTTTGCGCCCAAGCTACGCTTGTAAAAAGCAATAGCAAGACGCCGATTTTTAGACATACAATTCTTATCATAATGGTTAAGTGAAGTTTAGTTTAACCGTAATGCTAAAGATTAATTAAAAGCCTGAAGCGCATGAATTTGAAGGTCCATGCCGGTATTTGGCGCTTTTCTGTGAAGCTTTTTAAAAACTAGACAAACATCACACTTCGAATTGACTTGAAAATCGAAGGTTTTTGAAAAAACTGATGTGTGGCGGAAAGGAATTAGCCCTAAACGTTTGGCAAGGGAATAAGAAAGCCTGTTTTGATTAAAAAGCCAAAATAATGATCAGACGGAGTCGGCCCTAAAGTATCTTAAACTCGATCCTTCTGTTGGCCTGCCTATGTTCTTCGGTGTCATTGGGCCGAATGGGTGATTTGGAACCGTATCCTACTTTGGTAAGACGCTCCTGCGCAATCCCTTTCCCCAAAAAATAATCGACCACTGATTGCGCTCGTTTCTGAGACAGGAGCTGATTGTAGCTTTCATCACCCACGTTGTCGGTGTGTCCACTGATTTCCACTTTTGTGGTTGGATTCGCCGTCAGAAACTTAACTACTTCTTCCAGTTCTGGAATTGATTTCGCGGTGACATCGTGTTTGTTGGACTCAAAGAAAATGTTGTTCAATATGGCTACTGCATTTTTCTTGATCGGTTGCAACGCGATATTGATGACTAAGGGCTGATCTTGATCTTTGACTTCATAGTTGAAATGCAAACTGTAAAACAGGTAGCCAGGCTCCGATACGTGAATCGCATATTCGGACTTTCCTGGAACGACGATTAAGTAATTTCCATTGATCGAATCTGACGCGTATACTGAAATCCTTTGGTTGGTCTGCAAATCAAACAGTTCCACTTCCGATTCGATGGGCTTCTTGGTCTGATCGTCAATCACCGTGCCTTTTACAACGTTCCCTTTGCTTTTGATTTGAAATGCTTTAGGAACACTGGTTTGATAGATTTTACTTTTCATGCCCGCCTCTTCGCGTGAATACAACGCAGTCCCACCATCGCTGGCAACCACAAATGAAAATTGGTCTTCAAAATCGTTGAGCGGTGCGCCAAGGTTTGCCGGTTGCTGCCAACCTGAAGCGCTTCGCTCCGACATATAGATATCGTATCCACCAAAGCCCGGTAGGCCGTTGGAGGCAAAGAACAGATTCCGGTTATTGACGTGGATGAACGGAGACTCCTCATCAAATCTGGTGTTGATGGTGTTGCCCAAATTCACGGCCCTCATCCATTTCCCAATGGAATCTCTTCTAGAATACCAGATGTCGCTTCCGCCCACCCCGCCTTTTCTGGCGCTTACAAAATAGAGTTCTTTTCCATCGGCGGAAAGGGAAGGTTGCGAATCCCAGAATGGAGAATTGATATTCTGTCCCAAATTCACAGGCCGACTCCAGTCGTCACCCATCTTTCGAGCCTCATACAAATCGGTATGTCCGTTGATATCGCCTGCCACGAAAATCATGTAGCGACCGTCTGCGGAGACGGAACACGAACCTTCGTTGGATTTAGAATTGATTTTTTGTGAAATAGAAGAAGGCGTGCCCCAACGGCCATTGGTTTTTTGCGACACTACAATGTCTTCGTCATCGGTGCCAGTGCCAAGTCTTCTCGTGAAAAACAATTGCTGCTGGTCGGCGGTGACGACAGGGAAATATTGCATGGGGAACTTATTCACCGTATCACTGAGTGGTTTTACGATGTACCCTGCGTCAGCATGGGCATGCGTTAAAGCAAATTCTGCTTGCGATTTCCAGAGAACGGCCTTGTCGATTTTCGCTTTGTCACTTTTTTCAACCGCTAGGTAATTTTCGAGCGATGTTTTTGCTAAATCGTAAAAGCCACTGCGCAGGTAATTTTCTCCCATTGCCCATCGGTAGGCTTTTTGTGTCGCGGTTGAACCGGCGAGCTTCAGCCCTTGTTCGAAGGCCGTGCTGGCCAATTTGCGGTCGACTCTCTCATAGATGGCACCGAGGCGATAATAAGCTTCTTCAAATTGGTTGTCTTTTTCTATCGCTTGTTGGAGTAATTTGATGGCTTGGGCATATTGGCCGCGTACGCGAAAATTATCGGCTTGCAAGTAGAGTTCAATCGCTTTCCTGTTTTTCGTACTCAGGTTTTGAGAAAAAACTGAAACGGCCGGTAGCACCACTAAGATCAAAAAATACAGAGACTTGCCCATATTCAAAACTACTCAACAATTTGCGAGACGTCAATTTCAGGCGAATTAAAAAGCAACATCGAATTGATGAGCTTTACTTTCTGATATTGAAATAGATCTGAAATCGTAATTTCGTCTTCGAATATTAATTTTCGGTCGAGCAATTGTTGACGCATCGTGCCGTTCAACAGGTAAGTAGCTGGCGTGAACCAGCGGTCTTTTTTTTTGAACACGATATTTGCAAACGAGGCATCGGTAAGGGTATTGCCCTTGACAATAATGATGTCGTCACAATCTGTGCGTTGTGAATACATTTTTTCCAGGTCGGTGCGATTTTCAAACTTGTGACTGTACGACAGGCTGTCGTTGAAGACCAGTTTCAATTTTTTTATTTCACGTGTGGTGTAATGACTAATTTGAATAGACTGTATTTCTTTGTCATAGACCAACCGAACTTTGTGCAAACCGATGGAGGGCATTGGGCAGGAGTCCAGAAATTCTTTTAAACGAATTTTTGGTGCTCCTTCGAAAAAACTCATACGAGCCGAGTCCATGCGGGCTTGATGATAAGTGAGGTCCCCCAGTTTTCCTTCTTCCAACCGAATGGTTTCAATGAATCGGTACATAAATTTTGTCGATCATTTCCTGGTATTCGCTTTCCACTTGACTTTGCGACGTGATCCCGCCTCCACTTCGGTAGTAAAATTGATTCCCGTCTTGCTCGATGAAACGAATCATCACGCCGCTATCCAAATTTTCTCCATCAAAATACCCGACAACCCCCGTGTAATAGCCTCTCTTTTCTTTTTCGGCGTCCGCAATAATCTGTAAGGTTTTATTTTTCGGAGCTCCGCTCACCGAGCCGGCAGGAAGGAGAGAAGTCAGGATCGTACCCAAGTTGGAATGGTGATTTTTTGGAAGGTCGCCGCGAATTTCGGAACTGACCTGCAGCAGTGCCTTTTGATGTGTGTTGATTGTCTCGACGTACCTGAACTTATTCACGACCACATTTGACGAAATGGAACTTAAATCATTACGGATTAAATCAACAATCGTTACATGTTCTGATAATTCCTTCGCATCGTTTAAAATAATTTCCTGGGCATTTGGTGTGGCGGCGTCGATGGTCCCTTTCATAGGGAAAGATCTTATTTTTCCATCTGTTATTTTCACGAACGTCTCAGGAGAGAAGCATAAAAAATTCCCGCTCCAGCAAATTTTGTATTTGGCGTTGACCGCGGAAAAGAGATCGACCAGGCTTTGATTTAAGTCGATTTTTGTTTTGACCGTAAGATTGGTCAGGTAGGAGTCGCCAAAAGAGATGCGCTGCCTGACAACATTGAACTTTGCTTGGTAGTCGTCGAATGGGATTGGATGTTTTTTCAGCGCAATGTTTGGCGTCTTGGGCCGACTTTCCACATTTGTTTTTTCACCCAGCGAATAAAGGATTTCTCCCGGAATTTCACCCTGCTTCCAAGCCTGAGGCCTCTCCATTTCAAAATCGATCAAAAAGAAAAAAGGGACTCGATCCTGTCCCCATTTGTTTAGTTTCAATTCAAATTCCGAGAGATTCATTTTGCGTAAAGACGCTAAGGTATATTCATGTACTTATGAATCTGAAGCGAAACTTTCCACTTCGGGTTCTTCTTCACGTAATTTATGATAAGAGGGACCATTTCTTTTTCTTTCGACCACTCCGGTTGCAAAAACAATTCGCATCGCGAGTTCACTTTGGCAGCGTGTTCTTCGGCCCATTCAAAGTCGCTTTTATTGTAGACAATGATCTTCAGTTCGTTTGCTTTTTCGTGGACCGATGGGTGAGGAGCTTTGAATTTTTTGGGCGATAAGCAAACCCAGTCCCAGAATCCGGTCAGTGGATAAGCCCCTGATGTTTCAATATTTGTTTTCAGCCCTTTTTTCTTCAGCTCATCGGTTAGCAAATCTAAATCGTGCATGGCTGGTTCGCCGCCTGTTATCACGGTGAGCAAAGTGCCTGAGGCTTCCACTTTTTTCACCAGGTCCGCCACTTCGATCTTTGGATGCGCATTCGCGTCCCAGGATTCTTTCACGTCACACCAGACACAGCCCACGTCACAGCCGCCAAGACGGATGAAATAAGCCGCGTGGCCTTGATAAAACCCTTCTCCCTGTATCGTATAGAAATGCTCCATCACAGGCAATGAAGTGACGGGTTTATAAGGTGGCGGATTAAGGCACATTTTGTTAATTCAAAAATTCAATGTCCAAGCTCAAGATTGACTTCAAATGAAATTGAATTCTAACCTTGAACGATGAATGATGATTAAGGATTTCTCAACTCTGTTGCGCGCAGGGTGTTTAGCAACAACGAGGCGATTGTCATCGGGCCAACGCCGCCTGGCACCGGCGTGATGTAAGATGCCTTTGGGGCAACTTCTTTGAACTCAACATCTCCTTTTAGTGAGAAACCATTTTTGTACTGAGGCCCCTCCACGCGAGTGGTCCCAACATCGATCACGACAGCTCCATCTTTTACCATGTCAGCCGTGATCAGCCCTGGCTTGCCAACGGCGGCTACCAGGATGTCTGCGGTGAGCGTGTACATTTTTAGGTCTTTAGTGTACTTATGACAGATCGTGACGGTAGCTTTACCTTCTTCCACCAGCATCATACTAAGGGGTGCGCCAACCAACCGACTGGCGCCTACGACCACGCAATTCTTTCCTTCGGTGGGTATGTTGTATCGCTTGAGCAATTCCATTACGCCGTAGGGAGTGGCTGGTAGCAGCAGTGGATTTTTAGAAACGATGCTTCCAAAATTTCTATTGGTAAATCCGTCGACGTCTTTGTCGGGTCTGATTTTTTCAGTGATCCGTTCCACACTGATGTGGGCCGGCAAGGGCAACTGCACGATGAATCCATCTACGTCTTCGTCTTTGTTGACTTGGTCAATGTGTTTCATCAATTTGTCCTCACTGATGGTATCGGCAAAACGCATCATCGTGTAATGGAAACCAACCTCTTTGCACGCCTTTACTTTGTGATCCACATAGGTTTGACTGGCCCCGTCATCGCCCACGAGTATGATGGCCAAGTGCGGCACTTTTTTGCTTTGACTTTTTCGAGCCGCGACTTTCTCAACGATCTCTGCCTTGATGTCGGTAGAGATCTTGCGGCCATCGATCAGCGTGTAGGTGGTGGTCGTGCTTGTCATCTATTTTATAAAGTTCTTTTTGCTCCCAGCTACAGGCTTAGAGCTTGCAGCTTTTAGGTCTTAATTTATCTTCAATACTGCCATGAACGCTTCTTGTGGAACTTCCACGGTTCCGATCTGCCGCATGCGTTTCTTTCCCTTCTTCTGCTTTTCCAACAGCTTGCGCTTACGGGAAATATCACCGCCGTAGCATTTCGCCAACACGTTTTTGCGGATCGCACTTACCGTTTCGCGCGAAACGATTTTTTGCCCGATGGCTGCTTGAATGGCAATCTCAAACATTTGACGCGGGATCAATTCTTTTAATTTCTCGCACAATTTTCTTCCCCACTCGTGCGATTTGGCGCGGTGCACGATTGCAGAGAGTGCGTCTACTTTGTCACCATTGAGCATCACATCGAGCTTTACCATGTCGCTTTCGCGGAAACCGATCAGGTGATAGTCGAGTGACGCGTATCCTTTGGAAATTGTTTTAAGCTTATCAAAGAAATCAAACACGATTTCAGATAAGGGCATATCAAAACTAAGTTCAACGCGATCGCTGGTCAAATACACCTGGTTCTTGATGTTGCCACGCTTGTCCATGCACAAGCTGATGATGGGGCCGATGAACTCCGATTTGCTGATGATTTGCGCGGCGATATAAGGTTCTTCAATGTATGCCATTGTCGTAGGGTCGGGCATTTCTGAAGGAGCATTGATTTCAATCACTTTCCCATTGGTGAGTGTTGCGCGAAACTCAACAGACGGAACGGTAGTGATCACGGTCATGTCGAACTCACGCTCCAAGCGCTCCTGCACGATTTCCATATGCAGCATTCCTAAAAATCCGCAACGGAAACCGAAGCCTAGAGCGGCTGATGTTTCGGGCTCCCACACCAACGCGGCGTCGTTGAGTTGAAGTTTCTCCATCGAGGCACGAAGCTCTTCGAATTCAGATGTCTCGACAGGATAAATCCCAGCAAAAACCATCGGCTTTACGTTTTCGAAACCTTTGATCGCTTCGCCAGGACGGGCAGCGTGAGTGATCGTATCACCCACTTTTACTTCTTTCGCTACTTTAATCCCTGAAATCAGATAGCCGACATCACCCGTTCCCACTTCTTCACGAGGATGTTTATCTAGTTTCAGAGCTCCAATTTCGTCCGCATTATACTCTTGGCCCGTATTGACAAATTTTACCTTGTCGTTTTTCTTGATCGTACCATTGAATACGCGAAAATAAACCTCTATTCCCCTGAAGGAGTTAAACACCGAATCAAAGATCATCGCTTGGAGAGGGGCTTTCGGATCTCCTTTGGGAGCAGGGATTCGTTGTACCGCTGCTATCAATATTTCTTCAATACCGATTCCTTCTTTTGCGCTTGCACGAATCACTTCGCTGCGGTCGCAACCGATGAGATCAACAATCTGATCGGTGACTTCGTCGGGCATGGCCGCAGGCAAATCGATTTTATTCAAGACAGGGATGATGGTGAGATTGTGCTCTAGCGCGAGGTACAAATTAGAAATGGTTTGCGCTTGAATCCCCTGGGCTGCATCGACGATGAGCAGGGCGCCCTCACAGGCCGCGATGGAGCGACTCACTTCGTACGAAAAATCTACGTGCCCAGGCGTATCAATCAGGTTGAGTACGTATTCATTGCCTTCAAATTTATAATTCATCTGGATCGCGTGGGCCTTGATGGTGATCCCTTTTTCACGTTCCAAGTCCATGTTATCAAGCACCTGCGCCTGCATTTGGCGCTGGTTGAGGGTGCCCGTAGCCTCCAAAAGGCGATCGGCGAGGGTACTTTTGCCGTGGTCAATGTGGGCAATTATGCAAAAATTACGAATATGGTCCATTCCCTTCATTAAATCCTGTGATTTTAGGCCGCAAAGGTAGCCAAAACGGGGCGTTTTTAAATCAGCGGTAGATTTTTAGTGCATCGCAATAGAGCGTGCAAGGATCCATCGGCGGTTTTCATTTGAATTTTAACGCAGAGCGATCTACCCCGCAGTTGGTTTGTTTTGGGGAACTGGTTCTGTCATTTGAGGCAATGCGCCAGTGAAGTCAGTCGGACATCTACTCAATCCGGAGTACGGCTTTCGCGCTGCGCCTACCGAAGTATAGGTGAATAATACCGTTCGCACATTCATTGCATTGACTCTTAAACAAATTGTATTTTAATTGAATGATGAAGGGCCTAAGATGATCAAAAAGTTTCTTGTTTCTTGTTGCTTGACTTTCTCGATTTTTTTTGGTGCTAAAAGTCAGAGTTCAAATGCCTCCTCGTTTGAGATTGCGCAAAAGAATGCCATAGGGACATATCTAAAGGCGGTGGGAGTGAGATCGTACTTGCTCTATAATGGGAGCGAGTATGTGATGTATCAATCAACCATAAGAGAACACCCGTACCTGTACATCAATTGGGAGTTGGGCACGATTGACTATGACGGCCAATTGTACGCCAACGTGTATTTGCTCTACGACCTCAACTCTGATCAGATCATTACAAAGTCCACCGCGGGCGGTGATTTTCAACTGGTGAAATCTTTCGTCAATTTCTTTGCGTTAGGAGATCGCCGATTCGTCCATCTCAGGGACTCGATCAGTGTTCCTGGTTTTTATGAAATATTGTTGGAAGGTAAGATCGGTGTGTATTCCAAGCATGAGAAAATAAAATTTCAATCAAAGTTGGCGCATCAGGCTCACAGCAATGATGCTCAGCGTGATTTCCTGGAGAAGGACCGAGTGCTTCTCTATAAAGACAGAAAATTTGTCGAAGTGAATAGCAAGGAACAATTGCTTCAGATTTTTGCAAGTCAAGCGAAGGAAGTGAAGCGTTTTATGCGTGAGAAAAAATTGAATTTTAAACCCGCCGCTTTTGAAAATAGTGTAGTTCAGCTGGTCGGTTTTATAAACACTTCCCGTGAACGCCAATAAGAAATTAATAACACTCGGCGGTCTCTTATTCCTTCTGGGGAGCGCAGTCGCGCAAGAAAACCCGGTGGGATGCGCACTTACCAATGCACCATTTGAGGAGTTCGTGAAGTCCATCGAGCGCCAAACGAATTTCCACTTTTATTATGACCGCAGACACACGGATAGCCTTTCCATAACAATTACAGCCGCGAGCAAGCCGCTAGCTAGCGTACTGCGTCAGGCTTTGCAGGGTACAGGATTTGATTTTTCATTTTTTGAGAAATCGATTTTCATTTCTAAAAATAGGACCATCTACACAGAGCTTCCGGTCGGATTTTTCGACAAAGGAAATGCGCCGACAAACAATCAACCATTCGATTACACGGATTACCTCCAAAAAGAAAAATCGAGAAGGGCAGAGGAGATGGTGTATGCGATTGGAACTTTTACTCGTGATTTGACTGGGGAAGCTACGCTTACAGGTTCCGTCAGGGACATTCAATCTGGGCAAGCGATTATTGGCGCCGCTGTTGTGGAAGAAAAAACGGGAAAAGGAGTGGTGACAGATCCATTAGGAGGCTTCACAATTGTTTTACCAAAAGGAAGGCATTTGCTGAAGATAAAGAGCATCGGGATGAAGACGACCACCCGCAATGTCGTCCTTTACTCAAATGGAAAACTCAACATTGAATTGGAGGAAGTAATCACGCCGTTGAAAGAAGTAGTTGTCAACTCTAGCCGTGAGTCGACGGTGCTGGATACCCAGATGGGTGTTCAAAAAATGGACATCAAGGAGATGAAGCAAATACCTTTGTCGTTGGGAGAAACAGACGTGTTGAAAGTGGTGACGATGTTGCCGGGCGTACAAACGGTCGGTGAAGGAACCCTAGGCCTCAATGTTCGTGGGGGAACTGCGAGTCAAAACTTGATTTTGTTCAACGATGCCATTGTATATAACCCCTCACATTTTTTTGGGTTCTTTTCCACGTTCAATCCCGATGTGGTCAAAAGTGTCGAACTGTATAAAAGCGGAGTGACAGCCGACTATGGGGGTCGGCTTGCTTCTGTTTTGGAGGTTCAAGCACGTGAAGGCAATTACAAAAAATTGGCGGGCTCGGGCGGCATTAGTCCGGTGTCGGCGCGCTTGACGCTGGAGGGCCCCATCACGGACAAAACCGTTTTCATGATTGGTGCCCGCACCACCTATTCGGATTGGGTCTTACACCAGATCAATGACCCGTCCCTTAAAAACACGCAAGCCAGCTTTTATGACGTCGATGCGTCGATCAATCATAAAATAAACGCTAACAATCAAATCGCCTTATCAGGTTACATCAGCAAAGACCATTTTAGGTTGAATAGCGACACGGCTTATCAATACAGCAATCAAAGTGCTACCGTAAAGTGGAGACACGTTTTTAACCCGAAGCTGTTTAGTTCTCTCATTGCAAGTTACAGTGGGTATAACTTTGAGGTGGCGAGCGATAAAAATCCAAAGACGGCCTTTGCTATGGATTATTCGATTCGGCAGTTTAACGTCAAAGCCGATTTCAATTATCAATACAATGCCAGGCACGCGCTCACAGGGGGGGTGAGTGCAATTCGTTATCGTTTGTCTCCTGGTGACCTCGCACCCTTGGGCGGAAATTCTTTGATCACACCCAATCAGGTGCAGCAGGAAAATGCGCTTGAGAGCGCGGCCTATGTCGGCGACAATTTCGAGGTGTCATCCAAGCTTTCATTTTATGCCGGCGTCCGTTACTCGTTTTATCAATACCTGGGCGCAAAAGACGTCCTTCAATATCAAGAGGGCCAGCCGCGGGACACCAGCACCATTGTAAATTCCGTTCACTACGGTCCAGGGAAGACGATCGCAAACTACGGGGGCTTAGAGCCACGCGTTTCGGCTCGCTACTTGTTGAACGAAAACTCGTCGATCAAGTTCAGCTATAATCGCATGAGGCAATACATCCAAATGCTCTCCAACACGACGGTGATCTCACCGATCGACATTTGGAAATTGAGTGATTCATACATCAAGCCGCAAGTTGGCGATCAGGTCTCCATAGGATATTATAGGAACCTGAACAAGAATTTGATCGAACTTTCGATTGAGGGGTATTACAAAACCATCCAAAATACCGTTGACTATAAAAGCGGAGCGTTGTTGTTGTTGAACCATCACATCGAAACGGACATTCTCAATGCCGATGGAAAAGCATATGGCGTGGAATTTTTGTTAAAAAAACCCAACGGCAAAATCAACGGATGGGTCAGTTACACGTACTCACGTTCATTTCTTAGAACGGTTGGGGTGACTGCTGCAGAAACAATTAATCACGGCAATTATTACCCTAGCAATTACGACAAACCTCATGCCTTCAATTTTATCGGGAACTATAAATTCAGCAGGAGACTTAATTTTTCTCTGAATGCGATTTATAGTACGGGCAGACCTATTACGTTACCTATTGCCGTATACAATCTGGAAGGAGCCGACCGAGTGTATTATTCCGATCGCAATCAATTCAGAATTCCCGACTATCTAAGATTTGATCTATCCGTTAACGTAGAAGGCAATCACAAAATCAAAAAACTGGCGCACAGCTCCTGGACGTTTGCTATTTACAATGTGTTGGGGCGCCACAATGTTTACTCGATTTATTTCGCCTCGCAGAGCACCTACATCAACGGATATCAGATGTCCATTTTTGCGAGGCCTATACCAACCATAACTTACAACTTCAAATTTTGATGAGACGGGCGAAGTTATATCGATTTGCGTTCGTGGTCGTCATGCTGGTTCAGTGCAAAGATCCATTCGTTCCTCCTGTCTCCACTGCATCGCAAAATTTTCTAGTCGTAGACGGTTTTGTAAATAGTACTGACAGCATTGCTCAGGTAAAGCTGTCGCGTGCCACTCCGCTCTCTTCAGTTCAAAGGTCGCCTGCGGAATCGGGGGCCGTCGTCTCCATCGAGACGGACCTTGGCTCGTTTCTTTCGTTGAGCGAATCGAGTTCGGGAGTTTATTCACTGAAATCTTTTTTCGCAAACGACAGAAAATACAAGCTCCACATTCAGACTTCAGACGGGGAAAAATATTCATCTGAATTTATATCCCTTCAAAAAGCCCCACCTCTCGATAGCATCACGTGGAGTCCACAGGCCGATGGCTTAGCTCTTTTTGTAAACTCGCACGACCCGGAAGGGCAGACAAAGTATTTTCGGTGGACTTATGAAGAAACTTGGGAGCATATTTCTTTCCTGCATTCGGGACTTATCTATGATCCCGTATTGGACACCGTTTTTTTGCGTCCACCCGACCAGCAAATCGACACGTGCTGGACAACACTGCCTTCCACTTCGATTCAATTGTATGCGACATCCAATCTGCAACAAGACGATGCGAGCAACTACCAACTATTTGTTTTGCCAAAGGGGTCAGAGAAATTGGCCATAAAGTACAGCGTGCTGGTGAAACAGCAGGCGCTCAGTGAGGAAGCCTTTAATTTTTGGTCTCAGCTTCGGAACACGTCTGAAAATTTAGGTGGGTTGTTCGATCCGCTGCCAAGTCAAGTCAACGGCAACATTTTATGTGAGACCGATCCATCAAAAATAGCACTTGGCTTTTTCAGCGGTGGATCTGTGACCTCCAAAAGGACGTTTATGTCGTTCTTTCGTCTGCCTCAGTATCTTCAGATTTATCCGCTCTTTCCCGAAGGCTATGGTTGCTTTGAAGAGACAATACCCTTAGCGGGGTTTGACGCGCTAACCACCGACAAGAAGGCGTCCTACATCTGGGACACCGAAGACCCGAGTGGTTATCAGGTGACCGCCCCTGCATGTGGCGATTGCAGGATGCAAGGGGGTGTTAATAAAAAACCTTCTTTTTGGAAATAGACATGAAACAATACAATTTCCATAAACTCCTCTTGATTCTGTGTTTTTCATGCACACGGATTTTTACTCTTGCCCAAGAAAGTAAATCGGAGAAGCTGACCAGAAGTTTCAACACTTATGCTCAGCAAAATTTAGAGGAGAAATTGTATGTACACACCGATCGTGATTTTTACGTCACCGGTGAAACCGTTTGGTTCGCTGTGTACTTGACCGACGAATTCCGCCGCCCGTTTTCACTAAGCAAGGTGGTTTACGTGGAAATTCTGGATAGGAATAACAGGTCGGTGCTGCAGGCCAAAATTCAAATGAAAAATGGATTTGGCGATGGATCGCTGTTCTTACCCGCCACCCTTGCATCCGATCGATATCGGTTTCGCGCCTATACGAACTGGATGAAAAATTACAGTGCAGATTTTTATTTCAACAAGTCAATTTCAATCGTCAATCCATTTGTGCGACTTGATTCAACCGTGACTTCAGCACCGAAAGCAAAAATCGAAGCGCAGTTTTTTCCCGAAGGAGGGAATCTGATAGCGGGCGTCAACAACAAAGTGGCATTTAAAGTGAACGACAGCTTTGGAAAAGGCCTCGCGTTTTCGGGAGCATTGATAGATCAGCGTAATGATACGGTTTTACATTTTTCTCCATTAAAATTTGGTATCGGCAATTTCTCGTTTGCGCCAAGATCCGATCATCAATACCGCGCCGTCATTCGCCTGAAAGGAGCAGAAAAAAGAATTTTCAATCTTCCACCATCACAAGCATCGGGATACGCTCTTCGTTTGACCGAGATGAATGGAAAAATAAAAGTGGAGGTGACCTCCGTGGGCGTGAATCAAAATGCAGCTGACCCGATTTATCTCTTCGTGCATGCCCACCAAGTGATTTCGAAAGTTGAAATGAAAGGAGCCGAAAACAACAACGCCGTATTTGAACTGGACAAAAGCGAACTAGCCGAAGGTATTTCGCATTTCACCGTTTTTGCGCAAGAGTTAAAACCTGTGTGCGAACGTCTTTATTTCAAATCGCCCACCACTTTACTTCCCGTCCATGTTCAGAGTGATCGACAAGAATATGAAAAAAGAAAAAAAGTATCGCTGGAGATAAAAGGAAACCCGGCCGATCGTCTTTCTGTGGCCGTGGTCCGCATCGATTCCCTTTCCCAACTGACCAATCACATTTCGGATTATTTGCTTCTGAGTTCAGATTTAAAGGGAATGATCGAGTCGCCGGAGTATTATCTAGGCAACGATTCACTGACACAAAAAGCACAAGATAATTTGATGCTCACTCACGGGTGGAGCAGGTATAAATGGGATGCTATTTTCAAGAATGAGAAAGACAAAAGATACCCAATGGAGTTTTATGGTCACATTATTTCCGGAGTTGTGAAGGACGAGGCGGGTATTTACAAGCCCAACGTTGTCGGCTATGCTTCATCGCCGAGCAAGACAAGTTGGCTGACCGCCAGCCGGAGCAATGACAAAGGGGAAGTGTTCTTTACGATGAGAGATTTCTACGATACAAAGCCGTTGGTGTTGCAAACAAACCGCAAAACCGACAGTCTTTATCACCTCGAACTGTCAAGCCCGTTTTCGAGTGACCGTGCTTCGGAGCCAACTACTTCCCTACATCTAAACTCTTCCAACGAAAAATCTATCCTGACCAGGAGTGTGGGGATGCAGGTGCAAGATGTTTATGCCGAAAATGAAGACAACAAAAAAGCAAACTTGAAATTAGACAGCATTTCATTTTACGGAAAAGCCGACGAAATTTATTTGCTAGATGACTACACCCGTTTTCCTGTCATCGAAGAAATCTTGCGTGAATATGTGCCTGGAGTAATGGTGAGCAAACAAAAAGATGGATTCCACTTTTCCGTGGTGGACCGTTTCAGGCGCCGCCCTTTTGAGGGCTCACCTCTGATATTGCTGGACGGAATTCCTGTGTTTGACGAGAATGAGATCATGAAATTTGATCCACTAAAAGTGAAGAAGTTGGAAATAGTGACGAGCAGGTATTT
This sequence comes from Cyclobacteriaceae bacterium, assembly GCA_035492075.1. Lineage (GTDB taxonomy): Bacteria > Bacteroidota > Bacteroidia > Cytophagales > Cyclobacteriaceae > ELB16-189. Next base: position 6,348 of record DATJJP010000001.1, on the reverse strand, counting down.
TATTGGAGCGGCTGATGTTCCAGGTATCGTAAGTTTCACCACTTACACGGGCGACTTGGCCGGTTTTAAACTGAACCCCAACCACGTGACATTGAATTATGAGGCCCTTCAACTCCATCAAGAATTCTACACACCCCAATACCAGAGCGCGACTTCAAATAGATTGCCGGACTTCCGCTCGTTGTTGTATTGGAATCCAGCAGTGGAAATTGACGAAAGCGGTAAACAGACATTTGAGTTTTTCACTTCCGACTTAACCGGCAAATACCAGGTCATTGTGGAAGGTATTTCAATATCTGGAAAGGTTGGCGGGATGGTAACTAACTTTATTGTCCGCGAATAATCGTGCGAGTGATTTCAGTTCCGTCGATTCTTTTAAATTAAATTGAACTTTGAAATCCGATCGTTTGAAATCTTTCGATACAAGAATTTTTGCGACTCTTCTTGTCAGTCAATTCTGTGGCACCTCGCTGTGGTTCGCGGGCAATGCAGTTTTGCCACAACTGCAACTCCGATTTCAATGGCCGCCCGAAGCATTGGGATACCTTACTTCATCGGTGCAACTTGGATTTATCATTGGGACGCTTACTATTGCCTGGAGCGGCCTCAGTGACAGAAATTCTCCTTCGAAGGTTTTTTTTGTCAGCAGTGTGTTCGGTGCAGGGGCCAACTTGCTTGCGTTGATTGATCTATCGTCATTCCCATGGGTGTTGTGCGGCCGTTTACTTACAGGATTTTTTCTTGCAGGTATTTATCCGATTGGCATGAAGATCGCCGCGGATTGGCGAGAACAGGGACTTGGTCATTGGCTTGGCGCGCTGGTGGGGGCATTGGTACTGGGCACAGCGTTCCCTCAGTCACTTAATCTTTTTCCAGGCTTGATAAAGGCCGAAGCGTTAACCCTGATTGTTTCGATGCTTGCCGTGTTGGGAGGAATTTTGGTTTTGTTCCTTATTCAGGATGGCCCGTTTCGCAAGGGCGCGCTGAAATTTTCGTTTGCTGACGTAAGTAATGTCTTCAAACAAGAATCATTTCGATCACCGGCGTTTGGCTATTTCGGTCACATGTGGGAACTCTATGCGTTCTGGGCCTTTGTGCCATGGGCTGTTTCCACTTTCAATAGATTGAATGGAGTGACTTTTGAAGTTCCGTTTTGGTCCATGATCATTATTGCCTCCGGTTTTCTCGGCTGCCTTATAGGTGGTCAGTTCTCCAAAAGCCTCGGAAGCAAAAGGGTAGCTGCAATGGCCCTCGTCTGCTCGGGTTTGTGTTGTTTAATTTCTCCACTCGTGTTCCATTTTCCTGCGACTTTGTTTTTCGCGTTGATGATTTTCTGGGGGGTTATGGTTGTGGCTGATTCTCCCCAGTTCTCGGCGCTAGTGGCACAGAATGCGAAGCCTGAAGTTCGCGGATCCGCGATCACCATCACTACCTGCATCGGATTTGCCATCACCATTTTCAGTATTCAGCTCCTCAACTTTTTGCAACAGAAAGTGCCCCCGCACTTTCTTTTCTTCTTTTTATTGCCAGGACCCATCTTAGGTCTTATCACCCTGCTCCGCTATCGGCCGATCGAGTAATTGGTCGAAAAGTTTGTACCTTAGATAAACCTAAACCCTAAACCGTATGATCCTCTCACATCTCAATTACATCGCCGTCGCTGTATCGGCAGTTGCTTACTTTGCGTTGGGCGCAATTTATTTCAACCCCAAAGTGATGGGCAAGAAATGGATGGAAGGCCATAAACTTGGTCAGCCTACCGAGGAAGACAAAAAAAACATGGGCAAGATCATGGGCCTCACATTCGTGCTTTGTTTTTTTGCCTGCATCGGCATCGGCTGCATCGTTCAAATTATCATGCCGACCAGTATGGTGGTGGCGGTTAAAATTGGATTGCTTGCAGGTTTATTTGCTTCACTCAGTTTGGCCATGAGCTACATTTACACGAAAAAATCTTTTCAATTGATCGTCATCGATTCAGGCTATCACTTCATTGGATTGGTGATCGCTAGTGTCATTCAAACGGCGATGTTATGATTTCCGAAGGCTTTAATCATGTCACTGCAGAGTAAGAGCAGAATATCATCTCTTGATGTTCTACGCGGTTTGGTGATGGTAATCATGGCACTCGATCACGTGCGTGATTTTTTCTATAGAGCTGAGTTGTCCAAAGCGGCTGATGCTGCGATGGATCCCACCAACATGGAGACAACCTATCCGGCTCTTTTCTTTACGCGCTGGATCACTCATTTTTGCGCACCCGTTTTTGTTTTGCTGGCAGGTACGTCGATCTATCTAATGGGACAGCGGCTGACAAAAAATGAACTCAGCACCTTCCTGCTGAAACGAGGGCTGTGGCTGGTGTTGGTAGAAGTCATCATTGTCACCTTCAGCTGGACGTTCAATCCACTATACCATCTGATTATCCTGCAAGTGATCTGGGCCATCGGAGCGAGCATGATCGTGATGGCTCTGTGCGTGCAACTTCCTTATAAAACCATTTTCGGATTAGGATTAATTATTGTGGTAGGTCACAATATTTTAGATTTTCCAAATTTCACCGACGTGAAACAAAATCTTCTGATGCAATTTCTATACTCAGCAAATTTTTCAGTCCATGCTTATGCGCCGAACCATTTTTTCCTCATCGTGTATTCGTTCCTTCCGTGGACAGGTGTCATGCTGTTGGGCTACTGTCTCGGAAAACTTTTTGTGAGCGACGTCGATGCGGTTTACCGAAGAAAAATATTGATGAGACTTGGATTGGGGATCACCATCGCATTTGTGGTGGTCCGGTTCATTAATATTTATGGTGACCCTTTGCCGTGGACTTCACAACCAAGAGGCATGACCTACACGTTTCTTTCCTTTTTGAACGTGAATAAATATCCGCCATCGCTGTCGTTTTTATGCATGGCTATTGGTCCTGCGCTGCTTTTGTTGGTTTTGTTTGAGAAAATTCAAAGCCGATTTACCTCTATCATGAACATTTACGGTCGTGTACCGATGTTCTATTATGTGCTGCACTTTTATCTCATCCACTTGATTTTGGTCTTCGTGTTCTTTGCGCAAGGCTTTGGAGCCAAAGATATCATCTCGCCCAATAATCCTTTTTTCTTCCGACCCAACGGAGTTGGTTTCGGCTTGATTGGAGTTTACATCGTGTGGATCACGGTGGTTGTGTTGCTTTTCCCTTTGTGCAAAAAATTTGCGACGTACAAGAGCAGCCACAAGCAATGGTGGCTCAGCTACATTTAGCAAAATTATTTCAGCAATTCTTGAATGTCGACGTCGGGTTCAAGATTGCCCATCTGTGCCACAATTTGCTCACCGCGCTGAGTCACATAAGCCGATGGAGGGTTGATGCGATACTTTTTGGGATTGGGAAGCCCCGCGGTAATCAAAGCGGCTTCCGTTCGCGTGAGCTGTTTCGCTGACTTTTTAAAATAGTACCGAGAGGCGGCCTCAATACCAAAAACACCCTTTCCCATTTCACTCACGTTGAGATACATTTCCAGAATTCGACGCTTGCCCCACACCAGTTCGATCATGAAAGTCGTGTATGCCTCCAATCCTTTTCGGATCCAACTTCGCCCTTGCCAGAGGAAAACATTTTTTGCTACCTGCTGACTAATGGTGGAGGCACCGCGGACGCGCTTGAATTTTTTGCCTTTGTTGACGAATGCCTCTTTGATGCTCGCGATGTCAAACCCATTGTGATCGGGGAAAAGCTGATCTTCAGACGCGATGACGGCCAGGCGAATGTTGGGCGACATATCATCAATGTCGATGTAATCTCGGGTCAACCCTTCCTTTTCCATCCAACTGGAGAATTGGGTGACCGTGATCGGCGGGTCTACCCACCGTAATAGGATGATGTAAACGAGCTGTGCTGCAAACAAGACAAGAAAAACCTTCCAGGCCTTTCTTAAAATGAGTTTTATTTTCAAAGACACGAATTTAGATCCAAGCGACCGACAGACAATACTCTGCCTAAGATAAGAATTGGAGGATCGCGGAGAAAGAGCGATCGTCGCTTCTTAAGTGCAGCTTTCCGTGATGGAGCAAGGTAATCTCGTTGGCAATCCAAACGCCCATGCCGAGTCCGGCGCTAAGTGCCTCTGCCTTCACAAATTCCTGTTTGAACTTTTCGGGATTTGAGATGGGGTGATCGACAGGATTTTTTATTTCGATTTGAGTCGCCCTTTCACCTTTGATCGAAATTTGAATGACAGAACCCAGCGGAGCGTATCTGATTGCATTTTCAATCAAATTCACCAGCACCGTTTCTAGTTTGTCTTCATCGGCGGAAATCATATGCTGCCCTTTATGATCTTGAAGGTTGATTTGAACCGATGATTTTCTTTCCTGGCTGAGGTACTTTACTTTTTTCAACGCGGATACCAGGAGTTCATTTAGATCAACTTCACTTTTGCGTAACGTCAGCGACTTCGACTTGAGTTGACTGATCATGAGAAAATCATTGACAATGCGCTCAAGTCGTTCTACTTCTTTCAACATTTCGTGCCAACGCTTGTCTTCTTGTACAAGGGTGAGCTCTGTCTTCATTACTGTAAGTGGTGTTCGCAGTTCGTGTGCCGCCGATGCGAAGAAATTTGTTTGGTTTTGGATTGAGTTTTCAATTCGAGCCAGCATGTTGTTGATCGTTAGTGCAAGCTGTTTGGTTTCGTCTTGTGACCGTGGAACGGGAACCCGTCCGATGCTTTGAGAAGCGTTTATATTTTCAGCTACATTGATGATTTGTTTGATCGGGTTTAATGTATAGCCTGACACGAAATAAACCAACAAGCCCGCAATTAAAATAGAAAAGACATTGGCGAAAAAAAGATACCCTTTGAGTTCTTTTATTTGGGTGCTCAAACGTTGATTGCTCCGAGCGATGGAAAAATTCATTTGGGCATTTCCGTATTCGAGTGGCCGAACCAGGGTCACAATCTTTAACGTATCTATTTCAATGACGGCTTCACCATGGAGTTGATCGATGTAGGTGGGGAAATAGGGGGAAGCAAAAAGCGAATCGGTTCTTAGTGGGTTGCTAAGACGAAGAAATATAGAATAGCCCAACGGGGGGATCGGCACGACTTGAGGATCGAGCTTCACTTGGTTGAACAGTTTTTCTCCTTCCAAGGTGAGCTCTTTCGTATCGGCCTGTACTAAAATCTGTTTTACTTTTGCGAAGATGGCATAGCTGGCGGGCAACACGATCAATAAGAACACACCGAAAAAAATCAGAGCGGTTTTGCCTGGAATGCCCGTAAGAAGTTTAGCCAATCAGTTTTTTATTATTTCTCCTTCAATATAATACCCCACACCGATTTTTGTTTGGATCATATCAGGGTCACCCAGTTTTCGGCGAAGTTGCGAGAGGTGCACTTCAATGACATTGCTGCCCATATCGAAATTTACCTCCCACACTTTTTCGGCCATTTCGGTTTTGGTGACAACACGGTTGCAGTTGGAGAGTAATAATTCAAGCAATGAGAATTCGCGCTTGGTGAGTGGTACCTCTTGTTGATTGCAAATTACCTTTCGCGAAAGCAAATCCATTTCAAGGTGATTGATTTTGTACCTCGTGGCACTTCGGGCGTTTCCTTTTCTTGTCACAGCGCGGATGCGAGCTAAAAATTCGCCAAAGTCGAACGGCTTCTTGATGTAATCGATGGCTCCCTTGTCTAGCCCCTCGATGACACGGTCCGTACTGTTGATGGCGCTCATGATCATCACGGGCACCTTAATGTTGAAATTTTTAAGATTGTCAAGGACTTCAAATCCGTTTTGCCCTGGCAACATCAAGTCGAGAATGATAAGATCATACTGCTCTGAAGCTGCCATTTGTAATGCCTCGCTGCCGTTGTCAACGCTATCAACGGCGTATCCATTTTGTGTTAATCCTTTTTTGACGAATTCGTTGAGCTTGGGCTCGTCTTCAACTAAAAGAATTTTCATAATTTACTTAATAGGACAGAAAAGTTTTTCCATCGATCACAATTTTGAGAGGCCGAACTATTCGATAAGGCTTGCTATAGATTTCTCCGGCCTTTTTGACGCGTTCCTTGCCAAAAATTTTTACATGTTTCCCTTTTTCAAACATCTGACCAAGTTGCTGCGCAAGAATGGCGTCAATTTCCACATAAAAATCAGAGCCTACAATCAGGCTTTCAATACTGCCTTTTTTTGTTTTGTTGACCCGGTAAATTTTTCCTTCAAGGTCGACTTCCGTATGGTCATGTCTTGAGTCCGGGCCGCCATAAAAACCGAAGTCATTTATAAAAAGGGTGTCCCGGTCTTGAATGATCGCGTGGAGTTCAGGCAAATTGAGTCGATCCA